>JBFXAY010000010.1:0-84547 GCA_050183815.1 Gemmatimonadales bacterium | reverse complement strand
GAAAGGACCCTTCGGGCATGAAGATCGGCATTACCTGCTACCCGACCTACGGCGGCTCGGGGGCAATGGCCACCGAACTCGGCCTCGCCCTCGCGCGGCGCGGGCACGAAGTCCATTTCATCACCTACGCGATGCCGTTCCGGCTCCGCGACTACGCGGAGGGCGTCTACTTCCACGAGGTGGAGACCACCGGCCACTATCCGCTCTTCGAGCATTATCCGTATTCGCTGGCGCTCGCGAGCAAGCAGTACGAGGTCTCCCGTCGGGAGGGGCTCGACCTCCTGCACGTCCACTACGCCATCCCCCACGCCACGACCGCCTGGCTCGCCCGGGAAATGCTCGCCCCCGAACGGCGCCTTCCCGTGATCACGACGCTTCACGGCACCGACATCACCCTGGTGGGGCAGGAGGCGAGCTTCTACGCCATCACCAAATTTTCGATCGAGCGATCGGACCGGGTCACCGCGGTGTCGGACTTTCTCAAGGCGGAGACGGTGCGCACCTTCGGGTGCGCCCAGTGCCGGATCGACGTCATTCCGAACTTCGTCAATCTCCGCGAGTACCACCCGGCCACCGCGCCGCGGAGCGAGGCCCTCGCCCCGGCCGACCACCGGGTCGTCACCCACATTTCGAATTTCCGCGAAGTGAAGCGGGTGCGCGACGTCGTGCGGGTCTTCGCCCGGGTGCGGAAGGCCATGCCGGCGACGCTCGTCATGATCGGAGACGGCCCCGAACGCGATCAGTCCGAACGCGAAGCCCAGGCGCTCGGGGTGGCCGCCGACGTTCGCTTTCTCGGCCGGATCGGCGATGTGGCCACCTTGCTCCGGCAGAGCGACCTCTTCATTCTCCCGTCCCAGTCGGAATCGTTCGGCCTCGCCGCCCTCGAAGCCATGGCGTGCGGGGTGCCGGTGGTGGGGTCCCGGGTTGGCGGCCTCCCAGAGGTGGTGGACGACGGTATCTCGGGCATCCTCGAACCGCCCGGGTCGGTGGAAGCCATGGGCCGGCGGGCCGTCGACCTCCTCCGCGACCCGGTGCTGCTCCAGTCGATGCGCGACGCGGCCCTCGCCCGGGCCCGCCACTTCGCCGCCGAGGCTATCGTGCCCCGGTACGAAGCTCTCTATCACGAGGCAACCGCATGACCATGTCGTGGTGGCAAGGACTTATCCTCGGGCTGGTGCAGGGGTTCACCGAGTTCCTCCCGATCTCGAGCTCCGGCCATCTAGTGCTGGCGGAGCGGCTCGTCGGCTTTCAGTCGCAGGGCGTGTTCTTCGAGGTGATGGTCCACCTCGCCACCCTGCTTTCGGTGATGGTGGCCTACCGGCATCGAATCGCCGAGCTGCTCCGGGGCCTGCTGGCCGGCCGCCGGTCGTCGCTGGTGTACGCGGGGCTCCTCATCCTGGCCTCGATCCCGGCGGCCGTGATCGGGCTCGCCGCCAAGGACTTCTTCGAGCAGGCCTTCCACACGCCCGTGCTGCTCGGCGTCAATTTCCTCGTGACGGCGGCGATTCTCTGGAGCACGAAATTCGCCGGTGTCGGCCAGCGGCCCGCGGCCCCGGTCACCGCCGCCCGCTCGGTGCTGATCGGTCTCGGCCAGGCGCTGGCGATCCTGCCGGCCGTTTCCCGCTCGGGCACCACGATTTCGGTGGCCCTCTGGACCGGCATTTCCCCGACGGCGGCCGCGGAGTTCTCGTTCCTGATGGCGATCATCGTGATCGCCGGAACCGGCGTGCTCCAGCTGTCCGACATTCCGCCGGGGGTCGACCCGTTCGCGCCCGG
Organism: Gemmatimonadales bacterium; assembly: GCA_050183815.1. Taxonomy (GTDB): domain Bacteria; phylum Gemmatimonadota; class Gemmatimonadetes; order Gemmatimonadales; family GWC2-71-9; genus SHZU01. Next base: position 82,771 of record JBFXAY010000010.1, on the reverse strand, counting down.
TATGCTGTGGGCGTTCTTCGCCGCCCTCCTGTCGGGAATCGTTGCCATCCGCTTGCTCGTCGCCCTGCTCCGTAGCAGTCGATTCCACCTGTTCGCGCCGTACTGCGCCGCGCTCGGCGGCTTCTGCCTGGTCTGGTTCGGCCTCCTCGGCCGGTGACGGTCCACCGCCTCGACCGCGTCGGCTCCACCCAGGATGAGGCCCACCGGCTGGCCGCCGAAGGCGCGCCCGCGGGCACCGTGGTCGTGGCGGCCGAGCAGGACCAGGGCCGGGGAACCCGGGGACGGGAATGGACCTCGGGTCGCGGCGGGCTCTGGCTCACGGCGATCCTGCGGCCCCGCGAGGCCCCGCTGCTCGAGGGGCTGAGCCTCCGAATCGGCCTGGCGCTGGCTCCGGTGCTCGAAGCCGTCGCCCCGGGCGGCCTGATCCAGCTCAAGTGGCCGAACGACCTGGTGGCGGCGAACCGGAAGCTGGGCGGCATCTTGTGCGAGGCGCGCTGGGTTGGCGACCGACCGGGATGGGTGGCCGTCGGGGTGGGCATCAACGTTCGCAACCCGCTGCCGCGAACCCCGGGCATGGGCGCGGTGAGCCTCGAGGCCATCGGCTCGGGCGCCGAGGCCGCGGACCTCGAAGGGCCGGTCATTGCGGCCGTGCTCGCGGCCGGCGAGCGGGCCGGGCCGCTGTCGGATGACGAACTCGCCGAGTTCGAACGCCGCGACTGGCTCCGCGACCGGACCTTGCTCCACCCAGTCGCCGGCCGAGCGGAGGGGCCGGGCCCGGATGGCGCCCTTCGGGTCCGCCAGCCGGACGGCCAGGTGGTGCTGGTGCGCGAATCGGTAACCCCGACGGACTTGGCTCCCGATCCCGGAAGTCATTAGATTGCTTATCGTTCACTCCACCAAGAGCCGCTCGGAGCGCCGATGACATCCGCCGTTCAGCCCGCGCACGCCGACCATACCGAACTCCGTCACGTGCTCCGTGCCGGAACCCAGTTGGGCATCGTCCAGTCCGCGCTCGTCGCCGCGTTCGGGCTGATCCAGCCGCGGGTCGAGGGCACGATCGAGCTCCTCGTCTGTGGTGCGATCCTGGCGGTCGGCATCGCCGTCACCATCGCGCTGCCCGGGCTCTGGACCCGGGCCCGGACGATCGAGGGGATCGCAGGCGCGGCCGGCATTGGCCTGTTCGCCACGGTCGTCTTCCTGGTCATCGACGTGGCGGTGTTGCAGCGGATCGGCGTTTACACCAATCGGTGGCTCGAGATCGGCGGCGGCAGCAACTGGTGGTATCACCCGGTCTGGTGGATGGTCGGCACCTACATGCCGTGGCTCGGTGCCTGGGTCCTCGCCAACCAGACGGCCAAGGCCGGCGCGCCGAATGCCGGAGTGCTCATCATCGGCACGCTCGTCGTCGCCGCCGTGATCATGGCGGCCGCCACGATGCTCGGGTTTCCGGGCGCGAGCTTCGGCCTCGGAACCTTCGCGGTATCGGTCCTCCCGGCGCAGGCGGTGTTGGTGCTGGTGACGCGGATGGGAGCCAACCGGGCGTGAGATGAAGCTGGTCCGCTTCATCGCCCGGCTGTTCGGATGGCTGCTCACGCCCGTGGTGGCGTGGGCAGCTTCGTTTTTGGGTGCGGCCGGCATGGCGATGGTGACCGGAGGCATGGCCAGCGGCCGGAGCCAACTGGTGGCCTCGGTGGCAGGTGGCGCCGCCGCCGCGGTGGGCGCGTTGCTGCTCTGGCTCCGGCTGCTGCGCCGTTCGCGGCGGCTCCAGGAAACCCTCCAGGTGGCTGCCGACGCGACGCCGCTCGTCATTACCGAGGGAGAAGAGCCGTGAGGCCGGGGCCGAAGCGGTTCGAGCCCGGGCCGGCCGTCGGAGTGGGTGTCCTCGCGACCGTGGGCTGCCTGCTCGGGTCCTGCGGAGCCCGTGAGGCCGGCGGGGGGCCAGCCGCCGATTCCTTGGCCGCGGCGCCTGCGGCGTCGGCACCCGCCGACACCCTGGTTCATCGGACGCCGGACGGCTATCAGATCTGGCTCACCGAGGGCCGGGCGGCGGCGGACTCCTCGGGCGCGGCCTGCTACGAGCGAAGCGTCGAGATCCGGACCGATTCCAGCCGGGTCAAGGTGCCGCTACTGTTCGTGCTCGAGGCGCCGACCGATCTCGGCCGGGGCTTCGTCAGGGCCGAATTGAGCCTGCGGTGCCGGCCGTTCGCGACCTATCGGGTGGAGCTGGCCACGGGCCGCCCGTTCAAGCTGGAGGGGCGATGAGACCAATCGGCATCGCGGTGGCGCTTGCGGCCGGCCTGACGCCCGGCCTGCCCGCCCAGTCGGTGAGTGCCGCCGCTTCGCACTGGCTCACCGACCCGAGGGTGACGGACTACCGGGTATCGGTGTCCGGTTATCACGCCGGCCCGTTTTCTCTCTTCCCGTTTGCCCAGTTCACCTCCCAGGCCGGCCGCGCGGCGACCGACAGCGGCGCGCCCGCCCTGAACCGCGCGCTCCTCGGCGGCGTCGGCGCCGATGTGGTGATCCGGCTCAACGGCGAGGCCCAGCCGTATCTCGTGGGTGGCGTCAGCGGCGGGATGTTCGATTTCCACCGGTCGTTCGGCGTCGGGCTCTGGCACGCGTGGTCGGCGGGAGCCGGCATCGAGTTGCTTCGCCTCGGCGGGGCCGGCCTCGGGGCAGAGGTGCGCTACCAGGAGCTTTCCCGGGCACGTGCCGGCGGCGTGTCGCTCGGCGTGCGGCTCGGCCGGTCGTTCGGCCGGAACGCATCAGTTCCGGCGGTGCTGCCGCCCCGCCCGGTCCTTCCCGCGGTCCCCGACGAACCCGAGGCGCGACCTGAGCGAGCGGATCCGGGCCCGCCTGCTCCCGATCGAGCGCTCGCCACCGTTGCTGCCTCGGGCGCCACCCGCACGGTGCTCGACGCCGCCCTCGACGCCATGGGGACCCCCTACAAGTGGGGCGGTACCGACGGCAACGGCTTCGACTGCTCCGGTCTGATCCAGTATTCGTACGCCAAGGCCGGGCTGGCGGTACCACGCCGGAGCGTGGACCAGGCCCGGTTCGGGTCCGGTGTCGGTACCGACGCGCGGGAGCTGCTCCCCGGGGACATCCTCGTTTTCTCGGCCCAGCCGGGTGGGTCGGCATCCCATGTCGGCCTCTACCTTGGCGACGGCCGGTTCATTCACAGCGCCACCGGCGGCACCCAGATCAGCCGCCTCGACCCGGAGGACCCGGCCGGGCGCTGGTGGGTGCAGCGCTGGCTCGACGCCCGCCGGGTGCTTCCCTGAGGAACCATGACCGCTCCAACGCCGCGGGTCGCCGTTCGCCGCCACTCCGATCGAGGCCGCTACGATCGCGAGACGATCGACGCCATCCTCGCCGAAGCCGTGCTGGCCCATGTCGGTTTCGTGGTCGACGGCCAGCTGTATGTGCTGCCGACGCTCTATGCCCGCGTCGGTGATACGCTCTACTTCCACGGCGCCGCCGCCAACCGGATGCTCGGCTCGATCACGGACGGCCAGCCGGTCTGCATCACCGTGACGCTGCTCGACGGCCTCGTCATGGCGCGGGCTCACTACTCGCACTCGGCCAACTATCGTTCGGTCGTCGTCGTCGGGCAGGGGCGGGAAGTGACGGACGTCGCGGAAAAGACTCGCTCGTTCGAGGCACTCGTCGAACAGGTCGCCCGGGGCCGTTGGACGGACGCGCGCCAGCCGAACCCAACCGAAATCCGGGTGACCCGGGTCGTCGCGGTTCCGCTCGATGAGGCCTCCGCGAAGGTCCGGACCGGCCCGCCGGTCGACGACGAGGCCGACCTCGCCTCGGGACATTGGGCCGGGGTGCTGCCGCTTCGCCTGGCTGCGGGCGTGCCGATCGCGGCGCCCGAGATGCCGGCCGGCGCCGTGCCGCCCGACTACCTCGTGAACTATCGCCGACCCGGCAGCGACTGAGTCGGCATTGGCCAGACGACAAAGGCCCGACCGACTGGTCGGGCCTTTGTCGTTGGCGGGACCGGAAGCGGTCAGCGTCCGCCGGGCCCGGTGTGACCGCTGTGGCCGCTGTGCTTATGACCACCCTGGCCCATTTCGCTGAGCGCGGCGAGGTCGTCCTGCGTTTGCTCGTTGGCGAGATCGACCATGGGCCACTTCGAGTAGTCCGACGGCGCAAAGATCCCCGAGATGTGCGCCATCGCGCCTTTCTCCAGCGTCTTCCCGGTCGGGTTGTCGTACATCCCCACGACCCGGTACCGCCGGCCCGCCCGGAGCAGAATGCCGTCGCCGCCAACGCCCGGCAGCGATCGCGAGATCCCGGTGATCTTGCCGTCGGGGGCGAGTTCCGGTTCGACCCGGGCGATGACCTTGCCCGTCTCCGCTTCCTCGAGCCGGACGCCGGCGCCGTAATCGTGCATGTGCCCGCTGTAGCCCAGCAACCGACCGTCGATCGGCATCGTGAACTCCCAGGCCTTCTCGCTCTTGCCGGGCGGCACGTCGAACGCGTTCGACCCGCCGATCGTCAGGTTCACGTCCATGTACAGCGGCAGCGCATCGACCGGCCGCGGATTGAGATTCTTCGGGCTGTAGGACAGGTGAACCTTGATCTGAATGCCCTCGAGATCCGCACCGGTCTCGTTCTGCCAGGCCATGTACATGCCGAGGCGGTACCCCTTGGTCATCGGGACGCCGATGCTGCGCGGCACCTCCATGTCCGGCGTTTCCCGGCCAATGCCGAAGATCCGCTCGATGGCGGGGTAGAGCAGCTGCCGGCGGTCGAAGTTGACGCCGATCAGATGATGAATGATTCGTCGGTCGACCGGATGGCCCTTCGCGTCGACGACGTCCACCCGGAAACCCCGAAGCCAGCCGTCAATCGGCCATTCGAACCGGATCAGCGGGGTATTGTGGTCCCCCATCATCTCCATGTCGTCGTGGCTCATGCCGGGAGGCATCGCCGCGACGTCGAACGGCCCTGCGGTGACGATGACTTCCTTGCGGCCTTCGTCGATCTCGACACGGGCCTGCGGATCGTCACTGCTGCCGACCGCCGCTGCCAGCGCGAGGGTTGCCAACCACATCATGTCGCTGCTCCTCCTGACGATGGAACTGTTGGAACGCCTTACAAGGCACCAAATTAGTCGCGATGACTAATGTGAACAAACGTTTCATCCGAGCCGCCGTCCTCCTGGCCCTGACGGTCATGGCGCTGCCCCAACGGATTTCCGCGCAGATTCGTTTCTTCCCCTCCGTGGAACCCTTCGAGTATCCGGTTGGTTCCCTCCGACCGTCCGGCACGGTTGGGCGGGTGATCTGGGCCCGCCTGCCGGAGAGCCGCTTCGGCGTTGAGCAGGAAGCGGACGTCTCGATCGGCGAGAACCTGCCGGTCCTGGGCTTCGGTCGCGGCGACCGCCCGGCGTTCCTCGGCCTGACCATCCGGGTCTCCGGCCGCTTCAGCCTCGACGATTCCAAGAGTGCGCTGATCAGCAACGATTGGCTGGCCGGAATCCATGCCGTCGCCGACCGGGGCCCCTGGCGGCTGGCGGCCGAGGTGTTTCACGAGAGTTCGCACCTCGGCGACGAGTATGCCGATCGGTTCGGCGACCCACGGGTGGACTGGACCCGGGAGGTGCTCGAGTTGAGTGTCCGGCGCCGGGCCGGGCGGTTCGCCGCGTCGGCGGAGGCCGCCTACGCCTTCATCGACGAGCTCGAGTTGCCGCCGGCCAGCCTGGGAATCGGGGCCGACTACGCCGGCGACCTCGGACCGATCGGAGGCGGGCGCCTGATTCCGGTGGCCGGGGTCCACGTCCGGCTGGACGAGTACGCGGACTGGAAGGCGACGACGACGGCCAAGGCCGGGCTCGAAGCGGCGGTTGGCGGTCGGCGCCTCGGGGTCGGGCTCATCTTGCTCGACGGCCTCTCGACGCAGCGGCAGTTCTTTCGCGTCCCGAGCCGCTACGTCGGCTTCGAACTCCGATTCGACTGGTAGCTCGTCAGCCCGGTTGACCGACGATCTGTCGGACTCGGCCACCGGCGGCGTGTGACCTGCCGCCAAATTCTGCCAAGATGACCGATTCGACTGGCACTCCGGTTGCCAGAGTGCCAGCGCGCGGCGGTGCTTGACCGATCGCGAGCCGGGTTTATCTTTGCGTCTGACCAGCTTGGCACTCTCGACATCTGAGTGCTAATTGATTGCAGGGAAATATCTTACCATCGTTTCAATCGGGGGAGGGCAGGCAGAATGGCCACGAAGTCCAAGCTCAAGATCACGCCGCTCGAGGACCGGGTCGTCGTGACGCCGGACGAGGAAACCGAAACCATGCGCGGCGGGCTCTACATCCCGGACACCGCCAAGGAAAAGCCGACCCAGGGTCAGGTCGTCGCCGTCGGCCCCGGCCGGGTCGAAAAGGGCGAGCGGGTCCCGATGGACGTCAAGGTTGGCGACAAGGTGCTCTACGGGAAGTACAGCGGCACGAACATCACGCTCGACGGCGAAGAGGTCGTGATCATCAAGGCCTCCGACATTCTCGCCAAGCTCGGTTAATCGAAGGAACTGGAGAAAACCAATGGCTGCCAAGGATCTGCTGTTCAACACCGACGCCCGTGCCAAGCTCAAGAAGGGCGTCGACGCCCTCGCCGAGGCGGTGAAGGTCACCCTCGGGCCCAAGGGCCGGAATGTCGTCATCGACAAGAAGTTCGGTTCGCCGACCGTCACCAAGGACGGCGTCACCGTCGCCAAGGAAATCGAACTCAGCGACCCGATCGAGAACATGGGCGCGCAGATGGTGAAGGAAGTCGCCACCAAGACCAGCGATCTGGCGGGTGACGGCACCACCACCGCCACCGTCCTGGCGCAGGCGATCTATCGCGAAGGCCTCAAGAACGTCACCGCGGGCGCCAACCCGATGGAGCTCAAGCGCGGCATCGACAAGGCCGTCGACGTCATCATCGAGGAGCTCAAGAAGCTCAGCACCACCACCGCCGGCAAGAAGGAAATCGCCCAGGTCGGCACCATCTCGGCGAACAACGACAGGGAAATCGGCGACCTCATCGCCGACGCGATGGAAAAGGTCGGCAAGGACGGCGTCATCACGGTCGAGGAGGCCCGCGGCCTCGAGACGACGCTCGAGACGGTCGACGGCATGCAGTTCGACCGAGGCTACCTGTCGCCCTATTTCATCACCGATCCGGAGAAGATGGAGGCCGTCCTCGACGCCCCGTACATCCTGATCTACGACAAGAAGATCTCGGCCATGAAGGACCTGCTCCCGGTCCTCGAGAAGGTGGCCCAGACCGGCAAGCCGATGATGATCATCGCCGAGGACGTCGAAGGCGAGGCGCTGGCGACCCTGGTCGTCAACAAGCTCCGCGGCACCCTCAAGGTCGCGGCCGTCAAGGCCCCGGGCTTCGGTGACCGGCGGAAGGAAATGCTGGTCGACATCGCCAAGCTTACCGGCGGCAAGGTCATCTCCGAGGAACTCGGCTTCAAGCTCGAGAACACCGTCCTCGGTGATCTCGGTCAGGCCAAGCGGGTCGTCATCGACAAGGACAACACCACCGTCGTCGACGGCAAGGGCAAGGGCGATGACATCAAGGGCCGGATCGCCGAGATCAAGGTCGCGATCGACAAGTCGACCAGCGACTATGACCGCGAGAAGCTGCAGGAGCGGCTCGCCAAGCTGTCCGGCGGCGTGGCCGTGATCCACGTCGGTGCCGCGACCGAGACCGAAATGAAGGAGAAGAAGGCCCGGGTCGAGGACGCGCTCCACGCCACCCGTGCGGCGGTCGAAGAGGGCATCGTTCCGGGCGGCGGCGTGGCCCTGCTCCGGGCGCAGGACGCCCTGGCCAAGGTGCGCGGGACCGAGGACGAGAAGATCGGCGTCGACATCGTCCGGCGCTCCCTCGAGGAGCCGCTCCGGATGATCGCCCAGAACGCGGGCGTCGAAGGCTCGATCGTCCTGGCCAAGGTCAAGGAAGGCAAGGGGAACTACGGCTACAACGCCGCCACGGACGAGTACGAGGACCTGGTCAAGGCCGGCGTCATCGACCCGACCAAGGTCACCCGGACGGCGCTCCAGAACGCCGCGTCGATCTCGGGCCTCCTCCTCACCACCGAGTGCGTCGTGGTCGAGAAGAAGGAAGACAAGCCGGCGCCGGCCGCGCCTCCGGGCGGCGGCATGGGCGGGATGTACTAGGCCCAGGTCGGCAGGGAACACTGGGGAGGGGGCGGCCTGGCGGCCGCCCCCTTTCCTTTGGCGCCGACCCCGGCGTGTCAGCGAGGCCGGGCTCGGACGTCCATTCGCGGAGTCCGCCGCCGGGCGGCATTGACGGGTGGCTATCTTGAGGGGACCGTGGAACGATGAGGAAACCGACGATGGGCAAGGTCGTGATGGGTGTGAGCCTGGCGCTGGCAATCGGCGCTGTCACGGAAGTCAACGCTCAGGCCAAGTCGGCCGGCAGTGGAACTCCCGTCGCCGGCACCTGGCAGCTCGAGCACGGTAAGGTGAAGACTGATGGGCCGAAGACGGTCATCATCCGACCAGATTCGAGCGCCAGTTGGGGAAAAGAGACGGTTCGCTGGCGGCTCACCGGTGACCAGATAATGATCGCCCTCGGCGGCGAGTGGGAGACCTACAAGATCAAGGTCCGCTCGAACCGGATGACCCTCTCCGGCGGCGACTTGGCCGAGGAGATCACCCTCAAGCGGGTCGGCCCCCACACTCCCCGGCCCGATTCGATTCCGGTACCGCCTGACCCGGACAAGGGCCAATAGCCTGCCGTCAGGGCGCGCCGGCTGGCGCGCCCGCACCTACCAGCGCGCCACCATCCCCGCAAACAGCTGACTCAGCAGGGCCCCCACCAGGGTCATGCTCAGTCCCCAGACGAGCAACTGCCGGAACAGCCGCTCCGACTTGGCCTCGTCGGAGATGGCGGCCACGCAGAGGGCCCCCAGAGTGGACAGCGGCGACACGTCCACGATCGACGACCCGACGTTGATGCTGAGCGCCACCGCCAGCGGATCCCCGCCGCCCACCTTCTCGACCAGGGACGCCGCCGTGGGCAGGAACGCGGGGAGGACGACCCCCGAGGTGCTGCTGTAGCTCGAGATCGCTCCAGTTACGAACGCAATCATTCCGTTGACCGTTCGGCCGGAGGTGAGCCGGGCCAGCAGCCCCGTGAACAACTCCATCCCGCCGGAGTGCTCCAGCACGCCGATCAGCACCGACACCCCGGACACCATCACGATCACCGCCCACGGCATCCGGCGGAACGTCTCGCCTTCGGCGGCGCCCCGGAGGCCGAAGAGCACGGCGGCCGCCAGGAAAGCGCTCAGGCCCAGATTCAGCTTGAAGGCGAGCACCCCGACGATCCATCCGAGAATGACAGCCAGGGTGAGCCAATGGGTCTGCCCGAGGCGGTGGTCGTCGTCCGCTTCGACCGCGGTGGAGACGGTGGACAGCCGGTGGCCGCCGAGGGCGAAGTAGGCGATCACCGTGACGAGCAGGTGGGCCGCGAAGTTCGCGAACCACACCTTCAACTCGTGCCCGCCGAGCCCCACCTCGGCCATCTTGCTGTTGGCGATGACGCCGACCGAACTGATTGGGGACAGGTTGCCGGCGTTGGCCCCATTGGCCACCGCCAGGGCCATCAGAAACGGCGGGATCCCGGCCCGTCCGGCCACCGCCATGCCGATCGGCGCGACCAGTGCCACCGAGCTGATCGAGCCCGGGCCGAGGCTCGAGAGGAGGCCGGTCATCACGAAAAAGAGGACCGGCAACCCCCGAGCGTTCCCCCGGGTGATCGCCAGCGCCCGATGGGTCAGTCGCGCCAGGGTGCCGTTTGCCTCCGCCGCCGCAAAGAGCAGCGTCACACCGACCAGCGTGAGGAAGAGACTCGACGGGAAGCCCTGGATCACCTGGCCGGCGCTGAGGCCGGCCGCTCCGACCCCGACCAGCCAGGCCAGCGCGATCGCGAGGACCCCCACGTTGAGCCGGGTCACGACCGACGCAATGATCGCCACGAGCAACGCCACCAGGGACCACGCCGCGCCGCTCACGCCGTCGCCCGCCGGGACTGGACGAGATAGATCGGCAGGCCCAGCGCCAGGAGGACCAGGCCGGGCCAGGTGTACTGCGGCCGCTGGATCACCAGTTGGACGCAGACCCAGCCGCTCGCCGCCGCGTAGATGAACGGCACCACGGGGTAGCCCCACGCGCGCACCGGACGCTCGGCCTTCGGGCGCCGGTACCGCAGGACGAAGAGACCGACCGGCACGAGGAAGTAGAACACCAGGGACGCCACCATCGTGAAGTCGAGCAGTTGCCCGTAGGTCCCGGAGAGGCAGAGCACCGAGATCCAGAGACCCTGGAAGGCAAGGGCCGTAGCCGGCGTCCGGTAGGTCGGGTGGAGGCGGCCCATGGCGGAGAAGAAGAGGCCGTCGCGCGCCATCGCGTAGAAGACCCGGGCCCCACCCAGCAGCAGCCCGACGTTGAGGCCGAACGAGGAAGCCATGATCGCGGCCGCCATGAGCTTCCCGCCCACCGGGCCGAGCATCTGCTCCATGACGGCGGACGCCACCCGGTCCTGATCGGCTCCCGCAATCTGGGCGGCCGGCAGCACCGTGAAGTAGGCCAGGTTGATCAGCACGTAGAGCACGCCGCCCAGGAGCGTCCCGGCCGTCATGGCGAAGGGCAGGTCCCGCTTCGCATCCACCATCTCGGACGCGGCGAAACACAGCGCGTACCAGCCATCCATCGCGAACAACGGCCCGACCATGGCCGCCGCGAACGTCGTCACGGTGGCCGCGTCGATCCGGTTCGGCCAGAACGCCGCCCCGAAGTTGGCGGCGAGCGCCTCCGGATTCCGGCCGACCGACAGCCCCAGCGCGACGAGAGCGAGCACCGCTCCGACCTTGATGAGCGTGAAGGCCGCTTGAATGGCGGCCGCCTCACGGACCCCACGCCGGTTGATCCAGGTGATCAGGGCGATCGACGCCACCGCCAGCAGCCGTTGCGGCCCGACGCCGACCTCGATCGGCCCGCTCGGCAGGGCCACCGTCCAACCGAACCAGAGGTCCGGACCGATCGAGGGGAAGATGACCGAGGCAAAGCGGGCGAACCCGGTGGCCGCCGCCGCGGTCCCACCCGTCCAGATCACCGCGAACAGGGTCCAGCCGAACAGGAACCCGACCAGCGGGGAGAAGGCCTCCCGCAGGTAGACGTAGATTCCGCCGGCCCGGGGGAACATCCCGCCGAGTTCGGAGTAGACCTGCCCGCCGGTCATCAGGATCACGGCCGCGAGTCCCCACGCCGCCAGGGCGATCCCCGGATACCGGGCCTGCCGGACGACGTCCGCGGCCACGATGAAGACCCCGGCGCCGATCATCGAGCCGACCACCATCGCCAGCGCCTCGGACCGGGTAATGGCCCGGACCAGGCTGGTGCCAGCGGTGATGTCGCTCCGGTCACCGTTCATGGAAACCCGCTTGTTGTCTTCAGGAAGGGCGGGGGATATTAACTCTGAATGCCGACCGACGCACTCACCCTTGCGACCCGTCTGGGGATCGCCGCCCTCGCCGGGCTGGCGGTCGGGTTCGAGCGCGAGTGGTCGGGCCATGCGTCCGGCCCGGCCGCCCGTTTCGCGGGCATCCGGACGTTCATGCTGCTCGGGCTCCTTGGCGGCATCGGCGGCTGGTGCGCGGTCGAGGGGCGGGAAGCGATCGGGGCGCTCCTGCTCGCCGCCGGCGCCGGGCTCTCGCTCGTCGCCTACCTGGCAGCTGTCCGCCGCAATCCCGCCGATCTCGACGGCACCACGGAGGTGGCGGCGATCGTGGTCCTGGCGCTCGGCGCCGTCGCCGGAGCCGGCCAATTGGCCATTGCCGGCGGCGGCGCGGCGGTGGTGGCCCTGATGCTGGGAGAGAAGCAGGTCATCCGGGATTTCGTATCCCGAATCGACGAAGCGGAAATGCGAGCCGGCCTCCAGTTCGCCGTACTCGCGCTCGTCATTCTGCCGCTCCTGCCCGAGGGACCGTTCGGCCCCTGGGATGCCATCCGGCCCCGGCTCATCTGGACGGTCGTCGTGCTGCTCTCGGGGGTCAACTTCGCCTCGTTCCTGGCCCGCCAGGCGCTCGGCGAAAGCCGCGGGCACCTCGCCGCCGGGGCCTTGGGCGGTTTGATCTCCTCGACCGCGGTGACGTTGGCCTATGCGCGAAAGAGCCGCCTCGAGCCCGAGCACACCGCCACGCTCGCGGCCGGGAGCATCGTGGCCTCGACGGTGCTGTTCCCGCGGGTGGCGCTGGTGGCCACGGCCCTCAACCCGGCGTTCGCGCCGACCGTCGCGGTCTGGCTCGGAGCGATGTTCGTCGTGGCGGTCGGTGCCGCGCTCTTCGTGGCCTCGAAGACCCGCCGGCTTGCCGACGGTACGGCGGAGGAGGCCGCCCCGGCCAATCCGCTGCAACTCGGCTCCGCCGTCAAGATGGCGCTCGGGTTCCAGCTCGTGATGCTGTTCCTGGAGGCCGCGCGCGATCGTTTCGGCGACCTCGGCATCTTCACCGGGGCCGCGCTCGCCGGGCTGACGGACGTCGATGCGCTCACGCTCGGCATGTCGCGCATGGCGGGAGACGGCGCCTCGGCCCATCTCGCCGCGGCCGCCCTCCTGGTCGGCATCATCTCCAACACGGTACTCAAGGCGGCGGTGGCGCTGGTCGTCGGCGGGAAGGACTACCGGCGCAAGACGGCGCCGGCCCTCCTCCTGGTGGCGGCGGCCGGGGCGGCCAGCTGGTATCTGCTCGCCGCCCGGTTTCGATGGTGAGCTACATCCCCGCTTCGTCGGCGGAGGGGCCGTAGACGCCGGGGACGGGCACGTCCCGGAGGCGGAGGTAGACGCTCAACTGGCCCCGATGGTGAATCATGTGGTTGAGCACGAACGACCGGAGACAGACCACCCGCGGCATCGACAGCAGCGTCTGGCCCGCCTTCTTGAGCGACCACGTCACCAGGTAGTCGGCGTCGTTCGTCTTCGCGATCCACTCGCGGGCCGCCTTCACGTTCGCGTCGAACGCGGCCAGGACGTCCGCGGGGCCTTCGAATTGCGGCTGCACGAAGGCCGGCCCCCCGAGCGGCTCGAGGTCGAGTTCGGTCCGGTCGAGCGTCATCACGGCCCAATTCGGCAGGTTCGCCAGGTGGCCGGCGAGCCGCTTCATGCTCATGCTCTTCGGGTGCGGCATCCATTCGAAGGCGGACGCCGGCACCCGTTCGAGCAGCTTCCGGGTCGAGGCCATCTCCTGATCGAATTCGGGAAGGACTGATTCGGCGATCGACATTGCGGCCTCCTGCAGACGGATGAATGGCGCGGCCCTCCGCGCCGTCAATGAAGCTCGAGCTCGACCTGGGCGAGCAATCGTTCCTTGGCACCACTCGGCCGGAGCGGCAGGGGACCGACGGCGGCATCCTGCACGGCCACCGCGATCCGGCCCCGGAAGCCGAGCCCGGTGAGCGCCTCGGCCACGGTGGCGCGGGCCACGTCCGGCGCGTTGCACTGGCGGCTCAGGTGCGCCAGCACCACGAGAGCGAGATCGCGGTGATAGACCTCGCCGATGAGATCGGCCGCCGCCCGGTTCGACAGATGCCCTCCCGATCCCGCGATCCGGTGCTGGACCGAGGCCGGATAGTCGCTGGTTCGCAGGAGCACCTCGTCGTAGTTCGATTCGATGATCAGGGCGTCGGCACCGCGCAGCAGATGACGAAGCCCGGCCGTTGGCCGGCCGAAATCGTAGGCGATCCCGACCCGGACGCCCCCGAGTTCCACGGCCAACGCCGTCGGCTCGGCCGCGTCATGGAGCGTTCGGCAGGACTCGATGCAGAACGGGCCGACCTCGGTGATCGAACTCGACCGCAGCACGACCCGCGGGGCATCGTCCGGCAGGCCGAGCGCCCGCAGGGTCCCCTCGGTGGCCACGACGGGAACGCCCAGCTGGCGGCTCAGCCGGGCCGCGCCCGAGGCATGGTCGCCGTGTTCGTGCGTCAGCACGATGCCGACCAACCGGCCCAGGTCGAGGCCGATGCGTTCCGCCCGTTTGCTGAGCTCGCGGGCGCTGAACCCGGCGTCGATCAGGAGCGCCCCGTCGGCGCCCTCCAGCACGAATGCGTTGCCGGAGGAACCGGAGCCCAGGGACGCGAGGGTCGTCACCGGGCGAGGCGCCCGTGCAGCGCCGCGAGCGACGCTTCGATTTCGGGAGTGACGTCGACGCCTCGACGCGGCATTACCCGCCGCGCGATGGTCAGGAACCCGCCGAGCGTCAGGGTCTCGATCCCATCCCAGGTGAACGGCCGGACCGCCCGCGGGATCGACGGTCCGATCACGTTCGCGCCGGCGCCGACCACCGTCCCGGTCGAGAGCAAGGTGCCGATGCCGGTCTTGGCATGGTCGCCGACCAGGCTGCCGAGGTTGTTTCGGCCGGTTTCGATCCGCCCATTCGGGAGATCGAGCCGGATCGGCCCGTAGGTGTTCTTGAGGTTGGAGGTGATCGTGCCCGCGCCGAGATTGGCCCACTGCCCGATGATCGTGTGGCCGACGAAGCCGTCATGGCTCTTGTTGGCGTAGCCGATCATCACGGTGCTCGTCATCTCGCCGTGGACCCGGCAGTGCGGTCCGATCACGCTTTGGCGAACCGACCCGCCGAGCAGCCAGGAATGGGGTCCGAGGTAGAGCGGCCCTTCGAGCCGGCTCCCGGCCCGGACCACCGAATCCGGCTCCAGAATGATCGGCCCCTTCCGAACGTCGAAGACGACCTGCGGCTCCACGGACGCTGTGCGAACGACGACCAGGGCCGGGTCTCCGATGACGATGGCGCCGGCGGGCACTCCGCTGCCGTCTTCCGCCGCGAGGGCCGCGCAGTCGTCTTCGATCAGGCGCTCGCAGGCCGTCACGAGATCAGAGGCGCCATTGAGCCGCAGCGCCTTCACCTCCAGGGCATCCGGGACGTCGGCCGGGCCCTCCCATGGTTCGCCGGGGCCCAGCATCCACGCCACCGCGTGACCCTGCACGGCGAGCGCCTTGGTACCGGTGGGAATCGGCATCGGGCGGCCGATCGGCGCGAAGTTGGACCGGGCGACCACGGCCGGGCCGACCACGGCACCGGGGGCGAGCGGGAAGGAGCCGACATCGGCGAACCGGGGCGTCGCCGGCGACATGACCAGGACCTCGTCGAGACCGAGGAACTGCTTCCAGCGGTCCCCGATCCGGAACACGCCGGCCCGCAACTCGGCAATCGGCCGGACGCCGGCCCACGGAGCCCAGTCGTCGCCCGGATGGGGCGGTTCGAGGAGGAAGAGTCGTGGGGTCATGGCACCTCCCGAAGCGAGGGTGGCAGCCGGTCCAGCAGGGTCTTCATGTCGCCGGCACGATGCCGGTTGAGCACCAGGATCCGTCCGTTCGCCGCGACGACGACCAGGTCCTCGACCCAGGCCAGAACGATCGGATGGCGGTCGCTCCAGGCGATGGTCCGATCCGTTTCGACGGCCGTGACCGGGCCGACGTGCACGTTCCCGCGGGCGTCGGGGGACCGCACCCGGCGGAGGGCCTCCCAGGTACCGACGTCGTCCCAGGCGAAATTGCCTTGCACCATCGTGACCGCGGGACTCCGCTCGAGGACCCCGACGTCGATCGACACCTCGCTGACCGCGTCGAAGAAGTGGCCCGCGCGGCCGGCCTCCAGTGCCGGAAGTCCGACGGCGATCTCCGGGGTCCGAGCCCTGATTTCGGCGAGCAAGGTGTCCGCCCGCCAGGCGAACAGCCCGGAATTCCAGAGCGCGCCGCGGGCCAGCAGGGCCAGGGCCGTCTCGTGGGTCGGCTTCTCCTTGAATTGCGACACTCGCCGGCCGCCGGGAATCTCTTCCCCGGGCACGAGGTACCCGTAGCCGGTTTCAGGCCGGGTCGGCGTGACCCCCACCGTAACCAGCACCGCCGCCGACTCCGCCAGGGCCAGGGCCTCCGCGGCGGCGTGACGGAACGCGGCCGCGTCAGGTACGTACCAGTCGGCGTGGAGCGAGAGGACGACGGCCTCCGGATCCCGGCGCCGGGCCTCGAACGTGGCCCAGGCGAGCGCCGGCGCGGTCGATTTCGGGGCTTGCTCCACCAGCACGTTTTCCGGTGGCAGGCCGAGGGCCTCCTGGAGGCCGGCGGCCAGGTGCGGTCCGGTCACCAGGAGGACCCGCTCCGGCGGCACCAGCCCGTGCAGGCGGGCGGCGGCCGCCGCGGCCGTCGAGCCTGTCGGCAGCAGCGGCAGCACCTGCTTCGGAATGCTTGGCGTCGAGAGCGGCCAGAACCTCGTGCCCGATCCGCCGGCGAGTATCACCGCCCATCGCATCGGCTCAGACCGCCCGGCTTAGGGTGGTTCGGTGACATCGGATGTCATAGAGCAGGGGACCGATGTCGACGTCCGGCCGGGCCAGGAGGAGCAACGTATGGTGGGCATCGAGTTCGGCGATCACGACCGGGCCGGTCGGGTGTTCGACGACGACCGTCCCGGCGTCGCCGGTGCCGGCCGCCTCACCCAGTTGGGCGGCATCCCGGCGCAGCACCACCGCCAGCGCGGCCAGGGCCTCGCCGTCGACCCCGTCGGCCAGCAGGTCATGCACCAGGAGGCCGTCCTCGCTGATCACGGCACCGCCCCGGATCACGGGGCGCGAGTCCCACTGGTCGAGCAGGTCGCGGAAGGCCATCAGTCCCAGGGAAAAGAGTGCGGGAGACTAGTGAGATGACACGACCGAAGTCAAGCAAATATAGTGGGTTGACCGCTGTCGGGCCGGTCCTTAACGTTCTCCGTCCTATGCGCGTCCTCGGGTTCGTTTCGGTGGTGGCGGTGGCGGCCCTTGGGGCGGCCTGTGATGATCCGTTCGCGATCTTGCCGGCGGCGATTTCCAACACGGTCGACACCGTCGAGATGTACGCCGTCAACGGCACGGCGCTCGACAAGCCCAGCGGCTACCTGATGGTCAGCCGGTTGCCCATCCGGCTGGGCATCGACCAGACCGCCTACAACTTCGATTTCCTCTACCGGATCGATTCGACCGGCACGCCGCAGTTCGTGCCGTACGCGGCCATCGCCCCGAGTTCCACGGCGTCGTCATCCACACAGGGCCGGCCGGGCTTCCTCGAAACCCAGACCGCGTTCGATGCCATCGACGAAGGCGAGCAGACCGGTTACATCACCGATCAGCCGGCCAACCTGGCGGTCGGCAAGCGTTTCTACGTGCGGTCCGGGCTGCCGAACGGGTGCTACCTCGGCATTCCGTACTACGGCAAGATCGAGATCATCTCGTTCGACGAAGCGGCCCGCTCGGTCAAGATGCAGATCCTCGTCGACGTCAACTGCGGCTATCGGGGCCTCTTGCCCGGCCTCCCGGAGAAATGATCGACCTCAAGCTGTTTCGGCAGGACCCGGCCGCTTTCAGGCAGAAGCTCCTCCGTCGTCTCGACCCCACCCTCGAACCCGCGCTCGACGCCCTGGCCGACCTGGACCGGCGGTGGCGTTCGCTCCTGACTGAGGTCGAGGCCCGCAAGGCCGAGCGAAATGCAGCGAGCGAAGAGGTGGCCCGTCGGAAGAAGGCCAAGGAGCCCGCGGACGATCTCCTGGCCCGGCTCAAGGAATCGGGCGATCAGGTCAAGGCGCTCGACGCCCAGGTGCGCGAGGTCGAGGAGCAGCTCCAGGACACCGCCCTGCGATTGCCCAACCTCCCGCACGACGCCGTCCCCGACGGCGGGGAGTCGAGCAACCGGGTCGTCCGGACCTGGGGCGAGCCGCGGTCGCTGGCGTGGACCCCGAAGCCGCACTGGGAGCTCGGTGAGTCCCTCGGTCTCTTCGACCTGCCCCGAGGCGCCAAGATCGCCGGCTCGGGTTTCCCCCTGTTCACGGGCATGGGCGCCCGGTTGGTGCGGGCCCTGGCCGGCTTCATGCTGGACCTCCACTCCCGCGAACACGGGTACCTCGAGATCCAGCCGCCGTACGTGGTGAACCGGGCCGCCATCACCGGCACGGGCCAGCTCCCGAAGTTCGAAGAGGACATGTACCGAACCGGGGACGATCTGTTCCTGATTCCGACGGCGGAAGTGCCGGTCACCAACATCCACCGGGACGAAATCCTCGATGCCGCGGTCCTGCCGCGGACCTTCGTCGCCTACACGCCGTGCTTCCGGCAGGAAGCCTTCTCGCACGGCAAGGACACCCGGGGCCTGATCCGGGTCCACCAGTTCGACAAGGTGGAGCTCGTCCGGCTCGTTCGTCCCGAGGACAGCGAGGCGGATCTGGCCAGGCTCACGGGGCACGCCGAAGCGGTTCTCCAGCGTCTCGGGTTGCCGTATCGGGTCCTTGAGCTGGCCGCGGGCGACACCGGCTTCGCCTCGGCGCGGACCTTCGACCTCGAGGTCTGGGCTCCCGGTACCGGCGCCTGGCTCGAGGTGTCGAGCGCCAGCACCTTCACCGATTTCCAGGCCCGCCGCGCCAACATCCGCTACCGGCCGGCGCCCGGCGCCAAGCCGGAACTGCTTCACACGCTCAACGCCTCCGGCGTGGCGTTCCCCCGGACCATCATCGGCATTCTCGAGAATTATCAGGAGCCGGACGGCTCCGTCACGGTGCCCGAGGCGCTCCGGCCCTACCTCGGTACCGATCGCCTGGCCGCCGGGCGTTGAGCCGATGAGCGGTTCCGACCTGATTCTCGCGCTCAACCCCGAGCAGCGGGAAGCCGCCGAGCACGTCGAGGGCCCGATGCTGGTCCTGGCCGGCGCCGGATCCGGCAAGACCCGCGTCCTGACCACCCGCATCGCGCTCCTGATCGAGCGCCACGGCGTGCTGCCCCAGCAGATCTTCGCCGCGACGTTCACCAACCGGGCCGCCGGCGAAATGAAGGAGCGGATCGGATCGATGCTCGACCGCGACCCGACCGGCCTCTGGATCGGTTCCTTCCACAGCCTCTCGGCCCGGCTCCTCCGGCGCGAGGCGGAACGCCTCGGCTTCAGCCGCGATTTCACGATCTACGACGAGGACGACCGGCTCGCCTTGATCAAGCGGTTGATGGACCAGCGGAACCATTCCACCAAGCTGTTCCCGCCGAAGCTGGTCCAGCACACCATCTCCGCCGCCAAGAACCGGATGCAGACGGCCGATCAGATGGCCCGCCTCGGCGATCCCCTGAGCACCGTCGCCGCGGACGTCTTCGGCGCGATGACCCAGGCGTTGCGATCGCAGAACGCGATGGACTTCGACGATCTGATGCTTCATCCGCTCACGCTCTTCCGGGAGCATCCGGATCGGCTGGCGCAATACCAGCGGCGGTTCGCGTTCGTCCTCGTCGACGAGTTCCAGGACACCAACCGGGCGCAGTACGAACTCGTCCGGATGCTCGGGCTGCACCAGAACGTCTTCGCCGTCGGCGACGATGACCAGTCGATCTATGCCTGGCGGGGGGCCGAGGTGAAGAACATGCGGGAGTTCCAGACGGATTTTGCCGGCTGCCGGCTGGTCCGCCTCGAAGAGAACTACCGCAGCACCCAGGTCGTCCTCGATGCAGCCAACGCCGCGATCGCGCCGAACACCGGCCGGATCGGGAAGACCCTCCGGACCCGGCGGTCCGGCGGGGATCCGGTCACCCTCCTCGGCGCCGCCGACGAGCGCGACGAGGCCGAATGGATCGCCCGCGAACTCGGCAACCGCCGGAGTTCCGGTGACTATCCGGCCGCCCACATGGCCGTGCTCTATCGCACCAACTCGCAGTCGCGCGCCATGGAAGAAGCCTTTCGCCGGGCCGGCGTCCCGTACCGGATCGTGGGCTCGGTGAGCTTCTACGATCGCCGCGAGGTGAAGGACCTGCTCTGCTACCTGCGGCTGGTCGTGAATCCCGCGGACGACGAGGCCTTCATCCGCGCCATCGGCGTGCCGCGGCGGGGCATCGGGGATACCAGCCTGGCGGTCCTCCGGGAAATGGCGGCGACCTGGGAGAAACCGTTTCTCGAGGCCGCCACCGTCGCGGACCGGATCACGGGTCTTCGCCCCAACGTCCGCGAGGCCTTCCGCCGCTTCGGCGAGCTGATCGCCGACCTCCGCGCCCGCCTCGGGGACCGACCGCCCGCGGAAGTGCTCGAGGGTCTGCTCGAGGCCATCAACTACGAGCGGGTCCTCCACGACGAAGGCCAGGAGGGCAAGGATCGCTGGGAGAACGTCAAGGAACTCGTGGCGGCCGCGGCCAGCTGGTCGGAGATCGTCGTCGAGGATGAGCCCGATGCGGAACCGATTCCGCCGCTCCAGCGGTTCCTGGCCGATGCGGCCCTGCTCTCGTCCCACGATACCCAGGAGGGCGACGAGGCCGGCGTGACCCTGATGACGATGCACACCGCCAAGGGGCTCGAATGGCCCGTGGTGGCCGTGGCCGGCCTGGAGGACGGCCTCTTCCCGCTCTCCCGCGCGGCCGAGTCGCTCGAGGGCCTCGAGGAGGAGCGGCGGCTCTTCTACGTCGCGTTGACCCGGGCGAAGGACAAACTCTATCTGACCTACGCCCGGTCGCGCCGGCGCGGCGGCGAGATCCTGCCGTCGCTGCCGTCGCGGTTTCTCGAAAGCCTGCCGCCAGGGATTCTCGACGCGCAGACGACGTCGTCCCTCTTCGCGCCCCAGTGGGGCGGGTCGCGCGTCGGCCGGAGCGGCAACCGTTTCGGGTCGGGCGGTGGGTGGCAGCGTTCCCGTCCGGCGACGGCGGCACCCGCGGCGCCGAGCCGGGCCTGGTCGGGCACCAGCGCGCCCGCCCAGCCGGAGCGCCCGGCGGACGAAGAGCTCTCGCAGGACACGCCGCGCTACGTGAAGGGCGAACGGGTCCGCCACCGGCGTTTCGGCAGCGGCGTCATCCAGGGGCTCAAGGGGGCGGGGAAGGACCTCAAGGTGTCGGTTCTGTTCGACGACCCCGAGGCCGGGCTCAAGCAACTGCTGGTCGCCTACGCCGGCCTCGAACGCGACTGGGACGGCGCCTGATGATCTCGCCCCAGGAAGTCGAGCGCATCGCCCGGCTCGCGGCCCTCGAGGTTGCTCCCGAAGACCTGCCCGACCTGGCCGCGCAACTCGACCGGATCGTCGAGTACGTCGGGCACCTCCCGCCCCTCGATGGGGCCGATGCCGCCGACAGGGACCCCGCCGTCCTTCGCGCGGATGAGGTGGCGCCGGCGCCGCTCACGGAACCGCCGGCCCGCTTCGCGCCCGATTTCCGGGACGGCTTCTTCGTCGTGCCCCGCCTCGCCGCCATGGATCAGGGGTGAGTTTCCTGACGCGGGCCCGCGAGGCGGCCGCCCGCCTCGACCGCGCGCGCGGCCTCAACGCCGTGCTCGCCGGTACTGCCGCCGACCTCGAGGCGGAGGCCGCCCGGGTCGAGGCCCTCGCGCCCGCGGGGCCGCTCGCGGGAATGCCCGTCGCCATCAAAGACAACATCGTCACCACCGAGTTGCCGACCACCTGCGCCTCGAAGATGCTCGAGGGGTATCGCTCGCCGTTCGCGGCAACGGCGGTCGAACGGCTTCGCACTGCCGGGGGCCTGGTGGCCTGCAAGACCAACCTCGACGAGTTCGCGATGGGATCCTCGACCGAGCACTCGGCGTTCGGCCGGGTTCGGCATCCCCTCGATCCCGACCGGGTGCCCGGCGGCAGTTCCGGTGGCTCCGCCGCCCTGGTCGCGGCGGGCGTGGTCCCGGCCGCCCTCGGCTCCGAAACCGGCGGGTCGGTCCGGCAGCCGGCGGCGTTCTGCGGCTGTGTCGGCGTCAAGCCGAGTTACGGCCGGGTGAGCCGCTACGGGTTGGTTGCCTTCGGCTCGTCCCTCGATTGCATTTCCGTCTTTGGCGCCACGGTCGACGATGCCGCCCGGGTGCTGGCGGCCATCGCCGGTCCGGATCCCCGGGACGCAACGTCGGTGGCGGCGCCGCCGCTGTCGGCCCCGCCCCAGGTGCCGGACCTGGCCGGCCTGACCGTCGGCCTGCCGGCCGAGTACCTCCCGGACGACCTCCATCCCGGCGTTCGCGCGGCGGTCGATCGCGCGGCCGCGCTGGTCCGCGACCTTGGCGGCCGGGTGGTGCCGGTATCGCTGCCCAACGCCATGCTGGCGGTGCCCACCTACTACGTCCTCGCTCCGGCGGAGGCGGCGGCCAACCTGGCCCGCTTCGACGGCGTCCGTTACGGCGCCCGGGCCGCGGCCGCGTCCACCGTGGAGGCGCTCTACCGGCAGACCCGCGGCGCCGGTTTCGGCCCCGAGGTACGCCGCCGGATCCTGGTGGGCACCTACGTCCTGAGCGCCGGCTACTACGACACCTACTATCGCCGCGCCCAGGCGACTCGCCGCCGGATCACGGCCGACTTCGACGACGTCTTCGCCGCCGGCGTCGACCTCCTCCTCACCCCGACGACGCCCACGCCGGCCTTCCGGAGCGGGGAAAAAGCCGGCGACCCGCTGGCGATGTATCGGGCCGACGTCTTCGTGTGCGCGGCGAGCCTGGCCGGCATCCCCGCCATGAGTCTTCCGGCGGGCCGCTCGGACGGGCTGCCGATCGGCGTCCAGCTCATGGCCCCCCGGTTCGCCGAGGGCCGGATGCTGACCGCCGCCCGTGCGCTCGAGCGGATCCTCGATCCGGTCGCGGAGGTCCGATGATCTGGGAGATCGTCGTCGGGCTCGAGATTCATGTGCAGCTGGGCACCCGGTCGAAGCTGTTCTGTGGCTGTTCGACCGCGTTCGGGTCCACACCGAACACCAATGTGTGTCCCGTGTGCCTCGGCCTGCCGGGGGCCTTGCCGGTGCCCAACGAGGGTGCCGTTCGGCTCGGGGCCCGCGCCGCCCTGGCCCTCGGTTGCGAGGTGCGGAGCCGCAGCGTCTTCGCCCGGAAGAACTACTTCTACCCCGATCTGCCGAAGGGCTATCAGATCTCCCAGTTCGACCAGCCGCTCGCCGTGGGCGGGGCGGTCGAGTTCGAGTCGCCCGAGCGCGGCCGGGTCCGGGTCGGCATCACCCGGCTCCACCTCGAGGAGGACGCCGGCAAATCGCTCCACGACCGGATCGCCGGCGCCACCGCCGTGGACCTCAACCGCGCCGGCGTGCCGCTCGCGGAGATCGTGACGGAGCCGGACGTCCGGAGCGGGCCTGAGGCGCGGGCGTTCCTGACCGACCTCCGTCAACGGCTTCGGTATGCCGGGGTCAGTGACTGCAGCATGGAGAAGGGCAGCCTCCGGGTGGACGCCAACATCTCGCTCCGCCGCCCCGGGACCACCGCGCTGGGCCGCAAGACGGAGGTGAAGAACATGAACAGCTTCGCCAACGTCGAGCGGGCCATCGAAGCCGAGGCCGCCCGCCAGGCCGCCCTGCTGGACGCGGGCGCCGCGGTGGAGCAGGTGACCCTCCTGTTCGATGCGGCCACCGGCCAGGTCCGCCCGATGCGGTCGAAGGAGGAGAGCCACGACTACCGTTATTTCCCCGACCCCGACCTGCCGCCCCTCGGGCTTGCGGCCGAATGGCTCGACGGGATCCGCGCCGCGCTGCCGGAGATGCCGCCGGAGCGGCGCGCCCGGTTCGAGACGGCGCTGGGACTCCCGGCCTACGACGCGGGCGTCCTCACGGCCGAACCGGAAATCGCGGACTACTTCGAGACCGTCGTGGCGGCGGGCGCCGAACCCAAGCCCGCCGCCAACTGGGTGATGGGTGACGTGCTGGCGGCGTTCAATGAGAGCGGGCGGTTCGACGTGGCGGCGGACCGCTTGGCCGAACTCATCGAACTGGTGGCGGACGGCACCGTCAGCCTGCAGGCCGCACGCCGGCTCTTTGCCGAATTGCCGTCGGCAACCGAACCGCCGCGCACCCTCGCCCTCCGGCTCGGCCTGGTGCAGGTTCGTGACACCACCGCGCTGCAGGGCTGGGTGGCGGAGGTCGTTGCGGCCCATCCCGATGAAGTGGCCCGCTACCGCGCGGGCGAGACCAGGCTGCTCGGTTTCCTGGTCGGCCAGGTGATGAAACGCAGCCGGGGCAAGGCGGATCCGAAGGCCGTGAACGAACTGCTCGCGAGGAGCCTCGCATGACGATGACCGGAACCGAAGCCGGCCGGCGCACCGCCGCCATTCGGAGCGACTTTCCCGCGTTGAGCCGGCAGCAGGCCGGCCGCCCGATCGCCTTCTTCGACGGACCGGGCGGTACCCAGGTCCCGGCGGTCGTGATCGACGCGATGGCCGACTACCTCCGCTTCCACAACGCCAACACCCACTGGGAGTACCCCACCAGCCACGAGACCGACGCCATCATCGCGGCGGCCCGGCAGGCCATGGCGGACTTCCTCAACTGCACGGCGGCCGAGGTGGTCTTCGGCGCCAACATGACCACGCTCACCTACCACCTTGCCCGCGGCCTCGGCCGCGGCTTCGCGGCCGGCGACGAGATCGTGGTCACCGAACTCGACCATCACGGCAATGTCGGGCCCTGGGAGGCGCTCGCCGTCGACCGCGGCGTCGTCCTCCGGCGGGTTCCGTTCAACCTCGCGGACGGGACGCTCGATCCGGCAGCCGTCATCGACGCGATCGGTCCCCGCACCCGCCTCGTGGCCGTCGGCTGGGCATCGAACGCCCTCGGCACGATCACGGACGTGGCCCCGATCTGCGCCGCCGCCCGCCGGCGCGGCGTCCTCGCGTTCGTCGATGCCGTCCACTCGGCGCCGCATCTCCTGCCCGACGTGGCGGCGCTCGATTGCGACTATCTGGCGTGCTCCCCGTACAAGTTCTACGGCCCGCATGCCGGGGTGCTCTATGGCCGGCGCGAGCTGTTGAACTCGGTGCCGATCCCGAAGCTGGCGCCCGCGCCGACCGAGGCGCCCGAACGCCTCGAAACCGGTACGCTGAGCCACGAAGCCATCGCGGGGGTCCACGCCGCCGTCGACTATCTGGCCGGCATCGTCGGCGGCCCCGACCGCCGCACCGCGCTCCTCGCGAGCTACGCCGAGTTGCACCGGCGGGCGCACGAACTCTTCGGGGTCCTGTGGGACGGACTCGGTGCGATTCCGGGCGTGACCCGATTCGGCGTGGCTCCGGAACGGCCCCGCACCCCGACCGCGGGATTCACCCTGGCGGGGGTGGCGTCTTCTGAGGTGGCCCGACGCCTCGCCGAGCGGGGGGTCTTCGTCAGTCACGGCGACTTCTACGCCGCGACCGTCATCGAACGCCTCCGCCTCGGACCGGAGGGTCTCGTCCGCGCCGGAGCCGCCTGCTACACCGATCGGTCGGATGTGGAGCGGCTGCTCGAAGGCGTGGCCGCCCTCGCCCGGTAGCGGCGCGCGTCGGCTGAGGCCGGAATCAAAGCGAACGGGGTGAGCCACCGGCTCACCCCGTTTCGTTCGATCGCGTGCTCCGGCTCAGTTCGACTTCTTCGCCGTCTTCTTGCCCTTCGGGCGCCGCTTCCCTGAGGTTCCCCGGAAGATCTTGCCCTTCTTGCTGCGCCGATCACCCTTGCCCATGACTGCCAGCTCCTTGTGTCGTTGGTTCGGTTGACTTCGCGATGTCCTGCGGTTCCGTGCCGGCCGTGAGCAACTCCCACGGCCGCTCGACCACCGAGCTCTTCCAGAACCCGAGATCGATCATGGGGAGGCCGAACCGTTCCTCGGCCGCCTCCACCATTCGTTCGGGCAGCCAGAGGCCGCCCCGCCACAACGCGTCCCGCCGCCATCGTTTGGCCCGCCGCAACTGGGCCTCGCCCGACGGATCGAATTGCCGGGCCGCGCCGGCTCGCCGCCCGACCTCCGCCAGCGTCTCCATGACGAAATCGTACGAGAGCGCGAGGTGCCGCTCGACGTCCGCGTCGGTGAGCAGCACCCGGCTCCGCTCCCGCGCGGCCTGCATCGCCCGCTGCCAGCTCTTCGTGTCCGAGAGATGGACGATGCTCCGGAAGATGCGCCGGTTGGTCTTCACACTGAAGAGGGTGGGCGAGATGATCCGCTCGAGATGGGTATCCGCGGCGCCGTGGTCGAGCCGGATCAATTCCCGGGCCCGGCGGGCGAATCGGTCGGTGAGGTGGGTCTCGACCCGCAGCTCCCAGTACTGATGCCCCATCGTCTGGCTGCTCGAACTCAGCAGCAGCTGGCGGGGCACGAAGAAGTTGTGCGCGACCGTGTCCGCGGCCAGATGGGTCAGGTACCCGAGGCCGAAGGCCCGCAGCGGATCCGAGCCGGCGAAGTCGATGGTCTCCTGGCCGACGTGCCAGAAGTGCGAGTGACGCCCGGCGGGCACGTACTTCTTCGCGATCGAGGTGTCCGGCGCGATCGAGCCGTAGAGGAAGTCGTAGGGGAACGAGCCGATCAGATCGGCCACGTTGGCCGGGAGGAGCCGCAGGTTGGCGAGGATCGTCTCGCTCAGGAAGATGTGGGTCCCGTGGGTCCAGGCGTGCAAATCGGCCGGCAGCAGCACCAAGCCGGCCACCGCGAGCAGACCGCCGAGCATCAGGACCCGCATCCAGGTCATCGCCGGCCCCGGATCAGCAGCCGCTTGATCCGGCGGAGCGCACTGGTGCCGGTCCGGAACCCGCGGAGCTTCGCCGCGACGTCGAGGGCGGTGTCCTCGACCTCCGTCGAGACGACCTCGTAGAGCGCATCGAGATCGGCCAGGCGGCGTTCCACCCGGCGGCTCCCCCGGACCAATCCCCGCCGAAGCCGCCGGCTGATCGACAGGAATCCCTCGACCTCGCCCTTGAGGCGGTCGCCGAGTTCCGCGCCGGAGCCCGCCAGCCGGTTCATCGCCTGAATCGTCGGGCTGAGTTCCCGCCGGAGTTCCGCGATCTCGCGGGACAGCGCCTGCGCCTCGGACGCGGCCCGCCGGAGGGCCACGAATCCCACGATGAGGATCCCGAGGAACCCGACGGCGATGACCGCGAGCGCAAGGGCGATCGTCGGCCCAACCCATGCCGGAACACTTGCCATGCCAACAAAATAACTCCCGGGGGCCGCCTTGACGCGCCGCCGGGCCGCTGGTGAGGTTTGCCCCCATGCCGCCCCGCTTCGTCGTCACCGGTGGCCGACCGCTCTCCGGAACGGTCCGCCCCGCCGGCAACAAGAACGCCGCCCTCCCGATTCTCGCCGCCACGCTCCTCGGCGACTCGCCGTCGGACCTCCTCAACGTCCCCAGGATCCGGGACGTCGAGATGATGATCGCCCTCCTGG
This sequence comes from Gemmatimonadales bacterium, assembly GCA_050183815.1. GTDB lineage: Bacteria > Gemmatimonadota > Gemmatimonadetes > Gemmatimonadales > GWC2-71-9 > SHZU01. The sequence goes on along the minus strand of JBFXAY010000010.1, from coordinate 55,580 downwards.
AGCACCTCGGCGCCCGAGTCGAGTGGACCGGCCCGAACGAGGTACGGGTCGATCCGGCCGGGGCCGTCTCGAAACCGCTCGACCCGGAACTCTGCGCGCGGATCCGCGCCTCGATCCTGCTGGCTGCCCCGCTTCTGGCCCGCTTCGGCCAGGTCGTGCTGCCGCCGCCGGGCGGCGACGTGATCGGCCGCCGGCGGGTCGATACCCACTTTCTCGCCCTCGAAGGCCTGGGCGCCAGCATCCTCGTCGGCGACCGCTACGAAATCGAGGGCCGGAAACTCACCGGGGCCGACCTCTTCCTCGACGAACCGAGCGTCACCGGCACCGAGAACGCCCTGATGGCGGCGGTAAAGGCGCAGGGCACCACGACGCTCCGGAACGCCGCCGCGGAACCGCACGTCCAGGACCTGGCCCGCTTCCTCGTGGCAATGGGGGCGGACGTGAGTGGGATCGGCAGCAACACGTACACCGTCGAGGGCGGTCGGCCGCTCAAGGGCGCCCGGTTCGAAATCGGGCCGGACCACATCGAGATCGGCAGCTTCATCGGCCTCGCGGCCGTCACCAACGGCCAGCTGACGATCGAGGGCGTCCGGGGGGACGACCTCCGGGCCACCCTGATCGGCTTCGAGCGGCTCGGCATCCGCCCCCGTCTCGAAGGCACCCGCCTCACGGTGGACCGCGACCAGGAGCGGCGGATCCGGTCCGACGTCGGGGGCCACGTGCCGAAGCTCGAGGACGGGCCGTGGCCCGCGTTTCCGGCGGACACGATGTCGATCGCGGTCGTCACGGCGACGCAGTGCACCGGCATGGTGCTCATCTTCGAGAAGATGTTCGAGTCCCGGCTCTACTTCGTCGACAAGTTGATCGGCATGGGCGCCCGGATCGTCCTGTGCGACCCGCACCGCGCCGTCATTTCGGGCCCGTCACCCCTGCGCGGCGGGGTCGTCGAGTCGCCGGACATCCGGGCCGGGATGGCGATGCTGCTCGCCGCCCTCGCCGCCGAAGGCGAAAGCACCATTCACAACGTGGGTCAGATCGAACGGGGCTACGAAGCGATCGACGACCGGCTCCGGGCGCTCGGCGCCCGGATCGAGCGCGTCGATGGGTGAGGCGGTCACCGAACTGGCGGTCCGGGGCTTCCCGATTCCGTGGTTCGAGGTGCCCGGCTGGAAGGACCGTTTCGGCGTCGTGGCCGGGGTCACCGGCCGGGGCGACGACCCGCCGTTCGATCTGGGCCTCGCGGGCGGCGACCCGGTCGGCGTGGTGCTCGACCGCTGGCGTCGGGTCCGGGCCGCGTTTCCCGGGTTTTCCGGACTCGTCATCGCCCGCCAGGTGCACGGCACCACCGTGCTCAGCCACCCCGCCGGCGCCGGATTCACGATCCACGAGGGCGCCGACGGCCACGCCACGGCGGCGAACGGCCTCCTGCTGGCCGTGTCCCTCGCTGACTGCATCCCGATCTACCTCATGGACCCGGTCCACCGGGCGGTGGCCTTGCTCCACTCAGGCTGGCGGGGCACCGCAGCGAATATCCTCGCGGCCGGCGTCGAGGCCCTCGCCGGCTTCGGCACCCGGCCGGGTGACGTGTCGGCCCATATCGGGGTCGGTATCTGCGGCGCGTGTTATCAGGTTGGCCGCGACGTGGCCTCCGCGTGCGGCGCCCCGGCCGCCGGCGACCAGACCCAGCTCGATCTCCGGGCGGTCATTCGAGGTCAGGCTGAGGCGGCCGGCATCCCGGAGATCACAGTGTCGGACTGCTGCTCCGCCCACCAGCGGGACCGGTTCATGAGCCACCGCGGCTCGGCCGGCGCGGACGGGCGGATGGTGGCGTTGCTCGGGTTCCCGGTGCCATAATTCTCATCTGAACCGGTCAGGTCGATTGCCATGAAGCGCACCACTGCCGTCGTCGGAACCGCCCTCGCCGCCGCACTCGGGCTCGCCTGCGGGGATCTTGGGCAACAGTCCGACACCGATGCCCCGATCGTGGGCATCACCTCGCCGCTGGCCGACTCCACCGTGGCCGGCACCGTCTCGTTCTCGGCGCAAGTCTTTGATGGATTTGGAGTTGCAAAGGTAGAGTTCATCGTGGACGGCGAAACGGTCGGCGAGGACATCACCTCCCCGTACTCGACCCTCTGGAACACCCGGTCGGTCGGCGATGGGGCCCACGCCCTCCGGGTCCAGGCCACCGACAACGCCGGGAACGTAGGATTCGCCTCGATCAGCGTAACGGTTGACAACGCAAGGCAGTAACGGCTTCCGGCCTCGTTGACGCCGCTTCGAGTCGAGGGTAAATTCTTGGCTTGGAGCGGGTTGGGGAAGTTGGGGTAGGCTCGGGTGATGTGGGGTGCTCCCCCACATTTTTGTTTTCGGAGCCGGCGGTGCGGGTTCCCCAGGCGCTTCGGGGGGACTCGTGTTTCGGATCATCCTCCTGGCGGTTAATCGTCACGCACCCCTCGACGAATCTTCGCGAGCCGAATTGGGTGGCCCGCGCTCAACCTTGAGCCCCTAGGTAGGGGGTGGAGTCAATGGCAGGTTCAACCGAAATGCTCGCGGCGTTCCGCGAGTTGACCAATGCGAAGCAGCTCGATCGGTCCGATCTGCTCGATCTGCTCCGCGACGGCATCCACGCGGCGCTGGTCCGGAAGTACGGGCCGAACGTGAAATTCGAGATGTCGGTGGACGAGTTGCAGGGCATGATCCGGGTGGTGCGGCTTCGCACGGTGGTCGATGCCGTGGAGGATCCCAGCGCCCAGATCTCCCTCGAGGAGGCGCAGTACGAGGATCCCGATTTCGAACCCGGCGACGTGCTCGAAGAAGACGTCCCGTTTGCCGACTTCGGGCGCCTCGCGGTCCAGGCGGCGAAGCAGCGGATCATCCAGCGGGTTCGCGAAGGCGAGCGGCTCAAGATCCGGGAAGCGTTCGGCGACAAGGTCGGCGAACTGCTGAGCGGCGAGGTCCAGCAGGTGGAACGCGGCAAGATCGTGCTGATGCTGGCCAAGTTCAAAGAGGCCGAGGCGATCGTCCCGTACCGGGAGCAGAATCACCGGGAGCACTTCCATCAGGGCGACACCATGCGCGCCGTGCTCAAGCGGCTCGAGGAGACGCCCAAGGGCCCCCGGCTGGTGCTCTCCCGCGCGGATCCGATGTTCGTGGCGGCCCTTTTCCGACTCGAGGTTCCGGAAATCGCCCAGGGCATCGTGGAGATCCGGGCCATCGCCCGCGAGGTGGGCAGCCGCACCAAGGTCGCGGTCATCTCGAAGGACGATGCCATCGATCCGGTCGGCGCCTGCGTGGGCCTCAAGGGCTCGCGGGTCCAGGCCGTCGTGAACGAACTCTCGGGTGAGCGGATCGACATCGTGCCGTGGTCGCCCGATCCGGAGCGCTTCGCCCGCCTCGCGCTGGCGCCGGCCCGGGTCGCCAAAGTGTTCTCGGACCCGGATTCGAAGACGATCCAGGCCGTGGTCGACGAAGACCAGTTGTCGCTCGCGATCGGCCGGAACGGGCAGAACGTTCGCCTCGCTTCGGAACTGACGGGGTGGAAGATCGATCTCTACTCGAGCCGCGAATGGCTCGAGCGGGGCGGTGAAGGGCCGTTGTTCGCGCCGGCGCCTCTGGGCGACGAAGTCGTCAGCCAGATCCAGCTCGCCGAACTCAAGGGCCTCTCGCCCGAGGTGCTGGCGGCCCTCGACAAGGCCGGCTACCGGACGCTCAACGACATCCTCGACTTCGAAGCCGAGGATGTCGCCAAGGTCGAGGGGATGACGCCCGAAGCGGCCCAGGAACTGATGGCGTTCCTTGCCGACCTGACGGCGGACGAGGCCGGCGACGACGAGGCGGGCGGCGGCGAGTCCGACGCCGCCACCGAAGGCGGAGACGAGACAAAGTCGGAATGAGCGGCGGCATCATCGGGCTGCTGGGCCTCGGCCTGCGGGCCGGGAACGTGCTGGTCGGCGTCGAAGCAGTCCGGCGGGCCCTCCAGGCGGCGGAATGCCGTTGCGTGGTGGTGGCGTCCGATGCGAGCCAGCGGGCGCTCGAAAAAGTGGCCCGGCTGGCCACGGCCAAGGGGATTCCGCAGTTGGCGGGCCCCACGGCGCAGGAAATGGGGGCCCGGCTCGGCAAGCCCCCGATCATGGTGGTAGGCGTTCGCGATTCGGAATTGGCCAATGGGCTGATTCGGCTCGCGGGTGAGCAGGGTTCGATGGAGGTTTGAGTGGTCAAGACCAAAGTTCAGGACTTGGCGTCCGAATTCGGAGTTCCGACCGAGCAGCTTATGGGGCTGCTCAAGGAAATGCACGTCGTCGCCCGGGGGCCGCTGCAGCCCCTCGATGACGCGCAGGTAGCGGCCATTCGCCTCCGCTGGGAGCGGGAAAAGCGGAAGGTGTCGGCGGCCCCGGAGGACGGCAAGAAGACGCGGCGCAAAGCCCCGGCCAAGGCGAAGAAGACGGAAGAAGCCCCGCCGGAAGCGCCCAAGAAGACCACCCGGACCCGCAAGGCCAAGGCGGCCGACACCGCCGAACCGGCGGCCGACGAACCGTCGCGTCCGGCCAAGCGCCGACGGACGGCGGCCGAGGTCGCCGAGACCGAAGCAGCCCAGGCGGAAGCCGAGAAGGCGGCGCTGGAGACGGAGTCCCGCGAGCAGAAGCCGCTGTTCGATCGGTCCGAACCCGCGGCGCCCACCGGGCCGATGCAGTCGATCCAGGAACGGGCCAAGGCGCTGTTCAAGGACGTGCCCCCGTCGGAGGCCGCGCCCGCCCCGGTGGAGGAGGAACCGGAAGCGCCCGCCGCGGCGAAGCCCGAGCCGCCCCCGCCGCCGGCCCTGCCGCCGATTCCGCCCCGGCTCCCGCGTCCCACCCTCGAAGGCGACAAGGGCGCACCGCGGCGGCCGTTCGTTCCGCCCCGGGTTCAGCGTCCGCCGACCGGCCCGCGGCCGGTCTTCAGCAGCACCGGCGGCGGCCGGCCCGCCGGCGATCGTCCCGGGTTCCGCCCGGGCGGCCCCGGTCGTCCCGGTGGTCCCGGTGGTCCCGGACGCCCAGGCGGCGGGTTCCGTCCCGGCGGCCCGGGTCGACCGGCGCCTGCGGGCGGGCCGGCCCGCAGCTTCGGCCCTGACGCCCCCGCGCGCGGAGCGGCCGGACGGAAGAAAGGCAAGAAGAGCAAGAAGAACTACGTCGATCAGGATGCCGTGCAGGCGAACATCCTCAAGACCCTGGCCGGCATGAAGGGCGGGCCGAGGAAGCGTCGGTCCGACGAGCCGAGTTACCGGGATCTCCTGGCCAGCAAGACGGCGGAGGAGCGGGAACGGGAAAAGACCCGGATCCGCGTGAACGAGTTCATCTCGGTCTCCGAGCTGGCCGACGCGATGAAGATTCCCGCGACCCAGATCGTCCAGTTCGCGTTCAAGGAAATGGGCATGATGGTCACCGTGAACCAGCGCCTCGACTTCGATCAGATCGAACTGATCGCGTCGGAGTTCGGGTTCCAGGCGGTCCGGGAAGAGGAGTACGCGGCGGAGATGGGCTCGACGGCCACCGTCGAGGATGCCGAGGAAACGCTGGTTCCGCGGCCCCCGGTGGTCACCATCATGGGTCACGTCGACCACGGCAAGACGTCGCTGCTCGACTACCTCCGCAAGGCCAACGTGGTCGCCGGCGAAGCCGGCGGTATTACTCAGCATATCGGCGCCTACCACGTGCAGTTGCCGGGCGGGAAGCTCATCACCTTCCTCGACACGCCTGGCCACGAGGCGTTCACGGCGATGCGCGCCCGCGGCGGTCAGGCGGCGGATATCGTGGTGCTGGTCATCGCCGCCGACGACCAGGTCATGCCGCAGACGATCGAGGCGATCAGCCACGCCCGGAACGCCGGCGTCCCGATCATCGTGGCCATCAACAAGATCGATCTGCCGGCCGCCAACGTGGCCAAGGTCAAGCAGGATCTCCTCCAGCACCAGGTCGTGCTCGAGGAATTCGGCGGCAACGTGCTCCACGCCGCAATCTCTGCCAAGAAAGGCACCGGGATCGACCAGTTGCTCGAACAGATTCTTCTCCAGGCGGAGATCCTCGATCTCAAGGCCAATCCGGAGGCGGAAGCGAGCGGCACGGTCATCGAGGCCACGCTCGACCCGGGCAAGGGCCCGCTGGCCACGGTCCTGGTCCAGCGCGGCACCCTTCGGGTGGGCGACAACTTCATCTGCGGCAAGTTCTCCGGTCGCGTCCGCGCCATGACCGACGAGCGAGGCAAGGCCGTGAAGTCCGCCGGCCCGTCGATTCCGGTCCGGATTCTCGGCTTCGAGGGCGTCCCGGCCGCGGGCGACACGTTCGTCGCGGTGGCGGATGCGGTCGAGGCCCGCGACATCGCCCAGAAGCGCCAGCGGCTCGACCGCGAGGCGCAGAACCGGCGGAGCATGCGCGGCACCTCGCTCGAGGACATCAGCCGCCAGCTCAAGGAAGGCCAGGTCTCGCAGCTCAAGATCATCATCAAGGCCGACCAGGGCGGTCCGGCGGAAGCCCTCGCGGACGCCCTCGCTCAGCTCTCCACGAGCGAGGTCCGCGTGGACGTCATTCACCGCGGCGTCGGCGCGATCACCGAGAGCGACGTGCTGCTCGCCACGACCGGTGGCGCCATCATCCTCGGGTTCCACGTCCGGCCGGACGCGAATGCCCGGGCCATGGCCGAGCGGGAGCACGTCGACATCCGGACCTACCGGGTCATCTACGAGGCGGTCGAGGACGTCCGCAAGGCGCTCGAAGGCCTCCTCAAGCCGGAAGAGAAGGAGATCATCCTCGGTGAGGCGGAGGTCCTCGAGACGTTCAAGGTCTCGAAGATCGGCACCATCGCCGGCTGCACGGTCCGGAGCGGCACGATCCTCCGGACCGCGCGGGCCCGGGTGGTCCGGGACGGTTCGTCGGTGTACACCGGCAACATCTCGAGCCTCAAGCGGTTCAAGGACGACGTGAAGGAAGTCAAGGAAGGACTCGAGTGCGGTATCGGCATCGAGAACTTCAACGACCTCAAGGTGGGCGACCGGATCGAGGCCTTCCGGATCGAAGAGGTCAAGCGGACCCTGCCGGCGTCGGCGTCGGCGAGCTAGACGGGAGACGGCGGTGGCAGGTTCGAAACGGCGGCCTGACCAGGTCGGGGAAGCGATCCGGCAGGTCATTGCGGAGGCCTTGCTGCACGAGGTCCGGGATCCCCGGGTCCAGTTGGCCACCGTGACCCGGGTCCAGGTCACGCCGGACCTCTCCCATGCCCGGGTCTATGTTGCGGTCCATGGCGAGGCAGCGCGGGAAGACGCCCTCGCCGGTCTGACCAGCGCGGCCGGTTTCCTCCGGACCCGGGTGGCCCGAACCCTGGCCACCCGGATCACCCCGGAACTCGCGTTCGAGATCGATCGCGGCGTCGAGCACGCGGCCCGGATTGACGAGCTCCTCGGCGCGATCCGGCGGGGCGAGGAGGTGCCCTGACGGTTGCCGGCGGTCTCCTGGTGGACAAACCGGCCGGGATGACCTCGCACGACGTGGTGGCGCGAGTGCGCCGCCTGTTCGGCACCCGGGCGGTCGGCCATACCGGGACGCTCGATCCCTTCGCCACCGGGCTGCTGGTCTTGGTGCTGGGGCAGGCCACCCGGCTGGCCCGGTTCGTCGAAGGGGAGCGGAAGGGATATCGGGCGGTGGCCCGGCTCGGCTGGAGCACTACCACCGACGATGGCACCGGCGATCCCGAGGGACCGGAGTGGAGCGGTACCTGGCCGGTGCGGGACGAGTTGGGGCGCGCGCTTGGGGCCGAGGTCGGGCGGCGGTTGCAGCAGCCGCCCCGGTTCTCGGCGAAGAAGGTCGGCGGAACCCGGAGCTACGCCGCGGCACGCAAGGGTGAGACGCTCGCCCTGGCGCCGAGCGAGGTGACGGTCGACGAGGCGGACCTGGTCCGCTACGACCCACCCGAGTTCGAATTCCGGGCGGTGGTGGGGCCTGGGACCTATCTCCGGGCCATGGCTCGGGACGTCGGCGCCCGGCTTGGCACCGGGGCACATCTCACGGCGCTTCGCCGGGAGCGGGTCGGCCGGTTCGAAGTGGCGAACGCCACGCCGGTGGCCGACCTGACCGGAGCGGAACCGCTGGTGCCTCCGGCGGAACTCGTCGCCGGCCTCGATCAGGTCGAGGCGACGGAGGCGGATGCCGAGGCGCTCCGCCATGGCCGCCGGATCGGAACCGCCGTGGGCGGCGGTCTGGCCGCGATCGTCCGGGGCGGTGCACTGGTGGCGGTGGCGGAGCCGCGAGAGGGGCAATGGCAGCCGGTGGTGGTACTGAACCCATGACCGACCGTCCGCTGCCGCCGTTCCCGCGAGGCGCCGCCGTGACCGTGGGGATGTTCGACGGCATCCACCTTGGCCACCGGGCGGTGATTGCCCGGCTGGTGGAACGGGCCCGGGAAGCGGGCCGACCCAGTGTGCTGGTCACGTTCGAGCCGCACCCGCTCGCGGTGCTGCGGCCGAACGAGGTGCCGGAGCGCCTGTCCACTCCGACCGAACGGCTGGCGGCGCTGGCCGAGACCGAACTGGACTACCTGGCCGTGCGTCGGTTCGATGCCGCGTTGGCGGCGCAGGCGCCGGAACAGTTCGTGACCGAGACGCTGATCGGCCGGTTCCAGATGGCCGACCTCGTGATCGGTCACGATCACGGCTTCGGCCGGGGGCGGGCGGGCGATGCCGACGTGGTGAAGGCCCTTGGCAGCGCCCGGGGCTTTGACGTGTCGGTGGTGGAGCCGGTGGCCGGTCCGGGCGGCGGCGTGGTCTCGAGCACGGCGATCCGGAAGGCGCTCGCCGCGTCCGATTTTCGGACGGCGCGGGCCCTGCTCGGGAGGCCGTACCGGGTCTCGGGTCCGGTGGAACGGGGCGCCGGGCGCGGCCGCACGATCGGGATTCCGACCGTGAATCTGGCTCCGCCCGCGGGTAAGTTGCTTCCCCCCGACGGCGTGTACGCGGTGCGGGTGGAGTGGGGCGGGGGCACGGTGGGCGGCATGATGAACCAGGGCGGGCGCCCGACCGTAGGGGATGGTCGCCGCTGGCTCGAGGCGCACCTCTTCGACTTCGAGGGCGACCTCTACGGGCGGGAGATCCGGCTGGAATGGGTGGCACCGATCCGGGCCACTCGGCGGTTCCCTTCGCTCGAGGCGTTGCAGGCGCAGCTGGAGCGCGATCGGGCCGACGCCCGGCGGGCGCTCGAGCAGGCAGGAAACCTTTAACAGAGTGCCGGTCGGTTCGGCACACGGTGCGGGAACGATGTTCACCAACTTGCGCAACCGCTTTTTCGTCATCGCGATCCTGATCATCGGATCGGGGTTCTTCCTCTGGAACAACAAGCGGAAGACCACCCAGCCGGACCAGCCGGGCTCCTTTGTGAACCTCGGACTCGACCTTCAGGGCGGCATGCACCTGGGTCTCGAGCTCGATCAGTCGCAGCGGGTGTCCGCGGATCCGGCCAATGACATCGACCTCGCCCTGACCGTCCTCCGGAAGCGGGTCGACGAGTTCGGCGTGCTCGAGCCGCTGATCCAGAAGGTCGGCGATGACCGCATCGTCGTCGAACTCCCGGGCCTCAAGGATCCCGAGCGGGCCAAGGCCGTCGTCGAGCGGAGCGCATTCCTCGAGTTCCGCATCACCGACAAGACCCAGGCCCTCGAGCGGGCGATCCCCTCGATGGACCGGGCCCTTCGGGATCTCGGCGTCACGGCAACCATCGCGGGCCAGGGCAACCGCGCCAATGCCGTGCAGCAGCTCCTCGCCGGCGACTCGGCGGCCAAGGCGGAGACCGATACCACCACGATCACCAACGGCATCTTCGCCTCGCTGATCGAGCCGGCCGGCGTGGCCGGGGTCCAGCCGATGCCCGGCGAGTACGCGGTCAAGGAGGGCGCCTGGCAGCGGGTGGACAGCCTGCTCCGGTTGCCCGAGGTGCGCCGTCTCTGGCCCCGCGGCCTCGACTTCAAATGGGCGGAAAGCGCCATCGCGGTCGGGGTGGAGCAGTATCGGCTCCTCTACGCCCTCGAGGACAAGCCGATCGTCACCGGCTCGAGTCTCGTCAACGCCACCGCGCAGGTGGATCCGCTCACCAACGGCTCCGAGGTGAACTTCGAACTCGACCGCCAGGGCGGTCGGAAGTTCGGCCAGGAAACCGCCCGTCACGTGGGCGACTACATGGCCATCATCCTCGATAACGAGGTCCAGGGCCGGCCGCCGGTCATCCAGAGCCGGATCGACCGCCAGGGCCGGATCCAGCTGGGCGGACGCTCACTGCAGGAGGCCCAGGACCTGGCGCTGACGCTCCGCGCCGGTGCCCTGCCGACCCCGCTCAAGATCGTCGAGGAGCGCCAGGTCGGGCCGAGTCTCGGCCAGGATTCGATCCGGGGCGGCATCGTCGCCGGCGCGGTCGGGACCGCGCTCGTGGTGCTGATCCTCCTTGGCTATTACGCCTTCAGCGGCGTGCTCGCGGTGGTGGCGCTGACGCTCTACTCGCTCTTCACCTTCGGCACCCTCTCGCTGTTCGAGGCCACGCTCACGCTCCCCGGCCTCGCCGGCTTCATCCTCTCGATCGGCATCGCGGTGGACGCCAACGTGCTGATCTTCGAGCGCATCCGCGAGGAAATCGGCCACGGCAAGACCGTCCGGCTGGCGATCGACGAGGGCTTCCGGCACGCGATGCCGGCGATCATCGACTCGAGCTTGAGCACCGTCCTCACGGCACTCTTCCTCTTCCAGTTCGGCACCGGGCCGGTGAAGGGTTTCGCCGTCACCCTGATCGTCGGCATCTTCTGCTCGCTGATCACCGCGATCTTCGTGACCCGGACCTTCTTCCTCTGGTGGGTCCGCCGGAATCCGGATGCCGAGACGGTGTCGGTCGGTACCGTCCGGCTCTTCAAGGACGCCAACTACGACTTCATCGGGATCCGCCGCTACGCCTATAGCGTCACCGGTGCGATCCTGGCGCTGGGTGTCGTGTTCCTGCTGGTCCGTGGGGTGACCTACTCGGTCGAGTTCACCGGCGGCACCCTGCTCCAGATCAAGACCTCGGAAACGGTCACCTCGGAGCAGCTGCGGTCCGGCCTCGAGAGCCAGGGCCTCCGCGGGGCGGAGATCCAGAGTTTCGGCGGACCCGGCGAGTTCGTCGTCCGGGCCCGGCTCACCGAGGCCGACGCCGACGCGGACAACACCCAGCGGGCCAGCCAGATCGTGAGCCGGGCGCTCGACCAGGTGGTCGGATCGGGCCAGTATCAGGTGATTCGGACGGAGGCGGTCGGTCCCAAGGTCGGCGGGGAACTCCGGAGCCAGGCGTTCCTCGCGATCTTCCTCTCGTTCTTCGCGGTGCTCGCCTATCTGGCGTACCGGTTCGAGTGGCGGTTCGGCCTCGCGGCGGTGGTGGCCACGGCCCACGACGTCCTGATGACGATCGCGTTCGTCGCCGCGACCAAGCTCGAAGTGAGCCTCGTGGTCGTGGCCGCGTTCCTGACCATGGTCGGCTACTCGCTCAACGACACGATCATCATCTTCGACCGGGTCCGCGAGAACCTCCACAAGCACCGGCGGGATGATTTCGCCACGATCCTCAACCGGTCGATCAACGAGACGCTGCCCCGGAGCATCCTGACACACGGGACGACGCTCGCCACCCTGACCGCGCTGGCGATCTTCGGCGGCGAGGTGATCCGGCCGTTCTCGCTGGTCATGTTCTTCGGCGTCTTCACCGGAACCTTCTCGTCGATCTTCATCGCGGCCCCGGTGCTGCTCTGGATCGAACAGAAGTGGCCTCCGAAACTCGGCAGCGGCACCGCGAGCGCGCGGGCGGCCCGGTCGGGGCCCGGGTCCGGCGGAGCCCGGCGGCCGCAGCCGGTGGCCTGACCGGCGCCGGCCGGATGGCGGCGCCGGACCTGATTGACACGCATTGCCACCTCGCCGATGCCGCGTTCCAGGCGGATGTCGGCGAGGTGGTTGCGCGGATGGCGGCGGCCGGCGTGGGGCACGCGGTCGTGATCGGGGAGTCGCCCGAGGCCGCTGCCCGGGCGCTCGACCTGGCGGATCGGTTCCCGGCGCTGTCCGCCACGGCCGGGCTTCACCCGCATGAAGCCGCGCGCTGGTCGGCGGAGCAGGCGGCCTGGCTGGCCGGCGTCCTGGCCGATCCCCGGGTCGTCGCCGCCGGCGAGATGGGGCTCGATTACCACTACGATCACTCCCCGCGCGATCGGCAGCGCGAGGCGTTCGAGGCGCAGCTCGACCTGGCCCGGGACGCCGGCAAGCCGGCGGTCATTCATGCCCGCGACGCGGACGACGATGTGGCCGCCATTCTCGAGAACCATCCCGCCACGTTGGCCGTGATGCACTCGTTCTCGAGCGGCCCGGGCCTCCTCGCGCGAGCGGTGGCGTTGGGACACTATGTCTCGCTGAGCGGCATGATCACGTTCAAGAATTGGCGGCTCGATGCCGCCCTTCGGGAGGTGCCGCTCGACCGGCTGCTCGTCGAGACGGACGCTCCCTATCTGGCCCCGGTGCCGTACCGTGGCAAGCGCAACGAACCCGGGTTCGTCCGCGAGACGGCCCGGCGGCTCGCAGCAGTCTTCGGCACCACGCTCGATCAGATCGCCGAGATCACCACGGCCAACGCCGTGCGCCTCTTCGGCGCCCGGTTGTCGACCCACTAGCTCCGAAAGGGAGGTCACTCCGTGTCCGGTGTCCCGTCCGATATCGCCATTGCCCAGGCGGCGAAGCTCCGCCCGATCGCCGACGTTGCCGCCGAAATCGGGCTTGGCCCCGACGAGATCCTGCCCTACGGCAAGTTCAAGGCGAAGATCACGCCGGAAGCGATTCGGGCGCGGCAGCCCAAGGGCCGGCTGGTGCTCGTTACCGGGATCAATCCGACTCCGGCCGGCGAAGGCAAGTCCACCGTGACCGTCGGGGTGAGCCAGGCGCTCCGGCGCCTCGGTCAGAAGGTCGTGGTCTGCATCCGCGAACCGTCCCTAGGCCCGGTATTCGGGGTGAAAGGCGGGGCGGCGGGCGGCGGCTATGCCCAGGTGGTGCCGATGGACGAGATCAACCTCCACTTCACCGGCGACTTCCACGCCATCACCTCCGCGCACAACCTGCTGTCCGCCATGCTGGACAACCACATCCATCACGGCAATGCCCTCGGAATCGACAGCCGCCGAATCACCTGGCCGCGGACGATGGACATGAACGACCGCGCCCTCCGCCAGATGGTGGTGGGCCTGGGCGGTCTCAACGGCGGCCCCACCCGGGAAGACCGATTCGTCATCGTGCCCGGCAGCGAAGTGATGGCCATCCTCTGTCTGGCCTCCGACCTCCAGGACCTCGAAGCACGCCTCGGCCGGATCATCGTCGGCCTGACCCGCGACAAGAAGCCCGTCACCGCCGCCGACCTCAAGGCCAGCGGCGCGATGACCCTGCTGCTCAAGGACGCCATCCTGCCGAACCTGGTCCAGACGCTCGAGGGCGGTCCGGCCCTGGTGCACGGCGGCCCGTTCGGCAACATCGCCCACGGCTGCAATTCGATCGTGGCCACCAAGCTCGGGCTGTCGCTCGGCGACATCGTCATGACCGAAGCCGGATTCGGTGCCGACCTCGGGGCCGAGAAGTTCCTCGACATCAAGTGCCGGATGGGTGGCCTGAATCCCGAGGCGGCGGTCGTGGTGGCGACCATTCGCGCGCTCAAGATGCACGGCGGCGTGAAGAAGGACGCCCTCGGCACGCCCGATGTGGCCGCCCTCGAACGCGGGCTGGTCAACCTCGAGGGCCACGCCCGCAACATGCAGAAGTACGGGCTGCCGGTGATCGTGGCGCTGAACCGATTCATCACCGACTCCCCCGAGGAAATCGACACCGTCCTCAAGGCCGCCAGGAGTTGGGGCGTGCGGGCGGCGCTGTCGGACGTGTGGGCCAAGGGCGGCGAGGGTGGCGAGGCCGTCGGGCGGGAGATCCTCGAGGTGCTGGCGGAAGGGAAGTCGGCCTTCAAGCCGATCTACGACACCAACCAGCCGATCAAGGCCAAGATCGAGGCCGTGGCCCGCGAGATCTACGGGGCCGAGGGCGTCGACTACGGGGCGGCCGCGGAGCGGAATATCCGTCAGTGCGAGGACATGGGCCTCGGCAACACCCCGGTGTGCATGGCCAAGACCCAGTACTCGTTCTCCGATGATCCGACCAAGCTCGGACGGCCGAAGGGCTTCCGGATCAACGTTCGGGACGTCTACCCGTCGGCCGGCGCCGGCTTCGTGGTGGCGCTGGCCGGCGACATCATGACCATGCCCGGCCTGTCGAAGACTCCCGCGGCGGAAGCGATCCGGGTCCACCCGGACGGCCGGATCGAGGGTCTGTTCTAAGGCGGCAGCGGGTCCACTATCATTGAACCGCGGGTCTCACGCACAGGAGACGACAGCGCATGGCAGGAATCGACATCGTCAGCACCACCTCGGCGCCGAAGGCGATCGGCCCGTACGCCCAGGCCACCATCGCGGGAAACATGGTCTTCACCGCTGGCCAGATCGCCCTCGATCCGGCGTCGATGGAAGTCGTTCCGGGCGGGGTCGCGGAGCAGACCGAGCAGGTCTTCAAGAACCTGAAGGCCGTGCTCGAGGCCGCCGGAACCGGATTCGACCGGGTGGTGAAGACGACGGTGTTTCTCGCCGACATGGCCGAGTTTGCGGCCATGAACGAGGTGTACGCCAAGGCCTTCGGCAACCACCGTCCCGCCCGCTCAACGGTGGCGGCCGCCGGTTTGCCCCGCAACGTCCGCGTCGAGATCGAGTGTGTGGCTATTCGGTAGCGTTGGGAACGTAACGGGCCTGGTGGCTCGGCCGGTCTTCAAAACCGCGATGGAGAGCCCTCCGGGCGCTCCGGTGGGTTCGATTCCCACACGCTCCCGCCACCGCCGCGGCCTCGGGCTGCTCGCGGCGGTGTCCCTCGCCGGCCCGCTCGCCGCCCAGGCGCCCCCAGCCGCGCCGGTCGGCGAACCCGATTCGGTGGCCTACCTGACGCGGCCGATCAAGCCGCTCCCGGCTTTCTTCATGTCGCTGGCCGTCCCCGGGTGGGCTCAGGCCCGGCTCGACCGAAAGCTCACCGGCGCGATCTTCGTCACCATCGAAGGCCTCTCCGTCGGCATGACGATGAAGACGATCCGCGAGCTCAAGTATCTCGACCGGGTCGGCGCCGACAGCGCCCGGATCGAGGCCAAGCGGAGCCAGCGCCAGGACTGGATCATCCTCCTCGGCTTCAACCACCTGTTCGCCGGGCTCGAGGGGTTCGTCGCCAGCCAGCTCCACGAGTTCCCCTCGGACGTCCGGTTCCGGATCGGCCCGCTGCCGGGCGGCTCCCTCGGCGCCGAGGCGTCCATCCCGTTCCGGATTCGGTGAGCACCGCGCCGATCGGGGTCTTCGACTCCGGCCTCGGCGGGCTCACCGTCGCCCGGGCGATCTACCGGGCGCTCCCGCACGAATCCACGGTCTACTTCGGCGACACCGCCCGGGTTCCCTACGGGCCGAAATCCCCCGCCGTCGTCCGCCGGTACAGCCTCGAAATCGGCGACTGGCTGGTCCGCCAGGGCGCCAAGGCGGTGGTGGTGGCCTGCAACACCAGCACGGCCCACGCGCTCGATGCGCTGGTCGAGGCACTGCCGGTGCCCGTCATCGGGGTGATCGAACCCGGCGCCCGCGCGGCGGTACGGGCGGCCACGGACCGGCCGATCGGCGTCATCGGGACGGCGGGAACGATCGGCAGCCAGGCCTATCAGCGAGCGATGCTCCGGCTGCGGCCGGGTACCACCGTCGTGGCGCGGCCGTGCCCGCTGTTCGTCCCGTTCGTCGAGGAGGGCTGGTTCGACCATCCGGCCACGCGCCTCGTCGCCGAGGAATACCTCCGACCGCTGTTCGACCGGAACATCGCGAGCCTCGTGCTCGGCTGCACCCATTACCCGCTGCTCAAGCCGCTCCTCGGTTCGCTGGCGGGCCCCGGCGTGGCGCTGATCGACAGTGCCGACGAAACCGCCGCGGCGATCGCGGCGCTCCTGGCCTCCCGCGGCCTGGCGGCGCCGCCCCGGGCCGCCGCGGATGTGATCCACCGCTTTGCGGTGAGCGACGACCCCGAGCGGTTCCGGACCGTGGGCGGCCGGTTCCTCGGGACACCCCTGGGTCCGGCCGAAGTGGTGTCGTTAGGCGGCCGGTGAGCCGGGCTCGAACTGGCGCAGCTCCGCCCCCGCGGCGGAGACCACCGCGTACCGGTACCCGTCGAGCCAGGCGCCCGGGTTGAGATAGCGGCGGCCCGGCGCCGGTTCGGTCAGGACGGCGCGGTGGGTGTGGGCCATGACGACGAGACCGAGGCCCGGATCCGCTTCGAGTCGGCGGTGCGCCCACTCGCGCTGGCGGATCTCGGCGCGCTCGAGGACGGCGGGATCGCGGGTGGAGTCCGCGAGGTACCGGCTGATCCGGTCCACCAGCCAGATGCCGGCATCCGGATGGATGAAGCGGAAGGCCGCAGCGGTGAACGGGTGGCGGGTCAGCCGGTGCATGACCGCGGCGGACCGGTGCTCCTCGACCAGGCCGTCGCCGTGGGTGGCAAGCACCTCGCAGCCTTCGATCGAGAACCGGGCTTCGTGCGGTGCGAAGGTGATCCCGGCGTCGCGGTCCCAGAACGAGTCGCCCCAGCGGTCGTGATTGCCGCCGGTCATGACCACCGGCATCCGGCGCGCCAGCACCGCCAGGGCGCCGGCCACGCGGACCGAGCGGCGGGGAATGACCCGCCGGTAGGCGAACCAGAATTCGAACAGGTCGCCGTTGATCAGGAGGCAGTCGCCGAGGGAGGGCACGGCGGCCAGGAAATCGAGGAAGGCTTCCTCGTCGGATGGGGCACCAGCCCCCAGGTGGGCGTCAGCCACCACCACGAGTCGGGTGCCGAGCATCGGCGAAAACTACGGGAGTCGAGGTGGGCATGGAAGCGACCGGAGACATTTCCAGCATCGAACTTCGCGTCAACTACAGCGAGACCGACCAGATGGGCGTCGTCTACCACGCCGAGTACCTGGTCTGGCTCGACCGCGCCCGGACCGAGCATCTGCGGCGAACCGGGATGAGTTACGCCGATCTCGAGGCGCGCGGCCTCCGGCTGGCCGTCGGCGAGGTGCGGGTCCGCTACCGGCAGCCGGCCCGGTACGACGACATCGTCCGGATCCGCTGCTGGGTCAGGGACCTGGCCTCGCGCCGGATCGTCTTCGGATACGCCGTCGAGCACGCCGAAACCGGCCGTCTCCTGGCTACGGCGGAAACGTCCATGATGGTGCTCGACGCCGATTTCGGCTGGTCCCGCCTGCCCCCGGAGGTGGCTTCGCGATTGCCGGTATCTCCCGATCCTGTCCGCATTTGAGCGTTTCGCTCGAATGACAAACCCGGGCGGTCCCGCTATCATCCACCCATGAAGCGGCTCCTCCTCGTCAGCCTGGGTGCCCTCGGCGCGGGGTGCGGCGGGGCGGGCGGGATTTCAGTCCCGCGCCCCGCGGCGCACGCCCCGGTGACGGTCGACAGTGCGGTAGCCTGGGCCGCCGCGACGACGCCGGTCGAGCCCCGGGAAATCCGCTTCCGCTTCCAGGCCCGCGACGATCGCGGTGCCATCGGCGGCCGCGGGCGCGTTCGGCTCGCCGCTCCGGACTCGGCCCGGCTCGACATCTCCTGTGCCCTCGCCGCGTGCAAGGCAGCCGCCTTCGTGTCCGGCGACACCGCCGAATGGGCGGAGCCGGAAGAGGATGTCCGCCGGATCGTGCCCAACTACCCCCTCTTCTGGGCGCTCCTCGGCGTGGTGCGGGTGCCGCCCGCGGTCACCGCCGCGCGCCGCTACGCGGACGCCACCCTCGACGCCTGGCAGTACCTGTCCGGCGCCGATACCGTGGACTACGTCCGGATCGCGGGCCCGAAACCGCGGCTCGTGGCGGAGGTCCGGGAAGCAGGCCGCGTCGTCGGCACGGTGGAAACGCTGTTCGGGCCGGACGGCTCGCCGCTCTCGGCCCGCCTCATCGTTCCGAGCGGCCCGGCCCGGGTCGACATTACCTTCACCTCGAACCAGAAGGCAGCGCGTTTTGCGTCCGATACCTGGCTTCCTGATCGCCCTTAGCCTGGCGGCGAGCGGCTGCCTCTATGGCTTCGGCGGCGGGACCGGGTTCCCGCCGAACATCAAGACCGTGGCGGTCCTGCCGTTCGAGAACCTCACGCCCGAACCCACCCTGACCAACGAGATCAACCGGGCGGTTCGCGAAGCCGTGCAGGGACGCCTCGGCCTGCGGCCCGCCGGCGAGGCCCAGGCCGACGCGATCGTCACCGGAATCATCCAGCGCTATGATCCGGACATCCCGATCGCGTTCGGCGGCGATCCGAACCAGAACGTCCAGGTCACCAGCCGGAAGGTCCAGATCAGCGTCAACGTGCGGATCGTGGACCAGAAGAACGACAAGGTGCTCTGGGAGCGCCAGGGGTTGTCCGCCGAGGGAGTCTACACGTCGAACGAGGCCGACGGCCGGAAGAAGGCCATCGAGAAACTGATCACGGACATCGTCGAGGGGGCGCAATCACAATGGTGACGATGACGAAACGGTCCCGGCGCGGGACCAGCACCCTCGGGTGCCTGTTCTCGCTTCTGATCACGGTCGTCGTGGTCTACTACGGGCTCAACGCCGGCCGCGTCCTCTGGCGGTTCTACGAACTCAGGGACCGGATGGAGTCGGCCGCCCGCTTCGCGGCCAATCAGACCGACGAACAGATCTTGCGGCAGTTGCGGGCGGATGCCGTCGACATCGGCGTGCCGCCCACCGCCCAGCGCTTCCAGATCAACCGGATCCGCAACCCCCGGCAGATCACGATTTCGACGAGCTACGAGGAAGCGATCGAACTGCCGTTCGTCCACCGAAAGGTGGTCTTCAAACCCTCGGTCACCCAGCGCCTGTGACCGCCTTCCGCTCGACGGTCGGCAAGCTCGTCACCGTCCCCGAGGCGGCGGACTGGCGCCGGGGGCTTCGCGGCCCGCTGGTGTTCACCAACGGGGTGTTCGACCTGCTGCACTCCGGCCACGCCGAGTACCTGGAGGCGGCCCGCGCTGAAGGGGCGGCCCTGATCGTCGCGGTCAACAGCGACGCCTCGGCGCAGCTCCTGGCCAAAGGCGCCGACCGCCCGATCGTGCCCGCCGCCGACCGAGCCCGGCTGGTCGCCGCCCTCGCGGCGGTCGATCGCGTGGTGCTCTTCGGCGACGCGACGCCGCTCGAGCTGATCCGGACGCTCGAACCCGATGTCCTGGTGAAAGGCGCCGATTACACTCGCGCCACGGTGGTTGGGGCCGATCTGGTCGAGGCGCGCGGCGGCCGGGTGGTCCTCGTGCCCCTCACCCCCAATCAATCGACCACCCTCCTCGTGGAGCGCATTCGTGGCACGTCATGACGGCCGGGCGGCCGACCAGCTGAGACCGGTCGTCCTCGAACGCCACGCCAACCCGTTTGCGGAAGGGTCCTGTCTCGTCCGGTTCGGCGGCACGCTGGTGCATTGCACCGCCTCGGTCGAACCCGGCGTCCCGCCGTTCAAGAAGGGGTCGGGCCTCGGCTGGGTCACCGCCGAGTACGCCATGCTCCCGCGCGCCACGACCGAGCGGACCCCGCGCGAGCGGCACGGCCCCGGGGGCCGAAGCCAGGAAATCCAGCGGCTCATCGGCCGCTCGCTTCGGGCGGCGATGGGGCGCTGGGATTTCGGGGAGTACACCATCCGGATCGACTGCGACGTGCTCCAGGCCGACGGCGGTACCCGCACCGCCAGTATCACCGGGGCGTGCGTGGCCCTCGCGGACGCCTGCGCGTGGCTCGCCGCCAAGACGGGGCAGCCCAGCCCGTTCGGCCGCCTGGTGGCCGCGGTGTCCGTCGGGGTGGCGGCGGGCGAGCCGGTCCTCGATCTGGCGTATGTCGAGGACAAGGACGCGGACGTCGACGCCAACGTCGTGATGCTCGAGCCGAACGACTTCGTCGAGGTGCAGGGCACCGGCGAACAGGGGACGTTCTCCCGGGCCCAGTTCGGCACGATGCTCGATCTCGCCGAACGGGGCATCGCCGAGTTGTTCGCCCTCCAGCGGAAAGCGCTCGGCTGGTGAAGCTGCTGGTCGCAACCCGCAGCAGCGGCAAACGGCGGGAGATGAGGCGCCTGTTCGCCGACTCGGGCATCGAGCCGGTATTCCCGGAAGACGCCGGGGTCGCCGAAACGCCGGCCGAGGCGCTCCTCGAACTCCACGACTCGTTCCGGGCCAACGCCTGGGCCAAGGCCGAGTTCTTCGGCCGAAAGACCGGCCTCCCGACGGTCGCCGACGACAGCGGTCTCGAGGTGTTTTCCCTCGGCGGCGAGCCGGGGGTCAAGTCCCGCCGTTGGGCCCAGGCGGACGGGCCGCCCGACGCCGTCGACGCCGCCAACAACGCCTTGCTGCTCCGCCGCCTCGCGGGCGCGCCCGAAAGCCGGCGGCGGGCCCGCTATCGGTGCGTGCTCGCGCTGTACCGGGCCGCGTCCGCGCCCCCCGAGTTCTTCGAGGGGGCCTGCACCGGGCTGATCGTCGCCGAGGCCCGGGGCAGCCATGGCTTCGGCTACGATCCCTTCTTCCTGAGCGACGACCTCGACCAGACCTTCGGCGAAGCCGACGACACGGCCAAGGACGAAGCAAGCCATCGGGGACGGGCCGTCCGGGCCCTTCTGGCCGCCCTCGCCAATCACCCTCTCTGAGCCGAGACCGACCCGTGTCGATCATTCCGAGCAACGCCCTTCGCGCCAAGCTGGCCGATGGCCGGCTGGCCGTCGGGTGCATGGTGGCCCTGGTCCGCCAGCCGACCGTGATGCAGCTCCTCGCCAACGCCGGGTTCGACTGGTGCATCATCGACAACGAGCACGGCACCTTCTCGGTCGAGAGCGTCGGCGAGTTGAGCCGGATGGCCCGGCTCCTCGGCATCACGCCGATCGTCCGGGTGCCGGCGCTCACCTACGAAGCCATCAGCCAGTCACTCGACGGCGGGGCCCAGGGGGTCATGCTGCCGCGGATCACGACCGCGGCCGAAGTCGCGGCGGCGGTGGCCGTGGTGAAGTACCCGCCGGAGGGACGGCGGGGCAGCGCGGCCGGCCGGGGACACACCGACTTCCGGGCCGGCGACATCGTCACGATGATGGCGGATTCGAATCGGGAGACCTTCGTCGTCGTGCAGATCGAGACCCGGGAGGCCGTGGAGCGGCTCGACGAGATTCTGGCGGTGCCCGGCGTCGATGCGGCGCTGATCGGACCCAACGACCTGTCGATCGCCCTCGGCGTACCGGGTCGGATGCGGGACCCTGTGCTCGAAGGTGCGATCGAGCGAATGCTCGAGGCCTGCGCCCGGCATGGCGTCGTCCCGGCGATTCACACCAACGACGTCGGGCTCACCGCCGAGTGGGGCCGGCGGGGGATGCGGCTGGTGAGCATCTCCACCGAGGCGAACTTCCTCCAGTTCGGCGGCAAGGCCGCCGTGGACGCGATCCGGGCGCCCGCCTAACGCCGGACCCCGAGCGACTCGGCCCCGCGCCAGAGGGTCATCCGGCCGCCCTGGCGGCGGAACCGGTAGACCCAGCCGGCGTGGCTCACCATGTCGTCCACCACCGCCAGCGAGTCGCCGCCAAGCGGCACCAGCACCGCGGGCACGCCGTCCGGATCCACGCCGAGGGAGTCACCCCGGCGGGTCACGGTCTGATCCCCCGTCCGGGTGTCGTAGACGCCGAGCAGCGCGTCGAGCGCGGCCCCGCCGACGGTCTCCCCCGCGGGCCCCGGCGGCGCCGGCGGCGCGGGCAGGGCCGGGAAGGGATCGGCCTCACCGCCGGCCAGGATCTTGAGCACGTTCGGCACCAGCGGCAGGATCCCGTAGTCCTCCCGGTTGAAGGCGAACGCCACCGCCGTCCGCTGCTCGGGCAGCATGATCCAGAGCGTCACCATCGTGTGTACCGAGCCGGCCTTCTTGATCGTCAGCGATCCGAAGGCCGAGTCGACTTCCCACCCGAGCCCGTAGCGAGTCGGGCCGCCGAGTTCACTCTCGGCGTCCGCCTGCGGCGTCAGCGCGAGCTTGACCAGCTCCGGCGTCAGGAACTGCCCGCCGCCGGCGGTGCGGCCTTCGTTGAGGAGGGCCGCCAGCAACCGGCCCATGTCCCGCGGCGTCGATACGATCATGCCGGCCGGGCCGTAGGCCCGGGTCACCGACGGCGGCGAGGGATGGTTCCGGACGGCGAAGCCCTCGGCGTACCCGGTCACCAGGTTCGGCACTTCCCAGAACGCGAGGGTCGTCCCGGACATGCCGAGCGGCCGGAAGACCTCGTCCCGCATGAAATCCTCGATCGGCCGGCCGCTGACCCGCTGGACGACGTAGCCCGCCAGCGCCCACCCCCGGTTCGAATAGGCGTATCCCTCGCCCGGCGCGAACAGGAGCGGCGTCGCGGCGATCTCACCCGCCAGCCGTTCGAGCGCCTCGACGTCGGTCACCGGCGGCTGTCGGTACGCGGGGCCCGAGAACCCGACCGGCAGCCCGGACCGGTTGGTCAACAGGTGCCGGAGGGTCATCGTCGCGGCGCGGTCGTCGGCGAAGGGAAGGTCCGGCAGATAGCGGCTGATCGGAGCGTCGAGATCCAGCTGCCCCTCCTGCACCAGCCGAAGCACGGCCAGCGCGGTCAGCGGCTTCGAGGTCGACCCGATCACGATCGGGGTCGAATCCGTCATCGGACGGCTCGAGGCCAGGTCGGCGAGGCCGTATCCCTTCTGGTAGGTCACCCGGTCTCCCTGGACCACGACGACGGCGGCCCCGGGCAGATCGCGGGCCGCCAGCGCGGCCTCGACCGCCGCGTCGAGCTTGGCGGCAAACGGCGGGGCGGGGGGCGTGGACCGGCAACCCAGCCCGGCCAGGGCGATGAGGAAGAGGGAGCGGCGCATCGAGACCTCGGTCAGCGGCGGTGAATCCGGAACATAACACTTGTTGGTTTTTCCTGTCCATGGCCGGGGCGCGGGACTGGCCCGGCCCCCGCAGGCGGGTCTACCTTTCGGCCCCCAAAATTCCCGAAGCCGAAGGATGAGTCGATGGCGCGCGTAGCGGGCCGTTCCTTCACGAGAGAAGAGGTCGCGGAAGCGGCGTGGCGGGTCATCCTCCGGGATGGACTCCACAAGGCCAGCGTCCGTGCCATCGCCAAGGAGCTCGGCGCCACGACCGGGGTGGTGACGTACCACTTCGCCGACAAGGACGAGCTGCTGCTGTTCGCCCTGGACCGGCTTGGCGCCGCGATTATCCGCAACATGGAAGCCGCCGCCGAAGGGGCGACCGGCCTCGACCGGATCCGGCGCATCATCGAGACGACGTTGCCCAAAGGGCCCCGCGAGGTCGCCGGGTGGCGGCTCTGGATTTCGTTCGTGGGCCAGGCCTTGAGCAACAAGCGCCTTCGGGAGGAACACCAGCGGCGTCTCGAGGTCCTCAACGACCGGATTCGCCAGGAACTGGCCGATCTGCAGGCCGCCGGCGGGATCGCGCCCGAACTCGATCCCGCCCTCGAAGCCGATGCGCTGGTGGCCCTGGCCGACGGCATCGGCCTCGGGTACGTCCTCCGGCCGCGGGTGTACCCGCCGGACCGGCAGGCGGAGATCGTGGAAGGGTATCTCCAGAGCCGGTTCGGCCCCGCGGTGCGGCGGGTCGCCCGGGCCCGCTGACGATCCCCAATCCCGGCGGGGCAGGCTATCTTGCCGCTCCAGCAGTCGGCGGGGCGTAGCGCAGCCCGGTAGCGCGCCTGCCTTGGGCGCAGGAGGTCCCGGGTTCAAATCCCGGCGCCCCGATTCCTGAAGTCGAAGCCTCACAGTGAGTTACGCTGTGGGGCTTTGCGCTTCGACCGCACCCCGTGGTGAGTTCCGTTGCGAGTTTCTCAGGTTCCGCTCAAGCGCCGCGTGGGGTGAAGAACGACCTGCTTCACCGTCTCCGGATCGACTTGCTGGTACGACTTGAGGATCGTTCCCTCATCGCGCCAGCCTCCCGCCGCGGCCACGTCCTTGACCGGGTAGCCCTTGCGCTCGGTGGCCCACTTCCGCCGCAGCGAATGCCAGAGCCCGCCGTCAAGCGGCGGCACCTCGGCCTTCTCGAACGCCCGCCGTAGCCACCGGTCCAGCAAGTACCGATCACACGGCTTCGTCGGGTCCTGCGGCGCCGGAAATACCGGCGAGGCACCAATCGCGGCCTGCGCCTTCCTTGCCTCTCGCAACGCCTTCGATACGACCTCACTCATCGGAACGACCTGCTCGTAGCCCTTCTTGTCGAACTCCGCCCGCCAGCGAATCGTACCCGCCTGAAGATCGACGTCGTCCCAGCGCAGGTTGCGCCATGCGGAGAGCCGGCGGCCCGTACCTTCAGCAACGACGAGTGCCAGCTCCAAGAGCGGGTGAATCTGCGGCGCCACTGCCAGCAGCTTTTGATAGACGTCGTGCGTCATGACTGGGCGTCGCGGATTCTGTTCCTTCGGCAACCGAACACCGAAGAGCGGGTTCTCCCGCAACAACCGCTGACCGGTGCCGGCTCGCTCTCGCAACGCCCAATTGAGCGCGCCAACCAGGAGCTTCAGGTCGGCCTCCACGGTGCGATCGTTCACTGCTCGTTCCGCCGCGACGTTCTTCAACTGCTTGTCCGCTGCCCTTCGCGCGATCGTGAACCGTTGAACGTCCGAATCGGACAGGCTCGCGACGTTTCGGTTCGGCCCGAGAAAGGCCACCACCCGCTTGAGCTTCCGCTCGTCGTGCTTCTGAGTCCGTTCCTTCTTGGCCCGATGCTGCGGGCTTGCGAGGTACAGATCCTGAAGCATGCCGAGCGTCAGGCTTTCCTCGGCCGCGGCACGTTCGGTCACCGCAAGATCGCTGAGGAGTTCGTAGGCTTCCCGGGTTGCGACTTCGCGATCCCGGTGCCCGAGGCTCTTTCGGTCCTCCTTTCCTTTCACCCAGATGGATCGCATGATGGGCCCGCCGGGCCTGGCTTCATATAGCCGGACCCGGTGCCCGCGTTCGCCGATGGACTTCGACCAGCCACGGCGTCGGGTTCTCTTCATCGAGACCTCCGTCGTCTGGCGATGTCCTGGGCATCGGCATGGGGATCATATCGCGCTCGTCGGTGGCCGACAAGTTTGTCGAGGTCGCCTCGCCGAATGCGATGGTGGCCCCTCGGATTGGACCGCAGATCCGGAATGGCTCCCTCGCGAACCGCGCGGCGAATGGTCTCCGGGTGGCACCCGCTGAGAGCCGCGGCCTGGTCGGCGCTCAGCTCGTCGTTGAGGTGAGCCTGGGCCGCACCAATCAGCCGGTTGAGCAATGAGACCCGAGCCGCGGCTGCCTGGTGGGCGCCGTTGTCCTCCAAGGTGTGGTTCTCCCGCAGGGCTTCGGTAACGAACGCGACTAGCCAGCCCGGCAATCCGTCCGGGATCGTTACCTGGATTTGCGTGCCGGGTTGCACAGTCGAAATCCGGGCCAAAATGCAGCGGGAAATCCTGGGAGCCGAATCCTAGATTCGGCCCGCAGATTCCCAGGTTCCCCAAGGCTTCGACACGTTACACCTCCTCGTCCCAACCATCCGGTTCGTCGTCTTCGGCCCCGTCGTCATTCTCATTCTCGTCGTCCACCCAATCGTCGAGAAGGTCGTCCACCACCTTCTCCACGTCTCGCTCCGACCAATCCGGCTTGACCTTCACCTCCAACTCCTTCGCAACCTCGCGCCGGGCCTCCAGCTGGGCCGACCAGTCCCAGTCGGCCGTTTCTCTGATCGCGTAGACGCCACCATGGGATTTGAGTGCGGCGACTCGCCAGCGGGCCCGTTCCTCGGCTTCCTTCTTCTCCCGTTCGCGAGCCTGCTGTTCCCGAAATGGCGAAAGGACCTCCAGAACCCTGGCGACCACGATGTTGTGTGCTTCGAGGTTCGAGATGTGCCTTGGGAATTGGGTCGTGGATACGAACCGCTCCAGATCCGCGATCACCTTGGCACGCCACGTTGCCGGTACGTCGAACGGAATGCTCGCGAGTCCGTAGCTCTTGATGGCTTCAAGGTGGTTCACGGCGGACGGGTGAGACCGCTGAGGAGGGGCCGGCGTAGGGGGCTCAGGATTGTCCTCGATGTCGACGAACACGAACTCCTCCCCCTCCGAAGGGCGTACCATCGGCGCGGGCCGGACTCTCGCTGGCCAGGTCGCAAGCTCTTCCACCGACCGCGGCGGTGACGGCCGAGTTGGCGGTGCGGGCCCCCCGTGGGCAGCTCGCCGCCCAGTTCGGCTGCGCGCAAAGCGAGCAATCTCCGCGGCGTCGAACCGGCGGTGCCCTCCTTGGCTCCGCTCCGCCTTGATCGCCCCATCCTTCTCCAGACGGCGGAGCGTGTCCACCTCAATGCCAAGCTGGGTTGCCGCTTGGCTGATAGTCAGCATCCTCCTCACGGCTCGTCTTCCTCATTCGGCCCGCTGATGACGACCAATCGCGAACCGAGCTTCAATGGACGTTGGCGCGCCTGAGCGGCCCGCAGGACGTCCCGAAGGCGAATGATGGTGAAGCCGTTGCGTTCGGAACTCTTCAACTCGCGTTTCTTGACCCAGCGGTGAACCGTCATTGCCGGAAGCTGGAGCAGCTGTGCCGCCTCTCGTACTGAGACGAAGTCGTCCAGGCCGACCTCGCGCCGGTACTGAAAACCGGTGCGATCGCGAACGACGATGACTGCCGCTCCAATGGGCCGCGCCGGACGTCCGGCGTCGGTGTGGATGCGCTCGTGTGACTCGACGTGGGCCGGGCCCAGCTCGTCGATCTTCACCGTTTCTGGGGGCTCGGTGGGGTAGCCCCTGAGTGGGCCCCAATCGGGGTCCTGCCAGTAGGAGCTGATGAAATCCGGGCGCCAAGGCATGTGTTGTCCTTAGGATAACACTAAGGATGATCGTAGCCGTGCTCCCGATTTCTTGTCAACTCCACCCTGGACGGACGCCTTTCGGGTGCCCTGATCGCCCCCAAGGTCGATCAGTGGCGATTGGAGCCGGTCTGGCCATGCTCATGATGGCCTGGGGGATGCAAGTGGGCCAACCGCAGCGAGTTAAGCGTCACCAAGAGGGAGCCGCCCATGTCTCCAACCAGGACGGCAACGGCAAGACTCACAACGCCCAGCACGGCGCCCACTGCCAGCGTCAGCTTGAGGCCCAAAGCGACCGCAATGTTGAACCGCACCGTGTTGCGGGCCATCTGGGACAGCCGGATCGCGTAGGGGACCCGCGTGAGATCATCAGCCATCAAGGCTACGTCGGCCGTCTCAATGGCGGCTGGCGAGCCGGCAGCCCCCATGGCTATCCCGACGTTTGCCTCTGCCAGGGCGGGAGCGTCGTTCACGCCGTCACCTACCATCGCGACTGACCCGTGCTGCGCTCGGAGTTCGCTCACGGCCGCGACCTTCTCTTCCGGGAGAAGCCGCGCCCTAATCAAGTCCACTCCGACCGCACGGCCGATTGCTTCCGCCGGCCCCTTCTGATCGCCCGTCAACAGAGCGACCGGCCGAACACCGAGCCGGTGCAGTTCCTCCACCAACGGCTTCGCCTCCGGCCGCACTGTGTCGGCGACGGAGATTCGCGCTGAGCTGCCACCGTTCGTTGTCGCAAAGATCCAGATCGAGGCCGGATCGAGCGCGCCCCAGAGCGCCGCTTCGGTTTTCCCGACCAGCTCTTCGGTTCCAACAGTGATCTTCGCGCCGTCCGTTTGTCCGACAACGCCCCGTCCCGGAAACGCCTTGAACTCGCTGAGGTGCGCCGCCGGGCGGATTCCGCGTCCTTCGCCGTATCGCACGATGGCCTTCGCGATCGGATGCTCTGAGCGAGACTCCACGGTGACGATGTGCTGGAGAAGCGTATCGCCGTCCGACTCGGGCAACGCCTTGAAGCTGGTGACCTCCAGCTCTCCCTTCGTTAGCGTCCCAGTCTTGTCGGTAGCCAACGCCTTGATCGATCCGAGGCGTTCGAGGTGCTCGCCCCCCTTGATCAAGACCCCGTGCCGAGCGGCGCTGGTCAAGGCGCTCACCACGGTGACCGGCGTCGCGATGACGAGCGCGCACGGGCAGGCGATGACGAGCAGCGTAATGCCCCGAACGAACCATTCGAGGCGGTCACCGAGCCCGATCAGTGGCGGAATCAGTATCACCAGCACGGCGAGCACGGTCACGACGGGGGTGTACACCCGGGCGAAGCGCTGGACGAATTGCTCGATCGGAGCCCGCCGCGACTCAGCGGCTCGGACCAGCTCAGCAATGCGCGCCAGCACACTGTGGGCAGCGTCCGCGGTCACTTCAATGTCCAAGGCGCCTTCAGTATTCAGGCTTCCCGAAAACACTTGGTCCCCTGGCTCCTTGGCCTTGGGGACCGATTCGCCCGTGATGGCGGCCTCGTTGACGGTCGAACGCCCGGCGAGTACCCGCCCGTCGGCTCCAATCCGATGGCCCGGTCTGACCCGAATCCGCTCTCCCACCTTGAGCGCGGCTGCTGAAACTGTTTCAGTCGAGCCGTCCGCGCGAATCCGCTCGGCCTGCTCGGGAGCAAGTTCGAGTAGCATTGCGACCGAGCGCCGGGACCGGTCAACCGCGAACCGCTCCAGCAGCTCGGCCAGAGAGAACAGCGCAGCGAGCGTAGCGGCCTCAAACGGCTCCCCGATGAGGATGGCAGCGATGATCGCGGCCGACATCAGAAAGTTCATGTCGAGCCGCAACCGCCTCAGCGCTCGAACGCCGGCTCCGAAGAAGTTGGCCCCTCCAACGGCGGAGGCCGCGGCATAGAGCAGCCCCGCGAGATCGAGCCGCAGCTTGAGCCAACCAGGTTGATCGGGTACATGGGTAACCCAGCTGACGATGAGCCCGAGCACTAGGAGAGTAGCGCTCACGTATGTGCGCTTGGCGAAGGTCGTCCGCCAGGGTGAAGGGCGCTGCATCAGTTACCAGCTCTTTCTGGAGAGTGCGGGTTCGGCGTGGATCGGCCGGATCTCGAAACGACTATTCCTGACATGCGCCGCCAGCTTTCTGACGCGAGTCTCTTGCGGACCAGCTCAACGGACCCGCCGAGCGCCCGATTCCTCGCGGTTCCTCATCCCGGCTTCGGCCGCGAATCGGCCACAGGCTCCGGCCCGGCCGCGCCCTCGCTGATGTGAACGTAGGTGAGCGGGCTCACCACGTAGACGATCCCATCCCCATGACGGCCTGTAGAGCCAGCTGCGCGGATTGCCGACGTCCACTTGCCGATCTCATCGGGAAGCCCAACGGCCTCGAGCCGAACCATGGGCTCGAAACCCTGGCCGAGCTGCACCGAGTAGTCGTAGGTGGAACGATCGAGGCCGGGCAGAACCCGGCTCGCCTCGTGAACGAACAGGTCCCGGCACCCCGCGTCAATCAGGGACTGGATCACCCGGGCCGCCAGGGCGCGCCGAACGCTGGCGATCAAGACTTGATTCCTCACTGGAATTCCTCCTGGCTTGCCTCGTTGGGCGATCGACTGAGCCACACATAGACAGCAGGCAGCACCAGGAGCGTCAATAGTGTGGAGGTAATGAGGCCCCCGATGACTACCGTCGCGAGCGGCTTCTGTACCTCCGCGCCGGCGCCGGTCGAGATGGCCATCGGGACGAAGCCGAGCGATGCGACGAGCGCTGTGGTCAGCACGGGCCGCATACGAACACGAGCGCCGTCAGCCGCCGCGTCGGTTGCTGACGCGCCCTCGTGGCGTCGCTGAACGATGTAACTCATCAGGACCAAGCCATTGAGAACGGCCACGCCGAAGAGGGCGATGAAGCCGACGCCCGCGGAGATGGACAGTGGCATTCCTCGCATGGCCAGCGCCAAGAGGCCTCCGGTGATCGCAAAGGGAACGTTTAGGTAGATGATCCCGGCGAGCCCCGCTGACCCCTGACTCGCGAACAGCAGCACGAAGATCAAGGCAAGCGCAAGCGGCACGACGACTGCGAGGCGCCGGGAAGCGTCCCGCAGGTTCTCGAACTGTCCGCCCCATTCGGTGAAGTATCCGGCGGGAATGATGTTTGCCCGCTGGATCGACTCCTGAGCGTCGGCGACGAACCCAGCGAGGTCACGACCCCGAACGTTCGCCTCGACCGTGATCCGTCGGCGGCCAGCCTCGTGACTGATCTGCGCCGGGCCCTCTTCGACCCGAATCTCCGCGAGCTGCGAGAGCGGAATCAATTGGCCCGCCGGGCCGCGCACGCGAAGGGCGCCGATCGCCGTCGGATCCTGACGCGCCGACGGGGCAAAGCGCACCTGCAGGACGAACCGTCGCTGGCCTTCCAACACGACGCCGGCCTCTCGCCCGCCCAACGCACGTACGACGTCGAGAACCTCTGCGCCGTTGATTCCATGGCGGGCCATCGCCTGCCGGTCGAGACCGATTCGAAGCACCGGAAGCCCAGCGGTTTGCTCAGCCTTCACGTCGGCGGCGCCCGGTACGGTCGCCAGAACCCGGACCGCCGACTCGGCCGAGCGCCGTAAAGCCCCCAAGTCGTCGCCGTAGATCTTGAGGGCGACATCGGACCGCACACCGGCAATCAGCTCGCTCACGCGGAGCTCGATCGGTTGCGAGTAGCTGAAGACGGTGCCTGCCAGGCTTTCCTTCAGCGCCGAGTCGATTACAGCGATGAGACCGTCGCGGGTGGTCGCGGTTGTCCACTCCTTGTGCGCCTTGAGCATGACCAGGATGTCTGAGATCTCGACGCCCATGGGGTCGGTCGCGATCTCAGCGCGTCCGGTCTTTGACACCACCGTGCGGACCTCGGGGAACCGGCGCACAACGCGCTCGATCAGAGTAGTCTGGCGCACGGACTCCTCCAGTGACACGCTCGGCGGCCGCCACGCTTGTATCGCAATCGCTCCCTCGTCCAGACGGGGGACGAACTCGGCGCCGAGAAACGGTATTGTGCCCAGGCTCGCCGCGAACAACAGGGAGGCGGCGATGAATGTGGCGCGCGGGTGACCCAGGGCGCGCGCCAGGAGCGGGTTGTACCATCGCCTGGCGACCGCGACCACAATGCTGTCGCGTTCGGTGATCGTGCGCGGTAGGAACAGTGAGGCGAGAACGGGCACCAAGGTAAGGGCCAGCACCAGCGATCCGGCGAGGGCGAGCAGCACCGTGGCCGCCATCGGTCGAAACATCTTCCCCTCAATCCCGCTGAGTGAGAGGATCGGGAGGTAGACGATCCCGATAATGACAACGCCGAATGTGGCTGCGCGTAGTACCTCGCGGCTGCCACTTAGCACGACCGTCGAGCGCTCGTCATCTGTGAGCGGGCGGCCGAGTTGGTGGGAGCGCTCGGCAATAAGCCGAATGGCATTTTCGACGACGATGACCGCGCCATCGACGATCAGGCCGAAGTCGATCGCACCCAGGGACATGAGGTTGCCGGAGATCCCAAACCGCCGCATCCCGAGAAAGGCTGCTAGCATCGCTAACGGAATGACGCTCGCGACGATCAGGCCCGCCCGCAGGTTCCGCAGCATGATGAAGAGGACGACGATGACGAGGAGCCCGCCCTCGATCAGGTTCCTCGCCACGGTCCGAATCGTCTTCCCCACCAGCTCAGTGCGGTCATAAAATGGATCGATGCGGATCCCGAGCTTGTCGAGCGACGGCCTCATATCGGCCACGGCCGACGAGACTCGCCCGACAACGTCTCGTGAATTGGCGCCGATCAGCATCAGAACGATCCCGGTGACGGCTTCGCCGCGGCCGTCTCGGGTTACCGCGCCCTGACGGACCATGGGGGCGAACCGAATGTCGGCGACGTGTCGAACGTAGACGGGTGTACCATCCCGGTCGGTGGTCAGGACGACATTCCCGGCATCTTCCAGCGTTCCGATCAGTCCCTCGCCCCGAATCAGGTACTGCTCGGCGTTCCTTTGGATGTAGGCACCGCCCGCGTTGGCATTGTTTCGCTCTAACGCGCTGTACACGTCGCCCAATGCCAGACCATACTGCGCGAGGCGGTCCGGATGAACTTGGACCTCGTAGGTCTTCAGCTCCCCTCCGAACGCGTTGACCTCGACGACGCCGGGGGCCCCACGGAGCCGGGGCGCGACCTCCCACTCGAGCAGCGTTCGAAGCTCCATCGCAGTCTTGCCATCGCCGGTGACCTCGAACTGAAAGATCTCGCCTAGCCCAGTCGACACCGGTCCGAGTTCCGGATCCCCGTAGCCGGATGGGATGGCCTCTCTGGCAGCCTGCAAGCGCTCGTTGACGAGCTGCCGTGCGAAGTAGACGTCTGTGCCATCGGTAAAGACGATAGTCACAGCTGACAGGCCGAAACGCGAAACCGACCGGACTTCGACGAGCCGAGGAAGGCCGCTCATGGCAAGTTCGATTGGTGTGGTGACGAACCGCTCCACCTCCTCTGGGCCTAACGCCGGAGCAGTCGTGAGGACCTGGACTTGCACGTTGGTTACGTCCGGGACCGCGTCGATCGGCAGGCCGTTGACCGCCGCGCCGCCTCCGAGAATCAGGACGGCAGAGAGTGCCAGGACCAGGAACCGGTTGGCCAGCGACCATTCGAGAATGCGCTCGATCATGGACTGGCCCTCACTCTTGCTCGCCGAGCTCGGCCTTCCGGAGCTCGGCCTTGAGGGTGAAGGAGCCGGCGGTCACGACCACGTCGCCGGGTGATAGGCCTCGTCGCACGACCGTGAGGTCGCCCTGGGCCGGCCCCAACTCGACCTCGCGCCGTTCGAACGTGCGAGGTCCCACCCGGACGAACACGATCGCCGCTGAGCCGTCCTGCTGCACGGCTGTCGCGGGCGCAACGAGAACTCGTTCGGCGGTGGAGGAAGGGCCGCTGCCCAGAACCCGCACCGTCGCGAACATGCCCGGGCGGAGGATCCGGTCCGGATTATGCAGGACGACCCTGACTTTGACTGTGCGGCTTTGCCGCTCGATGACCGCACCGACGCTGCTTACATGACCCCGGAACAGCGCGCTGCCAGTAGCCACCGTGCGAACCTCGACTTGCTGGCCGGGCTTGACGCGGGTCAAGGACTGCTCGTACACGTCAATGGCGATCGCGACTTCCGCGAGGTCGACGACTTCGAACAGGCCGTCACCCGGCTGGACGATCCTTCCGATGGCGGCCGTCCTGCTCGAAACGACGCCAGATAGTGGGCTTCGGACCGATACCTCGGACGAGAAGTGTCGCTCCACCTGAAGCTTCTGAAGGTCTGCGTCGGACAGGCCGAACGCATGCAAACGGTTCTCGGCCGCCTCCTTCGCGGCGCGGGTCCGTACTGCTTCCGCCTCGGCAAGCCGCCACTCGCGTTCGGAGCTGATCCTTCGGTCGAAGAGCGCACGCTCTCGGTCGGCGATCTCGCGAGCGACGTTGGCCGTGGTGACGGCCGCGAGGTAGTCGCCTGTTGCCTGGCCCAGCTCCGGCGAGTCGATCACGGCCAGGGGCTGGCCGGCCGCGACTTTGTCACCCTCGGCCACCGCGACAGTGAGCACCCGCCCCACGACGCGCGCGCCCACCTGAGCGAACCGGTTCGGAGCCGCCTCAATCTCAGCCGTGGCTTCGAACTGGTCGGTAAGCGGACGCTCCTCGATGACCGCGACGGCGATCCCGGCACTGGTCATCTGGTCGGCCGTCAGCTCGACTCGTTGGGGGCCGGGGGCGACCGCCTCGGGCGGGGCATCCTCGGCGCTGTTGTCTCCGCGGCATGCGGCAATGGACGACGCCAGTAGGCACGTGAGGATCGACTTCAGCGATACTGATCGTGGCTTCTTCATGTGGTCACCGCCTATCAGATGGCGCGGCGTGCGGTTCGCCGATGGCCAGTGCAAGTGCAGTCCGTCGGTCGACCAACTCCGCTATGGCGTCGAGGTACGAGAGGCGAGCCTCGACGAGGTCACGCCGCACCGTACTGAAGATCAGGAGACCAATCTTCCCGGCACGGAACGACTCCTCAGCCAGACGAAGGTTGTCCGACATTCGCTCGACCACTTCGCGATCGAACGCGTCGTACGCCTCGCGAGCCAGCCGATAGGCCTGGAACGCGTCGCGCACCTCACGCTCGACCCGTCGGCGCTGGGCGTCTTCCGCAATAACTGCCCTATCAAGGAATCCGGCGGCCTCTGCGCGCTCCGTCTGGGCTCGGTTGAGTACCGGTAGCGAAAACGACAGACTGAACCGGAGCAGCCTCGACTCCTCGCGTCCCGTCGTTGCGAGGAGGGCAGGGTCGGGCCACCGAAGGGCGCGGGCACCCCGTAGGTCCGCAGCGCTGGCCTCCCGCTCCGCGATCGATGCCCGCAAGTCTTGCCGACGATCGAGCGCGAGCGTGACGAGGTCAGCCTCAGGTCGGTCCTCTGCTGGAGGGAGGGTGAGGTCCCCCGCTGGCTCCGGCCGCTCAGCGCCGGGAAGGCCGATGGTGGCTGCCAGCTCGATGACCGCGGAGGCGTACGCCTGTTCGCTCAGGAGCCGCGCGCGGCGCTCACGGCTGGCTGCGGCCGCCGCGACGTTGACCTCCAGCTGGGTTCCGGCTCCGAGTCGGAGGCGTTCTTCCGCCGCGGTCTTGAGCTGGCCGGCGACTTGTTCTGCCTCGCGGGCTGTCTCCAGCCGCATTCGGGCTACCTGGGCGAGGAGAAAGGCACGAGTCACCTGGGCAGCGACCTCGTCGCGACGACGAACCTGCCGAGACTGGGCGGCGACGAGGCGTCGATCGGCCGCGGCGATCCTGGAACCCCGCTTCCCGCCCAGCTCGAACCGCTGAGCGATCCCGAACTCGTAGCTCGCCCGTGAGGTGTCGGCGCTGCCCAAGCGGCCGAGCCCGACGTCGAACTCGGGGTTGTAAGCCCACAGGCGCGCGGCTCTTGCGAGGCGCTGGGCGGCAACGGCGTCAACCCCCGCGATCCGGACATCCGGGTTCAGCTCGGCGGCTCGCCTGAGCGCCTCGGTGAGGCTGATTTGGCTGACTCCTTGGGACCAGACAGGTCTCGATCCTCCGGAGCCTCCAATGAGGACAGCGAGAAGGCTCGCCTGAACCGCTCGCGCAATACTCCTTCCACGAATCACTTTGTCTCCTCTTCCGCGGGCGCCGCCTTATTGGGCGCCCCTCCAACCGCCGGCTTGCCGTCGCACGGTCGGCAACGGTGCAGCTGCCGTCGCGAAAAAGAGGCGACGGGCTAGGCGGTTATCTCGTCTGACTTTGGACGGACTGTCGGGTTACGGGAGCCCGAGAGGGATCAAACGATCGGCGGGCGGAACGTTTCGTGAGCGGCGGTGGCTAGGTGGACGCGCGGGGCGGCTTGCTCAAGCGTTGCCATGGTCGCCGGAAGAACAACGGCAGGCATGACTCCTACGGCGAAACCACCGTGGTTGTGGAGATCGTGACATGTGTGAGGGGCATTCGACGGGTGCCCCGCCGGCGAGCCGTGGTCCGGCGCGACGGGGTGGTCCGCGCTGAGGTCAGCAGTCGGGACGTGCCCGTCGCAGTCATCTGGCATCAATGACTCTAAGGGCCCGGTCAAGAACAGCACCAGCCCCAGCCAGCCCACGGCGCGCTTCAAGAACCTCAGCCGACTCAGCATCGGCTCGGATTATCGGCCGGAGGCTTCGGAAAGTCAAAAACGTCGACTCCACGCCGGGTGCCACCCACGCCGCGGCCTGGCCATCCCAACCTCGGAGGGCGGTGCCCAAGGCGGCCGACGTAGCTACCGCTTCTTGAGTAGTCCTTGCTGCCTGATCGGACCTTGGCAGCAAAGTGTCGGCTGTCCAAGTCGTTGTGAGCCAGACGCTTAGGGGTTTACCTTTCAAGGGGCCTTTGGCGAGCAGCAGCGGAAGCTACAGCGGCTCCTCAGAACTGTGGCTGCCTGGCGGGCGGTCGCACTTGATCCAAACTGGTGATACTTGGCTAGACGAATCCTTCTCAACTTCGTCCCGATTGAGTTCGCCTCCGACGCGGTCATTCGAGTCGGCGTCGGGCCGTATACTCCCGAGCGCCTTACCGAACTGCGCGCCGCTCATCGCGGACGTCATTTCTTCAAATGGGATCGCGTCGGCGATCGCATCGTGTCCGTGTCGCTCAACGCTGGCCAGGCCCCGATTGGCGAAGTGGCCATCGAAATTCGCTGCCTTGACGCGCCCTGGCTGGTCGCCCCCCTCGTGCTTGAGGCGTTGCTCAAGTTCTTCCACTCGCACAAGCGGCCGGTGCTCACCTACAAGCCTCTCCGGATCGTCACCCGCCAAGCCTCCGACGATCTACTTCGGCGAAAGAAACTCCCGGGCATCGCGATTCCCGGTTGGCTAGAACGGCGCGTCAGCTACCTGTTCGATACACGAACGATCTACCCGGATTTCAAGACTCCTCGAATCGGCCTTGCATGCGACGTTAGGATCTCGAACATCATTTCAGCCAGCATTCGGCAGCTCCAGGAGATCGGGTTCGACCCGGTCGGCCACTACGTCGAGACGCTCGAAGAACGCGACGATCCGCGTCTCGTGCTCAGGCGCCGGCTGGTCGGCCGGGTTGCCGAGGTGCAGGGCACAACACTGGTTTTCGATGACCATGTCGAAGGGCTGGCTGGCGTTGAGGCCGATGACGCCTTCTTGGAACCCCGGCAAGAGAAGGTTGTCGCGTGCCTCAAGGTACTTTTTGGCGACAAGGCCGATCAGCTAATCGGGTATGCCGATCAAGCAGCGGCGGCTCTTCAGAATGGCCAGGAGCAGCTTCGCCGAATTCGCCAGCTGTTCGACTTTCTTCGCGGCCGCGAGCTGCAACTGGCACCCGGCGTGCCGTTCACCATCGGGCAGCTTCTTTCGAGCGGCCAGGCAGAATCTGCCTGGTTCCCACGAGCCGAAATCATCGCAAAGCCTGATCTCGTCTTCGACCCTAGCGGCACTCGGACGGATACCTGGAACCAACGCGGGCTCGACCTCCACGGCCCGTACGACCGGCGGACCTTTTCGCCGAAGGCTCCGAACATCGCCATCGTCTGCCAGGACGCTAACCAGGGCCAGGTCGAACAATGGGTGGCCCGATTCCTCGAAGGGATTCCTGGGGGCAGTGATGGCAAGGGCGGTGCTGCCTACGAGAAGGGATTCGTACGCCGATATGATTTCCAGCATGCTAAGACCACGACCTTCACGACCGCTGGCGCTGGCGCCCGCTCCTATGAGGCGGCATGTCGCCGGGCACTTCAGGAGGCCGCCGAGAGGAACGTACGGTGGGACTTGGCGCTGGTTCAAACCCAAGATGCCTTCCATCTGCTGACATCGGGCGAAAACCCGTACCTGGCGAGCAAGGCGCTGTTTCTCAAACGGGACGTTCCGGTACAGGCCGTTGAAATCGAGACGATGAGTCTGCCGCAGAGCCAGCTCGGATACGTAATGAACAACATCGGCCTCGCGAGCTACGCGAAGATGCGTGGAGTTCCCTGGCTCCTGAAGGCCCAGCCAACCGTTGCCCGCGAGCTGGTGATTGGCCTAGGCAGCCATACGGTTCAGCATAGTCGATTCGGGGCCAACGAGCGGCTTGTCGGAATCACGACGGTTTTCTCGGCGGACGGCAACTACTTGCTGGAGAACCGCACGCTCGCGGTTCCCTACGACGCATACCCGGATGCGCTCCTGGAGGCGGTGAAACGGGCTGTCGAGGTCGTACGGGCGGAGCAAGACTGGAAGGCCGGCGACGCCGTGCGCCTGATCTTCCACGCCTTCAAACCGTTCCGATATGAACAGGTTGAGAGGCTGGCGCAGGTCGTGCGGAGCATTGGCCATACGGCTGTCCAGTACGCATTTCTCCACTTTGCGGAGTCGCACGGGTACCGGATCTTTGACCCCACGCAGGTGGGTGTTCGATCAGTCGGCGGCCTCAAGGGAGTCTTCGCTCCCCAGCGCGGACTCTGTCTGCACCTCAACGACCACGAGTTGCTCCTCGCACTCGTAGGCGCGCGAGAGGTGAAGAAACCAAGCGACGGAACCCCTCAGCCAGTCCTTCTCCGTCTCCATGAAGGATCAACGTTCACCGATCTCACCTATTTGGCCCGGCAGGCCTTCACTTTCGCCTGCCACTCATGGCGTTCCTTCTTCCCGGCTAGACTCCCGATCACCATCGTCTACTCGGATCTGATTGCTCAGCAGATGCGAAGCCTTGAAGGTCTTCCTGCGTGGGACACCGATACCATGACTCTCGGTCAGATCGGACGAACGCCATGGTTCCTGTAGCATCCAGCGGCAGGACGGAGGGGCCGTTGCTTGGCGCGGTGTTCCATCAGCTGTCGAGCCTCGTCGGTGACACCTCCGTGCTGGAGCCGCATGTTCGGGCGTTCGTCTGCTGGATAGACCCAGTCGAACACCCGGCGCCACAACTATCGGCTCTGGCCGTCGAAGCCGCAGCCCTTCAAGGTGCAGCGTTCACCTACAAGCACGTCGCACTCCTTGGTTTCTCGGAGACTGCTCTGCGGGAGCAGTCCAAGGAGCGAGAAAGGCTGGTGGAGGGGCTTGTTTGGCTATCGAATCGAAGGTGGTTCGTGCATGGCCGGCCGCCGACTCTTGAGGCGGACGGTATCGGGCTGCTTGGCATCGCCCTCGCCCTGGCGAGCCTGCCGGCAGGGAACGATCGCGACCAGCTGAGTACCTGGCTGGATGGAATGCTGGAGCAGGCGGGAAGGCTTTGCGCCAACGCCGATTGGGAGGCCGCCCTCATAGACGCGGCGCGCGTGGTCGCGTCTACGGAGCACAGCCATCGAAGCGCTTCCGGCGTTCGCGTCGCAGCGCTGGCGGTGGCGCTCGCGGGTCGAGGGGTCCTCCAGATAGACGAGGACGTCGAAACGGTCGGACTGCGGTCCATCTTCGAACCCAATCCTGGTCAGGAGCTCGGGCCGGCCCGAGCGGCGGTTCATTTGGCCGCGCTCCGTTGGCTTCTCCGGGCCGCCCCACGGGCCATTCGTGGCAGGGCAACTTCAGCCCAGGTTGTCGAGCTGCTCTCCGAGGTGAGTCACGGCTTGCGGCTTTGGACCTGGGAAGAGAAGGCGCGGAAGCGGAATGCGCAGCCGGTTAGGTGGGAGATCGCGAATGAATACCACGTTCAGAACCTGCTCTGGGCGATTCTCGCTCCAATTTTCCCTGACCTCGAAAACGAGGAGTACCTGCGGTCTCTTGGCCACAAGCATCCGCGGGCTGATCTGGCCATCCCATCGCTCAAGCTCATTGTCGAGGCGAAGTTCATCTACAAGGGGCAGGAGAGCGAGTTCGCCTCGGTCATCGAGGAGATTGCCGCGGATGCGGGCCTTTACCTGGCTGGGTCGTCGCCGTTCAATGCCCTCACTCCCTTCGTCTGGGACAACTCGGGGCGGGTGGAATCTCACGGTGAGCTTCGCAACGGCCTCCTTCGGATTCCGGGGGTCATTGGCGCAGTGATTATCCCGCGCCCTGGCAAGATGAAGTGAGGGGCGAATGCATCATGGCAGCGCCCGAGGGAAAAGTGCCACCCCTCCGACGGCCGCGGAAAGTGTTGTGAGTTGTGGTGTGAGTTTGTCGCAATCTCGTCGCCGTTAGCCCGGTTGAACCGGCACGTCGATGCCCAGGACAGCGCGTAGGTTCAACAACTTGTGGAATTCGGCCTGACTTCTAGCTTGCCTTGGGCGCAGGAGGTCCCGGGTTCAAATCCCGGCGCCCCGACTCGAGAACGCCTCGCGCCTTCGGGCCCGGGGCGTTCTTCCTTTGGGGGGATGCCTAACGAACCCACCCCCGGACCCGGTACTCCGCCCACGCCAGCCGTTCGTACACCAGCCGGGCGAAAGCCCGGGTTCGGTCGCCCGCCCCCCGGAGTGTCCCCCAGGCCACCGCTCGGTCCGGACTCGGGCGGCAGATGACCGTGAAGCCGAC
Organism: Gemmatimonadales bacterium; assembly: GCA_050183815.1. Lineage (GTDB taxonomy): Bacteria > Gemmatimonadota > Gemmatimonadetes > Gemmatimonadales > GWC2-71-9 > SHZU01. The sequence goes on along the minus strand of JBFXAY010000010.1, from coordinate 15,634 downwards.
CGCTTCGAACGTGGCACAGGCGCGCCGGCTGTGGGTCGGAGACGTGACCACGATCAGGGTGCGCCAGCCGCGCGTCCGGGCCAGGTCCGCCGCCCCGAGGGCCTCGGTGCGGGTGCTGGTCGCGGGAACGACAAGGGGCTCGACCCCGGGGACGACGAGGTCGATCAGGGCCGCCTGGTCCGCATCGGAGGTAACCGTCCTGCCGCCCTCGGTCCGCTCGATCCGCGAAAGCACCAGCCGGGGCGCCGCCCCGGCCTTGACCAGCCGGAGACCCTCCAGCAGCCGGTCGCCGGCCGGTTCTTTGAGCCGGCCGTCGTCGGTGATCGAGGCGGAGAGGACCATGAGGGCATCCGCCGGCCCGGCGGGCAGGGAATCGGCCCGCAGGAATGCGGGGCCGAGCCCCGGGGACCACGGCGCGAACTGCACCAGCAGGGCCGCGACCAGCAGCGCCACGCCGACCCGGGTGAGGAACCGCAACCCGCCCATCGCGGCCACCGCGACCCCGGCGAGGACGCCGATCCAGAGCCAGCGCCGGGCGTCGAGCCCGGCCGCATCCAGCAGCCCCAGTTCACCCAGCAGCAACCAGACGGTCGCCCCGCCGACGGCGCCGAGGCTCAGCGCCACCCGCACCGGCTGCCGCCGGGCCGGTGGCGGCAGCGAAGCTCGCTCGGCATTATTCTGGGACTCCGACCCGGTATCCATGCGAATCGCCCTTTTTGCGACCTGCGTCGTCGATCAGGTGGTGCCTTCCGTCGGCCTTGCCGTGCTCGACGTGCTCGAGCGCGTCGGCCACCGGGCCGAGTTTCCTCAGGCTCAGACCTGCTGCGGGCAGCCGTTCTTCACGGCCGGCCATGGCGCCGAGGCGGCGAGCCTGGCACGCGCCACGCTCGATGCGCTCGAAGGGTTCGACGCCGTGGTCGTCCCCTCGGGCTCCTGCGCCTCGATGATCCGGAATCACTATCGCGAGCTCTTTCCCGAGCACGATCCGCTGCAGCCGCGGATCCGCGCACTGGCAGAACGGACCTTTGAGTTTAGCGAGTTCCTGGTCGAAAAGCTCGGCGTTTCCGGGTGGGCGGCGGAGGCAGGAAACGATCGCCCGATCACCTACCACGACGGCTGCCACAGCCTCCGGGAACTCGGCCTCCGGGACGCCCCCCGGAAACTGCTCGCCGGCTGCCGGCTGACCGAGTGCGCCGACGGGGGCCAGTGCTGCGGCTTCGGCGGGGTCTTTTCGGTGAAGTACCAGCACCTCTCGGCGGCGATGGGCCGCTCCAAGGCGGAGGCGCTTCGGGCCACCGGCGCCCGCACCGTGGTGTCGGCGGATCCCAGTTGCCTGATCCATCTTCGCGGCATCCTCGATCACGAAGGCATCGAGTTGGAGACCGTCCACCTCGCCGAGTTCCTCGCCGGCCGGGCCGGCACCGAATGAAGCCGGCCACCGGCGAGTTCGGCCCGCGGTCGGAGCGGGCGCTTCGGGTGGTCTCCCTCCAGCGCGCCCTCGACCGGGCCACCGGCAGCTTCACCCAGGCCCGGATCGCCGCCGCCGGCGATCGCGGCGACTGGAACGGCCATCGCGATCGCGCTCGTGCGGTCCGCGCCGAGGCCCTGGCCCATCTCGATCGGTACTTGGTCGAGCTGGAGCAGGCGGTCACGGCCCGCGGCGGGGTGGTGCACTGGGCGGAGAATGCGGAGTCAGCGCGGGACTACATCGTGTCCCTGGCACGGCAGCGAGGCGTCCGGCTGGCGGTCAAGAGCAAGTCGATGGCGACCGAGGAGATCGGCCTCAACGCCGCGCTCGAGGCCGGCGGGATCACCCCGGTCGAGACCGACCTCGGCGAGTACATCATCCAGCTCGCCGACGAATCGCCCTCGCACTTCCTGGCGCCGGCCATCCATTGGACCCGCGACCAGGTTGCCGACCTCTTCCAGCAACACCTCGGCATCGAGCGGAGCACCGAGCCGGCCACCCTCACGGCCGCCGCCCGGACAGCGCTCCGGAGCCGGTTCCTCGATGCGTCGATGGGCATTTCCGGCGCCAACTTCGCGATCGCCGACACCGGCGCGATCGTGATTCTCGAGAACGAGGGCAACGCCCGCCTCGCCACCAGTCTGCCGCGGCTTCACGTCGCCGTCGTGGGCATCGAGAAGGTCATTCCCCGGATGGCGGACCTCGATCCGCTGCTCCAGGTCCTGGCTCGGAGTGCCACCGGACAGCGGATGTCCACCTACGTGAGCATCCTGACCGGGGCCCGCCGGCCGGACGAGCCGGACGGCCCGGACGAGTTCCACCTCGTGCTGCTCGACAACGGCCGGAGCCGGCTCCTGGCCGACGCCGAGGCCCGGGAGTCGCTGCTCTGCATCCGGTGCTCCGCGTGCCTGGCGGCCTGTCCCGTCTATCGGCGGGCCGGAGGCCACGCGTACGGCTGGGTCTACCAGGGCCCGATCGGCTCGGTGCTCACCCCGGGGCTCCTCGGCATCGAGCAGGCAAGCGACCTCCCGTTCGCGTCGTCGCTCTGCGGCGCCTGCCGGGACGCCTGCCCGGTCAAGATCGACATCCCCCGAATGCTGGTCCACTTCCGCCACCGGGCCGCGGAGGCCGGAACGCCGCCGTTAGGCAGGTTCGCCGCCCGGCTGGCCGCCTGGATCATGCGGTCGCCCACCCGGTTCCGGCTGGCGGGACGGCTCGGCTACCGGGTCCAGTCGCTCGCGGGGGATCAGGCGGCCTGGCTCGCGCCGGGACCGATCGGGCAGTGGGCCCGGGCCCGCTCCGTCCCGAAGCTCGCCCGCCGGCCGCTTCGAGACCTGGTGGGCCGCCGATGAGCCGGGATCGCATGCTCGCGAACATCCGCACCGCCCTGCGCCTCGGCATGCACGAGGGGCCCGACTTCCCGACGCCGGTGTGGCCGGAGCCGACCCGGGCACCATGGCCGGACCTCGCCTCGCAGTTCCGCGACCGGTTCGTCGCCCTCGGTGGACACTGGATGGAGGCACCGGCCACCGAGGTTGGGCACCAGGTGGCGGCGCTCGCGGCCGGGTTGGGCGGCCGGGTCCTGGTGGCGCGCGATCCGGAGGGAATCCTCGACCGCCTCGGCATCGCGGCGGCCTGCGAGGCCGCGGGCCTGACCGTGGACCGCGCGGACCGGCGGCCCCCGGCCCCTGACGAACTCCAACTCGTAGTGACCGCGTGCACCCGGGCCATCGCGGAGTCGGGCACCTTCGGCCAGATGACGACGGCCGGCCAGGGCCGGCTGGCCGGCCTCATCGGTCCGGTGCATCTCGTCGTGCTGACGCCGGATCGGCTCGTCGCGACCCTGGGCGAGTTTCTGGCCGAGGCGGGGCCCGCGCTCAGGGAAGGCGCCGCGAGCGGAGCCCTCCTGATCACCGGCCCCAGCCGAACGGCCGACATCGAAGGGATGCTGGTCGTCGGCGTCCACGGTCCGCGCGCCATTCACTGCCTGCTGGTCCGCCCGTAACCTCGACGACGGAATGGCCGCGCTACCTCGCGGCCGCCCGCCCGGTCTATCTTTCCCCGGTCCAGCGCCCGTAGCTCAGTTGGATAGAGCAACAGCCTTCTAAGCTGTGGGTCGCAGGTTCGATTCCTGCCGGGCGCATTTCTCCGCCTTCGCTCCAGAAGATCTCCACGCGTGTTTCGCCCCACCCGCGCCGAGTTCCGCGCCCTCGTTCGCCTCGCCCTGCCGCTGGCCGCCGTCCAGGTCGGCCAGATGCTCATGGGCGTCGTCGACACCGCCATGGTGGGCCGCTACTCCGACGCCGCGCTGGCGGCCACCGCGGTTGCCAACGTCTGGTTCTTCGCGCTGAGCACGATCGGCATGGGCTGCCTCAGTGTGCTCGATCCGGTCATCTCCCAGGCGTTCGGCGCCCGCGACGAAGCGGCGATCGCCCGGGGCATCCAGCGCGGCTTCCTGCTGGCGGTGATCGTGACGGTCCCCACGGCGCTCGGACTGCTGCCCGTCGAACCGGTGCTCGCGGCGGCTCGCCAGCCGGCGGAGATCATCCCCATAGCGGGGCGCTACCTCGAGCTGATCGTTCCCGGGGTGCTGCCCTACTTCGGTTTCATGGCGGTCCGGGAGTCGGTCCAGGCCCTCGGCATCATCCGGCCGCTGCTGGTGGTGATCGTCGGGGCCAACCTCCTCAACGCCGGAGCCAACTGGATTCTCATCTTCGGCCACCTCGGGGCCCCGGAACTCGGCGTCGCCGGCGCGGCGATCGCCACCACGGTGAGCCGCTGGGCAATGTTCCTCGGCCTCGGCCTGCTGACCTGGGGCCACCTGGCGCCCCGGGTCCGGCATTGGTACCCGGAGGTCTTCCACTGGGCCCCCATGGCGCGGATGCTCGGGATCGGGCTGCCGATCGGATTCCAGATTCTCTTCGAATACGGCGTCTTCGGCGGGGTCGGCCTGTTGATGGGGCGGTTCGGTACCGCGGCCGTGGCCGGCCACCAGATCGCCCTCAACCTGGCGGCCACGGCCTTCATGGTGCCGTTTGGCGTCGGGATCGCAACGTCGGTCCTGGTCGGCCGGTCGGTAGGGGCCGATCGGCCGGACGAAGCCCGCCGGTTCGCCGGGGCGGGGCTGGTGACCGGGATCGGCTTCATGATGCTGACGGCCGCGGTGTTTCTCCTCGCCCCCGGCCTGCTGCTGCGGGCGTATTCGCCGGGGCCCGCCGTCGCCGCGGTCGCCCTCACGCTGCTGCCGCTGGCGGGGGCCTTCCAGGTCTTCGACGGGGCCCAGACCGTGGCGCTCGGCGCCCTCCGTGGCGTCGGTGATACCAAGGTGCCCGTGCTCATCAACCTGGTGGGCTACTACCTGGTGGGCCTCCCGATCGGCCTCTGGTTCGGCTTCGAACGGGGCCAGGGCCCCCGGGGCCTCTGGTGGGGCCTGGTTGCCGGCCTGGCGGTCGTCGCGCTGGTCCTGTTCGGCCGGGTCCGGCTCCGCCTCGGCGGGGCCCTCGCCCGCCTCGTGGTCGATCATCGCCAGGCGGACGTCCCGGGCTAGGGCGGCGGCGCCGGCAACGGTGCCCCGGGGGGTCGGTTCGGGATACATTTGAGACGGCAAATCGTCCCCGGAGCCCGACATGCGGACCCAGACTCTCCCGGAAGCCCACACCGACACGTTCCCGATCAACGGAACCGACTACATCGAGTTCTACGTCGGCAACGCCAAGCAATCGTCGCTCTACTATCGCGCCGCCTTCGGCTACCAGCTGGTCGGCTACCGCGGTCCCGAAACGGGGGTCAGGGGCCAGGCCAGCTACCTCCTCCAGCAGAACAAGATCCGGCTGGTGCTGACCTCGAGCCTCGGGCCGGAGGGGCCGATCACCGAGCACGTCACCCGGCATGGCGACGGCGTTCGCGACCTGGCCTTCTGGGTCGACGATGCCCGGGAGGCCTTCGCCAACGCGATTGCTCGTGGCGCCGAGGCGGTCCATGAGCCGCGAATCGAGCGGGATGCCGGCGGGGAGGTCGTGATCGCCGCGATCCGGACCTACGGCGACACCATCCACTCGATCGTGGAGCGGAAGAACTACCGCGGCCTGTTCCTCCCGGGGTTCGTCCCGGTCACCCCGGCCTACCAGGGCGTGTCGGTCGGCCTCCAGTACGTCGACCACTGCGTCGGCAACGTCGAACTGGGCCGGATGAACCACTGGGTCTCGTACTACGAACGGGTCCTCGGCTTCTACAACCTCCTGTCCTTCGACGACAAGGACATCAGCACCGAGTATTCGGCCCTGATGTCGAAGGTGATGTCGAACGGCAACGGCCGGATCAAGTTCCCGATCAACGAGCCGGCCGCCGGCAAGAAGAAGTCGCAGATCGACGAGTATCTCGACTTCTACCGCGGCCCGGGCGTCCAGCACATCGCGGTGGCCACCAACAACATCATCGAGACGGTCGAGGCCCTCCGGAGCCGCGGCGTCGAGTTCCTGACCGTGCCCGGCAGCTACTACGAGACGCTGCTGGACCGGGTCGGCACCATCGACGAGGACCTCGAGCCGCTCAAGGAACTGGGCATCCTCGTGGACCGGGACGACGAAGGGTACCTGCTCCAGATCTTCACCAAACCGGTCCAGGACCGGCCGACCCTGTTCTACGAAATCATCCAGCGCAAGGGTGCGAAGAGCTTCGGCAAAGGCAACTTCAAGGGGCTCTTCGAATCGATCGAGCGGGAGCAGGCGCTCCGGGGAAATCTCTAGATGCCCGTGTACCACACCCTCGGCCGGATGCCCCGCAAGCGGCATACCGTTTTCCGCAAGCCGGACGGCGGGATCTACCAGGAACAGCTGGTCGGCAACGAGGGATTCACCGGCCCCGCGTCGCTCCTCTACCACATCTATCCGCCGACCACGATCAAATCGGTGCGCCGGTTCCGGGAAACGGCCTACCAGGCGGATCCCGACCCGACCCTCAAGCATCGCCATTTCCGGACCGCCAGGCTTCCCGACGGCGGCAGCCCCACGCTGGACCGGGTCCCGCTCCTCTTCAACGACGACTGCGCGCTGCTCTTCGCCCGGCCGACGACCAACGACCGGCATTACTACCGGAACGCCCAGGCTGACGAGGTCGTCTACGTCAGCGAGGGCGCCGGCACGCTGGAGACCCAGTTCGGCGACCTGCCGTACCGGGAAGGGGACTACCTCGTCATCCATCGCGGCATCATGCACCGGTTCCGGCTCGATCCGGTGCCGCACCGGTTCCTCGTGATCGAGAGCCGCGGCTACGTCCGGACCCCTCGCCGCTATCGGAACGAGTACGGACAGATCGTCGAGGGCGCGCCCTACAGCGAGCGCGACTTCCGCCGCCCGGCCGAGCTGCGGACCTTCGACGAGCGGGGCGATTTCCAGATCCTCGTCAAACAGCACCACGGACTCAATGAGTTCATCCTCGACCACCATCCGTTCGACGTCGTCGGGTGGGACGGGATGTTCTATCCCTGGGCGTTCAACATCCATGACTTCGAGCCGATCGTCGGCCGGGTCCACCAGCCGCCGCCGGTTCACCAGACCTTCCAGGGCGACGGCTTCGTGATCTGTTCCTTCTGCCCCCGGCCGTACGACTTCGACCCGGACGCGATCCCGGCACCGTACAACCACAGCAACGTCGACTCGGACGAGGTGCTCTACTACGCCTCGAGCGAGTTCATGAGCCGCAAGGGCATCGAATACGGGAGCGTGACGCTCCACCCCGACGGCATTCCTCATGGGCCCCACCCGGGCCGGATGGAAGCGAGCATCGGCGCCACCCACACCAACGAACTGGCCGTGATGGTCGACACCTTCCGGCCCTTGCGGACCGCCCGGGAGGCTGCGCCGATCGAGGATCCCGGCTACCAGTTCTCCTGGCTCGAGTCCGGCCAGGGCTTCAATCCGCCGACGAGCTGACCGCCCCATGCTGCCCGTTCTCATCCTGCTCGCCCAGCAACCGGCGCCAGCGGTTCAGCCGCCGCCGAGCCCGATTGCCCGGCTGGTAATCACGCCCGGCTCCCGGGTGACGATGGCCGCCCAGGACACGCTGCGCCTTTCCGTCGTCCCCGTCGACTCGGCCGGCAACCCGGTACCCGGCGCCCGGGTGTCCTTCGTCGGGCAGGGCGGCACCTTCGAGGCGGACGTCGATCCGACCGGGCTGATCCGATCGGGGTCCACGGGGGCGCTGTCGGTCCTGGCCACCGCCTACGTTCCCGGCACCCGGCCGGTGCGGGAGCTGATTTCAGTGGAAATGGTGGCCGGTCCGGCCGCCCGCATCTCGGTGCATCCCGTACCGACCTCGGTCATCGCCGGCCAACGGCTCAAGCTCGACACCGAGATCGTCAGCGCCACCGGGGATCGACGCTACGACGCCGTGCGCTGGACGAGTTCATCCCCGGCGGTAGCGAGCGTCCGGCCGGACGGCATGCTCGAAGCGAAGGCGCCGGGCACCACGCGGATCAGCGCGAGGAGCGGCAATGCCGCGGCCGACTTCAGCCTGACCGTCGCACCAAACACGATCGCCCGGCTGGCGCTGACGCCCGAGAGTGCGGACGGCCGGACGGGCGATGTCATCCGGTTCCGGCTCACCGCCACCGACCGGGCCGGCAAGGCGGTCACCGGGTTCACGCCCCAGTGGTCGTTTTCGCCGGGGCAGGGACTCATCGGCGAGGACGGCGCCTTCGTCGGCTATCAGGCCGGCACTTATCTGATTACCGCCACCCTCGGCGGCCGCTCGGCCGAGGCAACGGTCACGCTCGCACCGCGGGACGTGCGCCGGCCCGTTACGGTCGTTGGCCGCCTCGGCCGGACCCGCTTCACCACCGAAGAAGTCTGGATCCACCCCAGCGGCGACTATGCCTACCTCGGCTCCGGTTCCGGCGGCGACGTGCTCTACGCGATCGACATTCGCGATCCGAGCCGGCCGGTCGTCACCGACTCGATCATTTCGAACACCCGCCGCGTCAATGACGTGATGTCGACGCCCGACGGCAAATACCTCGTCTTCACCCGGGAAGGGGCCAGCGACCGGCGCAACGGCATCGTGGTGGCCTCGACGGAGGATCCGGCCCACCCGAAGGTGATCGCCGAATACACCGCCACCGTCACCGCCGGCGTGCACTCGGCCTTCGTCTCCCGCCAGGAGCGGTACGGCACCCACGTCTACCTGACCAACGACGGCACCGGGGCGATGCACGTCATCGACCTCAGCGACCCCGCCAGCCCGCGCGAGATTGCCCAGTGGAAGACCGACCGGCCCGACGCCGGCCGCACCCTCCACGACATCGACGTCCAGGACGGCCTCCTCTACGCGAGTTACTGGAACGACGGGCTCGTCATTCTCGACGTCGGCAACGGCATCAAGGGCGGGAGTCCGGCCAACCCGCAGCTCGTGTCGCAGTACAAATACGATCTCAACGCGCTCTACCGGGATGTCGAGGCGTCCGGCGGGCCCGGGTTCATCCGCGGGACCCACACGGCGTGGCGCCACCGGAATTACGTGTTCATCGCCGACGAGGTATTCCCGGCGAGCGGCGTCCGCGGCGCCCGTGACGCGGCGGTCGGCCGGGCCTACGGCCGGCTCCAGGTCCTCGACGTGTCGGACCTCGAACACCCGCGGTCGGTCGCTTGGTACGAGCCCGAATTCGGCGGAGTGCATAACGTCTGGGTCGCCGGCGACACGCTCTATGTCGGTGCCTACAACGCCGGGTTCCGCACCTTCGACATCTCCGGCGAACTCAAGGGCGACCTCCGGGCCCAGGGCCGGGAGATGTCCCACCTCCAGACCGCCGACATGGAAGGGAAAGTCCAGAACGCCGCCATGACCTGGGGCGTCGTGGTCAATCCGAAAGACGGCCTCGCCTACGTCAACGACATGTACAATGGCCTCTGGATCGTCCGGCTCGAGCCGCGGCGGCGGGCACTCACCCCGTAGCCGATGGACCGGCGTGCCTTCGCCCGGGCCGGCGCGGCGGCGCTCGCCGCCGGAAAGCTGGGGCTGATGCGTCAGCCCGAGGCCCTGGAACGCGCCGCCATCCCCTCGTCCGGCGAAACCATTCCCCGCGTGGGACTCGGCACCTGGCAGACCTTCGACGTCGGCGCCGAGGCCGCACGCCGGGCGGATCTCGCCGAGGTGCTCCGACGTTTCGCCGCGGCCGGCGCCTCGGTCGTCGACAGTTCACCGATGTACGGGAGTTCCGAATCGGTCGTGGGCGACCTGGTGCAGGCCGCCGGCCTCCGGGAGCGGCTTTTCGTGGCCACCAAGGTCTGGACGACCGGGCGGGACGCCGGCATCGCCCAGATGACGGAATCGGCGCGGCGCCTCCGGGCCGAACGGATCGACCTGATGCAGATCCACAATCTGGTCGACTGGGAGACCCACCTCCGGACCCTCCGCGACTGGAAGGCATCGGGCCGGATCCGCTACCTCGGAATCACCCACTATCAGGCGGCGGCGCTGCCCCGGGTCGAAGCCATTCTCCGGGCCGAGGCGGTCGACTTCGTCCAGATCAACCTGTCGGTCGAGGAACCGGAGGCGGCGGCGCGGCTGCTGCCCCTCGCCGCGGACCGGGGCGTGGCGGTGATCGCCAATCGCCCGTTCGGCGGCGGAGCGGCGCTTCGCTCCGTCCGCGAGCGGCCGCTCCCCGAGTGGGCCGCCGAGTACGACATCGGGTCGTGGGCCCAACTGCTGCTCAAGTGGGTGTTGTCCCACGACGCCGTGACCTGCGCCATTCCCGGTACCGGCAACCCCCGCCACCTCGACGACAACCTCGCCGCCGCCCGAGGCCGCCGCGTCGATCAGGCGGGCCGCGGCCGGATCGAACGCCTGTGGCAGTCTCTATGAGGGCCCCGGGCCGATCGTGAGGCACCGATGACCGCGCGCTTTTTCTACCGCATGACCGACACGATCCGGATCTCCGTCCGGCCGGCCTTCCTGCCGGGGCAGTCCCGCCCCTCGCTCGGTCATTTCGTGTTCTCCTACTCGGTGCGGATCGAGAACGTCGGGACCGCGGCGGCCACGCTGCTGTCGCGGGTCTGGCGCATCCACGACTCCGTCGGCCTGGGCGAGGACCACGAGGTCCGGGGCGACGGCGTCGTCGGCGAGCAGCCCCGAATCGAGCCCGGCCGGGTCCACGAATACCAGAGCTACTGCATCCTCAAGAGTCCGAGCGGGTACATGGAGGGCGAATACGAATTCGTCCGCGACGACGGCACCCGGTTCGTCGCCTACGTCCCGCGCTTCGACTTCGACGCGACCACGGCCGTCGACCGCAACTGAACCGGCGGCTCGCCGCCGGCAAGGATTCCTGACACCGCGCCGTTTCCCCCGACCCCGGAGCCCGCAATGTCCTCTCGCCGGAAGTTCATTCATACCTCCGCCGCCGTCGGCGCCATGGCGCTGGGACTCCGCGGCCGGCGGGCCTTCGCCGCGCCGATCCAGCCCCCCGTGCCGCCCGCGCAGAAGAAAATCAAGCTGCTGATCCTGGGCGGGACCGGCTTCATCGGTCCCTGGCAGGTCCGCTATGCGGTCGAGCGGGGCCATGACGTCACCATCTTCAACCGGGGCCGGAGCGCGCCCGGCATGTTTCCCGGCGTCGAAGAGTTGACCGGCGACCGCGCCGCGAACCAGCTCGATTCCCTCAAGGGCCGCCGCTGGGACGCCGTCATCGACAACTCCGCCTCCCGCGCCGACGCCCCCGACTGGGTCCGCGACTCGGCCAACCTCCTCAAGGACTCGGCCGACCAGTATCTCTTCATTTCCACCCGCTCGGTCTTTCGCGACCTGAGCCAGGTGCCGGGCACGGTGGACGCGCCCCTGTTCACCCGGGAAACGACGCCCAACTGGAAAGAGGGAACCCCCTTTCCATATGGCCTCGCCAAGGCGCTCGCCGAGGCCGAGGCGCGGAAGGCCTTCGGGAATCGGGTCACGATCGTCCGGCCGGGCCTCATCGTCGGCCCGGGCGACGCGACCGACCGGTTCACCTACTGGCCGGTCCGGATCGAACGCGGCGGCGAGATCCTGGCCCCCGGCAATCCCGTCGAGGACCGGGTCCAGATCATCGACGTCCGCGACCTCTGCGAATGGGCGGTCCGCCTCTGCGAAGCCCGGACCTATGGCACGTTCATGGGAATCGGCCCGGCCAACGGGCGGTCGATGGCGGAATTCCTGTACGGGATCGCCGGGGTCACGACAGCGCCGCTTACCTGGACGTGGGTGCCCCGCGAGTTCCTGGCCCAGCATGGCATCCGCCCCTACCAGGAGATGCCGGTCTGGCGCCCGCCGACCCCGGGCTTCGAAGGGTTCGCCCGATTCGACCTGAGCCGCGAGGTCGCGGCCGGCCTGACCTTCCGGTCGCTCGCCGACACGGCGCTGGCCACGCTCGAGTTCCACCACGGCCGGCCGGCCGCCGAGCAGAAACTGCGGACCGGCGCCACGGCCGAAAAGGAAGCAGAAGTCCTGGCCGCCTGGCACGCGTCGAGGCGTTAGGCGGTCTCGGCCCTGGAGCCGCCCGGTCCGGGCGGCCCGGGCCCGATCAGGGAGGAGAGGGATCGCGGCGGTGCTCGCCGGTCCCGCCGACGAGCGCCACCGCATCGTCGAAGGAAAGCCGGAGCTCGTCCGGCCCGAGGTCCGCGAGCCGGGCCTCGGCGAGCGTGGCCCGCACCGCCTCGGTGAGATCGGCGAGGTGGATCGTGATGCCTTCGCGCCGGCACTGGCGAATCACCTCGCCCAGCGCCCGGAGGCCGGTCGAGTCGATCACGGGCACGTCCTCCATGTCGAGAATCAGCGCCCTCGGCTTCCAGTGGACCTGCCGGAGCGCGTCCCGGACGTGTTCCGCCGCACCGAAGAAGAACGGGCCGTTGACGTCGTAGACGCCCACGTCGCGCGGGACCCGGCGCCGGCGCTCGAACCGCTCCGGGTCCGGCTCGGCGGGATCATCACGCAGCCCCCCGGCGATCGCCCGCACCGAGGTCGTCTCGGCCATCCGCTTCATGAAGAGGAAGGCCGCCAGTACCATCCCGACCGCGATCGCCACGGTGAGGTCGACCACGACGGTCAGCGCGAAGGTCGTGAGCAGCACCGCGGTGTCCGCCCGCGGCGCGCCGCGGAGCTCCGACCGCACCGTCCGCCACTCGCTCATGTGGTAGGCCACCACCACGAGGATCGCCGCCAGGGTCGCCATCGGAATGAGGGCCGCGTACCGGCCGAAGAACAACGTGATCACGAGCAGGGTGGCCGCGTGCACGATCCCGGCCACCGGCGTTCGGCCGCCGTTGCGGACGTTGGTGGCCGTCCGGGCGATCGCCCCGGTGGCCGGAATGCCCCCGAAGAGCGGGGCCGCGATGTTCGCCACCCCCTGGGCCACCAGCTCGACGTTGCTCCGGTGGCGCCCGCCGATCATGCCGTCCGCCACGACGGCGGACAGCAGCGACTCGATCGCCCCGAGCAGTGCGATCGTGAACGCCGGCCCCGCGAGGTCGACGAGCATCCGCTCGGTCACCCGCGGCCAGTGCGGACTCGGCAGCGTTGCGTCGATGACGCCGAACCGCGAGCCGATGGTATCGACCGGAAGCGCGAGCAGCTGGACGGCGGCGGTGCCCACGACCAGCGCGACGAACGGGGCCGGAATCCGGGTGGAGATCCGTGGCCAGCCGACCAGAATGGCGAGCGTCGCGGCCGAGAGGCCGATCGTGGCCGGGTTGGCGGTGCCGAGATGGCCGAGGTAGGTGGCCCACTTGCCGAAGAATTCCGCCGGCACCGATTCAACCCGGAGCCCGAGCAGGTCCCGGATCTGCTGCGAGAAGATGATCAGGGCGATGCCCGCCGTGAACCCGGTCGTGACCGGAAACGGGATGTACTTGATCACCCCGCCGAGTTGCAGGAGTCCCATCAGGACCAGCAGACCACCGGCCAGGAGCGTCGCGACGATCAGGCCGTCGATCCCGTAGCGGGTGACGATGCCGGCCACGATCACCACGAACGCGCCGGTCGGGCCACCGATCTGGACCCGGGAACCGCCTAACGCGGAGATCAGGAAGCCGGCGACGATGCCGGTGTAGAGCCCCCGCTCGGGCGTGACACCGCTCGCGATCGCGAACGCGATGCAGAGCGGCAGGGCGACGACCCCGACGATGACCCCGGCGACCAGGTCGGCCCGGAACCGGGCGCCGTCGTAGTCGCGCAGCACGGTGAAGAGTTTGGGAACGAACCCGGCGGGGGTCATTGCGGACGGATCGACACCATGCCGTGGACCGAGCGGACCGGCGAGGCGGCCCCGGGGGTCTTGTGGCCCCCGGTTATCGCCAGCCGGATCAGGTATCCGGCCGCGGCGGCGTCGAGGACCACCGGGCGGACCGCCCCCCGGCCGGCGTCGAGCCCGATCAGCGAATCGAGGGCCGCCGCGAGGTCGAAGGTGGCCACCACCGAATCGTGCCGGAAGACCTCGAGAATCGCCTCGTCCCGGCGGGGCTCGAACCGGAGGGTGTCGGCGCCGACGGGATACCGCGTGACGGTGAGCAGTTCCTGCCCGAGGAACACCTGGGCGCCCAGCGCATCGAAGCCTCGGGCAATTCCGTCGCCGTCCTTGCCCGCCACGCTGGCGACGCGGACCTCGTCGGGAAGCGCGGCCTCGAACGGCGAAAGGCCCAGTTCGGCGAACACCCGTTCGGTATCGGCCCGGCGGCCGAGCCACTGGGCGACCGAGTCGGTCGGGGCGCCGATCAGCGGGGCCACAGCAGGGGCTCCGTGCGCGTCGGCCAGATATCGGATGACGGCCCGCAATTCCCGCCGCTCCAGCGGGGTGAAGGCCGCCGCCGAGTCCGGCAGCGGCTGCCCAACCTTCAGCGTGTGCGCGGCCAGGATGTCACCGAACCGATGCTGCTGGCTGCGGCGGGCCGTGGCCGACATGCTCCAGGGACCGATCGCGGTCACCAGCGTCACCGCGCCGAGGGAGAGGGGAATCAGCCGGATCGAGCGCGATCCACTCACCAGATAGTAGGCCGACAGCGCCAGCAGCCAGCCGGCCAGGACGACGAGGGCGTAGCGCGGCTCGGTGACGCCATACTGGGCGATCCGTTTGCCCACCGCGAGCAACGCCATCACGAGGGCTGGGAGCATGCCGAAATGGTAGATCCGGGCCGCTCGGTCCACCCAGCGCCCCTCGGGGCGCTCGCGGACCGGATGAATGAGGAGCAGCCCGAGCGTGCCGGCGACCGCCACGCTCGAGACCAGGAGCCCGATCCAGCCGCTCGGCCAGGTCCGGGTCACGAGGACCCGGCCCAGATACAGGGTCAGGATCGTGAGATAGACGGCCACCAGAGGAAGGAGGATGTACTGGGCAAAGACCTTGAGGCCGATCGGGTAGCGGTGATCGGCATCGAGACTGGCCAGGTCGTCCGGGATTCCGGCGAGGAAGAACCAGGTATTGAACCCGAAGCCCAGGAGCACGAAGAGCCGGGCATAGGTGCGGTCGGGCACGGGCAGGCCGAGCAGTTTGTCCGAAGCCAGCAAGGCAACCGACAGGCCGATGAACAGGACCCCGGAGTATACGGCGGCGACCAGGATCCGCTCGAATAGGGTTCGGTTGTAGGCCCAGAAGCCGCGGCGCCCGCCGGGGATGGCGTACGGAAGGCCGGCGACTGCCAAGTGGAAGAGGAGAGCCAACTGGAGGAACCTCAGACCAACGCCAGTCGGCGGAACTCCTTGACATACATAAAGATAGAGCAGGCACACCGGAATCGACGCGGCGGCCAGCAGGTGCCGTGACCCGGGGGCGAGCCGCAGTCGCTCGGCCGTGAGGCAGAGGGCCAGGCTCAGGGAAATGCCGAGGGCGGCGGCGGCGAGGTCGGGAATGAGGTGGTCGCCGGACCCCTCGACCATGCGGAGGCCCAGGGCGGCGGCGATCGCCCCGGCGGCGAGGACAAGCGGGAATCGACTGGCCGAAGACCGGGCGCGGTGGACCAGAGTACTCCAGGCTGGGAATGACATAGGATTTTGGGGGGAAGGTAGCAGGGGAGGGCGGGGGCGGGAGGGGTGGGATTGCGGAGTGGTGAGGGGGTCGGTATTTTCGCCTCCCCGCTGGTATCCGGCAGGCCAAGTTCCCGACCGACAAGCGTTTGGGGTTGCGGAGCGAGGCCTTGACTGGGGAGGGAGCCC
>JBFXAY010000009.1:0-90581 GCA_050183815.1 Gemmatimonadales bacterium | reverse complement strand
ACCAGCTCGGGGCGCCGCTCCTGGACATGATCACGCCGACGAACGGCGCGCTGTTCGCGATGCTGGGCGGTGCCGGCGTGTCGTTCGGCCGCTGGCTCAGGTTCGCGGTGCCGGGGATGTTGTTGGTCTCCGCGGTCGGGCTGGTTGGGCTGATTCTGTTGCGCTGACCAACGCCGGGCGGCGCGCGCACTCCGTCTCTCCGGCGTCTCCGCCGGCAAAAGGAGCATTCCGATGGCTCGTTCCGCCGCGAGGATTGCAGTCGTCCTGGTGCTGGCTGCCGGATGCGGCCGGCGAACGTCGTACGACCTGGTGATTCACGGCGGCCGGGTGATCGATCCGGAGACCGGCCTCGACGGGGTGCGCGACGTCGGGATCACCGGCGGCCGGATCGTCGCGGTGTCGGAGCAGCCGCTCACCGGCACCCGGGTCATCGACGCCACCGGCCTGGTCGTCGCCCCCGGCTTCATCGACCTCCATCAGCACCAGCAGGACTCCGCCTCCTACGATCTCAAGGCGCTCGACGGCGTCACGACCGCGCTCGAGATGGAGTCGGGTGTGCCGGACTACGCCGCGTTCCTCGCCGCGCGGGCCGGCGGCACCCGGGTCAACTTCGGCGCCACCGCGAGCCAGGAGGCCGCCCGGGTCCTCGCCTGGGGCGGGACGCTCGCGCCGAGCGTGATGGGGCCGTCGGCCGGGATCGACGATCCGCCGTCGGGGCCAGCGACCGATGATCCCGCGACCGCAGACCAGCTCGACCGGGAGATCGAGGTCCTCACCCGCCAGCTCGACGCCGGCGCGCTCGGGATCGGCATGGGTCTCGAGTACACGCCGGGCGCCACCCGGCTCGAGGTGATCCGCCTGTTCCAGCTCGCGGCCAGCCGGCGCTTGCCCGTGTTCGTGCATCTGCGGAGCGTCGGGAAGACGGAGCCCGGTTCGAGCGTCGAGTCGGTGAGTGAAATGATCGCGGCGAGCGCCATCAGCGGCGCGCCGGTCCACATCGTTCACGTCAACAGCAGTTGTCTGGGTGACGCGCCGCGGTGTCTCGAGATGATCGCCGGCGCCCGGGCCCGCGGCCTCGACGTGACCGTCGAGGCGTATCCCTACGGGGCCGGGATGACGAGCATTGCGTCGGCGCTCTTCAACCCCGGCTGGCGCGAGCGGCGGGGAATCGACTACGACGCCGTGGAGGTCCCGGCCACGGGCGAACGACTCACCAAGGCGCGGTTCGACCAGCTTCACGGCAGTGCCACGCCCGAGTACGTCCTGATCCACATGAATCCCGATTCGATCGTCGACGCGATCGTCGAGAGTCCGGACGTGATGATCGCGAGCGACGGCCTGCCCAGTCATCCGCGCGGGGCGGGGACGTACAGCCGGATCCTGGCGCGCTACGTCCGGGACCGGAAGACGCTCTCGCTGATGGAGGCGATCCGGAAGATGTCGCTCCTGCCGGCGCAACGGTTGGAGACGATCACGGCGGCGGGCCGCCGCAAGGGGCGGATCCAGCCGGGGGCCGACGCGGATCTCGTCGCGTTCGATCCCGCCGCGGTGGCGGATCGGTCGACGTATCGGGCGCCGCGGGAGCCGAGCGTCGGGATGACGCTGGTGGTCGTTGGGGGCGTGCCGGTGGTCGCGGGTGGCGTGCTGGTGCCCGGTGCGCGGCCCGGCCGGGCGATCGGCCGGGATCCGGGGGGACGGACCGGTTCCTGATCAGCCCGACGGCGTCCTGGCCGCGGTCATTGGCTTGGCTGTCGGTCACGGAGATTGGTGCACCCGGCAATCCGGAATGCGCCGATTCGCGTGGAGTACGTGGCCGCCTCCCTTCGCAAATAGTCCCCGACGTACCAGATCGTGCAGTCGTCCACGGGATCGACGGCGGTCTGGGTGTAGTCCTCCCACCGGAGCGTGTTCGTCTGCGAGCCTTCGCCTTCGACGAGCACCGCCTCCCGGCTCAGCGTGCCGGCCGGATCGCCGGGCCGGCGGGCCGCGAACCGCTGCCCCGGAAAGCTCGGGGTGCCGCCGAACGAGTAGCCGATGCCGAGGTTGCCCGCGCCGTCGTACGCCGGGCTGCCGAGCCACCGATAGCCGCCGTCGGGTGCGTAGGTCCCTTGCTGCCGCAGCGCGACGGCGCCGTCAGCGCCGATCGTGAACTCGTACCACCGGACGCCGCCGCCCCCCGCGCGCGTCGCCACGGAATGCACGGCGGCCACGACCTGTTCGCCGCCAAGGTTCCGGTACACCACCCGGGCCATGAGCTTGTCGCCCTGTGAGTCGAGATGCTGGTTGGTGCCCGGCTGCCGAACGCACTGGGTCAGCTGCCCGTCACAGAGGTAGCGGTACGGCGCCACCGGCACGTCCATCGGTCCCGTGAGCCGGGTGCCGGCCGGATCCTTCCAGTCGACGTGGAACTGCCAGGTCCGGATCACCGCGTCCTCGAAGACGCCGTGCAGCTGGGTACCGCCGGCTGCCAGGACGAGATTCGGCGCGCCGGCCGGCGGGAGTGTCTGGCCGTCGAGATCGGCGTTGTTGAGGAAGTTCACGCCGTCGACGATCACGCATTGCTCGGTGGCCGGTTGCCCGGCCAGCATGGCGGTGCGGTCCACGACGCAGGCGTGTTTCTGGATCACGTCGTCGCCCGTGCTGGTGGGCACGTAGTAGCCGTCGGGCCACACGGCGGGACGCGGATAATCGGGGAAGAGCGGCCGGAGGAACTCGTAGCGATAGTACGGACCCATCGGATCGGATCCGGTACTGATCGCGTAGCACATCGAGTACGGCCCCTCGTCCTCGGGCGGCGGCGTGGCGGGCCGCACCGTTGGAGGCGGTGGCTCGTCCGGCGCCCGGGGCGGCACGTAGAGCGGTGCCGCCGCCCCGGGCTGGCCCGCGACTCCAGGCGGACTGGTGTACGCCTCGGTCCGCGCGGTCCACGGTGCCGGCTGGTCGGGCCGCGCCGGCGCGCGGCGGAACGTCGGCATCACCACGAGCCAGCGACCGGCGAGTTGATCGTAGCGAACCACGGCGTCGCCGTTGTTGCGCGCTTCGCAGCTGCCGCCGAAACCGTGGAACACCGTGTTGGTGGGTACCGGCCCGTAGAGTGCGCGCCCCGTCTCCTTGAACTGCCCGCCCGCTTTGGTGAAGATCGCGAGCGACGAGTTGACGGTCTGCACGATGTGATCGGGACCAACGGCCAGGCTGTTGTCCGACGGGTTGCGCCCGCGCCACCGGCCCTGGGGGCCCTCGAACCCGTCGCCCAGACCGTCGAACGATGCCGTGATCTCCGGCGCGGCGGCGGCGCCCGGCGCGGGCTGCTCGACGTGCGAGCCGAGGGGGTCGCTGGGATCGGGAGATGCGCCCGGCGTGCAGGCGGCGATGCCGAGCAGCACGGCGGGAACGCGTTGGAGCATCGTCATCGTGGTCCTCATCACGGTACTCTGGACCGGTCGGCCGCCTTCGACCGAATCTCGGGGAGGAATCGCTCGGCGCCGATCACGGCGGCCAAGTCGGCTCGCAGCGAGGCGGGGCAAATTGGTCGATCAGTGGGTTGGGCCGAATGTCGAAATATTGGTCATCCGTTCGACCCCGGGCAAGAGACCCCGGGCCCGCCACGCGCGGTTGGTTCTGCCTTTCAATGAGGAGATCGTCCGGTTTCTTCCGGCGCGCTAGCGGGCGTCGGTCCCGGCCGATCCTCCCGCGAGCGCACTTCGACCGAGCACCGAACGCACCGTGCGCGCCAGGTCGGCCGGCCGAAAGGGTTTGGCACGCGCCGCAGCGAAGCCAGCTTCTTGGTGGTGCGCCATGGTCGGGTCGTCCGAGTACCCGCTGGCCACGATGGCCCGCGCAGCCGGGTCCACGGCAAGGATCTCGGCCATGGCCTGCCGCCCGCCCATCCCGCCCGGAATCGTGAGGTCCATGATCAGCAGGTCGTAGGGCGTCCCCTTCCGGTGCGCGGCCTGGTAGCGCTCCACCGCCGCGCGGCCCTCCGCAACGGCGTCGACCTCGTAGCCCCAATCGGTCAACATTCGTTCGAGAAGGCTTCGGACCAGCGGCTCGTCGTCCAGGACCAGCACCCGCCCGCTGCCGGCCGTCGGCACCGCCGCATCCGGCTCGGCCTCGGCGGGCCGGGCGTCAGTTGCCGGGAAAAAGGCGCTGAACGTCGTCCCCTCAGTACTGGTCGATTCGCAGGTCAGCGAGCCGCCATGCTTGCGGCAAATGGTGAAGGCCGTCGCGAGGCCCAGGCCGCTGCCGCCCGATTTCGTGGTGAAGTACGGCTCGAATACCCGCCCCCGGATGGCGGGCGGGATCCCGGGCCCATTGTCGGAGAAGTCGATTCGCACCATGGGTGGGCCTTCCGGTTCAGCGACGTTCGCGGCGCGGACCAGGAGTCGGCCGCCCTGGCCGGTGGCCTGTTTGGCGTTGATGACGAGATTGCTGACGACCTGGCCGAACTGGCTCCGGTCGACCTCGGCCGGGCGGAGGTCGTCCGGGATCTCGAAGTCGATCCGGAGGTGACTGCCGGCGGCAGCCATCGACGCGGCGTCGCGAACGAGGCGTCCGAGGTTGGTCGGCCGGCGAACCGGTTCTCCACCCTTGGCGAACGCGAGCAGTTGCCCGGTAAGGCGCCCGGCGGAGACCGCGGCCTGTTCCGCGGCATCGAGCAACTCGGCCCGCTTGGCGGGCGACGCCTCCCGTGCCAGGGACACGTGCCCGAGGACGGCGGTGAGGGCGTTGTTGAAGTCGTGGGCGATGCCACCGGCAAGGACGCCCAGGGACCGGAGCCGTTCCTCCTGGTTTCGCGCTTCGTCCCGCCGCCGCTCCTCCGTGGCGTCGCGCACGCCCACCAGGCGACAGGCCCGACGGCCCAGGGTCACCGCGCCGCCCCGGATCTCGGTCCAGCGAATCTGGCCGTCCGCATCGGTCCACCGATCCTCGAGCGCGATTTCGCCTTCGTCCGCCGCCTCGAGGGCCCGTACCAGGGCCCGGCGGACCCAGTCCGGCTCGATCCGCTCGACCGAGACCGGCAGCGTCTCCCGGTCGGCCGCCGAGAGCTGCCGGGCCGGCTGATTGAGCTCGATGAGCTCGCGGGCGCCGGCGTCCACGAGGAACATCGGTACCGCCGACGCCTGGAACAGAACCCGGTGCCGCTGCTCCGACTCGGCCACGGCCCGGAGGGCCTTCACCCGGAGGAAGTAGAGCCGGCCGAGGAGGATGAGCGCGATTCCGAGAAGAACGCTGGCGGTGACGACCACTCGGAGCTGGTCCCGTCGCGCTTGGGCAATCGTCCGGGCCTCGAACAGGTCCTGCTCCTCGGTCATGCCGCGGTAGCGGGCGTCCAGTTGGGCAGTGCGTTCGCGCTGGAGACTGTCGCCGAGCGCGTTGTGCAGTTCGAGGAACCGGCGAAACGCGATGAAGGCCCCGGCGGTGTCGCCGGTCGCCGCCTTTGCTTCGGCCAGTTGCCTGACTTGCTCCTGCTCGTCGATCCGGTCGTTGATGGCCCTCGCCAGCGGAATACTCCCTTCCAGAATCGGGATCGCGGCCGCCGTGTCCGCTCGGGCGAAGGCGACGTCAGCCAGTGCGCCGCGCGACCGGACGACGCCTTCCTTGTCACCGATCTCCTCCCGAAGCGCCAAGGCGCGGCGGAACAGGCCCTCGGCGCGGTCGAGCTGCTGCAGGTCGTAATAGGCCCAGGCAAGGTTGCTGTAGCCCTTCGCCTCGCCGAAGCGATTCCCGGTCCGCTTCGCCAAGGCGAGGGCGCGCTCGAGATAGGGAATCGCCTCTCGGTCCCGCCGCAGCTCGGTCAGCACGAGGCCGATGTTGTTGAGGACGCTGCCCAGCGGGTTCGGCACGCGGCTGGCTTCGAGGGTCGGCAGCGCCCGGCGGAACGCCGCCAGGGCATCGGAGTGACGGCCCAGGTCCCAGTAGATGAGCCCGATCCGGTTGTGAGACTCCGCGGCAGCCAACGCCGAGCCGAGGCGTTCGGCCATCTCGAGCCCGGCGAGGTTCCGCTCCATCGCGCGGTCGAGATCCCCCTCCGATTGATGGATCCCGCCGATCAGGCCGATCGTCCGGACCAGCGCCACCGACGGGCCCCGGGGCGACTGGCTGGCAAACGTCGACTCGGCGCGCGCCATCGCGGCGGCATAGTTGCCCATCCGCCACAGCGCCGAGGCGGCGAAGTAGCGGGCATCGTCGACCAGGGAGTCGGCGGCAGCCTGCCTGGCGAGTTGCTGGGCCTGCTCGGCTTGGGCAAGGGCTTCGGGAAAGCTGCCGTCGAGACCAAGCGCGGCGCTGCGGGAAATCCGGATCCGGATCTCGATGATTGCGGAGGGCGAGGACTGGAGTAATGACAGCGCCTCGCCGGTGAGGCGCAGAGCCGAGGCCGGGTACTCCCGCGCCAAATCGGCCAGATCCGCGAGGAGCGGCAGGCGGTCGGCGCCCTGGGCCCGGGACAACCGCGCCACGAGCTGGATCGAGTCGGGACGAGTGGCGGCCTGCCCGCGGGCGCTCGCCGGAAGTCCGGCAACCGCCAGGCAGCCCCCGACCAGGATGGCTGGCCGGCGAAAAGACATGAGAGGATGATATGGCAGGCGCCGATGGACGGCCAGTGCCGCGGATCGCGGCAACGGGTGCGCTCGGCGCACCATCGCGGGAGCGCGCCTCGCCGCGGAATGATGCATATTGGCGCATGACCCGCCCTCCACTCGCCGCCCGGTTCCGTTGGACCGCGGTCGCGGCCGCAGCGATCGCCTCCGCCGGCGTCGCCCCCGTTCGCGCCCAGTCGCTCAGGATCGTTGCGTTGGGAGACGTCCACGGCGACTTCGACCAGTTCGTCACCGTGCTCCGCTCGGCCGGGGTGATCGACGGGACCAACCGGTGGGTCGGGGGCCGAACCCACCTGGTCCAGACCGGGGACGTTCTCGATCGCGGCGCCGACTCGCGCAAGGTGATGGATCTGTTGATCGCGCTGACGGGGCAGGCCGAGAAGGCGGGCGGCGCTGTCCACGCGCTCGTCGGCAACCACGAAGCGATGAACATCCAGGGTGACCTTCGGTACGTCTCGCCCGGCGAGTACGCCGCGTTCCGGACCTCGGGCTCCGAGGCGCTCCGGCAGCGGGCGTTCACCGTGACTGCCGACTCGAGCCGGGTCAACGAGCCGGGCTACCGCGAGCAGTGGCTGACGGAGCATCCCCTGGGCTGGGTCGAACATCGGCTGGCGTTCGGTCCGAACGGGAAGTACGCCACCTGGATCCGCGGCAACGACGCTGTGCTCGCGCTCGGGGGCTTCCTCTTCCTCCATGGTGGGATCGGCCCGGCCTATGCGGATTCGACCGTCGCGGGCATCAATGCCGCGGTCCGGGCCGAGTTGGCGGCGGGGGACGGCGGCGGCGGGATCACCGCCGACGCGGCGGGGCCGCTCTGGTATCGGGGGCTCGCGTCCGACAACGAGGACAGCCTTGCCGCCCACGTCGACCGGGTGCTCGGGCACTACGGTGTCCGCCACATCGTGATCGGCCACACGGTGACGCAGGGTGCTGTCATGACCCGTTTCGGGGGCCGGGTGATCATGATCGACGTGGGGATGTCCGCCTACTACGGCGGGCCGCCGGCGGCGCTCGTGATCGAGGACGGCGTTCCGTACGCCCTTCATCGGGGCACCAAGCTCCCGCTACCCCTCGGCGGCGAGCAGCTTCCCTACCTCAAGGCCGCGGCCGCCCTCGATCCGGAGGGCTCCCGGCTCCGGCGGTTCCTCGACCAACTGGCCGTACCGGGCACGCCACCGATGTGGTCCGGCCCCCGGCCCGGGTCGTCTCTTTGGGTGATGGCGCCCTGGTCTATATTGTAGCTCAGCCCTAACGATGGACGGTAGCGATGACGTTCCGCCGGATCTTTCCGTTGCTGCTTCTCGCCGTACCCGGCCTCCTCTCGGCCCAGCGTTTCGAGGGCCGGATCACCGCCCGGACCTACGCCAACGGCAAGCCGGCCGGCGAGATGACCATGAGCTACCTCGGCTCGAAAACCCGCATCGACAGCAAGGCGGGGGCCGACGGGTACATGCTGGTGGATCCCGTGGCCGGCAACTGGACGATGGTGATGACCCGGCAGAAGATGTACATGAAGCTTGACGTGGCCGGGATGGCCGCAGCCGCCGAGGACAAGGGTGCGAAGGGTGTTCCGCCGAAGATCACCGCAACCGGCCGGACCGAAACGGTGGCGGGCGTGTCCTGCGAGCACTACCTGATCGAGCACGAAGGCGAGCAGATGGACATGTGCGTCGCCAAGGGGCTCGGCTTCGGCATGTTCGGGTCCCCGAACATGCCGGGGAACGGCCGCCGCCCAAGTGCCGGGATCGACGTGCCGCTCGAGTACCGTGAGCTGATGGCGAAGTACCGGGACGGTTTTCAGCCGCTCAAGGTCGAGCGGGTCAAGGGCGACAAGCGCGACCTGGTGTTCGAGGTGACCGAGATCGACCGGAAAGCTCCGGCGGCGGAGGACATGAAGGTCCCGGCCAATTTCAACGAGTTCAAAATGCCGGCCGGGATGCCGAAGATTCCCGGCCGGCCGCCCATCGACTGATCCACCGGCAGGTCCGCGGCGGGGCTTCCGGGCCCCGCCGCCGTCGGCCGCCGGCGGGTTCCGGTCCGAGTCCGCCTAACGTGCCTTCCAGGCTTTCGACAGATCCAGCGCCGGATTCCGCGGGAAGAAGTTGAAAGGCACCAGCTGCAGTTCGTGCCAGGTGCTCGGCATGATCGGAAAGTCCTCGGTCCGAGGCACATGGTGGAACCCGGCGGTGTACCAGAGCACGAGATCGGTGTCCTCGATCGGCCGGTTGGCCGCCGTCCAGGCCGGCAGGCCCTGGCCGGGTTCGCTCTGATTCACGTAGTCGCCGGACGCATACCGTTCGCCGGCCGCCTGGGGTGTTACCCACAGCTGGTGCCGGGTGAACGCCGCCCGGCCCTCCGCCATGTCGTTCCGGTCAAGGAGACTGTAGGCGATGCTGTTGCCGGGGTGGAGCACGTAGCCGCCCCGGTGGCCGAGTGGGCCGGAGCCGGGCGGGCCGAGGACTCGCCAGACCGCGGGGCGGGCGGGGTTGTAGTCCATCGCGGCCTCCTGCTCGGACCGGGCAATCCGGTCCTCCACGACCCAGCCGCTCCGGGGACCTTCGAAATCCTTCGGGACCAGGCGATCCACCGAGAAACTGTTGTTCGGGCCGCCGACGTCGAGGTCGAGACGGAGGCTGAAGAAATGATCGTGGTTCGTGGCCACGAGGCCCGGGGCAACGAGGGTGCCGTACCGGGTGTCGGTGGCGGCGGTCGAGTCCGTCATTGAGCGGGCCAGGACGCCCTTGAGGCCGTCGTAGCCTGACGCCCCGATCCGGATCTTGATCCGGCCGTCCTGATTGAAGATCCAATCCACGAAGTAGTCGTAGTTGCCGATGGCCGCGACCATCCGGACCACGAGTTCCACCGCGCGCCGCCCCTCGAGGCCGGTCTGCAGGATGTTGTCGTAGTGCCGCCAGGCGGGGTCGCCGGTGTTGCGCTCGAAGAGGCAGACGGCGCCGGGGATCGTGGCGGGGGCGCCCCGATCGTCGGCGATCACGGCGTCGATCAAGGTCCCGGTCTCGGGGCAGTCGACGCCGGCGGTCAGCGGCGTCGCGTTGGCGCCGAAGCCGTATTCGCCGGCGTCCATGAAGGTGCGCGAGAACCAGAGGCCGTCCGGATCCATGTAGGGAACGAAGAGTTCCGAGATCGCACCCTGATAGAGGACCGACCGCGCCGTGCTGTCGGCCCCGAAGCGGACGGTCGAGACCACGAGCCCCGATCGCTTCTCCATCCGGTAGTGGAGCGACCAGTTGTCCCACGCGATCCGGTTTCCGCGCACGACGATGTTGGATCCCTCGGGCTGGTGGATCGTGACGGGCGCGAGCCGGGCCCGGCGGGAGGCGACCGTAGCCTCGTCCACGGCGGCCGGCGCGTCGGAGACCGGGACTGCCGGACCGTCGACGACTTCGATGACCTCGGCCCGGTTGAGATCGACGATCGCGGAGAGCCCCTCGATCGGCCGGTTGAACGGGCTCACGCCGCCGCCCTCGACCACGAAGCAGCCGGCCTTCATGAGTCGCCGGCCGCGGTGGGCCGGGATGCCGTAGTTGCCCAGGGTCCACGGAGCGCAAAGCAGCTTGTCGATGGTGTAGCCGCGAGCCGCGAGCGCCGCGACGAACGTGGAGTCCCGGCCGAGGATGTCGCCCACGGCCATCATCTCCTCGAGGAGGACGCTCGGCTGCACCCCCGGCCGCTCGGCCCACGACGTGACCGACTTGCCGTCGAGATCGACGACCGCCTCGAACGTCCGCTCTCCCTGCTTGATCACGGCAAATGCCGACCGCGCCACCGCGGTCCCCGGACGCCACGCGAGGACCGTGGCCTTGTCGGGATCCTTGACCTCGATCGTGGTGAACCGGGTGGCGTCGTCGACGTGCCCCGCGGCGCGGAGGATCTCCACGGCCTGCCCGAGTTCGATCGCGGAGAGCGGGTCGAGCGGATGCCGTTCCGCCGTCTCGCCGGCTTCCCGAGACGACGGCGGGGCCTGACAGCCACCCGCGAGTGCGGCCGTCAGCAGGATCAGCGAAGGAGCGAGCGGGATTCGCATGGGGGCTCCGGGGTGATCGGTGGGGTCACGGCTAATTCTGCCGGCAGGTGACGAGGTGTCAATCCCGGGCACCATTGCCGGGCCCCGCCCGGGGCGGTACCCTTTGGCCCGGATCGCCCGCGATTCGCTGACTCCTTTGCCACCGACGATGAAAATCTTCTTCTGGCTGTTCGTCGCTCTCGACGTCGTGGCCCTGGTCACTTTCGGGCTGCTCGGGCTCGCGGCGGCCGGACCGTCGCGAACCAATCCGATCGCCGCCCTGGTCATTCCGTTCTTCATCCCCGGCGCGATCCTCCTCGCCGCGATCGCGCTGTACATCCGGGCGGAGACGACCGGCCTCCGCCTGGCGGCCCTCCTGATCGCGGCGCTGCCGGTCATGCTGGTGGTCGGCGGCCGCGGGCTGATGGAGGTGAAGCTCGGTGGCTACAAGGACGACTCGGGTGCGATCCGCCAGTTCCGTTCCGGGGCCCTGCGGGACATCGAGGCCGCCATTGATCGGAACGACTCGGCTGCCGTGGCGGCGGCGGCGCCTGGTACCGACCTGAATACGCCGGGCCTTGCCGGTGCCACGGTGCTGGTGCTCGCCCTGCGTCACTTGCCCAAAGCGCCGGACCAACTCGGCGTCCTCCGCGCGCTGCTCGCGGCCGGGGCCGATCCCAACGCGGGCTCGGCGGAACCGCCGCTGCAGCCGGCCATCGGCGCAAGCCGCACGGCCGGGCCCGAGCCGGTTCGGCTGCTGCTCGAAGCCGGCGCCGATCCGAATGCCCGGACCGAGGGCGGCGAGCCCGTGTTCTTCATTGCCGGTGGCGCCAACATCGAGCCGGCGGTCATGGAGCTGCTGCTGGCGCGCGGCGCCGACGTGCAGCTCCGGGACCGGCAAGGGCGGAGTGCGGTGTTTCTGCCGGCCGTGGTCCGGAACTGGAAGGTGCTGCGGCTGCTCCTCGAGCGCGGGGTCCCGTGGCAGGATCAACGAGGGCCCGGCGGCCTGGCGTTTCGCGCGTTCGTCGAAGGGGAGGCGCGGGCCGGCACGGGGGGAGACGGGCTCGCCGAAGTGATCGAATTCGTGTCGCGGTGAGGTTTGCGCGGCACCGGGAGCCAGCCACGACGCCTCAGGCGGCGAGCCCGGCCTGCTCCCGCCACCGCTGTTCGTCCACACCCTTCACCAGGAGCCAGGTTACCTCGACGAGCGCGCCAAGCACGCCCGTGCCGACGATCCACCCTGCGAGCGGGCGCGCCACGGGCTCGTAGAGGTAGAGGAGCCAGCCCAGACCTCCGGCGACCGACAGGAACCCCAGGGCGCGCGGCAGGAACGTGGACCGGAGGATCAGGTATCCCTTGAACACCGTGTCGAGGCCGAAGAAGACCATCGCGATCGTCTCGGCCGAGTAGTTGATCCGGAGCGAGAACGCCGAGGCTGCCTGGAGCTGGGCGGTATCGAACGCGGCGAGGGACGGTGCACCGTCGAGCATCAGGAGCGGCGCCAGATAGAAGAGGCGGGCCACCGTCTTGATCGTGCAGCCCACCAGTCCGAACGCCGCGGAGACGGCAGAGGCGGTCCGGCTCACGGGCTTCAGCAACTCGTACAGGAGCACCGTCATCGCGACCTGGCAGGCCATCTCGACGAGGTAGGCGGCGAGCCCCAGGCGATAGAGCGCCTGATGCGCCGCGATGTTGGCGGCCGTGGCGGCGGCGTCGCCGGAGACGATGATGCTGCCGGCAATGCCGCCCTGCGCGATCCCGCCCCCGACCATGGTGGCGAGGAAGAGGAGGCCCACCCAGCGGGCCAGTGATTTCGGCGACGGACGCCGCTGTCGAGTGGTTGCGGTGGCGTTCATGGGTCCCCGGTCGTGTCGTCGTCCGGCAGCGCCGGGTCGAACGCCAGGAGCTGTCCCGGCTGACAGTCGAGCGCCCGGCAGATGGCCTCGAGGGTGGAGAAACGAATCGCGCGGGCCTTGCCGGTCTTGAGGATCGACAAGTTGGCAAGGGTGATGCCGATCTTCTCGGAGAGCTCCGTCAGCGTCATCCGGCGCTCATGGAGCATGTCGTCGAGCGTGACGAGAATGGCCATCGTCAGACCGTACCGGCAAGGTCGTCCCGCATCCGGGTGCCCTGCTCGAACACGCGGGCGAGCACGAACAGCAGCAGCACGGTCAGCCACCTGGTCGGCGAGAACCGCCAGCCGATGTCGAAGGGTGTGGTAGCCGTCGAGGCGACCGCCGCGACGATCCCGACCGCGGTGTGGAGCAGCTCGAGCAGCAGGGCCGCCCACGCCACGCTCGTGAGGCGCCCGGCGTTCACCGCGACGAAGGGATCGCCCTCCTGCACGGTACTGACGACGGCCGTGATCCAGATCAGGATCCGGTGCACGACGGGCACCGCCAGCAGGCCGAGCACCGCGACCACCCGCATCCCGATGAAGAGCCGCCCGTTTTCCGCTTTGGTGCCGGCCCCGAGCGCCGCCATCACCGGTCCCTCGGCCACGAGGGTGGCGACGAGCAGGGCCAGGATGAGGCCGCCGGCCAAGAGGTTGAGTCGGATCAGGATCCGGAGGACCTTGGCGGAGAGGGCGAGCGTGTCCGGTTGTGATCTGGGCATCGAATGATCCTTCGTTCACGTCCGCGGAAGCAGGTAGATTTATTGATTAACAATATTGATATTATTGATAAACGTCAAGTGCGATATTGTTTTTCAATGATACTTGGATCACTGGGAAGAATTCACCAGCAACTCAAACACGGTTTCGATTGACGTTCATTCGCCGGTCGATCGAAGTTCCAACGACCGTCGCAACGAGCGCCCGTGAGGTCGTCACTACCCCATTTGAGGAGCCCCTCGGTCCTGATCGCGGGCCTGGGTCTCCTGTCGGCCCCGGCATCCGGAGCGGCGCAGGCGGGTACCGCCTTCGTCGGTGCGACCGTGGTCACAATGACGGGCGAGGGAACGCTGGCGGATCGGACCGTGCTGGTGCGCGGCGACACGATCATGGCGATCGGGCCGCGGACGTCCCTCCCGGTGCCGGCCGGCTACCGCCGCGTGGATGCCGTGGGCCGATGGCTGATTCCCGGCCTCATCGACTCACACGTCCACCTGGCCGCCGAGTCCGACCTCCGTGCGAACCTGCGCTACGGGGTAACGACCGTTCTGCAGATGAGTGGCCGGCGGGGGGACTCCCTCGACTTCCTGTCGATGCGGGATCGCATCGACCGGGGCGAACTGGCCGGGCCGCGCCTCGTGCTGACGGGACCCTTGTTCGACGTGTTCGGGCTCAGGACGGAGACGACAGCGTACGCGATCCCGTCGCTGGAGGCGGTGCCGGCAGTGATCGCCGCGCACGTGGCGCGCGGATACGACTTCTTCAAGGTTCACAATCGGGTGCCGCTCGCGGTCTACCGGCGGCTGGTGGGCGGTGGTCGGCCGATCGTCGGCCACATTCCAATGGGGATGTCGATCGACGAGGCCCTGCGCGGCCAGGTGATGATCGCCCACGCCGAACTCTTCTACTACAACCTCTTCGGGTTTCGATCCATCGTCGATTCGAGTTGCGCCGACGGGTTCTGGCCATGCGTTGCCCGGGCCCGCGCGGACCCGTCGGTGTTGGACGCATTGGCGGCCCGGGTCAAACGAGCCGGCGTTGCCGTCACCGCGAATCTTTCGTACCTCGCGGCCGAGGAGCGGGTGTACCGCGACTTCGAAGGGCTCCTGGCGGACCCCGACTTCGCCGCGCTTCCGCCGGTGACCCAGCAGGCGTGGCGGCGGGATGCACCGGCTTCCCGGTCATTCCTCGCGGAGCGGCGGCAGGATCTGGAGAACCGGACCGGGTTCACCCGAGCGCTGGTGGCCCGCTTTGCCGCCGAGGGGGTGCCGATCCTGGCCGGAACCGACGCCCCGTTGGCGGGGCTCTTCCCCGGCCGGGCGCTGCACCTGGAACTTGCGGAGCTGGTGCGCGCGGGCCTCAGCGCTGAGGCGGCGCTGCGGACCGCGACGGCGGCGCCGGGCGCGTTCCTCGGATCGCACGTGTCCCGGCTGCCGGCCATCGGAAGGATCCAGGTGGGCGGGGCCGCCGATCTGGTGCTGCTCGACGCGGACCCGCTGCGGGATATCAGCGCCACGGACCGGATCGCGGGAGTGATGAGCCGCGGGATCTGGCGGCCGGCGGCGTCAGGTCAGGCACGGGACGAGGGATCCGGAGGCGCGGGGGCGGCAAAATCCGAGAAAATCATCCGAACGGGTGACGCGCCGGCTCATTCCGGACGCTAGGTTGGTGGGTCCTCCGGCCGCCGCCGGCCCGCCTGACCCAACCTCAGCCTCAGGATTTCCTGTGACCTCACCCTCTCCGGCCCCCGACGGCACCGGCCGCCACCCGATTCTCATGGTGGCCATTGCCGCCAACGACCTCGCCGCCTCGAAGGCGTTCTATCAGAAGGTGTTCGCCTGGCAGGCCCATCAGATCACACCCGACATCCTGGCGGTCGGACTCCCCGCCGGGCCGGCAGTTACGCTCAGGGCCAACACACCCGCCGGGTTTCAGGGCGTGGTCCCGTTCGTGGCGGTTCCGGACATTGACCAGGCGCTGGCCTCGGCAACCGCCGCCGGCGGCAGCCTCGAGCGGGCGCCGTGGTCCGTTCCCATGGCCGGAAAGCTGGCCCGGTTCAGGGATCCGTCGGGCACCATATATGGACTGACCAGCGCCATGGCCCCCGGCCCGGTGCCGCCGGTTCCCGCACCGCTCGGTGCCAACCCCAAGCCACCGGCCGGCACCGTCTGTTCTCTCGAGATGTATGCCGCGGACCGGGACGCGGCCGCCGCGTTCCTCGGTAGCCAGTTCGGTTGGGGCGCCGCGGAGACGATGCCGGGGTACACCGCCTTCAACCCGGGTGCTGGGATCGGCGGGGTGCTGCAGTCGCACACGCCGGCGATGCCGGCGGTGGCCTACGTCTTTGCGACCGAGGTCGAAGCGAAGCTCGGCGAGATCGAGGCGGCCGGCGGGAAGGCGATCGGGTCCGCGATGCGGGTGCCGGGGGTCGCGTGCTTCGGCTACTTCACCGATCCGTCGGGGACGACGATGGGGCTGATCGGGCCCTGAGGTACGCTCCGGCTCAGAACTCGATGACGACCCGGGCGGAGTATTGCCGCCGGGGCGTCTGGGCGAAGAGATCCATCGCCGGGCCGTCGAGGGAACCGAAACTGTTCACCTCCGGGTCCGGGCCCGAGTAGGAGGTCAGGGTGGCGAGGTTTCGGCCGCTGAGGCCCAGGGTCGTCCGCCGGGCACCGAACGCGTTGGCCCACGCGGCCGGCAACCGGGCCTCCACGGCGAGCTCGCGCGGGGGCCTGGCCGAACGCCGGTGTGCCGCCGGCCAGCGCGTTCGCCGCGAGGAGCGTGACGAGGGCGGAAGTTCGCATGAGGTCCTTCACAACGCCGAGGGGTTCCGGGCCCCGTTGCCCCGGCGAAGCCGGTCAACTCACCGATCCGCCGGTGGGCCTCCCCGAAACGTTATCGGCCTCCGACAGGCCCTGGAAGGGGTTAGCGCCTGGCGAGGAACTCCCGGATTTCAGGCCGTCATCCCGACGTGCCGGGCGAATCGATCGAGAATGCTCTGCCACCCTTGCCGCTGCTGCTCGACCGGATGCGTCGGCTCGGCGTCGAAGGTCACGCTGACCCGGACACCCGCCGGCGTTTCGGCGAACGTGACCTCGGCGATGCGGTCGCCGAAGGCGTACTCGATCAGCCGGTGATCGACGACCTTGGTGTAGGTGCCGGCAAAGTCGAATCCGGCACTCCCGTCCCGGGCTTCCATCCGGGACGAGAATGCCCCGCCCGGGCGGAGATCGACCGACGCGGCGGTCGTGTGCCAGTCGTCGGAGGCGGCGTTCCATTGGATGATGTCGGCAGGGGTCGTGTAGGCCTGCCAGACCTTTCCGATCGGTGCGTTCACCGTTGCGTCGACGCTGATTCTCATCGAGAAGATTCTCCAGTGTTGGTTGCCAGGGTCCGGCACGCAGCGGCCGTCGCATCGTCGGCCGGAAAGACGGACTCGATCCGCAGTTCGTCGAGGCCGATATCCCGCGGCGTCCCGAAGATAGTGAGCGTCGAGAAAAAGCGAAGGGGTCCACGCGGCGACCGGAAGTGCACGGTCAGCACCGGCGTCGTCGGCTCACGGTCCGACCACGAGAGCCAGGACGACGGAACGCCCGGGTAACCGAGCGCTTCGGTCACCAATGCCGCGAGTCCGGTATCGTCCGGCGTCCACGCCGCCTCGGCTCGCAGGTGGCGGATCAAGTCGTCCGCGACCTCGGTCCAGTTGTCGACCGCCCCGCGAAGGTCCTCGGGATCGAGGAACTGCCGGATCATGTTGTCGTGGCGCTGCGGCCGGCCTCCCATCACGAGCCGGCTGACGCGGGCCGCCGACTCGTTGGCCATCAGGATGTCCCAACGGCGATTGAGCAAGAAGGCCGGGTAGGGATTCTGGTGGTCGAGGATCCGCTCGATGGCCTGCCGCACCGGGCCGGGCTCCATCGCGGCGAAGCTGGTCTCCGGATACCTCGGGGCGAAGCCGGCGGCCAGCAGCAGAACGTTGCGGTCCCGCAGGGGAACGTCGAGGGCCTCCGCGAGCCGATGGATCATCTCCGGGCTGGGCCGGGCCTTGCCGGTCTCGAGGTAGCTCAGGTGGCGGGCGGACGAGCCGGCGGCAAGCGCCAGATCGAGCTGACTGAGGTGGCGCACCTCCCGCCAGGCCCGGAGCTGCTCCCCAACGGTGCGGCGAGTCATGGCGAATCGTATCCGCCCGGCCGTAACGCGACAGTGACCTCCGACGTCATTGCCGGACGGCGGAGCGGCCGAAATCTTTGCCACCGCATCCACCGGAGAGAGCGTCATGGATCGTCGCACCTTCAGCCGCGCCGCGCTCGCGCTCGTGGCCCGCCGAGGGGTCGCCGGGTTCGGGCGGGTCGGGCCCCGACGGACGCCCGTGCCGGTCGTTCCGCGGCGGTTCGTCTCGCTGCCGCAGGGGCGGATCGCCTACCTGGATCGCGGGCAGGGACCCGGCGCGCTGCTGCTTCACGGGTTCCCGCTCGGTGCGTCGCAATGGCGTGACGTCATGCCGCGCCTTTCCGGCAGCCGCCGCTGCATCGCGCCCGACTTCCTGGGTCTGGGCTACTCCGAACCGCGCCCCGGCCAGGACCTCGCGCCGCGGTCCCAGGCGATGGCGGTGGCGGCGCTGCTCGACCGCCTTGGTGTGGGCCCGGTCGACGTGATCGCCAACGACAGCGGCGTGGCGGTAGCGCAGCTCCTGCTTCGAGATCACCCGGGCCGGGTCCGAACCCTGTTGTTGACGAACGGCGATACCGAACCCGACTGCCCGCCCCCGGCGCTCCAGCCGGTGATCGAGCTCGCCAGGCAGGGGCGCTACGCCGCGGAGTGGCTGGCGCCGTGGGTCGTGGACAAAGATCTTGCCCGGTCGGCGACCGGCCTCGGCGGGCTGACGTTCACCCGGCCGGCGGAGCTGACCGACGCCATCCTTGACGACTATCTCGGGCCGCTGGTATCGCGTCCGGACCTGACGAACGAATTCGCGGTCGCGCTCGAGTCGAATGCGCTCGAGGGGATGTCGGCGGTGCCGGCGGCCAGCCGGGTCCCGATCCGGCTGATCTGGGGTACGGCGGATCCGATCTTTTCGGCGGCGACGCCCGACTACTATGCGAGGACGGCCGGCGCCTGGCGGGGGGTCCGCCGGATCGAGGGGGCCAAGCTGTTTTTTCCCGAGGAGTTTCCGGAGATCATCGCCGAGGAGGCCAGCTCACTGCAGGCGGCTGGAGGCTGAGGCCAGGGCCCGTGCGAACTCCGCCATGTTCGGATACCGCTTTGCCGGATCCACCGACAGCGCCCGGTCGATCACCTCGTCGAGTGCCTCCGGGATCGACGCCATCACCGACCGCAGCCGGCGCGCCTTGCCGGTGAGATGGCTCAGCATCGTCTCCTGCGCGTTCTTCCCCTCGAACGGCAGCTCCGCGGTCAGCAGCTCGAACGCCAGCACCGCGAGCGCGAAGATGTCGCTCCGCTGATCCACCGGCTTGCCGCGGATCTGTTCGGGGCTCATGAACTCCGGCGTGCCGAGAACAATGCCGGTCTGGGTGAGCTTGTCGAGCTCGCTCCCGCCGGCGATCCACTCCTTGGCAAGCCCGAAGTCCATCACCACCGCCCGCTCCCGGTCCGGCTCCGGCACCAGCATCACGTTCTCGGGCTTGAGGTCGCGGTGCAGCACGCCCTGGTCGTGGGCGTGCTGGAGCCCGTGACAGAGCTGGATCAGAATCGGGACGGCCTGCGCCACGGGCATCGGCCCGACCCGGTTTTCCCGGGAGGCGAGGGTCTCGCCGGCCAGGAACGGCATCACCAGGTAGGGTAACCCGTTCGCTTCGCCCTGGGCGAGGAGGCCGCAGCAATTGGGGTGTTTGAGCTTCATCGCGAGATCGGCCTCGCGTTCGAGTCGCGCCACCGACTCGGCGTCGCTCGCGAGCTTCGACATCAGCACCTTGAGCGCCACGGGCTGGTTGGTCTCCCGGTCGACCGCCCGATAGACATAGGCCATCCCGCCCTCGCCGACCTTCCGTTCGATCGCGTAGCGTCCGTCGATGATTCTGCCGGTCAGCGCCGACGCCGGCTCGGGGCGGCCGATCGAGGGCGGGTGATGTTCACCGGTCCGATGGAGGGCGGGGGATTCCCGCGGCGGCGGAGCGCCGGGGCCGACGAGGGGAAAGCCGTCTCTGATGCAGAAACGAGCCGGCGGAGGGTAGACCGATCCGCAGCGCGGGCACCGGAGCTCGGTCAATCCCGATACCGGTTCCGGCCGTCCGCTTTCGCGCGGAGGAGATTGGTGTCGGCGAGCCGGAGGAGCCCGTCGGCATCCGGGACGCGCTCGTCCGGGAAGGTGGCGATCCCGATGCTGACGGTGATCTGCACCGGATGCTCGGCCGATCCCATCGTGGCCGCACTGACCTTCCGGAGGATCCGTTCGGCGAAGATCCGGGCGCCCCGCATCCCGGTTTCCGGCAGCACGATGACGAACTCCTCGCCACCGTGGCGGGAGAGGACGTCCATGGTGCGCTGTTCCCGGCGGAGCAGGTCGGCGAGCTGGACCAGCACTTGGTCGCCGAGGTCGTGGCCGAAGGTGTCGTTGAGGCGTTTGAAATGATCGATGTCGAGCATGAGGCACGACATCACGGTGCTGTTCCGGCTGGTCCGGAGCAGTTCGCGGTCGAGCCGTTCGCGGAGCGCCCGGCGATTGTAGAGCCCGGTGAGGGGATCCGTCTCCGCGAGCTGCCGCATCTCGTCCTGGCGGCGGAGCGCTTCCTCGAAGTCGTATGACCGGTCGAGGACCGGCGTGGCGACCTCGATGACGCGGACCGCGAAGTCGAGATCCGCCTGGCCGAGGGATTGGTCGTCGCCGGCGGTGCGGAGGTAGAACGCGGCGGGGCGGCGTTCCTTGACCCGGAAGGGCACCACCAGGAGCGAGGTCGTCGGCACCAGCCGACCCTCGAGGCGCCAGAGTTCCCGCACCGAGGCGAAGATCGGATCCTCGCGGACATCGGCGATGAGGAGGGCCTCCATGGCCACCATCGGACCGAGGAGCTCGGGATAGCGCCGGAGCTCGACCGTGAGGTGTCGGAGGCTCGGATTCTCGTGAGCCGAGACGACGGTGGCGGTCTCCCCGTTCTCGTCGTCCAGCACGATCGAGCAGCGCGACACGTTGAGCCCGCGGGCGATCCGGCGGACCAGGATCTGGAAGATCTCCGCCGGCGAGATCGCGGCGGTCACTTCCCGGAGCAGGCTCGTGATCTCCGCTTCGGAACGAGCCTGCGCCCGGGCGGCGGCGAGTTCGCCCCGGGCCCGGAGCTGGGCTCGGATCCGGGCGAGGAAGTCGTCGAGCCGGAACGGCTTCGTGACGAAGTCGGAAGCGCCGAGTCCCAGGGCTTCGACGGAGGCTTCGCCCGCGGGGGCTCCCGAGAGGACGAGGATTGGGATGTCCCGGTGGGCCGGATGGTTCTTGATGAGATCGAGTGCCGAGTAGCCGTCGACGCCGGGGAGGCCCAGGTCGAGGATCAGGAGGTCGACCGGGTTCTTGTCGAGGAATTCGATCAGGCCGACCGCGGTGTCGCGGCTCGAGATCCGGTAGCCCTCGTGGCCGAGAATCGACACGAGGGAGCGATTGAGCGACTCGTCGTCATCGATGATCAGGACGTGCGACGGAGTCGGCGTCATGGGTCCTCAGCCGACCAGGCGGCTGAACAGGGTTGGGTCGACGTTGCCGCCGGTCATGATGCAGGCGGTCGCGGAGGTCGGGACGATCTTGCCGGCGAGCAGCGCCGCGACCGGGGTGGCGCCCGACGGCTCCACCTTGAGACCCATCGAGCGGAACAGGAACCTGACCCCGGCGGCGATGTCCTCCTCGGACAGCGCGAACGCCTGCCGGACGACGGGCCGCATGTACTCGAGGGTGATGGTGCCCACCGACGGCGGCACCAGTCCGTCCGCCAGCGTCTCGACCGGCTCGAAGGCGACGGGGTGTCCGGCCGTGAGCGCGGCACCGAGTTTGGGCGACTTGGCCGGCTCGACCGCGTAGACTGAAGTGTCCGGCTTGATAGCCTGCACGGCGGCGCAGGTACCCGCCATCATCCCGCCGCCGCCCACGGGTGCGATGATGGTGCCGGTGTCCGGCGCGTTCTCGAAGATCTCGTAGGCGCAGGTGCCCTGGCCCATGATCACGTCGAGGTTGTCGTAGGGTGCCACCAGCACGAGCCCTTCCTTCTCCATCAGCTCGGCCGACTTTTTCTCCCGTTCCTTCCGGGTGGTGAAGACGATCTCGGCGCCGTGACTGCGGATCCCCGCAACCTTGATGGCCGGTGCCGTCTCGGGCATGACGATGACCGCCCGGACGCCGAAGTGCTTGGCGACGTAGGCCACCGCCTGGCCGTGGTTACCGCTCGAATGGGTGATGATGCCGCGGGCCCGGGCCTCGGGGTCGAGGCGGGAGATCGCGGTGAAGGCGCCCCGGATCTTGAAGGCGCCGATCGGCTGGTGCTGTTCGCACTTGACCCGGATCGGCACGCCGAAGCGGCGGGAGAGTTCCGCCGATTCGACGAGCGGGGTGCGGACCGCCACGCCCGCGAGCGCGGCGGCGGTCCGGGCGAGGTCGGCCCGGGTGATCGTCGGGGCGAGAGCCGCCGTCACTCGCCGGCCTCGGCGGGAGCGGCGTCGTCGGTCTCGGCGCCCTCCTCATCCTCCTTCACCACGCGGGCGACGCCCATGATCATGTCGCCGTCGTCGAGGTTCATGACCCGAACACCCTGGGTGTTGCGGCCGATGACCCGGATCCCGTCCACCGGCACCCGGATGATGACGCCGCTCCGGGTGATCATCATCAGCTCGTCCTGCGGCTGGACCTCCTTGAGCGCCACACAGTCACCGGTCTTGTCGGTGTTGTGGAAGGTGATGATGCCCTTGCCGCCGCGCTTCTGGACCCGGTAGTCGGAGAGTTCGGAGCGCTTCCCGAAGCCCTTCTCGCTCACCACGAGGAGGGTGGCGTCCCGGCGGATCACCACCATGCCGATGACCCGGTCCTCGTCCGAGAGTTCGATGCCCTTCACCCCGCTCGTGGCCCGGCCCATCTGGCGGACGTCCGATTCGTGGAACCGGATGCTCATCCCGCCCCGGGTGGCGAGGACGATGTCGTTATTGCCGTCGGTCAGCTGGACGTCGATCAGCTCGTCGTTGTCGTCGATGTTGATCGCGTTGATGCCGTTGGAGCGGACGTTGCCGTAGTCGGAGAGGACCGACTTCTTCACCGTGCCGTTCCGGGTGGCGAAGATGAGCCACCGATTGTCGGCGAACTCGCGGACCGGCACCAGCGCCGCCACGTTCTCGCCGGGGCGGATCGCGATGCACTGGATGATCGGCTTGCCCCGGGTGGCCCGGCCGCCCTGGGGGATCTCGTGGACCTTGAGCCAGTAGACCTGGCCCCGGTTCGAGAAGAACATCACGTAGTCGTGGGTGCTCGCGATGAAGAGGTGCTCGATCCAGTCGTCCTCTTTGGTCGTCGCTCCCGTGAGCCCGCGGCCGCCGCGGCGCTGGCGCCGGTAGGTGGAGATCGGGGTCCGTTTGATGTAGCCGGTATGGGAGATGGTAATGACCATGTCCTCTTCGACGATCAGGTCCTCGACCGAGAACTCGTCCTGGTCGGGGATGATCTCGGTCCGGCGGACGTCGCCGAAGGTCTCGGCGACTTCGTTCGTCTCGTCCTTGAG
The DNA here is from genome assembly GCA_050183815.1 of Gemmatimonadales bacterium. GTDB lineage: Bacteria > Gemmatimonadota > Gemmatimonadetes > Gemmatimonadales > GWC2-71-9 > SHZU01. Next base: position 67,643 of record JBFXAY010000009.1, on the reverse strand, counting down.
GATCTTCATCTGCTTGGCCTTGCTGGCGAGGATTCCCTCCAGTTCGGCGATGAAGGCCCGGACCTCCTTGAGTTCGGCTTCGAGCTTGTCGATCTCGAGGCCGGTGAGCTTGGCGAGCCGCATGTTGAGGATCGCTTCGCTCTGCTTCTCGGAGAGCTTGAACCGCTTCCGGAGCCGGGCATCCGCTTCGTCGGTGTCCTTCGAGCTCCGGATGATCTTGACCACTTCGTCGATGTTGTCGACGGCGATCTTCAAGCCCTCGAGGATGTGCTCCCGGGCCTTGGCCTGATCGAGCTCGAACTGGGTCCGGCGGACGATGATCTGGTGCCGGTGCTCGATGAAGTGCTGGAGCAGTTCCTTCAGGTTCATCACCTTCGGCTGGCCCTTGACCAGGGCCAGATTGATGACGCCGAAGGTGGACTGCATCGAGGTGTGCTTGTAGAGCTGGTTCAGCACCACCGTGGCGATGGCGTCCCGCTTGAGCTCGATGACGAGGCGCATGCCGTCCCGGTCCGATTCGTCCCGGACGGCGGAGATGCCTTCGAGCTTCTTGTCGTTGGTCAGGTCGGCGATCGCCTTGGCCAGGGAGGCCTTGTTGACCTGGTAAGGCAGTTCGGTGACGACGATGGCGGCCTTGCCCGAGGATTCCTTCTCCTCGATCTGGGCCCGGGCCCGCATGACCACCTTGCCGCGGCCGGTTTCGTAGGCCTCGCGGATGCCCTGGATCCCGTAGATGTAGCCGCCGGTCGGGAAGTCGGGACCCTTGATGAACTTGTGGAGGTCCGCGATCGACGCGTCGGGGTTGTCGGCCAGGTGGATGATGGCCGCCGCCACTTCCTTCAGGTTGTGGGGCGGAATGTTGGTGGCCATGCCGACCGCGATGCCGCTCGACCCGTTGATCAGGAGGTTCGGGATCTTGGCCGGGAGGACCGTCGGCTCCTGGAGCCGGTCGTCGAAGTTCGGCTGGAAATCGACCGTGTTCTTGTCGATGTCCTCCAGCATCGTGAGGGCGATGCGGGTGAGCTTGGCCTCGGTGTACCGGTAGGCCGCCGCCGGATCGCCGTCGACCGACCCGAAGTTGCCCTGGCCGTCCACGAGCGGATACCGGAGCGAGAAGTCCTGGACCATCCGGACCAGGGCGTCGTAGACCGACTGGTCGCCGTGGGGGTGGTACTTGCCCAGCACCTCGCCCACGACGGTCGCACTCTTCTTGTAGGGCCGGCCGGGCACCAGGCCCAGCTCGTTCATCGCGTTGAGGATCCGGCGGTGCACCGGTTTCAACCCGTCCCGGACGTCCGGCAGGGCGCGGGAAACGATGACGCTCATCGAGTAGTTGATGAAGCTTTGCTTCATCTCATCCTCGATCGGACGGGGCAGAATCCGTTCGCGCGAATTCGGTGCGGTCATGACGGTCGGGGCCTTGTCTGGATCGGAAAAACGGGCCTGGAACCACGGCCCGAACAAGCGCCGCAATATAGCCGGGATGGGGGCCACGGATCAAGCGGACCGTCGTCCCGCAAATGTCTGCCGGACAATTACTTAGATCGAGTCACCCGGGCCGTTTGGCCGGGGATCCACCGGGCGATGAAGTGGGGCTGATTCCGGGCCCCGCCGGCCTGACACTCAGGTGATCGGCCGGAGCGAGTTTGGCCAGGCGATTTCGGTCCTGCCAACCGGGTCGCGACCGCGATCGAACACCATCAACAGGAGGGGTCCATGGCATCGTCCACCTGCGTCCTGACCGCACTCCTGGTCGGCCTCGGTCTGCCCGCCTGGGTGGGTCCGGCGGCCGGCCAGACCTGTACCCCGCAGTCGATTGCGACCCACCCCGGCGCCTGGAAAGAGAATCCCGCGAATCTGGCGCTGGCCCGGGAAACGGCCCCGGCAGCGCTGCATGCTCGGATCCTCAAACGGATCGAGCCGGTCGCCGCGATGTTTCGCGAGGCCTACCCGACACCGCACGGCACGGCGGCCGAGGGCTACGCGTCGATCCGGCTGTTCGGCCGGGAACTGGTCGGCGGACCGGCGCAGTACGGGTACGTCTCCCTTTACAAGACCTGGCTCTGCCCAAAATCCACCGGTAAACCCTCCCTGGCCGACGAAACGGGAAACTGGGCCTACGTCTACGTGAACAGCCTGAGCTCGATGCTCAAGTCGCTCTCGGACGACTCGCTCGAGGTGGACGGCCGTCCGGCCCGGGTCTGGCTCCTGGCCCGGCGGGCCGGCACGCTCCGGGGCGAGCCGCTCTACGAGCCGTGGCTCGGCTTCGGCGGCGGCGGGGCACTGGTCTTCGCGAAGGAGGGGGCCCTTCCCTGGAAGGTGCTTTCGCGGAAACAGTACCTCGCCATGAGCGCGGCCTGGCACCGGAACCAGCGGGCCAAGGGAAACCAGGCCGCGGACCAGCTGGTCAGGAACCTTGAAAAGGCGGTCGAGGAGGCGAAGCAGAGTCCCCCCGGGCCGAACAAAGCCACGATTGTCGCCGAGATGGAGCGGGCGTTGGCGGATGCCAAGGCCCAGACGGCCGCCGGCCGGGCCAAGGGAGGCGCGGCGACCAGCGGAGATCTCAAAGCCATCGACGACTATCTCGCCGCGCACTCGGCGGCGGATCTCGCCCAGCCGGCGATTCTCGGCCCGAATGCAGGGCTGGTCTTCGCCGGCGAGTTCGGCACCGAAGCGGACGGCGGACATCAGGTGGTGGTCATCGACCCCGGCTACTTCCGCCGCGACCTGCCGGCGGATGCGGCCCAGCTCGTGACGCTGCTCTGGCGGTCGGAGAAGGACAGTCCGGCATCGAGTGCCTGGCGGGAGGGGTTCGAAGCGCGGTTTCCGATCGAGAAGCTGCGGGCGATGGTCGGTCGTTAGTGTTCGCCGGCCGGATCATGGCCGAGTTTCCCGAGCCGCTTCTTCCGGCGCTTGAGCGTGGGTCTGAGGGCGTACTTGGAACCTGGGACTCGCCGAGAGCTACAGGTTTGGGGCAGCTCCGGGTCACCGGTCGGAACCGATCCGAAAGCCGGCTTTCCGTACGGTGACGATGAGCGTTGGATTCGCGGGGTCAGGCTCGAGCTTGCGACGAAGCTCGGCGAGGTGGGTATCGAGGGTCCTGCTGACCACCGAAGGGTGGTAGCCCCACACCTCCGTGATGAGGTCTGATCGCCTTGCCAGAGAGCCACGCCGCCGGACCAGGGCCAGCAGCAGCTCGTATTCCTTGGGCCGCAGGTGCACAAGCCGTCCTTCGCGAAAAACCGCCCGGGTTTCGAGCTCGATGCGGACGTTCCCGAGGGAGATGACCGAGTCGCCGGCCCGGTCGGTGGCCGGGCGGAGGCTGCGGCGGAGCACGGCCGCGACCCGGGCGAGGAGCTCGATCAGGTCAAACGGTTTGGTGATGTAGTCGTCGGCGCCCAGCCGGAGTCCCCGGAGCTTGTCGGCCGAGTCCGACTTGGCGGTCAGGACGATCACCGGGACCTCGTTGTGCTCCTCTCGCAGGGTGCGGAGGAGCGAGATCCCATCGGGGTACGGGATCATCAGGTCGAGCAGCACCAGGTCGACGCCACCGGCTCGGCAGGCCTCGAGTGCTGTGGCCCCGGTTCCGGCGATGCGGACCGCGTAGCCCTCGAGTTCGAGGTTGTGGCCGAGCATTCGGGCCAGGGGCAGCTGATCCTCGACCACCAACACCGTGGCCATGTTAGCTCGCCTCGCCCTGTTGTTCCTGCCCTGCGGCCAGCGGAAGATGCACGATGAACCGAGCGCCGCCCCGACCACCCCGGCCCACCCCGACCTCGCCGCCCTGGCGCGTGACGAGATTGCGAACGACGGACAGGCCGACGCCCGATCCGCCGACGGCGGCGGAGGCGTCGGGCAGGCGGACGAAGGGCTCGAAGATCCGCTGGCGGGCGGTTTCCGGGACGCCCGGTCCACCATCCTCGACCGCGATCTCCGCCTGCGAGCCGGCGGTGCGGACGGTGAGGTGGATGGGCTCCCGGGCCCCGTACTTCAGGGCGTTGTCCAGCAAGTTGCGCACGACGACGCGGACCGCGTCGGGGTCGGCCCACGCCGTGGTCCCGTCGGCGACTGCGTGAAACTCGACGCCCCGGGCGCCGGCCCGGGCCGCAAAGGAGGCGACGACCGGCTCGAGCGCGGCCCCGAGTCGCACCCGCGTTCGAGGCAACGGTTCGGCCGCATCACCGAACCGGGAGGCATGCAGGACGTTGTCGATCAGCGCGAGCAAGTGACGGGCTTCCTCGACGATCGCTCCGGCCTCGCGCCGATAGGCGGGCAGGTCGCCGAGCCGACCATGCATCATGGTTTCGGCGAACAGGAGGATCTGCGTGAGCGGCGTCTTGAGCTCGTGCGACACGCTCGAGGTGAAGCTGGCCCTGGCACGGGCCAATTCGGCCGAGCGGCGGAGCATCAGGCCGGCGGCGAGGAGCAGGACCCCCACGGCGCCGACCGTGCCGGCCAGGAGGCCGGACGAGGTCGTTGATGCCGCGCCGGGCAGCAGAAGGGCGGCTGCGGCCGCGGTGAATCCCACCGAGATGCGGAGGCTGGCGGCATAGGGGCCGGTGGCGACCGGCAGGCCCCCGGCCCCCGGGGCGTCGCCCTGCTCGTAGACCGCCCGGCCGAGACTGTCTCGAACCGAGACGGAGAAGGGAGCGTCGGCTGACCGGATTGCGTCGATCGGGAGCAGGTCCGTCTGGTTCACGATCGGTCCGAACACGCTGTCCCGCACTGCCGCCGGATCGACTTCGTACCCGTAGATGCGGGCCGGCCGACCGTCGGCGCGCCGTCGGATGCTCACGGCGGCGAAGACCCTGTTCGTGCCAGCGCCGACGTCGATCAGCGCGCCCTCGATCCGGGTGGCAACCCTGGCGGCGATCGGTCCGGCGAGCCGGTCAATCAGTCCGGCATCGACCCATGGGACTGGTCCGTCAGCCACCAGGCGGCCGGATGCGACGTCGATGGCGAAGGCCCTCACGGGGGGGAGCACCAGGCAGTTGCAGTCCCGCGCCCCGACGATCGCCCGGCGCACCTCCCTCGGACCGTCGTCGAGTGGAAGGGTGGTTCCGCTCGGATCCACCGCCCGGAAGACCCGGCTCATTCCGACGTAAAGGCGGGCCTCGGCCCGAGCCGCAATGGTCCACGCGGCCTGACTGGCAAACCGCTGCAGCGACGTTGCCACGACCCGCCGCTGGTTTCGGGCAGTCCGGAACGTCTGGGCGGCGAGGGCTGCAGTCAGGATGAACACGGCGGCAAGCACGCCCGGCACTGCCAGGCCTCCGAGGCGATCGGGTTTCAGGTTCAGCCCCCCCAGTGTCGGCGCCGAAATGTCATGATACCCCTCCGCGGACGGATTCGCTGCAGCCCCGACGGCCGATCTCGACTTCTGACGAATTCCTGACGTCGGCGTGGCGCTGACGGTTTCTGGACCGGGCTCTTGCGTTTCCCTTGCGCCGCCGCCACTCCGACCTGATAGACTCGCATGGTGCCTCTTCCCCGAAACCGGACGCCTGAACCCATGAATCGATTGCATCTCGATAGAACTACCTGGTTCCTCCTGGCGGCCTGGTCGCTTCCGGCTGCGGTCGCCGTCGGCCAGGCAGGATCTCCGGTGGCTTCGTACCGGCAAGCCACCGCCATCCTCGAGCAGGCAGCGACCGCGTTCGGGGGTCGCGAACGGCTCCTCCAGCTCAGGACCGTGTCCGTGAAGCGCGAGGGATGGTGGTTCCTGCGCAACCAGAGCCGGAACACCGGGGCCGCCCCAGATTCGATTCCCCAGGGGGACGAATGGCAACTCGACCTGGTGCAGAACCGGGCGAGCTACGAGGTCCACTCCGGCGCGCAGGGTATTGGGCGTTTTTCCACCCGCGGCTTCGTCGCGGGCGACGACCGCGCCTCCCTCAATCTCAGCCGCAAGACGGTCACGCGCGGATCGAGCGCCCCACTCGCTACGCCCGATCAGTTGGTCTATTACTGGCCGCCGCTCGTGGTACGCCGGGCTCTGCAGCGAGCCGCCGCGGCGAAGTACCTGGGCGAAGTGACGATTGCAGGGAAACGCCAGGCGGCGATCAGCGTGAACTGGCAGGATCGCACGGACCTGACGCTGTACTTCGACCGGGCCACCGGCCTGCTGACCAAGACGGATCGGCTGGCCCCGGACTACGAGCTCGGCGACTCCGTTCAGGAATACTGGTATGACGGCTACCGCCCGGTGTCGGGGATCCAGGTTCCGGAGTGGAGCCGCGCCGGGGTCGGCGGTCGCGTTGTGCTCGGTCTCCGCACGGCGGCTGCGGCCTTCGATGCTCCGCTCGACACTCTGCTGCTGGCCGTGCCGGCAGAGTTCCGCCCGGTGGCTCCGCCACCGCCTCCGGCTCTCATCCGGGCTGGCGAGGGTGTTTGGTACTACGTCGACGGACGCGCCGGTTACAACGTCACGATCGCCGAGACCTCGAATCATCTGGTTGTCTTCGAGGCGCCGGTGGGCAATGCCTACTCAAGTGCGGTCCTGGCCAGCCTCAGGGACTCAATACCCGGCAAGCCGGTCCGCTTTGTCATCCTGAGCCATCACCATTGGGATCACGTCGCCGGCATACCGGCCTACGTCGCCGAGGGGGCGACCGTCGTGACCACCGGCCTTGCCGAGCCGCTGGTACGGCGAATCCTCGACGCTCGTCCGACGCTGGCCCCGGACCCGCTGCGGGGCCGGACCGTGAACCCGGTGATCGTCACGGTCCCGCCGGCGGGGAGGCGCGTCCTCTCCGACGGCAGGGACTCCGTTGTGGTGATCGCGGCCGGACCGACGCCACACGTCGATGCCATGCTGGCCGTGTACATGCCCCGGCCGCGATTGCTGGCGGTCGGGGATTGGGTCACGGCCGACCGCGACGGCCCCGTCGACCGGGACTCTCCGGCGACACAGGACTTCGTGCAGTGGCTCCGCCGGGCCCGCCTCGTCGTCGACGCCGTGCTCGACGTTCACGGCCGTCGTGTCGCCACGACCGAACTCACGGGCCGCTGAGTCCATCCGTTCTTCTCGTCGAGGTATTCACCAATGATCCGCAAACACGTCTGGTTTTTCTGCCTGCTCGCGACCGGCTGCGGTACGGACACACTGGCACCGCGGCCGGCGAGCCTCGCCGCGAGGGTCGGCCGCGACGCCGACCGAGGAGCCTGCCACGGGCCGCGGAGCCGCCAGTTCGACTTCTGGGTCGGTCGGTGGACGATTGCTGCGACGGGCACGGGCGATCCGGCCGGGGTGAGCGACGTAACGAAGGATCTCGGCGGTTGTGTGGTCGAGGAGTCGTTTACCGCCGCGAACGGGGCTCGCGGGCGAAGCCTGAACGCCTTCGACCGACGGGACGGCCTGTGGTACCAGACCTTCGTCGGGGTCTTCGGGGTGAACTTCCGGATTCGGGGCGTCCCGGCGCAATCGGCGGCGATGCTCCTGGAGGGCCGGCGGGCCAGTTTCGCCGGTTCGAACCCCACGCGGATCACCTGGACGTCGGCCGCCGACGGGCGGGTCCGGCAACTCATCGAGAATTCTTTCGACGGCGGCCAGACCTACGTCCCGGGCTTCGATGGCAGCTATTCGCGGGTGGACGCGTTACCGGTGATGCCCGAGCTGCGTCCCGGAATCTGCCCCAATGTGGGGGCGTTCCGTCAGTTCGACTTCGCGCTCGGGGACTGGGAGGTGCGATCGCGCTCGGGGTACCTGATCGGTCGCAGCCGGATCGCCACGGATCTCGACGGGTGTCTGGTGACGGAACGGTTCTCGGGACGCCGAGGCGATTCCCAACTCAGCTATTTCTTCTTCGACCTGGGGACTGGGGAGTGGGTCCGAGCGTTTGCCGATTCCGAGGGACGGCACGTCGAGCTGGTCGGAGGTCCCACACCCGAAGGCAATTTCGCTTTCAGGGCGAGCGGCGCGCCCGGCGCTCGGGTTGGCAATTCGTGGTACCCGGCTGCCGACGGGTCGATCGAGGTAGCCTGGACCGGCCCCGGAGCGCCGCAGGACCCGGTGACCTATCGGCGCAGCCGATGACCGGGGAATCCGGCTTGACGCCGCGCTTTGCCGCGGTGGCGCTGTTGGCGGTTCTGATCCCCGGATGCGGTCCAAACCCGGCGCGAGGGGGATACTTCCATCAAATCCCGGCCGCGGCGACCGAGGAATCCGGCTTCCTCCGTGCGGAGATTGCGTACCTCGGGTCCCTGGCGGGTGTCGAAAGCTATCCCTTCGCGTTTCAGATTCCCGACGGCCGGAGCCTCCGATTGACGCTGAATGCCAGCGAGCGTGGTCGCGCCGTACCGTCGCTTTCGGGGTCGTTCTTCGTCCGGTCCACCGGGCAGGGACACGGCAGGCTGGTGATCAGGCGCGTGAACGGCGGAGGCGACGGAGCGCCTCCATACTGGGGCATCGACCTCGAGGTGCCGGGCGAGACGTACTCAGGGCGGCTCGAAGGGGCCGTCGGTGGCGAGGCGCCGCACCGGACCCGTAGCTCCGGGATATCGCCCCTTCGAGCTGGGTCTATGGACGTATGGCACTTCGAGGTCGGACCGCCCGGCCAGGCGGAGTCGGTGATGTTTCGGTACTCGCTCTCGATCGAGTTGGGCGACCCGCTAGAGGGCGGGCGCCGGATTCTCTGGGTGCCCGCCAGGAGTTAGGCGAGGCGAACTTCGCAGGGAGTGCGGTGACGCCGGGCGTTCCGGGATCCCGAGAGGCTTCGACGTGGCGTGGCGGTCGGCTTGGCGATCACGGGTTCCGGCATCATGGGCGAGTTCCCTCGGTGCCGTGGGTGAGCCGCCGCAGGCCGGTACCGTCCCCGTTGATCACGAACACGTCGTCCACCCCGGTTTCCGCGGCCGAGAACAGGAGCCGGTGCCCGTCGGGCGACCAGGACGGCTGGGCGCGGACGGCGAGGCCGGTCGTCAGCCGGGTGACGGCTCCGGCCGCGAGATCCAGCAGGTAGAGATCGGATCCCCCGTCGCGATCCGAAGTGAAGGCGACGAGCCGGCCATCGGGCGAGACGGCCGGAGCGGTGTCGCTGCCGCGACCTTCGTGCAGCTGGCTGACGGAACCGGTGGCGAGCTCGATCCGGTAGAGCTGATCGCGTCCCGCCGGGTTCGCGTGGAAGACCAGCGCTTCGCCATTCGGGGTCCACGCCGGCACCTGGCTGTTCCAACTGCTCGCGGTCACCGCCTGGACGTTGCCTCCGCTCGAATCCGCCAGGAACAGGTTCCAGTGGAAGGTGTCGCCGGCCCGGTTGCCTCGCATGAAGGCGATGCGCCGCCCGTCCGGCGACGGCACCGCCACCCCATCGAAGCCGGGGGCCTCGACGAGTCGTCGCTGGTCCCTGCCGTCCACCGCCATGACGTACAGGTCCACGTCGTCTTCGGTGCCCTGATCGCGTGGCGACTGGAAGTAGATGGCGTTCCCGCCAGGGGCGAAGAATGGATGCGCGTCGCGGCCTGGACTGTTCGTCAGGCGGCGAACGTCGGACCCGTCGGCCGCCATGTCGTAGATCTCCCAGTCAGCATCGCGATCCGAGGCGAACACGATTCGGTTCCCGTCCGGCGACCATTGGGGCCAGGCGTTCGAGTACCGCGTCGGGGCGCAACCGGCAGCCAGAACCAGACACGCGACCAGACGATGGACTCCAACCGATTCGGCCACGTCGGTCTCCGGGTTCCTGGAAGGGGCGAGGGGCGGCGCGGACCGGGGCAACGCTGACCGTCGTCCGCTGAGCTACCGGACGGAGTGCTCGAAGGAACGTTTCAGGGCCGGCGGTTGCGAGGCCGTCCGGCCGGCATTCAGCGGGGCCGGGCGATTCCGAGCCGTTTCATCCTCGCCTCGAGGGTGGTCGGCTTGAGGTCCAGGATTTCGGCCGCGCCACCCGGGCCACTCACCTTCCAGGCCGCGCGCTCGAGCGCCGCCCGGATGTGGGCCCGCTCCATGTCCTCGAGCGTGCCGGCGCCCGCAGCCGGCAGCGACACCGGCTGGTATTGTCCGGTCTCCCAGTCCGTCACCTCGAGCACGTTCCCAGACGACAGGATCACCGAGCGCTCGATCAGATTGGCGAGCTGCCGGATGTTCCCGGGCCACGGATACCGCGCGAACGCGTCGAGCAACGCGGCCGGAACGGTCAGCGGTGGCCGGCCGGTTCGCGCGGCGGACCGCGCGACGAAACACGAGACCAGGTCGGGGAGATCTTCGAGCCGGTCGCGGAGCGGGGGCGTGCGGATCGGAAAGACGTTGAGCCGGTAGTAAAGATCCTCGCGGAAGGTGCCGGCGCGGACGCCGGCCTTGAGGTCGCGGTGGGTGGCCGCCACGACGCGGACGTCCACCCGGACCGGCTCCCGCCCGCCGACGCGGTTGAATTCGCCCTCCTGGAGGACCCGGAGGAGCTTCACCTGGAGCTCGAGCGGGAGGTCGCCCACCTCATCGAGGAAGAGCGTCCCGCCGTCCGCCGTTTCGAACCGACCGATCGACCGCGCCGCCGCCCCGGTGAAGGCGCCCTTCTCGTGGCCGAACAGTTCGCTTTCGACGAGGTTGGGCGAGATGGCGCCGCAGTTGACCACCACGAGCGGGCCCTCGGCGCGGGGACTCTGCCGGTGGATTGCGCGGGCGACGAGTTCCTTGCCGGTGCCGGTTTCGCCGGTGACGAGGACGGTCGCCTCGGTGCCGGCCACGAGACCGACCCGCTGCAGTACCTGCTTGATGGCCGGGCTCGAGCCGACGATCTCGGTGTCCGACGCGGGGTCGCACGCCGGCGCTTCTTCCAGGGTGCCCCAGATGCCGGTGAGGATGCCGTTTTCCTCGATGGCGGTCCACGTCGCCCGGAACGGCCGGACCCGGCCGGCGGCACCGAGGTCGAGGGTCAGATCCAGTTCGCCGGTGCGGGAAAAGGCGGAGAGGAGACCGGGTTCGGTGACGAGCCCGGCCGGCACCAGGTCCGCGAGCGGCCGGCCGAGGAGCTGGCCTTCGCGTTCATGGAGGCGGCTGAAGGCCGGGTTGTGATAGCGGAGCGCGGCGCCGAGGAGCCATTGCCGGTCGAGCTGCGCCCGCTCCCGGGGCCGGCCCGTGAGTTCCAGCCGGTACACCGGGGTCGGGAGCCGATCGAGCAGCCGGTCCAGCGCTTCTGGTCGAGACATCGCCGTTCGGGAATGCGGGGCTGAGCCAGGCCGGGCAGGGGCCCGGATTCCGGTGAACGGAAGGTACTAACGCCGGCGGGGGTCCGCCGGTTCCCGATCCCGTGGACCCCGTTCCTGGTGGGCCGCTCCCCGGAGAAAGGGTGCGGGCGCTGCCCCGCGCGGCGGGCAGCCGGGCAGTTCGGTCAGGCGGCGGCGAGCCCGCCGATGCCCCGTTCCGCCGCCAATCCGATCAGCCGTCGCTTGAGCAGGTCGCGGCTCCGGTGGAGCCGCGACCGCACGGTTCCGATCGGGCAGCCGACGGCTTCGGCGATTTCCTGATAGGAGAGCTCCTCGCTGAAATACAGCACGGCCACGGTGCGGTACTCGACCGGCAACTCGGCCAGCGCCGCCTGGATCTCCTCGGTGTCGGCGAGGGCGATGAACTCCGCCATCGCGTCGGGTTGGTCGCTCAGGGTCGCCACGGCGGCTTCCGCCTCGAAAGACTGGTCCGGATCGTCGAACGAGACCGGGGTGCCGCGACGGGTCCGTTGCCGGTAGCGGGTCACGAAGACGTTGGTGACGATCCGGAGGAACCAGGCGCGGAAGTTGGTGCCGGGCTGGAACCGCCCGAAGGCGCGCCAGGCATTCAGCGAGGCCTCCTGAACGACATCCTCGGCGTCCGCCCGCTCCCGAGTCAGGTGGAACGCGACCCGGTAGGCCGTCGGGAGGACGGGGGTCAGCAGGTCTTCGAAGGCGGGGGAGTCGGCGGTCGCAGTCACGGGTCGCTCGCGGTGGCGGACGGTGACCGGAAGTTCATGACCTGTGCCGAGCGAAACGCGACTCCTGCTTTGTGTCGCAACTAGTTGTCAACAAATAGTTTACGACTGGTGCCCCGGCGATTGTGCCGACCCGGGAATCGGCAGTCGAATTCCCAACGGATTGGGACCGGTCCCAACCGGTTGGGACATCCTGCGACTCCGGCGGACTGGCAGTCTCGCCGAGGCGCTGCTGCCGGAGCTCAGGCGGGGCTCTCGAGTGGGGCGACCGCTCAGTCCAGGCGGGCGGCTGAGGCTCTCCAATACGTCACCGCCCGGACCAGATCGTCGGGGCGGAGCGGCTTCGGGATCAGGTCGTTCATCCCGACCTGAATGCAGTCGGCCCAGGAGCGTCTGGTTCCACTGGCCGTGATGCCGATGATCGGCACCTGACGGGCGTCGGCCTCCCGGATCCGGCGGCTCGCCTCGTCGCCGTTCATGCCCGGCATCTCCCAGTCCATCAGGATCAGGTCGAACGACGCGCGCCGATACAACTCGAACGCGGCCCGGCCGTCCTCGGCAACGGTGACCTCGCAGCCGATCTGTTCGAGGATCCGGCGGGCCACGATCTGGTTGACCCGGCCGTCGTCGACCACCAGCACCCGGAAGGCGAGCGAACAGGCCTCGCCTTCGGCGGCGACCGGGGTCACCGGAATCTCGACGCCGACGAGGCGGGTGCCTGCTCGCCGGACGACCCGTCCGCCCATGAGCCGGGCCAACGCGTCGACCAGCGAAAGCCAGAGCCCGGACCGGCCGAACTGACGCGGCAGCGCCGGATCGCCCGACTCCGCCGCCTCCAGAATGATCGCGAGCGGCTCGGGCAACTCGTTGGTTCCCGCCGCGTGGATCTCGTAGCTCAGGACCGGAGTTGGCTCACCGGCGCACCCGATCCGGCACTCGAATGCCTCCGAAGGCAGGTGTTCGAGCACCGCCGCCGTGGTGCGCTGGAGCAGTTGAACGAACCGGTGCTCGTCGCCGGCCAGCAGGGCGGGAAGGTCGCGGGTCACGAACCGGTCGGCGCCCATGGTCGGAAGGTGCTGGTCTCCGGCGGGATGCCGGACCTGATCGAGGGCGTCCACGAGATCGAATGGCACCGCATCCAAATGCATGCGGCCCCGCTGGATCTTGGCGAGATCGGCGATGTCGCGGGAGAAACTCATTCGGCCATTCCGGTCATCCCAAGGAGGTATCGGCCGGGTGGACGGACGTCTGAAGATCTCGTTACAGTGTGCTTCGTCCGGGGCTCGGATCCGGTTCCAGGCGAACGGAGCCGGGCCCGGGCAGGTAGGGGGCCGGTGGGTCTCGGGTGTCGCCGTTCGAACTCAACGGGCCGGTGTATGCACCACGACGATTTCGGCGGACTCGACCGCGACCTCAAAGCGACCATCGGCCGCCGCGAACTGCTCCGGCTGAGTCTCGGCGCCGGCATGCTGCAGCTTCTCGGCTGTGCCTCCTCGGGACTCGAGCCCTTGATCAACGGCCAGTGCTCCAGGATCCCGGAGGAAACGGCCGGTCCCTACCCGGGCGACGGCTCCAACGGACCGAACGTCCTCACCCTCAATGGCGTCGTCCGGAGCGACATCCGGTCGAGCTTCGGCGGGCTGTCCGGGACGGCGGCCGGGATTCCGCTCACGGTCACGCTGACCGTGGTTTCGGCCGGCGGCTGCGATCCGATGCCCGGGGCGGCGGTGTACCTGTGGCACTGCGACCGGGCGGGCCTTTATTCGCTCTATTCAGCCGGAGCCACGACGCAGAATTACCTCCGCGGCGTCCAGGCAGCGGACGCCGATGGCAAGGTGACCTTCACGTCGATCTTTCCGGGGTGCTATGCGGGCCGCTGGCCGCACATCCACTTCGAGGTGTACGAGAGCCTCGCCGCCGCCCAGTCGGTGGGGAACAAGATCGCCACGTCGCAGCTGGCGCTTCCCGAGGCGGCGTGCAGTGCCGTCTACGGCACGACCGGGTACGGCACCAGCGCGACGAACCTGCAGGGGGTGAGTCTCGCGTCGGACGGGATCTTCAGTGACGGTGCCTCGCTTCAGCTGGCCTCGGTGTCCGGCGACGTGGCCGCGGGGATGGCCGCGGCCCTCACCATCTCCGTCTAGGACTCGCCGGCGGTCGTCGGCCTCCCTCGAGTCCAGGACAGAATCCGCGGGTGACGTCCGCCCCACCGCGGGATCCGTCCAGCCGGCCCGACGCGATCAGGCGGGCGCCGGCTCGGGCGGCGGCACCGCGGGCCCCCGTTTCGGCGGGCGGTGGCGCTTCGGTCCCCGCCGGCCCAGCAGCATGACCGGGACGATCCAGAGGGCGCCGATGGTGCCGAAGATCGTTCCGCCCGTGGTGGCGAGCGCGATCGAGCCGAACAGGCTGTCCACCTCGTTGCCGACCGCGAGCGGTATCAGGCTCGCGATCGTGGTGAGGGTCACGAGCACGATCATCCCCGAGCGATCCCGGGCGGCGTAGACGATGTCCGCCGCGGTGAGCGGCCGGCTGAGGCCCAGTGCCCGGGCCCGGCGCCGCCGTTCGAGGGCGGCGTCGACGAGGAGAATCGCCTGGTTGACCGCCAGCCCGACGACGAGGATGACGCCAACGGCGGCCTCTCGGCTGAAGCTCGATTTGGTGCCCCAGAAGATCGCGGCCACCCCGGCCAACGCGAGCGGCAGGCTGAGGAACACCCGGGCCGCGGCCCACGCCGAGTCGAAGACCATCGCCACACTCAAAATCACGAGCGCGACGCCGATGGCGAACACCAGCCAGAGGCCCTTGGTACTGTCGTCGTCGCCGAATTCGAACTTGTCGTCGCCGACGGTGTAGCCGGCCGGCACCGAGATCGATTCCATGAACGACTTGTGGGTCCGGTTGGCGAGCTTGGAGGGCCCCCGGAAGTCGTAACTCAGGATCCGGACGTACTGCTGGTCCTCGCGGTTGATGACGGCCAGGCCTTCCTTCTCGGAGACGCTGGCGAGATCGCCGACGCGGATCGGGGATCCGGTGGCGGTCGGGACGATGGCGTTTCGGAGATCGTCGAGCGCCCGGTCCTGGGCGCCGCGCGCCTTGACGGTCACGGTGACTTCCTCGCCCTCGAGTTCGAGGCGCTGCCCGCCGATGGGGCCGCGCACCTCCCGGGAGACGGCGGCCGAGAAGTCCCGGGCGCTCAAGCCCGCCCGGGCCAGCGCCGGCCGGTCCGGTTCCAGTGCCACGCTCACCGCCCGCTCGTTCCCCCAGAAGCTGCCCGCGTTGATGTTGACGTCCCGGACCCTGGGGATCCGCTCGAGCCGCGTCTGGAGATCGCGGGCGAGCTGTTCGACGCCGGAGAAGGAGTACCCGAGAATCTTGAGGCGGAACGACACCGACGAACCGCCGCCTCCGCTGTAGAAGCCGGGCCCGCGGCCGCGGACGCTGATGGTCGCACCGCCGATGAACACGGCACGCTGGGTCATCTCCTCTTCCATCAGCGAGGGGATGCTGCCGTAGCTCTCTTCCTTGGTGAACGTGACCCGGAGCATGCCGCGGCCCCCGCCGCCGTTCGACTCCGCCCGATCGACGCCGTAGCGCCCCACCGCGAGCCGCTCGAACTCCGCGATGGCCCCGTCGACGCTTCGCGGATCGGAACCCCGCGGGAAGCCGACGCTGACGTAGAGTTCGGAGCGCTGGCCGAAGTAGTTGCCGAACGAGGTCCGCGGCACCCGTTTCACGAAGCCCCAGCCAAGCACGCCGAGGCCGGCGGTCACCAGCACCAGCGTGGCCCAGCGCCAGCGGAGCAGCCGGATGACGGTCCAGGTATAGAACCGGGTCGTCCGCTTGAACCGGGCCCGGCTCAGGCCGTGCCCGGCGCCGACCGCGGGAATCATCACGACCGAACTCAGCACCGACCACGCGAGCGCAAAGAGGAACGCCGCGGCGAACGGCATGAAGGCGGCCCGGGCGTTCCCCTGGAGGTAAAGGAATGGGAAGAGCACCACCGCCGTAGTCAGCGTGGACCCGACCACCGCCGGCGTGATCCGCCGCCCCGCTTCCGCCCGGCCGTCGATCGTGTCCGGCGCATGCCGGAGCCGCTCGGTGACCACGA
The DNA here is from genome assembly GCA_050183815.1 of Gemmatimonadales bacterium. Lineage (GTDB taxonomy): Bacteria > Gemmatimonadota > Gemmatimonadetes > Gemmatimonadales > GWC2-71-9 > SHZU01. The sequence goes on along the minus strand of JBFXAY010000009.1, from coordinate 51,638 downwards.
GCCCGTTCTGGACCAGCACCCCGATGCCCATCCCGAGGCCGGCCAGGGTCAGGAGGTTGGCGGGGATCTTGAACAGGAAGAGCCCGAGCGCTGTGCCGGCGATGGCGACGGCGGCGCTGCCCATCACGAGCCAGATCGAGGTGAGGTTCCGAAGCGTGAAGGTGAGCACCACCATCACGGCGAGGAAGGCGATGCCGCCGCGGAGGAGCAGGTCATTGAGCTGCTTCTTGAGGTCCTTGCTCTCGTCGCTCTCGACCCGGAACTGGATCCCCTGCGGGACGAGGCGGCCGACTTCGATCATTGCCGCCTTCACCCGTTCGGCGGTCTGGATCGCATCGGCGCCGGCGAGGCGGGACAGAAAGAGCCGCACCGCGGGCACCCCGTTGATCCGGGCAAAACGTCCCCGGTTGTCCTCGTCGGGGCGGACCGACGCCAGCTCGTCCAGCCGGAAGATCCGGCCGCTCGGTGCCCGGATCACCAGGGCACCGAGATCGTCCAGCGCCTTGGGCTGGTCGCGCAGCGCGACGGTGATCACGTTGGCGCCGCGCTGCTCCTCGCCGAGGGACCGCACGGCCCGGGCGCCGGCAATGGCCGCGCGCAGGAGATCGGGATTGACCCCGACCTGGCGAAGCCGCACCGGATCGTAGGTGACCGCCACGCCGGGCTCCGCGGTTCCGGACAGCCCCGGCGGTGCCACCCCGGGAACCGAGCTGATTCGCGGTACGATTTGCTCCCGGGCGATCTTGGTGAGGGTGCCCGGGGTGTAGGGCCCGATGATCGAGTAGGTGATCAGCGGCTGCTCGTCGAGTTCTTCCGGTGTGTAGTTGGCGACGCTCGGTGCCGTGGCCCCGAGGGGCAGCTTGTCGCGGAGCAGTTCGATCCGTTCGTGGATCTCGAGCCGGGCCAGGGTCACGTCGGTGCCGGGCTCGAGCTCGACGGACAGGCGGGCGGTGCCGTCGTTCGACTCGCTCGAAACCTTCTTGACGCCCCGAACGCCCTGGATCACTTCCTCGAGCGGCGAGGTGACGTAGCTCTCGACCAGCTCGGGCGCCGCACCGTACCACTGGGAGGTGACCGTGAGCCGCGGCAGTTCGACCTGCGTCTTCGTCGCCAGCGGCAGTTTCGTGAAGGCGACGACGCCGGCGAGAACCAGCGCCGCACCGCAGGACCACACCACCGCCGGCCGTCCGGCCGCCCATCGAATCATGTCGCCGCTCCCTTCGTTCCCAGGGCACCCGGGGGGCCGCTTGCTGCCGCCAGCTGGGCCTTTCGTTCCTTCCGCCGCTCGACCCAGGCGTACGCCGCCGGCAACAGGAAGAACGTGACCGCCAGCGTCGTGGCCGAGCCGCCGATGACGCCGGCCGCGAGCGGCTGATACAGTTCGCCGCCGCTGCCCCAGCCGAACACGAGGGGCAGGACGCCGGTGATCGTGGTGATCGAAGTCATCGCGATGGCGCGGAGCCGCTGATGGCCGCCTTTGAGCACGGCCTCGTCGATCGAGCAGCCCTCCTCGCGGAACCGGCGGATGGCATCGAGTTTGACCACCGCCTCGTTGTCCGCCATGCCGATCATCACCACGATGCCGATCAGCGCGACCGCGTTGAGGCTCTGGCCGGTGAGCCAGAGGAAGATGATGCCGCCGGCGCCGGCGAGCGGCACCGTGAGCATGACCAGCATCGGGGTGGTGAAGGACGCGAACTCGCCGGCGAGGACGAGGAACACCAGGGCCACCGACAACACGGCCACCAGCGTCAACTCCCGGGTCGTTCGCTCCTGCTCGGCCTCGGCGCCCCCGATCGTGACGTCCACCCCGGGTGGCAGACTGAGGGCTGCCAGGCGGGTCTGGACGTCCTCGGTGGCCCGGGAGAGCCCACCGCGCTCCGCGACGGCCTCGACGACGCTGACCGGGCGCTGGTTGATCCGGACCACCTCGATCGGCGCCCGGATCTCGCGCACGCTCACCAGCTGGCCCAGCGGCACGCCCTTGATGACGGTGGCGAGCGTCGTGCCGAGATTCTCGTTGGCCTCGCCGGCGAATCGGACCTTGATGGGGGTCCGGCGGTCGGTTTCCCGGAAGTCGCCGGATGCGACCCCGCCGAGGCCGCCGGAGAGGGCGTTGGCCACCTGGTCGGCGGTGATGGCGAGGCGGGCGAGCTGCGGCCGGTCCAGCGACACCTCGATCGTCGGCTGCGTGCTGGCATAGGCGTCCCGGACGTCCGCGAGCGCCTCGCTGCCCACGAGCGCGACCCGGATCTTCTCGGCCCACTGCGCCGCTTCCTCGATCTTCGGGGCCGCGACCTCGACCCGCACCAGCCGCCCCTCGCGGCCGATCAGGCTGCCGAACTCGGACTGGCCGGCGAGATCGATGGCCAGCGCCCCGGCGCTCGCGAGGTCCGGCACCGACGTGCGGAGCCGCTCGGCGAACGCGGCGGCATCCTGCCCGTCGGGCACGGGGATCAGCAGCTGGCCGCTGGCGCTGGTACCGGGATCCGCGCCGGCCAGTACCTCTTCATCGGTGGCGACGCCGATCCGGCTGTAGATCCCGCTCGATCCCAGCGCCTTGGCCGCCTCTTCCACCCGCCGGGTCTGGCGGGCGGTTTCCTCGATGGCGGTGCCCTCGGGCAGCTTGAGGTAGGCGACCGCGATGCCCTCGTCGACGCGCGGCAGGATTTCCCGCGGCAAGCGTACGACGATCACCACGGTGACGGCGGTCAACAGGCCGGCCGCCAGGAACACCGTCCCGGGCCGGGCGAGCGACCACTTCATCCCGACCTCGTACCAGTGCTCGAGCCGGGCGCCGATCGAATCGAACATCGCCAGTGACCGCGAGTAGCTCTTGTCACCCGCGGCGGCGCGGGTGCCCGTGCCCCAGGCGATCATGACCGGCATCAGCGTAAGCGCCAGGATGAGCGAGGCGCCCACCGACATCACGACGCTCAGCGAGAGATCGCGGAACAGGGCCGCGGCGAGCCCCTGGACGAAGACGATCGGCCCGAACACGAGCAGGGTCGTGAGGGTCCCGGCGATGAGCGGTCCGGACACCTCCTCCGTGCCCAGCCTGGCGGCCTCCCAGCGGCTCTTGCCCTCGTCGACGTACCGGCCCGCGGCTTCCGCCACGACGATTGCGTTGTCGATCAGGAGGCCCACGCCGAGGGCCAGACCGCCGAGGGACAGGATGTTGATCGTCACACCCATGGTCTGGAGGAGCGTCAGGGCCACCAGGACCGACAGCGGGACCATGAGGCCGATGGCGAATGAACTCCGCCAGTCCTTGAGGAAGAGCAGGATCACGACGAGCGAGAGCGCCCCGCCGACCACGATTTCCTGCATCAGGTTGGACAACGCGTCCGTGACGAACTCCGCCTGGGCGGCGACCACCTTGATCCGGGCGTCCGGAAATTCGCCCGCCAGCTGTTCGATGGACTTGTAGATCTCGCGGGTGACGGACACCGTGTTGGCGCCGGCGTCCTTGTAGACGACGAGGCCCACCGCGGACCGGCCGTCGAGCGTGGTGATGGTGACCGGGTCGGCGGTGCCGAGGCGGACGGTGCCGATGTCGGCCAGGGTGATGCCGCTCCGTGCCGGCCCGACCGGCGTCCGGGCGATCTCGTCGACGCCCTGGAACTCGGTCAGCGCCCGCAGCGAAAACCGGAACTGGCCCCGGCGGATGGTCCCGCCGGCCGCGGCGGCGTTGGCGGCGCGGACGGCCGTCGCCACGTCATCCGGCGTGAGGCCGAGGGCGCGGGTCCGGTCGGGGTCGATCTCGATCCGGATTTCGTCCTTGGGCTCGCCGACAACGGCCACGCTGGCGACCCCGGCCAGTTGTTCGAGCCGCCGGGCATGCACGTCCCGGGCAATCCGCGCAATGCTCCGGAGATCGCCGTCGGAGGTGAGGCCCAGCACCGCGATCGGCCGCTCGCCGGGGTCGCTGGTGAGGAGCGTCGGCCGTTCGGCGCGTTCCGGGAGGGTGCCGCGCGCGTTGTCGAGGCGTTCCCGGACCTGCAGCACCGTGCCGGCCATGTCGGTGCCCCAGGAGAATTTGAGCGAAGTGGTAACCTCGCCGTTCCGGCTCACGGACTTGATGTCCACGAGGCCCGGCGTTGCCGCCACCGCTTCCTCGATCCGCTCGGCCACGAACTGCGAGACTTCCTCGGCCGCGGCACCAGGGTAGGCCGTGCGGATCGTCAGCACCGGTAGCTGCACGTCCGGCAGCAGCGAAACGGGCAGCTTGGCGAGCGACACCGTCCCCAGCAGGCAGAGCGCCAGCGTCGCGGCGATCGTGGTGATGGGCCGCTTCAGCGCTCCGGCAGCAATCGACATGCGTGGCGTCCCCTACTGATTGCCGCGTTCCTGCTTCGCCACGAGCCGGACCGGCGCATCGTGGGTCAGCGTCAGATGGCCTTCGATGAGCACCGTGTCGCCCGGGGTGACCGGGATTTGGCCCGAGGCGCTGTCGGGGAGCACTTCGGTTTCGAAGCCGTTGGTGCGGCCGGGGAAGATGTAGACCCACTGGGCGCGGCCGTTCTTGACCACGAAAACGAGTGGCCGCCCGTCGCGTTCGATGACCGCTGCCGCCGGGACCACGATCCGGTTCGGAAGCCGGGTGGCCTCGAGGCGCACGTCGGCGTACATGCCGGGGCGAAGGTTGCCGTTGCCCGGGGCGCGGATCACCGCGGTGCCGGCGCGGGTGGCGCTGTCCACGAGCGGGAGGATCGCGGCCACCCGGCCGCGGATCGGTTCATCCGGCACTGCGGCCGCGGTGACCGTTGCTTCCCCGCCGACCTTGATGAACGGGAGGTCGTGCTCCAGCACCGCGGCCTCGACCCGGAGGTTCCGGAGGTCGACGATCTTGCCGATCTCCTGGCCCTGGGAGAGGCGCTCGCCGAGGGCCACCTTCACCTCGTCTACCACGCCGTCGAACGGGGCGGCGATGCTGGCCCGTTCGCGCTGTAGTTTGGCCTTCTCGAGTTCCGCTTTGGCGCGGTCGAGGCCGGCGCGGATCTCCGCACTCCGGAGCCGCTCGCCGGTGACCGGTTTGCCGGTCACGATCGAGTCGCCCACGATGTTGTCGAGCAGTTTGAGTTTGGCGTCCTCCAGGGCGGCTTCCGCCTGCTGGACGGCCAGGTCGAGTTCGCGGGTGTCCACCTGGACCAGCACCTGGCCCCGGGTGACCCGCGAGCCGGGGCGGATGTTGACGGCGGTGATCGGCCCGGTCGTTTCGCTCTTGAGCGTCGCGACGCCGTCCGAGTGGACCTGTCCCGTGGTGATCACGGAGAGGACGAGATCGCCCTTCCGTACCTCGGCGCCCACCACCGGCAGCGTTACGTTGCCGGAGGCCGCCTCGGCGGCGGTCGAGTCGGCCCGCGAGTCGCTGCCGTCGCCGGCGTCGTCGGCCTTCTTGCAGGCAACGGCGAAGAGGACGGCCACGAGGGCCGGGGCCCAGCGCGCGGAGAGGCGGGACAGGGGGGTCACGGTCACAGGGTTCTCCCGATCACGGCTTCGATCTCGGCTTTGGCGAGCACGTATTCGAACCGGGCCCGTACGGCTTCCGATTCGGCACTGTTGAGGGTCTCCTGAGCGCGGCTCAGGAGGTCGATATCGAGCGATCCGATCCGGTAGCGTTCCAACTGGACCAGGACCAATGCCCGGGCGGCGGTCAGGTTCGCCTGGGTGGTGGTGATCCGCTCTTCGGCGGCCCGGAGTGCCGCCAGTTGCGTGGTGAGCGTGGCACCCACCTGCCGCCTGGCATCCGCCGTCTGGGCCTGGGCCGTCTCGTAGTTCGAGCGGCGTTGCGAGATGGCGAGTTCGCGCTGGAACCGGTTGAACAGCGGGAACGAGAGCCCGAGGCCGACGCTCCGGTTGTTGAAGAGCGTGTAGTCGTTGCTCTTGCTGCCGGCGAACGACGTGGAGGCGTTCAGGTTGAGCGACGGGAAGTACTGGGATCGCGCTGCTCCGAGATCGGCGCGGGCGGCATCCTCGGCGGCGGATACCCGGAGGACCTGCGGCGCCTGGGCTACGGCTTCGGAGTAAAGGGCGGCCGTATCGGTGATCGGCGTGATCGCCAGCACGCTCGAGTCCGCCTCCGCGGCCACCCGCCCGGTTTCTCCGACCGCCCGGGCGAGCGACGCCTCGTTACGCGCCAGGGCACTCTGGTCACTCGCCAACGCCAGGCGGGCCTGATTGAGATTCACCGTGGCCTGGAGCGAGTCGGCAACAGTGGCCGCGCGGGTGGCGAGCTTGGCCACGGCGATCCGGAACTGTTCCTCCGCCCGGCGGATGCTCTCGAGCCGGACCTTCACCAGTTCGGCTGCCTGCAGGGCGTTGACGAACGCCTGGGTCGTCCGGAGCCGGTTCTGAGACCGTTCGAAGTCGAGTGAGGCTTCGGCTTGGGTCCGCTGCGCCCGAGCGGACGCGATGTCCTTGCCGCGCCGGAACCCGGTGAAGAGGTCGTAGGACGCGTTGGCACCGAGGTTGAGGCCGGTGTTGCTGACGCCGCCGCTCAGGACCTCACCGGTGATCGGATCGACCCGCGAGGGGCCGTCCGAGAAGCTGGTGCTCCAGTTCGCACTGGTGCGAAGGTCGGGCAGAAAGCCGGAGTAGGCAGCGCGGACGCTCATGCCGCGGTCCCGGACGGTTCCCTGGGCCTGGACGACCTGGGGGTCGACGGTCTGGGCGCGGCGGATGGCCTCGGCCAGCGTAATGGTGCCCGTCTGGGCGGCCAGCGGGGGGGCGGCGGCCACCCCGAAGAGCGCCCAAAGGACTAACAGTCGTGTGACCATGTCAGATAGTACCGCCGGTCGGGCCGGGGGTTAAGACTCGGTGCTGTCGGGGGCTACGGCCCTATGGGATGCTCGAATGGCGGAAATGGATGCAGCCGGCCCGATTCGAGCCGGCCGGGCACGCACGGTTCGCGGCCTGGCAAGATACCTCTAACGCAAACCGGCCTTCGCAGGATGAATCCGCCGTGGCCGCCGCCAGGCGCTCGAGGGCATCGGCGCGCCGTTGGCCCGGCCGAGGCACTTCGGGTGGCAGGGTGTTGGCTTCTCAGGGGCCCCGAGCGCGGCCGGGATCGGGCGGCTCGGGCCCGACGCCGAGTCGGCTCAGGGCCTGCCGGCTTGGGGCGTAGGAAGGATCGATCGTCAGCGCGCGCCGGTAGGCCGTGATGGCGCCGTCGCGATCGCCGGCCGCGAGCAGCGCTTCGCCGAGACTGTCCCAGGTGTTGGCCGATCGGGGAAACGCCTCCGCGTTGAGACGGAACACGGTAATGGCCCGTGCCGGATCGCGGGCGTTGAGGAATCGATACCCCAGGGCGTTGAGCTCGGCTTCGGCTGAGTTGAACCGCCGGACCGGATCCGCCGCGGCCCGGCGGATCGCCGCCTTCGCCGCGGTGCTGTCACCCCGTTCCAGGGCCTCTCCCACCACGTGTCCCAGGGGCGGTTCGGTGCGCATCCGGTCGATGGCCGCGAGGGCCGGATCGCGCCCGGCGCGATAGTCGTCCGAGGTGAGCGGCGTGTAGAGCCGCGGGGCGATGAAGTCGCGGCGATCCCGGGGATCGTACGGCCGCCAGGGCAAGGTGGAGATCGCCACGGTCAGCCCGCTGGCCGGGAGGGTGACCCGCTCGTGGTCGCCATAGAAGAAGGTGGCGTTGCCGGTGGGCTCGCCCACGAAGGTGGCGTTGGTCCACTGCTCCAGGTCACGGACCAGATTCATCGCGGCGGAAAAAGTCCGATTCCCGATGAGCACGAAGAGCCGGTCGGGGCGGTCGAGGGCAGGGCGGGCCACCAGACCGCGCACAACGGTCCGGTTGAAGAACGAGTTGCCACCGGGGTTGTCGCGGAGGTCGAGGATGAACCGGTCCACCGGGACCGAGTCGGCCAGCGCGAATACCCGGTTCCAGAAGGCCGCGTTTCGTTCGCCCGGTCCGTCGGTCACCATCCGGTAGGCGACGTAAAGGCGCCGGGCGCCGGCGTCGTAGTCGGCGAAGTAGGGGCGCTCCGGCTGCTGCTGCCGGAGCGGCGCCGGGGCGGTCCGCAGGTCGATCCAGCCCGTCTGGTCGACGTAGGCGAAGGGGTTGTGGCCACCGGTCAGTCGGGGAACGGGTTTGAGCGTTGCCGTCGTCTGCCGGCCGTCCCGGGTGACGACGACGGTCAGACGGTCGGTGGGTTCCGTCAGGCCCATTCCCGCGGCCACGGTGGGGAAGGTGAGCCAGGTTGGCCCCCACGCCTGAACCCAACCGTCGTTCTCATGCGGGACCACCCGCGCCACCGCGGCCATCGCGGCCGCGGCGTCCACCCGTCCGAATCGGTCCACCCGGCCTCCGACCAGGGCGCGGTATTCGGGTGCCGCCGCCCGGACGAAGAGCCCGTCGGCGAAGGCTTCGAGTACCAGGGGATAGACAGTCGGGCCGGCGGCCGGGTCGAAGATCGGGTTGATCGCGGTGTGCCCGTCCCGCACCAGCGCCACGAGTTCCATCAGCGCCACGGCCGCCCGATCCCGGTCGAGCGTTGCGATCCTGCCGGCTGTCGCGGCCACCGCCGAGTCCCACACGGACCGCTCGAGCCGGTGGAAAGGGTTGGGGTGCCGGGCCACGAGTGCCGCCGCGAGCAGGTCGACATCGCCGCGCCATGCCGCGGTGGGCTGCTGGGCGGCGGCCGGCATCGCGGTCAGGCAGGCCGCGGCCACCGCAGCGAGAAACCGAGCCATCAGGACTCCGAGTGAGAGGTGGGTCTCAAACCTCGTCCTGGGTGGGCTCGCCGTCTTGAATGCCGGTAACATGGGCTCGCCGAAGCCGCCCCGGGGTGAGGCCCAGCCGGGATTTAAGTGCCCGGGTGAGGTGGGCCTGGTCGGCGAAGCCGGTTTCGCAGGCGATCCGGGAGACGGGCGCCGAGGTGACGGCCAGCCGGCGGACGGCGGCCGCGATCCGGACCCGCCGGCGGTAGCTCGTGACCGGAACGCCGCAGTGTTCGCGGAAGACGCGAGCGAGGTGCACCCGGTGGACCCCGGCTTCGGTTGCGAGTTCCGCCACCGAGGAACGGCCGCCCCCGTCGTGAATCAGCTCGCGTACCCGGGCCAGCCACGGCGGCGCCGGCCCGACTCGACCGTCGACCCGCCGTTCGACCTGAGCCAGCAACTCGGTGGCGAGCGCATCGACTTCGAGGGCCCGGTCGGGCTCCGGCATCAGGGTGGCGCGGGCCAACCCGGCGCCGAGACGCCAGAGAGCCGGGTCACGAGCGAAGAAGCGGGGGCGCGGGAGCCGGGCCGCCCGCGGGAGCGCGGCTTCGGCGATTCCCTCGAGCACCAGGCAGCGGGCGCCGGCCGGGCCGAAGTTGATGTCGTGCGTGGCACCGTTCGAGACCCGAAGCTGCCCCGGTCCGACATCGCACCAGCCACGACCCTGGCGCTCGAGGAAGCCGCCCGCGAGAACGAGACAGAGATGGGGCCCGTCGTGGCCGTGGCGGCGGAACCGGGTCCGGGCCGGAATGGGGAAGGTGGCAACCGCGTCCATGCCGTCCTCCGGACGGGGCGGGTCGTCGGGAGGTTTCGCTGCCTCGTTGCCGCCCCGGCCAGCGGCCGTACCTTTGCCGAATGGAGATCACCGGCCGCTGGGGTCGCCCCGCCCAGGTGCTGCTCGATGTGGTGGCCGACGAAGCCGGCGTGGTCCGCGGGATCGTGAATCCCGGTCGCGAGCACGCGGCCATCCGGCAGGGGACCTTCGACCGCGGATCGGGGTTCCTCCGCCTCGAGGGTGACCTGGCTGCGCCTGATGGCGGCGTCCTTCCGTTCCACATCGAGGGCCGATTGGTCGGGAGGACGCTGCAGCTGGCCTACCGGTTCGGCGGGCAGCAGGGCACCGTCGAAGCCGGGCGCGTCGAGGACTATCGTCCGCCTCGGGCCACCCTCACGGATCGGTTCCGCGGCTGCCTCGCCGATCTGCTCCGCATGATCAACGCGCGCTCCCGGCCTGGCGGTGCCGAGAACCGCCGCGCGCTCGAGGCCCGGGGCGAGTCCCTCGACTCCATCGTACTGCGCGACGCGGTAGCCGCCGACATTCCGGCGCTGGCCGAGTTGCACGTGACCACCTGGAATGCAACCTACCGGACCACCCGCGGCCCGTCCGTTGAGGCGCGCGCCGGGCAGTGGCGCGACGTGTTCGCCCAACCGTGCCGGCGCGACTTCGTCCTGGTACTCGAAGACCGAACCGGCCGCCTGATCGGGTTCGTCTGGGGCAAGCCGCACGGCGGCGAGTTCGAGGGCCTGGTAAGCAAGATCTACCTGCGGTGGGAGTATCACGGACTCGGCCTGGGGCGGCGGCTGATGGCGGAAACGGCGCGCCGTTTTCTCGCGCTTGGGATTCGGTCGTGCGTGCTGTTCGCCGAGCGAACCAACCCGACCATCGGCTTCTATGACCGGATGGGTGGCGAGCGACTGCGCAACGACCGGGGCCTGTTCGACGGGGCCTACGGCTGGCGCGACCTGACCGCGCTGGGAGGAGAACCGCCGGGCGGGCCGCCTCGCCCCGGGGGGTATCCACCGCCGGGGCGCTAGCCGAGGCTGGGCCGGCGGGTCCGCACCCCGGCGTCAGCCGCCGGGGAGCCGGCTCGCAGCGGCCCGCTCGAGCAACAGCGCCCGTTCGCGTTCGTTCGTCGCGAGTGCCGCGGCCCGGGCAAATTCGGCACTCGCCTCGGTCCGCCGACCCAGCTTGAAGAGCAGATCGCCCCGCACCGCCGCGAGCAGGTGGTAGCGGCTCATGCCGCTGCTCTCGGGGATCTCGGCCAGCGCTTCCAGTCCCGCCGCCGGACCGTGCATCATGCCGAGGGCGACCGCACGGTTCAGCGCGACGACCGGGGTGGGGTGAACCATCAACAGCGCGTCGTACAACGCGACGATTCTGGTCCAGTCCGTCGCGTCGAACGTCCGGGCCCGCGCGTGGCAGGCCGCGATGGCAGCCTGCAGCGCGTAGGGTCCGAACGGCGCGCCGGTTGCCTCGGCCCGAGCCAGCGCCGCGAGTCCCCGCTGGATCAGCACCTGATCCCAGCGGGTGCGGTCCTGATCGGCCAGAAGGATCGGTCGGCCGGCCGGGTCGGTCCGGGCCCGGATCCGCGAGGCCTGGACTTCCATCAACGCCGCGAGCCCGTGCACTTCGGCTTCCGTCGGCGCCAACTCCGCGAGAATCCGGCCGAGTCGGAGCGCCTCGGTGCAGAGATCCGCCCGGAACCACTCGCTGCCCGCGGTCGCCGCGTATCCTTCATTGAAAATCAGATACAGCACTTCGAGCACCGAGCCGAGGCGCTCGGAGAGGGCGGGCCCGCGCGGGGGTTCGAGCGGCACGCGCGCCTCTCGCAACGTCCGCTTGGCCCTTACGATGCGCTGAGCGATCGTCGGTTCGGGGGTCAGGAACGCCCGGGCGATCTCGGCCGTCGCGAGACCCCCGAGCAGCCGCAGGGTAAGCGCCGAGCGGGCTTCGGTGGGCAGCACCGGGTGACAGGTGGCGAACATCAGGCCGAGGAGTTCGTCGCCCACGGGGTCGTCGAGCGCGGCCTCGATCGCGTGCACCACGGTGTCCCGCCGCTCGTCGGTTTCGAGGCCCAACTCCGCCAGCCGGCGTTCCGACATCCGGCGGTGCCGGATCCGGTCGATGCCGCGGCGGCGCGCGGTGGCAAGCAACCACGCGCCGGGCCGGTCCGGGATCCCGGTGCGGGGCCACGCCTCGAGCGCCGCCAGCAGCGCGTCCTGCGCGAGGTCCTCCGCCAGATCGACGTCCCGGACCATCCGCGCCAGGCTGGCGATCACGCCGGCCGACTCGATCCGCCAGACGGCGTCGATGGCGCGGTGGACGTCCTCGGCCGCCATGTCAGGCCGGGTGGATCGCCGCCCGGACGTCGGGCGGGAAGTCATCCATTTCGAAGATCTGGCGGATCTCGATCACGTCGCCGGCGGCGGCGGGGCAGCGCCGGGCCCACTCGACGGCCTCTTCCTTCGACCGGGCCTGGATCATCCAGTAGCCGCCGATCAGCTCCTTCGCTTCGGCGAATGGCCCGTCGGTCACCTTCGGCTGGCCGCCGCCGAACGCGATCCGGACACCGGCCGCGGGTGGATGAAGGCCCTCGCCGGTGAGCATGACGCCCGCCTTGATCATCTCGGCGTTGAATTTCGTCATTGCGGCCACCGCCTCGGCGGTGGGACGGGCTGCCGCGCCGGCCTGGCCGTAGTCCTTCGGAATCATCAGCATCATGAATCGCATGGGTCGGTTCCTCGCTCAGGCCGGCATGTCTTCCAGCGGGCGGACCTCGCACTCGCCTTCGAATTCCGGCCAGTGGATGCGGTGGATTTCCATGAACTCGCGAGCCACCTCGAGCGCCTTCTCCCGGGTCGGCACCTCGACCAGGGCGTAGCCCCCGACGATCTCCTTGGATTCGGCGAACGGGCCGTCGGTCAGGTGGAGCTTGCCGCCCGCGGAGCGGATCCGGAATCCCTCGGCGGTTCCTTTCAAGCCGGCCGTATCCTTGAGGACGCCGCTCTGGAAGGACTCGGTCACGAATGTCCCCATCGCGTCCATGAGCGCCGCGGGGATCTGCTGGGACCGGTAGCGTTCGTCGTGCTTGATCATCATCAGGAACTTCATCGGGGCCTCTCCAGGGCAAGATGTTCGGTTGTGCTTCCGCCGGTTACGGGGACGGAACTGGCTGCCAGCGGCGTGGCCGCATCCCGGTCCAGGGGCGGCGAGCGCTGCCTTCACTCCCCCGACGAAGCACCCATCCGAAAATCGACAACGGACCCGTCAGGGGGGATCGTGCCGGGTCCCGTGCTCTATCCAGGAATACTCCCACCGCCACGGCATGGCGGTCGGGCCGAGGATGGCCTCGGCCAGGGCGGGGTAGATCCGCTCGGCGCGGACATCGTTGGCCAGCAGGACCAGGCAGCGGCGCCGGGCCTCGAGGCAGATCAGCAGGTTGCCGGTCCAGTCGTTGTGGCCGCCCTTGAACCAGGCCGGGCCGCTCGGGTCGCGGAAGGTGACCAGACCGAGACCGGCTGCAAGCCCGAGGGCCTCGTTCCGGTCCTCGGCTTCGGTAAGGAGGGTCGGGAACTGGTGGGCTGACGTGATCGGCACCTGGGGCCGGACCAGCTCGGCCCGGGCGGCGGCGGTCAGCCCGTCGCCCCGGATGACGCCGGCCCAGAGCCGCGCCTGGTCCTCGATGCTCGTGTCCATGGAGCCGGCCGCACTGGGCGCGCTCCGCTCGTCGTGCGGCTCCATCCGGCCGTCACTGCCGTAGCCGTCGGCCAGATCGGTCGCGAAATCGTGCCGCCATTGCATGGACGTCCGGGTCAGGCCGAACCGGTCGAACACCCGCCGCTGCATTTCGGCGCCCAGCTCGAGGCCGAGGCCTTCCTCGAGGGCGAGTTGCAGGATGTAGTAGCCCTCGCCGGAATAGCCGTAGCGGGTGCCGGGGTCGGCGTGGAACCGGAGCTTGCCGTCCTCTTCGAGCCACCGGAAGTTCGCGAAGCCGGTCGTGTGGGTGAGGATGATTCTCGGGGTGAGAGCCCGCCAGCGTTCGTCTCCGGCGAGGTCGCCGTAGTCGGGGTATTCCGGCAGCGGCCGCGGCAGGAGGGCCGCGATCGCGGTGTCGAGCGTGAGGCGTCCTTCGTCGACCAGCTGCATCACCATCCACGCCACCGCGGTCTTGGTGAGCGAGGCGCCGTACATGACCGTACCCGGGGTGAGCGGCAGGCCGCGTTCGGCATTCCGCATTCCGTACGCCGCCACGTGGCGGATTTGGCCGTCATCGATCAGGGCCAGGGCGAGGCCCTGCACGCCGGCCTGGGCCATCAGCGCCCGGGCCGTGCTGTCGATCACGGCGGGTGCGGGGAACTCGGGGTCGCGGGCAGCGGGCCGACAGGCACTCAGGGCGATCGCGGCGACGGCGAGACGAACGGACCGGATCACGGCGTCGGCTCGGGGGGAACTTCGGCGGTGGGGCTGGGCCGGAGGTAGTCGGCCACCAGCTTGGACAGCATCTCGAAGGTATAAGGCTTGGCGAGCCAGTTGTTGAATCCGAATCGCTCGACGTCGAACATGCCGGCCGGATCGGCGTACCCGGTCACGAGGACCATCGGGAGGTCCGGGAACTGGCGCCGAAGCCGCCGCGCGGTTTCGAAGCCGTCGAGCCGGGGCATGTTCGCGTCGATCAGTGCGAGCCGGACGTCGCGGTCCCCCTCGGCGAAGAACTCGAGGGCCGCCTGGCCGTCCTCGACCGTCTCGACTTCGTAGCCGAGGTGGGTGAGCAGCCGGACCGCCACCTTCCGGACCACCTCCTCGTCGTCGACGACCAGGATCCGCGCGGGCGCCGCCGCGGCAATGGGCTGGCCTCCCGGGAGCACTTCGGCGGCGGCTTCGGGTGCGATCGGGAGCAGGACGGTGAACCGGGCCCCGTTCCCGGGCGAGCTCTCGACGTCGATGGCCCCGCCGTGATCCTTGACCGTCGAGTACACCATCGCGAGGCCGAGTCCGGTACCGCGGCCCAGGTCCTTGGTGGTGAAGAACGGTTCGAAGATCCGCTCCAGTACCTCCGGCGGAATGCCCGGTCCGGTATCGGCGATGCTCACCGCCACGAAGGTCCGGCCGTCGGCCGCGAGATCATGCCGGAGCAGAAGAGGCGAGTCGGCCGGCAGGACGCCCGCCTCGATCTCGAGGGTGCCGCCCTCGGGCATGGCGTCGCGGGCGTTGAGGGCGACGTTGAGCAGCGCGTTGGAGACGAGCGAGCGGTCGCCGATGGCGGTGAGGCCTTGGGTGAACCGGGCTTTGACCACGATCCGGCGGTCGAGGGTCCGCTCGAGCACCGTCACGAGTTCCGTCAGCGCGGCCGACAGGTCGAATGGCGCCGTGAGCACCGGTGCCCGCCGTGCGAGCGTCAGCAGGCTCCGGGCGAGATCGGCCCCGCGCATGGCGGTGGACTGGATCGTAGTGGCGTCGGCCCGGACCTCGGCCGGCAGCCGGGGATCGAGCGCCAGCAACTCGGCGTATCCAACCACCGCGGTCAGCAGGTTGTTGAAGTCGTGGGCCACCCCGCCCGCGAGCTGCCCGACCGCTTCCATCTTCGTGGTCCGGAGCAGTCGCTGCTGGAGCCGGCGTTCCTCGGTCACGTCGTGGAAGACCGCCAGGATCCGGCGCGGGGCGCCTTCGTCGTCGCGGAGCACCGTGCCGCTCACGTGCACCGAGGCAATGGTGCCGTCCGGCCGGACGCACTCGGCGTCGGTGCCGAAGGTCGGGACCAGGCTCCGTGCCAGGCTGGTCAGACCGACCCACGGCGCCCGGAGGGTCGGGGCGGAGGCGACGAAATCGAGGACGCTGGAGCCCAGGAGGACGTGGCGGGGCCGGCCGAAGACCTCGGCGGCCGCGTGGTTCACCAGTTGAAACCGGCCTTGCAGGTCCAACTCCGCCAGACCGACCGCGGCGCCTTCGAACGCGGCCCGGTAGCTCGCCTCGCTCTGGGCCCGGGCCGCCTCGGCGGCGGTCCGGGCCGCGAGCTGGCGCTGGCTCCGGAGGGCCGTGGTCGCGACGTTGAAGTGCTGAGCCACCCGGCCGAGTTCGTCGTCGCGCGGATGCACCCACTCGTGCTGGAGGTCGCCGGCCTCGATGCGGACCAGGGCGGCGTCGAGGGCCGCGATCGGCTTGAACAACCGTTCGCGAAGGATCCCCGCCATCACGGTGAGCACGGCAACGCCGAAGGCGAGCCAGATCCCGATCAGCCGCGCCCCGCTCCGCGAGGACGCCGCGAGGCGGTCCTCGTCGGCGATGACCGCATTGAGCGCCTGGACGGTGACGTTTTCAAGCGCAAGCTGCAGCCGCGGCCGGAGCGAATCCGCGGCCACGAGGAGCGCGGCCGCGGCGGGATGGTCGTCGAGTTCCAGGGCCGCGAGGGCCCCGACCAGCGGCCCGACGTACGCTTCGGCGGCGCCGTCCGCCGATTCGAGGCCGGCTACCGCCTCCGGGGCGTCGACCATCGAACGCTGCGTGGCCCGAAAGATTTCCGCGCCGGTGATGAGTTGTTCGAGCGACCGGCGGGCCTGGGCGAACGCCTCCGGCGAGGGCGGGGCGCCCGCCAGATCCGCCGCCATCCGGCCGATTGCCGTCCGGGCGGAATCGAGACTCCGGCCCAGGCGGGTCCGGTCCTCGTAGTCGCGGCGGACGAGATCGCTCCGAACCGCCATCTGGCGGGCCTGGGGCGCGATGCGGAAGAGCAGCGTGGTGCCGACGACGGCCACGAACGCGAACGTGATCAACCCGGTGAGGGACAGTAGCACGCGGAGGCTGACGCCGCGCCGGCGGGCCGGCTGCGCCGTCACTCGGCGGATTCCGGGAGCCGTCGGACGTGGATCAAGCGGCGGCGGGGCTGGTTGAACTGGACCGGTCCGGTGAGCCCTGGATATGGGGCCCGGGCGGGCGTACCCAGCGACTGGAGCCACCGGGTGAGGCTGAGCCGGGTTCGGGCGCCTTCCCGGACGCCCGCGGCCACCACCATCAGTGCGTCGTAGGCGAGCGCGTCGGCCGGCCGCGGGTCGCTGCCGACGGCGGCGCGGAACCGGGCCCGGAACGCGCGCGAGGCGCTGTCCGCATCGGGATTCCAGAACGACACGACCCACGCGGCGCGGCGTTCGGCCCCCGAGAGACGGGCCAGATCGGCGGCGGTGGGGTCGAAGCTGTCACCCATCACGATGGTCAGGCCGGGTGCTTCCGCCACGGCTGCCCGGAGCGCGCACTCCGACTCCCTGGGCGTCAACGCGATCACCAGGGCATCGGCCTGCGAGCGGCGGAGCAGGGCCCGGACGATCATCGTCATGGCGAGCGGGCCGGCATGGCACTCGAATCCGGCGACCGCCGCGGTACCGGTCACCCCGGCGTTCCGGCGGGCCCGCAGCCGGGACGCGATACCGTCGTGAATGCCGAGGCCGTATGCGTCCCCCACGTAGAGGACCGCGACCCGCGAACTGTGGAGGCTGTCCACCAGGAAGTCCGCCATGACACCGCCGACCACGTCGTCCGGCGGGGCCAGGGGAAAAAGCGGCGCATCGCTGGTGCGGAGCGATCGGGCCGTGGCGGTCGGCACCAGCAGCGGCAGGCCGGCCTCCCGATAGATCGGCGCGGCGCCGAGGGTGTTCTTGCTGCCGGAATGCCCGACCGCGGCCAGTACCGCCGGCGCCGCCGCCAGCCGCCGGGCCACCGGCAGCTCGGCCCGGCTGTCGGCCGCCGCCGCCCACGGCTGAATCGTCAGTCTGCCGGCGGAGGCCGAGTCGATGTCGGCGGCCGCCATCGTGAGGAACCGCTCGAGACGACTGCTGACGGGGATGGCATACCCGATAGTCAGGTGCTCCCCGCCAGGCGAGCACGCGGCGACCGCCGCCAGGGCGGCAAACGGAATGAGCGGACGAACCATCGAAGCGTCCTCGCCAGCAGGTGCCGATCGAGTGCGCGCAAGCTACCCGGTTGGCAGGGGCGGTTCAACGGCGGGAAAAGCAGAAACCGCCCGCGAAACTGCCGGGCGGCTCGCTGGTCGGATCGAACGGGGGCCCGGCCGCGATTCGGTCACCGGGGCCAGGGCGCGCCCTGGTCCTTGCGGGTCACAGGTGCCATGCCTTTGTAGACGAACTTCTGGACCCGCTTCCCCTCGTAGGTCTCGGTCGTGTAGATGTTGCCGCGCGAGTCCGTGGCGATGCTGTGGACCGCGAAGAACAGCCCCGGCTGGCGCCCGCCGTCCCCGAAACTCGTGAGGATCTCGAGGCTCTTTCGTTCGATCACGTAGATCTTCTCGTTCTTGCCATCGGCCAGATAGAGATACCGCTGCTCGGGATCGCGCGAGAAGGCGATGTCCCACACCGAGCCGTCGCCCAGGGTCTTCGGGGCGATCCGGACCTCGCGCACGAACTTGCCGTCCGGCCGGAACACCTGGATCCGGTCGTTGGGCCGGTCGCAGACGTAGAGGAGCCCGTCCCGCGACGGTTCGGCGCAGTGGACCGGATTCCGGAATTGCTGCGCGAGGGGCGCGTCGGGGTCGTAGCGGCCGAGGTTGGCGTCGTCCGGCTTGTTGCCGTAGGCGCCCCAGAAGCGCTTGAGGGTCCCGGTGTTGGCGTCGAGCACGGCCACCCGCTTGTTGCCGTACCCGTCGGCGATGTAGGCCTCCTCGCCGGCGGCGTCGAAGGAGATCTTGGCGACCCGCCCGAAGTGATCGGTGGCGTTGCTGTTTGGCGCCTGTCCCGGGACGCCGTATTGGGCCAGGAATTTCCCGTCGTGGGTGAACTTGAGGATGTGGGAATCGCCCTGGCCGTTGCCGCCGATCCAGACGTTGTCCTTGGGATCGAGGGTCAACCCGTGGTTCGAGTTGGGCCAGGTGTACCCCTCGCCCGGTCCGCCCCAGGAGTTGACCAGGTTGCCGTCGGGGTCGAACTCGAGGATCGGCGGCGCCGGGGCGCAGCACTCGCCCGTGGGCGGGTTGGTGGCGGAGCCGGCCTCGGTGCGCTCGTTGAGCGTCGGCAGGCCGCGATGGATGATGAAGACATGATCGCGGGAATCGACCCCGACGCCGATCACCGAGCCCAGGATCCAGTGATTGGGCAGCGGCTTGGGCCAGAGCGGGTCGACCTCGAACCGCGGCGCCGCCGGCTGCTCGGCGGCCGTCCGGTCGAGGCTGCCGGCCGAGAACCAGAGTCCGGCGACGGCGCCGAGGACGAGCACGCCGGCGGCGGCAGTCCGGGCGGTGGGCCTGGTCACTTGGTGCCCCGCTGGGCCGCGATGGCCGCCACCGTCTGGCTGACCCGGTACGCCATCAGTTTCCGGCCGATCTCCATGTGCTTCTCCTTGGGCGCGATGCTCAGGCCGTTGATGGTGGCCTTGCCGGCCTTGACCCGCTCGTCGTAGCGGACCGAACCGGGATCGACGGCCATCATCAGCACGGTCACCCAGTAGTAGTCGTGGTATCCCTCGTCGGTGGGCTCGACGATGCCGAGCTCCTTGTTCATGTACTCGACCATCTTCTCGTACTGGTAGAACTCGGGGATGTACCGGGCCGTGGCCTTGCCGCCCCACTTCGCGTTGAGCGCGGCCGCCACGTTCTTGCAGCCCGTCTGGTTGCCGCCACTGTCGCCGATCAGGATCACCTCGGTGAAGCCGGTGGCCCGGAAGCTGTCGGCGATGTCGGTCAGCAGCGCTTCGAAGGTGGCCTCGCTGAGACTGATCGAGCCGGGATAGCGCATGTGCCCGCTGGGCGGGTCGATATTGCCCTCGGGCACGAACGGTACGACCGGAGCGCAGAGCGCATTTCCGAGCTTCCGGGCAATGCCCTCGCAGGCGCCCTTGAGGATGATGTTGTGCTTGCCGGTGGCGGCATACGGTCCGTTCTGCTCCACACCGCCGGTGGCGATGATGACGGTTTTCTTGCCGGCGGCCTGGGCGTCCCGGACTTCCATCCAGGTCAGGTCCTCGATCCAGATCGAGTTGAGGGCGTCCACCGGCCGCGGGGCCGCGAGTTCCTCGCGGTAGCGGCGCTCCTGCTCGGCGCGCTGCTCGGGGGTTGGGCCCTGGCGCTGCTGCGCCGCGAGGGGGATGGCGGCCAGCGACAGGCCCGCGATGGCCACCAGGATCGGCCGTCGGTTCGTCATGGGTTGTGCTCCGAAGTGGGGCGAGGACGCAGCGGCCCGGCGGGTCAGACCCGGGCCGCCGCGAGCCTCAGCAGGACTTGCACTTGTGGCTGTTCTTCGAGCCGAGCTTCTCCAACAGGGCGACCGTCTCGAGGAACGGCGGGATTCGCTGGACCGGACCGTTCGCCATGTCGGCGGTGGTCTGGCCCCGGCGGCTCACCGCCGTCACGTCGCCACCTTTGGACACGAGATACTGGATCATCTCGTTGTCGCCCCGGGCCGCGGCGTGGTGGACGGCGTTGTAGCCGTTGTGGTCACGGGCGTTGACGTCCGCGCCCAGCTCCTCGATCAGGTACTTCACGGCCGGCATCCAGCCGCCCGGGGCGTGCCGGTGGGCGTTGGCCGCGTAGCCCTCGCCGTACCCGACACCGGAGGCGGCGTGGATCGGATAAACGCCGGGGCCGCCCACGGGAATTTCGGGCAGGCCCGACGGATCCTTCTTGCCGTCGTCTTCTTCGTCGGCGTCCTCACCGCGCATCCGGCCCGCCGGCTTGAGCGTCGGGATCTTCGGGTCGGCGCCGTACTTGACGAGGAGCTTCATGGCCGGGACGTCGGTCCCGTACGCCGCGCGCCAGAAGGGCGTAGCGCCCGCGGTATTGACGGCCAGGAGGTCGAAGTTGTACGAGGCGTACCACAGGTGCTTGGTCAGCCGGGCGTTCGGATCCGCGCCCTTGTCGAGCAGCGCCTTCATCAGGTCGAGGTAGCCGAGCTTCTGGTGCAGGTGAGCCGTCGGCTGCGGGTAGAGCGCCTTGGCGGACCACTGGACGTTGAGGACGCCGTAGAGCGGGGTGGCGCCGGCGTCGCTCGCGAGTTTGGGGTCGGCGCCCCGGCCGAGGAGCTCGCCGGCCAGGTCGAAATGCCCGTTCAGGACGGCCATCAGGAGCGGCGTGGTGTGGTCGCCGGCGCTCGGCTGGTTGAGGTCGGCGCCCGCGTCGAGGAGGACGCGCGCGGTCTCGGCGTGGCCCTGGCGGGCGGCGAAGAGGAGCGCGGTCAGCCCGCCCTTCTTGCCGACCAGCTCGCCATAGCTCATTCCGCGGTCGGCGCGGCGGGCCGAGTCGGAGTTGGCCCGGGCGGCGTCCGGCTGTTTCGCCTCGGCGGAATTGTCGCCAGTGGCGGCCTTGTTGCCCTTCCCGCCCTTGTCCTTGCCTTTCTCCTTGGCCTTGGCGGCCTCGGCCGCCTTGGCGCTGTCGGCGGCGGCGGCCTTGCGGGCGCTGTCGGCTGCGGCGGCCCGCCGGACGCTGTCGGCGTTAGGCGGATTGGCGGCGGCCCGCAGGGCGGCGACCCGCCGGGCCCGGGCCTGGGCCGCGGCGCGGTCGGCTTTCTCGAGCGCCGGGACGTCCTCGACCAGCGAGGTGAGCTTCAGGTCCGCGCCCCGCGCCAGCAGCACCCGGACGGCATCGGTCCGGCCGGCCGCGGCAGCCCACATGAGGGGCGTCTGGGACCAGGCCGAGTCGCGGACGTCGACAGGAACGCCGCGGGCGAGCATCGCGGCGACGACGGTGGAATCCCCCTGACCGGCCGCGAGATGCAGCGCCGTGGCGCCGCCCGCGGTGGTGGCGGCGGCGGCGTTGGCACCCGCCTCCAGCAGCGCGAGGGCGGCGCCGGCGGCCCCTTCGCGCGCGGCCACGTGGAGCGGCGTGTAGGCGCCGTTCCGGGTCAGGCTTTCGAGCCGGGCGCCGGCGGCCACGAGCATCCGGACCTGATCCGCCGCGTCGTGCCGGGCGGCCCAGTGGAGCGCGGTCATGCCGTCGCCCTGGGGCGCGTTCACGTCGGCGCCCTCGCGGAGGAGCTTCTTGAGGGTCACCTCGTCACCCCGCATCGCGGCGTCCGCCACCGGGGCTTCCACGGGACCGGGCCGGTGGATCGGGCGGACGGGCCCGGCGCGGCCGGGGGCGCGGGCGTTCGGCGCGACCGCCGCGAGTCCCAACATGGCCGTCACGGCAACCGCCCATCGGGTCCCGGAGCGCCGGCGGCCGGCGGCGCGGAGCGCCGTCACGGTGTTGTCGCTGAGCGGGGCGACCGGCTGGTTCCCGTGGGCGTCGGCGGCGTTCCGCCGCTGCGGTCGGGTCGGCTCAGGCATGGGCCGAAAGGTTGAGGGCCTCGGTGCTGTCGCCGAACGAGGCCTGGTCCTGCACGCCCAGCGTGTGGAGGACCGAGAGCATCGCGTTGGCCATCGGAGTGCCGTCCGGCGTCGAGATGTGGGTGTTGCCGGCCAGCTTGCCGTTGGCCTTGCCGACCAGGAAGAGCGGGCAACGGCGGTGGTTGTGGACGTTCGGGTCGCCCATCGGCGAGCCGTACATCACCAGCGACTTGTCGAGCAGGTTTCCGTCGCCGTCCGGGACGTTCTTGAGCCGCTCGAGGAAGTACGGCAGCATCGCGACGTGATACTTGTTGATCAGGTGGAACTCCTTCACCGCCTTCTCGCCGCCGCCGTGGTGCGAGGCCGGATGGAACGGCTTGTCACAGCCGCTGTCCGGATAGACCCGGCTCGAGCCGTCGCGGCCCATCTTGAACGAGAAGACCCGGGTCACGTCGGACGCGAAGCCGAGGACCTGGAGGTCGAACATCAGCTTGACGTGCTCCTCGAAGGAGTCCGGCACGCCGGCCGGCGCCTCGGGCATCTCCCGGGCTTCGCCGCTCTGGTTCCGGGCCTCGATCCGCTGGATCCGGCGCTCCACTTCGCGGATGTCCTCGAGGTACCGGTCGAGCCGGACCCGATCCGCCGGGCCGAGGGAGGTCTTGAGCGACTTCATCTCGCCCGCCACCCAGTCGAGAATGCTCCGGCGGGTCCGCCGCCGCATGGCCCGCTCCTCCGCGGAGCCGCCGACACCGAAGAGCTTCTCGAACGCCACCCGGGGATCGCGGATGACCGGCAGCGGCTCGGTGGGCGAGGCCCAGCTGATGGAGTCGGTGTACACGCAGGCATAGCCGTACGCGCAGCCGCCCGCCTGGTCGACGTTCTCGATGCAGAGCTGCATCGAGGGAATCGGCGTGTCCTGGCCGAACCGGGTGGCGTAGATCTGGTCGAGCGAGGTGCCGACGTGCACGTCGGAGCCCTCGGTCTGTTTCGGATGCGACTGGGTCAGGAACACCGCGCTCGACCGGAAGTGGTCACCGCCGATTTCCTCGGGGTTCTCCGGTTCCGCCTCGCGGCAGTCGGTGTTGCTGATGATGGTGAGGTAGTCGCGGTAGGGCTCGAGCGAGGCCAGGGCCGTGGGCGAGAGATCGAACGCCCGTCCGGTGGCCGCCGGCGACCAGAGGTTCAACTTGGCGCCCAGCTCGTTGCAGCCAGCGGCCCCGTGGACCATTTCGATGGCGACGAGGCGGGTCGGGTCGCCGGCCGAGAACCGGTGCCAGGCGCCCCGACCCGCGGGCACCATGGCGTCGAGGAACGGCAGCGTGAACGAGGCGCCCATGCCGCGCACGAAGGTGCGGCGGGACAGCTGCTTGCCTGCGAGGAAATGCATCGTTCTGCTCCTGGTCTTCAGGGCGTCGGGGCCGCGGCGTCCGCGGCCGCGGTCAGGCGCTGCTGCCGGAAGGGTTCGCTCTGGATCACGCCGAGGACGAAGTCCTGCATCTTGAAACCGGTCTTGGCCGCCCGGCCCGCGATCCGCCGGACCGTGGGGCCGTCGTAGTACTCCACCCGCCGTCCGAGCGCGTAGGCCAGGAGGTTCTCGGTGAAGGTCCGCACCAGCGGCACCGGGCGCTTGAGCAGGACCGCGCGGAGCTCGCCCGGGCTGGTAATCGTGGTGCCGTCGTAGAACTCGCCCTCGGTGTCGAGCGGCATGCCGTTCTCGCGGATCCGCCACTGGCCGGTCACGTCGAAGTTGTCGAGTGCCAGGCCGATCGGGTCCATGAACTGGTGGCAGGAATGGCAGGTCACCTTGGCCCGGTGCAGTTCCATCCGCTCCCGGGTGGTGAGCATCCGTCCTTCCTCGGCGGCGATCGTCTCCTCGAGATCCGGCACGCCCGGCGGCGGCGGCGGCGGGGGCGAGCCGAGGAGCACTTCCATGACCCACTTGCCGCGAAGCACCGGCGAGGTGCGGTTCGCGTGCGACGTGAGGGTCAGCACGCTGGCGTGCCCGAGGAGACCGGCCCGGCGGGCGTCCGGATAGTTCACCTTCCGGAACTCGGGGCCCGTCACGCCCGGGATGCCGTAGTGCTTGGCGAGCGCTTCGTCGACGAAGGTGTAGTCCGCGGTGAAGAGTTCGCTGAAGCTCCGGTTCTCGCGGATGAGATGGTCGAACAGCAGTTCGGTTTCCCGGCGCATCGAGGTGCCGAGCTGCTCGTGGAAGTCGGGGAACTGGAGGGCATCCGGGTGGACCTTGTCGATGTCCTGGAGCCGGAGCCACTGGGCGGCGAACCGGGTGGCGAGCGCCTCCGAGCGCGGATCGGCGAGCAGCCGCCGGGCCTCGGCGTCGAGTACCGCGGGGTCGGTCAGGCGGCCCTGGCTGCCGAGGCGGGTCAGTCGCGCGTCGGGCGGCGTGCCCCAGAGGAAGAACGAGAGCCGCGACGCCAGGTCGACCCCGGCGACGTTGTAGCGCTGGCCGGGCCGGGCCGTCGCGGGGGCTTCCTCGAGCCGGAAGATGAAATGCGGGCTGGCGAGCGTGGCTTCGATCGCGGTCCGGATCCCGACCTCGAAGCCACCTTCCCTGGCTCCGTCCTCGAAGAACTGCATCAGGCCGGCCAGGTCCTTCGCCGTGAGCGGCCGCCGGTAGGCCTCGGTCCCGAGCCGCCTGACGATCGACTCCGCACAGGGGCGGGTCTCTTCGGCCGTCAGGGGCCGGCAGCTGAAGATCTTCTTCCGGCTCGGCGTCTCGGACACTCCCGTCGGCCGGTACGGCCCGGCGATCGCGAGGTCGCGGAGATGGGTCACGTTCGTGATCCCGTGCTCGGACCCGATCTGGGTGTCCGCGATGCTGTGGTCGATCGGCGCAAGCAGGTCGTTCACCGGGCCTTCGAAGGTCCGCACGAACGCGGCCGACACCCGCTGCGGGCCGGCCCGGAGCGGAATCGGGTCGGTCTTGATGTCCATGCCGTTCGGGTCGGCCTGCGACATCCAGCGGTCGATCTCGAGCAGGGCGACCCGGACGCCGTCCACCGAGATCTCGAGCCGCTCGTCGAACGGTGCCGTCGAGCCGAAGAGCTGGCCGGTGGGAATCGCGTGAAGCGAGATCGTGAAGACGTACTCCCCGTCCGCCGGGAAGTTGTGGGTCACCGACACGCCGCCCCGGGTGCCTACGGGGGCGCCGTCGACGTGGTCCCATTGCGACGCGAGGCGCGGCAGCTTGTACGTGGTCGAGTTCGGCGCGGAGTTCGGGTCACCCACCGCGAGGCGGCTGATTTCGCTCGCGGCGTCGAGGTACGCGTCGAGCAGCGTGGCCGACGGCATCTGGACGTCGGCGATGTTGTCGAAGTTGGCACTCTTGGTGTCGAGCGGGAGCCAGCTGCCGGCATCGATCTCGAGATCGAGCAGCTGGGCCACGGCCGCCGAATACTCGGCCCGATTGAGGCGCTGGAACGTGCGGTGCCCGGGCTCCGGCACCGGGCCGGCCGCCTCGTCGATGAGGCCCTCGAGGGTCTGCATCAGCACGGCGAGCGTGTCGCCCTCGGGGCGGGCCACGCCGGGCGGCGGCATCATGCCCGCCTGCAGCTTGCGGATCATCTTCTCGGCCGTCTCGGCCTGGTGCGCGGCGTCGGCCACGTCGAAGCCGGTCAGGACCAGGTTGCCGCTCTTCCGGCGTTCGTTGTGGCACTTGCCGCAGTACTGCTCGACGACGCCGGAGAGGGCCTCGAGGGAGACCGTCGGCTCGACCCGGCGGACCGGGAGGAATGACGGTTCATGGCGCTGGAGGGCCAGGCGGCTGACCGCGGTCCGGGGGGTGGTATCGGCGCGAGCGGGGGCCGCGGCCAGGGTCGGCAGGGAATTCCCGGCCGCCTCGGACTGGGAGGCCGAACCGGTTCGCAAACCGACCGCAATCGTCAGCGCCGCGCCAACCGCCAGGGCGACTGTTTTCATCGGGGCATCCTCCGAAGGACCGGCAGCCCGAGGTTGTCAGAGTGGATGCCTTATATAGTGGGCTCTTGGCGGGTTCCCGGCAAGAGACAAAGGGCCCGTGTTCGGGCCTCGAACGGGTCCCGAAGGAGGACCGAAAATCGGACCCTCAGCCTGCCGCGCGAGAGCCGGGGCTCCGGTGTGGGCAACCTCCGGCGGAGCCGGTACATTCCGTCATCCACCCTGTTCGGAGGCCAGCGTATTCACCGGGACCGCCCCGCGGTGCCGGCCCGGCGCCTGATCGCCCGGGCCGCAGCCCTCGTGCTGCTCGGCTCCTCGCTCGCTGGAGCGAGGCTCCTGTTCGGGCACGAGATCCCGAGGCACGTCACCATCCGGGCGTTCGTGCGGCCCGAGGGAACCCGGCTGGTGCTCGTGGTCCGGGCGCCAGTCGAGGCGCTCCGGGACATCGACTTCCCGCTCAAGGGAGGCGAGATGCTCGATCTCGGCGCTGCCGGTCCGCTCGCGGTTCAGGGTGTCCACCAGTGGCTTGGCGACTACCTCGCGGGCTACGAGAACGGCCTCCGGCTGCCCGATCCCGAACTGACGGCGCTGCGGATCTCCCTCCCGGCGGATGGCGCATTCCAGTCGCTCGAAGCCGCCGTCGCGCACCTGGGTGAGCCGCCGCTCGACACCACGGTCGCGATTCCGTGGCGGCAGGCGGTGGTCGATGCCCGGTTCGAGTTCCCGATCGCATCGGCGGAGAGCCGGTTCTCGCTCGATGCGGCCTGGTCCCATCTCGGGATCGAGACCCTGACGGTCCTGGCATTCACCCCGGCGGATGGTCCGGAACGGGTCTTCCAGTACCTCGGTAATCCGGGCGTGGTCCGGCTCGACCCGCGGTGGTCCGAGGCCGCCCGCCGGTTCGTGGTCTCGGGGATCGAGCATATCCTCGGCGGACTCGACCACCTGCTGTTCCTGCTCTGCCTCCTGATCCCGGTGCGCGGGGTGTTGACCCTGGTCCCGGTCGTCACCGCCTTCACCGTCGCCCATTCGATCACCCTGGTGGCGGCCGCCCTCGGTCTGGCCCCCGACGCCGCCTGGTTTCCGGCTCTCGTCGAGACGCTCATCGCCGCGTCGGTGCTCTGGCTCGCGATCGAGAACGTCCTCGGCGTCCGCCCCGAGCGCCGCTGGGCCGTCGCGTTCGGCTTCGGGCTCATCCACGGCTTCGGACTGTCGTTTGCGCTCCGCGATTCGCTCCAGTTCGCCGGCCGGCACTTGCTCTCGTCGCTGCTTGCCTTCAACGTAGGCGTCGAATTGGGGCAACTCGCCGCCCTCATCGTCGCGACGCCGGTCATTGTCTTCCTGTTCCGGCGGATCCCGGATCGGGTCGGCGTCGTGGTGCTGTCGGTGCTGGTCGGGCACGCCAGCTGGCACTGGATGACCGAACGCTGGGGAGTGTTCCGGCAGTTCGACCTCACCCTGCCCGCCGCCGGCCCGGCGCTGGCGGCGCTGGCGCTCCGCTGGGCGGCCGTGGCCCTGCTCGCCGCCGCCGCGGCGGCGGCCCTCGGCTGGTTCGCCCGCCGGTGGCGGGACCGCATCGGTCCCGACCTCGTCGATGTCACCCGCAAGCTGCGCTGGAGGCCTGACCCATCATGAGATTCGCTGGACGCATGGCCGTGGTGCTGACCGCCGTCGCCGCGCCGGCTGCGGCGCAGATGACGGCGCCGAATCCCTACCAGCCCGTGAGCGGGATCTGGGGCCGGCTGCCCGCGGGCCGGACCTGGGGCGCCACCAGCGCCGTGTGGCCCACCGCCGATGGCCGCCGCCTCTGGGTGGGCGAACGCTGCGGGGCCAACACCTGTGTCGGCTCGACGCTCG
The DNA here is from genome assembly GCA_050183815.1 of Gemmatimonadales bacterium. GTDB lineage: Bacteria > Gemmatimonadota > Gemmatimonadetes > Gemmatimonadales > GWC2-71-9 > SHZU01. The sequence goes on along the minus strand of JBFXAY010000009.1, from coordinate 24,079 downwards.
ACCCGATCCTCCAGTTCGATCTTGCCGGGCGCCTGCTCACCAGCTTCGGCGCCGGGATGATCGCCTGGCCCCACGGGATCTTCGTCGATCGCGAGGACAACGTCTGGGTGGCCGACGCCGTAGGCATCGGGACGGAGGCGCCGGGGCTCGGCCACGTGATCCTCAAGTTCAGCCCCCGGGGGGACCTGCTGATGACCCTCGGGACGAAGGGCGTCGCCGGCGAGGGCCACGACACCTTCCGGAATCCGTCCGCGGTGATTGTGGCCCCCGGCGGGGATATCTTCGTGGCAGACGGTCACGGCGCCGGTGGCAACAACCGGATCGTGAAATTCTCCGCCGACGGCCGCTATCTGAAGGAATGGGGCACCACCGGGTCGGACGCGGGCCAGTTCCGCGACCCGCATGCGCTCGCGATGGACTCGCAGGGCCGGCTCTTCGTGGCGGACCGGGCCAACAGCCGGATCCAGATCTTCGACCAGGACGGCAAGCACCTCGCCACCTGGACCCAGTTCGGCCGGCCGAGCGGGCTGTTCATCGATGGGAACGACGTGCTGTACGCCACCGACTCGGAATCGAATACCCGCCGGAACCCCGGCTGGAAGCGGGGGATCTACATCGGGAGCGCCCGGACCGGGTGGGTCCAGGCGTTCATTCCCGATCCCGAGCCGGACGCGGACAACTCCGCCACGAGCGGAGCGGAGGGTGTGGCCGTAGACGCCGAAGGCAACGTGTACGGGGCCGAGGTCGGTCCCCAGACCCTGCGGAAATATCTCCGGAGGAAGCCATGAAGCAGACGATCAGCCGTTTCGGACCCGTGACTGCGCCCTCCGGACTCGGCGTCGCCCGGGGCGGGCTCCGCCTTGCGGCCGCCGGACTCGCGGTGGCCGCCCCCCTCGCGGCGCAGGCGCCGGCCCCCAACTGGAGCGCCTGGGGTGCGGACGCGCACAGCACCCGGTATTCGCCCCACGCCCAGATCACGGCCGCGAATTTCGGCAAACTCGAGACGGCCTGGGTCTGGCGGGCCGACAACTACAGCCCCGACGCGGAGGCGATTCTCCGGGCGACACCGATCTACGCCGAGGGCAAGCTGTTCAGCGTGGCCGGGAGCCGCCGGAGCGTGGTGGCCATCGACCCCGCGACCGGCGAGACCCTGTGGATGTTCCGCGAGCCCGAGACCAAGCGCTGGAAGGATTCCATGCGCAAGGACTACGGCAAGGGCGTGGCGTACGACCGGGTCGACGGCCGCGGCCGGATCTACGTCGTCACCCCCGCCTTCTTCCTCCACGCGCTCGACGCCGAAACCGGCCGCCCGATCGACGCCTTCGGCGATCACGGCACCATCGATCTGCTCGACAACCTCGGGCCGTGGAAGCACGATCGCGAGAAGGGGCTGCCGCCCGAGGTCGGGTACATCACCGCCTCGTCGGCGCCGATCGTGGTGAACGGCGTGGTGGTGATCGGCAATTCGCATGAGCAGGGCTACTACGAGACGGTGAAGGAGAACGTCCCCGGAAATATCCTCGCCTACGACGCGAAGACCGGGCGGCACCTCTGGACCTTCAACGTGATTCCCCAGCCGGGCGAGTTCGGTCACGACACCTGGAAGTCGGACGCCTGGAAATACACCGGCAACGTCTCCGCCTGGGCCCCGCTCTCGGCGGACCCCGAGCGCGGCATCGTCTACGTGCCCACCGATCCGCCGTCGATCGACTACTTCGGCGGGTTCCGGGAAGGGAATACGCTGTTCTCGACCAGCATTCTGGCGCTCGACGTGAAGACGGGCCGCCGGGTCTGGCACTTCCAGACCGTACATCATGACATCTGGAACTACGACAATCCCCACGCCCCCCAGCTCGTCGATCTCACCGTCGGCGGCCGGCGGATTCCCGCGGTGGCGCAGGTGACCAAGCAGGGCTGGGTCTACGTCTTCAACCGGGTCACCGGCGAGCCGGTCTGGCCGATCGAGGAGAAGCCGGTTCCCCAGTCGGACGTCCCGGGCGAACACACCTCCCCGACCCAGCCGTTTCCGAGCAAGCCGGCCGCCTTCGAGATGCAGGGCATCACCGAGAACGACCTGATGGACTTCACGCCCGAGTTGCGCGCCAAGGCCGTGGAGGCGATGTCCAAGTACCGGCTCGGCCCGGTGTTCAACCCGCCGGCGGTGCAGGGGGCGAACGGCATCGAGGCCTCGGTCCATTGTCCCGGCGCCAACGGCGGCGCCAACATTCCCGGCGGCGCGGCGCTCGATCCGGAGACGGGCATCCTCTACGTCGCGTCGACGAAGGCCTGCAGTGCCCCGCGGCTGGTGCCGGGCACGAGCGTGGATCCCAAATCCAACGTCCAGTGGGTGTCGGTCGGGCCGGGAGGCGTGGGCGCGGTCGAAGGGCTCCCGGTCGTCAAGCCGCCGTACGGCCGGATCACCGCGATCGACCTCAATACCGGCGAGCATCTCTGGTGGATTCCGAACGGGGACACGCCGGACCGGATCAAGAACCATCCGATGCTCAAGGGCGTGAACGTCGGCCGCACCGGCGCGCCGGCGCACGCCACGGCCCTCGTGACGAAGACGCTGCTCATCTACGGCGAAGGCCGGGGCGGCCGCCCGCTGCTCCACGCCGTGGACAAGAAGACCGGCAAGGAACTCGGCACCGTGGAGCTGCCCGCGGCCACGATGACCGCGCCGATGACGTTCATGCACGAGGGCAAGCAGTACATCGTGAGTGCCATCAGCGGGAACGCCGGCGGTTCCCTCGTGGCGCTCCGGCTTCCGTAGAACGAGGACGTTCATGCTTCGGTTGGCGTTGTTGCTTGGCCTCTCGCTGCTGGTGCCGGCCGTCGTCCGGGCCCAGGATCCACCGGCCCCGCCGCCGCGGCCGCCGGCGGACACACTCAAGGCGGATTCCCTGAGGAAAGCCCGGGCCGATTCGCTCAAAGCGGATTCGCTCCGGACGGACTCCCTCAAGACGGCGCCCGGCGACAGCGCCGCTCCGGCGGACACCGCCGCGGACGCTGGTGCCGACTCGGTCGGGATCTACAGCGACGAGCAGGCCAGCCGGGGCCAGTCGCTCTACCGGAAGAATTGCGTCGAGTGTCACTCGGCGTCCGCCTACACCGGGGCCTCGTTCCGGCGGGTCTGGGGCAGCCGCACGGTCTACGAGCTCTGGGAGCAGATCCGCACCACGATGCCGGACGACAATCCCGGCAAGCTGTCCCACCAGGAGTATGCCGACGTAGTGGCGTACCTCCTCAAGCTGAACAAGCTGCCCCCGGGTCCGGCCGAGCTGCCGGGCGAGGGCGAGAAGCTGAAAGGGCTCATGATCCGAGTCGCGAAACCAGGGAGCTGACATGGACCGTCGCCGATTCGTCGCGCTCACCGCTGCCGAACTCTCCGCGCTCGCCGCCGCGGGCTGCGGGCCGAGCCGCCCGCCCCGGATCACCTTCCCGCCGCCGACGCCCGCGCCGCCCCCCTCGGGGCGGACCGAGCGGTTCGACATCGCGGTGATCGGGGCCGGCGCGTTCGGGGGCTGGACGGCGCTCCACCTCCGGGAACAGGGCGCCAACGTGGTGCTCGTCGACCAGTACGGCCCGGGGAACTCCCGCGCCACCTCAGGCGACGAGACCCGCGGCGTCCGGACCTCCTACGGCGACCGGAATCACGGCCAGCTGTGGATGAACTGGGCCAGTCAGGCCATGGCGCGGTGGAAGCGGTTCGACGAGGAGCAGCGCGAGCACATCGGCGGCCAGCTCTTCTTCAATACCGGCGATCTGATCATGCGGGAAGAGCCGGAGCTCTTCACCACCCGGACCCTCGAGTGGTGGAAGGCCGAAGGCATCGAGCACGAGGTGGTGCCGGTGGACGAGGCCCGGCGCCGCTGGCCGGTCATCGACTTCACCGGGATCACCCTGGTGCTCCACGAACCCGGGGCCGGTGTGGTGCGGGCCCGGCGCGCCTGCGAGGCGGTCGGTTTCGTGTTCAAGCTCAAGGGCGGCCAGGTCCGGATCGGCCACGCCTGGATGGCCGAACGCGAGGGCCGGAAGCTCCAGACGATCGCCTTCCCGAATGGAGACCGGATCGCGGCCGACCGGTTCTGCTTTGCCCTCGGCCCCTGGATGCCGAAGATGTTCCCCGAGGTCATGGGGCACCTGATGAACCTTCCGGTCGGTCACGTCTGCTATTTCGGCACGCCGCCGGAGGACAACCGGTTCACCTATCCGAACCTGCCGAGCTGGAATTTCCGCGGGGTCACCGGGTGGCCGGCCCTGGTGCCCGACAACCGCGGCTTCCGGGTCCGCACCGGCGGCGAACGGGCGTTCGATCCCGATCTCAGCCAGCGGGTGGTGCCGAAGGAGAGCGTCGAGCGGAACCGGAACGTGCTGCGGGCGCGGTTCCCGATCATGGCGAACGCGCCGCTCAGCGAAACCCGCGCCTGCCATTACGAATCCAGCACCACCCGCAACTTCCTCATCGACCATCACCCGGACTTCGATAACGTCATCCTGGCCGGCGGCGGTTCGGCGGAAGGATTCAAGTTCGGCCCCGTCGTGGGGAACTACGTGGCTGGCCGGGTACTTGGCAATGAAGGCGACCCCGACCTCAAGGAAGGCTTCAGCTTCCCGGTCGACGAGGAACCCCCGCCGGTTGACGAGGAATGAACCGAGGAGAACGCACCGTGACGAAACTGATTCCCGCCCTGATGACGGCAGCCCTGATCGGCGGCGCGGCCGCACCCGCGGCCGCGCAGGCCACCAAGGAAGTCCTGCAGCTGCCCGGCCGGCAGCCCAATCCGACCCTGAGCGCCGTGATCAAGGTCGGCGACATGCTCTATTTGTCGGGCCAGCTCGGTTCGGTGCCCGGACAGGGCCTGGCAGCGGGTGGCGTCGGTCCGGAGACGAAACAGTCCCTCGAGAACATCAAGAGTATCCTCGAGGCGGCCGGCAGTTCGATGGAGCGGGTGGTGAAGTGCACCGTCTTCCTCGCCGACGTTGCCGACTTCCGGGCCATGAACGACGTCTACCGGACGTTTTTCCCGTCCGACCCGCCGGCCCGAAGCACCGTGGCGGTAGCCGGCCTCGTGGCGAACGCCCGGGTCGAGATCGAATGCATGGCCCTCGCCGGCAAGTAACGCCGCGATCCCGACTGCGGCGGCCGCCCGGCCGCCGCTCCCCCCGGGACCGCCCGATCGACATCCCATGACCGAACCGCTTCGAGCCGAAGAACCCGCCGAGCCGCCGAAGGATCTCGGCTTCGGCGGGGCACTGTCCCGGGCCGAGAACCGGGCCCGGCTCCTCAACGCCGACGGGACCTTCACCGCCCGCCGGGTCGGTCTCGGCTTCGCCGAGTCGTTCGGACTCTATCACTACCTGCTCACCACCCGGTGGCACTTCTTCCTGCTCTGGGTGCTCGCCGCGTTCGTGGTGGTCAACGCGTTGTTCGCGGGCGGGTACGTGGCGCTGGGAACGGCGGCGCTTCGCGGGACCTCCGCCACCGGGCTCCCCGGCCGGCTCGCCGAAGCGTTCTTCTTCAGCATCCACACCATCTCGACGATCGGCTACGGGAACGTCGTGCCCGCGTCGCTCGCCGCCAACCTCCTCGACGCGTTCGAATCGCTGGTCGGCCTCATCGGCGCGGCCATCCTGGCCGGACTGGTCTTTGCGCGGGTATCCCGCCCGCGGGCCGGGGTCCGGTTCAGCAGCCAGGCGGTGATCGCGCCGTACCATGGCGGCACGGCGCTGATGTTCCGGCTGGCCAACGCCCGGCAGACCGAACTCATCAAGGTCCGGGTCGCGGTCAACCTGTCGCTCTTCAAGAAGGATGGGGTGACGCGGCAGTTCGCCCAGCTTCGGCTGGAGCGGACCGAGGTCGAGTTCATGCCGACGACGTGGACCGTGGTCCACCCGATCGATCTGGACAGCCCGCTGCATGGTCTCGACGAGGAAGGCATCCGGATCCGCGCACCCGAGGTCTTCGTGCTCCTCACGGCCACCGAGGAGGTCTTCTCGGAGACCGTCCACGCCCGCCGGTCCTACGCGGGCGAGGAACTCGCCTGGGGAGCCCGGTTCGTGCCGATTCTCGAGTACGACCAGGACGGCCGGTCGAGCCGGGTGGACATCAGCCGCCTGAGCGAAACGGAACGGGTTCCGCTGCCGGTCGGCTGAGGCCCCCCGGGTTTCGCGTACCCGTCCTAACGTTCCCGTCCCGACATCAACTCGGCCTGCCCGGCGGCCCGCAACGCCGCGTTCGCCGCGGTCACCAGCGGGCCGAGTGACGCGTGGAGCCGGGCCACTTCGGTCCGGGCGACGCCCGTCATCGTCTCGAGCGCCCGGCGTTCCAGCGCGTTCGGCGCCCGGTTGGGATCCCCGCCGAGGCGCGAGAGATCGTCGAGAACATTTGAAGAGTAGGGTGGGGCGCCCTCGTTGCGCCGGTACCAGCGGGGCATCGCCCGCGTCCCGAACGCCACGAGGGTGTCGCGGACGGCCCGCAGCGCCGCCGCGGCAGCCGACGTCGACTCCGCCGCGAGCCGCTGCTCCACCTCGCGCCGGAGTCGCGCCGCCGCGTTGGCCGACTCGATCAGCTCGGTGGCTGCGGCGTTGACCCGCAGGGCATAGGCCAGTCTCGCGGCGTAGTCGGCAGGGCCGGCCCCGACCCGGGGATCGCCTCGCACGGTGAGCTGGGCCCGCTCGGTAACGCCGCCGACGGTCAGTTCGATCGTGTACGTCCCGGGCGTGGCGGTGGGGCCCGAGACCCGGCCCAATCGATAGGTACTGTCCTCGATCGCAATGCCGTCCTGATACCGGAAGGTCCAGCCGAACCGGTTGAGGCCTTGCTCCGCCGGCAGGCGCTCGGGCGATCCCAGCCGGTTGCGCGGTTCGTCATTCGGCGGTTCGACGTAGGGTGCGGCCAGCGTGGCCGAGTCCGTGACGCCGGCCCGGCGAAGGCTGTCGTTCCGGGCTGACTTCTTCAGTTCGGTCGCGAGACTGTCCGCGCGGGTCAGCGAGTCCTGGAGGCTGCTGAACCGATTCACCACGGCGCCCCGGTTGTCGCGAATCACCAGCGTGACGTCCGGGTGGGCCTCCGCGAGCCAGTAATAGATCGAGGCGCCGCCCGGCGGGTTCTGCCCGGTCTGGAGATTCTGGATCAGCTGCTGGCCCTGCCAGCTGATGCGATAGGCCGGCGCCGGCGTGAACAGGTGCGCCTTGCCCGACGTCGTCCCGCCGGCCAGCTGGCGGAGCGGCGAGATGTCGTCGAGGATCCACATCGCCCGCCCGTGGGTGGCAATCGCGAGGTCGCCCTCCTTGATCACCAGGTCCCGCACCGGCACCCGCGGCAGATTGCGCCGGAGCGACTGCCAGTGCTCGCCCGCGTCGAGGCTGAACCAGACCCCGCGTTCGGTTCCCGCGAAGAGCAGCCCGCGCCGGACCGGATCCTCGCGGATCACCCGGGCGAATTCCTGCGGCGGAATCCCCACGGTGATCCGGCGCCAGGAGGTGCCGTAGTCGGTCGTCACCAGCAGGTAGGGCGTGTAGTCGTCCAGTTTGTTCCGGTTGGCCGCGACGTAGGCCGTGCCCGGCGCATGGGGCGATGCCTCGATCATCGAGATCCGGGCGTAGTCGGGCAGCTCGGGGCTCACGTCGCGCCAGTGCCCGCCGCCGTCGCGGGTCAGGAACACCTTCCCGTCGTCCGATCCCGTCCAGATCGTGCCCCGCGCCACCGGCGACTCCGCGATCGCGAAGATGGTCGCGAAGTTCTCGGCCCCGCTGTTGTCGACGGTGATCGGGCGGCCCGAAATCACCAGCGTGGCCGGGTCGTGCCGGGTCAGGTCGGGGGAGATCGGCGTCCAGTTCTCCCCGCCGTCGGTGCTCTTGAACAGCACGTTGGCGCCCTGGTAGAGCGTGTTCCGCTGGTGAATGGACGCGATGATCGGCGTGGTCCAGTTCCACCGATACGTCTGCCCGGCGGGCGGTGCCGGGCGTTCCCAGCTCGGCGGCAGGTACCAGGAGAGGCCCCGCCGCCGGTCGACCTTCTCCGACGGCGCATAGGTCACGTCCGGGTTGCCCGGGTCCACCGCGATCATGCCCGACTCGCCGCCGCCCGGGTAATACCAGGCCGAGATGTCGAACATGCCGTCGGTCCGGCTCGGGCCGCAGGAGGCCGAGTTGTCCTGCTGCGCGCCACAGAGCCGGTAGGGGAAGTGGTTGGTGGCGATGAGATGGTAGAACTGGCCGGTCGCGTAACCGGTCGTGCTCCAGTTGGCGCCGCGGTTGACGCTGATCCGGGCACCCTGGTCGGCGCCGACGATCATCCGGTCGGGGTCGCTTGGCGAGATCCAGAGGGCGTGGGTATCCCAGAGATCGTCGTAAGGCCGGACCTCGGTGAACCGCGTGCCGCCGTCGGTGCTGCGGAACAGGACGCCGTTGGGCAGATAGACGGTGTTCGGGTCCTTCGGGTCGGCGATGACCTTGGAGAAGTACCAGGGCCGCCAGTGGATGCCGATCGCGCCGTCGATTGAGCGCTGGTTGGTGTCGTTCACCCGGGTCCAGGTGGCGCCGCCGTCGGTCGACCGGAACAGTCCGCCCGCTTCGGATTCGATCATCGCCCAGACGAGCTGGTGGTCCACCGGCGATACCGCGAGGCCGATATTGCCGAGGGGAGCCTTCGGGAGCCCCGGCTTGCCGCTCAGGTCGGTCCAGTGATCGCCGCCGTCGGTGCTCTTGTAGATCCCGCTGCCGGGACCGCCGCTGACCAGATCCCAGGGCCGCCGGAGCACGCGCCAGGCGGCCGCGTAGAGCACGTTGGGGTCGGTAGGATCCATCTGGAGGTCGGCGACCCCGACCGAGTCGTTGACGAACAGCACCTTGTCCCACGACTTCCCGCCGTCCTTCGAGCGATACACGCCGCGCTCGGCGTTGGGCCCGGTGGCATGCCCCAGCGCCGCCACGTAGACGACGTCCGGATTCCAGGGGTGGACGATGACCCGGGAGATCTGCCGGGTGTCCGCCAGGCCGAGGCTGTCCCAGGTGGCGCCGCCGTCCGTGGTGCGGAAGACGCCGTCGCCATGCGAGACGTTCCCCCGGAGCGTGTATTCCCCGCCGCCCACGTAGACGACGTCGGGATTCGGCTGGTAGACCGCGATGCCCCCGATCGTCCCGCCGAAATATTTGTCGCTCATCGGCTGCCACGTGTAGCCGCCGTTGGTGGTCTTCATGACCCCGCCGCCCGTCGTTCCCGACCAGTACTCGAGCGGCCGCCGGTCCGAGCCGGCCACGGCCACGGAGCGGCCGGAGCGGAACGGCCCGATCAGGCGCCAGGACAGGGCGCGCAGCGCGAAGGTGTCGACCGAAGCGGGACCCTGGCGGGCGGCCGCGGGCGTGACGAGCAGCCCCGCGCAGAGGACCAGCAGCGCGGGAACGGTACGAGAGGAGCGGAACACGGGGAGTCTCCGGACGGGGATCGGCTTGGAAGCTACCCAACCGGGCCGCAGGGTGTCGGGACGGTGGCCCGCCTCAGGCGGTCCACCACAAATGGGCCGCGATCGCGAGCAGGAACACGGAGAAGCCTCGCTGGAGGTAGCGGATCGGCACCTGGTTGGCCCAGTGGGCGCCGGCCCAGGCGCCGAGAAAGAGCCCGAGCGCGATGGCCGCGGCGGCCCGGAGATCCAGTTCGCCGTTGCGGAAGTATTCCCAGGCGCCGAGCGCCCCGACGGGCAGGAGCAGGGCGGCGAGCGAGGTGCCGGAGGCCTTGGTCGGGCTGAACCGGGCGAGCAGCATCAACGCGGGCACGATCACCACGCCGCCGCCGATGCCGAAGAACCCCGCCAACACCCCGGCCACGAGGCCGATCACGAGAAACAACATGGCGCGCCACTCCCGGAACCTGACCGGAGAAAGCTAGCCCGACCGCCGGCGATCCGGCGCCCAGATGACAAACCGGCCCCCGGGGGACGCCCGGGAGCCGGTGTTCGCGGCGACGGGACGGCCGCCTACTGAATCATCACGAGGTCGAACGCCGCATCCGCCAGGGCCCCGGCCGAGTCGTAGCAGAAGACCGACACCAGGATCGTGTTCCCCCAGTTGCCGGTCCGGCAGGAGAGTGCCCCGTTGCCGTAGGCCGAGACGATGAACGTCTCGGCAGCGCCGGCCGTGCGGGTCATCGAACCGAAGATCACGGAGTAGCTGCCGACGCCGTTTCGGGTGACCTCGTTCGCGGCACCGGCGGAGTTGTAGCTGTAGTTCGAGTTCGGCGCGTACGGCGCCGCGGCGGTGGGCTCGTTCGCCCAGGCGAACGCCATCTGCCGGCCGGGACGGCCCCGATCGAGCAGCAGGAGGCTGAATCGCGAATCGGCGGACTGGCCGGTCACATCGCCGCAGCCGACGGTGACTTCGAACTGGCCCACGGTCCAGCCGCGGACCCAGCACCGCTCGGCGCCGCCGCCGACCGCGGTGACCAGCACCTGCTCCGGGCCGTCCGTGCTGTCGCGCTTGAGGCCCGGCATCCGCACGGCGTAGAGGCCCGGCGCGATGCGGTTGACGGTCACCGAGTCGCCCCGGGAGCTCCGGGCGTCCGCGGGCTGGTACGGCGCCGCCGCCGCCGGATCGTCGGCCAGGAGGGCCCCGTAGCGCCCGGCGAGTGCGGTCCCGCCTAACGCCAGGAGCGTGTAACGGGCGTCGGCCGGGGCGCCCCCCGGCTCGAAGCAGCGCACCTGCACGGTGAGATCCTCGCGGGCGGAGGCCCAGCCGGCCGCTTTGCAGAACGCCGGGCCGGTGCCCGAGGCCGAGATCTGGACGTTGGTGCGCTGGGCGCCGGTTGCGCCGAGGCCGGGGAGGGAAACGGCATAGCTCCCGACCGCCGACCGGGTGATGGTCGCGTGGGCGCCGGACGACAGGTGCTCGTACGTGGCGGACGGCGAGTAGGACGGGCTCGAGGGATCGTTGGCCCAGAGGTAGGCGGTCCGGTCGTCCGCCTGAACGGTCACCGCGCTGATTGCCGAGGCGTTTCCGATGGCGGCCGTGACGATGGCGCTGCCGGCGGTGAGTCCCTTGATCGCACCGGCGTCAACGCTGGCCACGGAGCCGTCGCTGCTGCTCCAGGTGACGGTCTGCCCCGTCATCGGCACGCCGTACTGGTCCTTGACGACGGCGCTGATGAGAACGGAGTCCGCCGGCAGCAGGGTGACTGCAGTGTTGTTCAGTTCGACGGTGGTCGCAACGGACGGCTGCGGCAAACCCTGCGGCGCGATCGGATCTCCGCCGCCGCAGGCTGCCAAAAAAAGTGTCATAGCCAAGGCCGGAACTCGCCCACGAGTACCCATCCGTCCTCCCGAGTTTTCGGTGTGACCGCCCGCGAACTCCCCTCGGTCGCCGTCGGGCAAGCCGTTGCGGTGGAGCGGCTTGGCTCGGTGGAAGCGCGGCGGAACCGGTGAGTGCCGCCGCCTGCCAATGGCCCCGGACCGGACCTAACGCTCCGGCAAGGGAAGGGCCACCTGATTGTCGGGAAATCGGTCGGCTAGTTCGTCGGGAGTGGCTGGGCAGGGGTTCGACTGGAGGGGCTCCAACCCATCAGCGTGAGCGGGCGAACCGGATTCGCGGCAGGGAGGACCGACCAACCGAGTTGCTGGTAGAATCGGACCTGATCGGTGGTACCGAGGTGGAGGCGCGGGACGCCGAGGCCGTCGGCCAGCTCCATGATCCGGAGCACCAGCTGGCGGCCCACGCCTTGTTTCCGGAACCGCGGCTCGACGAACACGCTCGCGAGCCACGGGCCGTAGTCGCTCCATTCCGGAAAATCGTCCGGCAGGAGACTCGCCGACCCGGCCAGCTCGCCGGCGACGAACGCCACCACGGTCGTCGGAATCACCGCGCCGGCCGCATGGGTCCGGAGATCGCGCTCCGCTTCCTCGAGGCTCCATTCCGGCATCAGGGTCCGCCACTCGTCGTAGTGCCAGCGGGCCAGCTGCGGCACGTGTTCGCCGTGGTCGGCCAGGAAGGCAAGGCGGATCATCAGCGGCGGAGTGCCAGATGGACGACGATCGGCCGGCCGTCCTCGTCCGTCGAAACGGTGTAGACCGACTCCCGGCCGTAGAACATCCCGGCGTAGTCTTCGACCCGCACCGGGAAGCGGATCTCGCCAAGCCAGGCTCCCTCCGGCGAGAAGAGATCGTAGCTCGGCCTGGTCGAGTCGGCCATGACCAGGTGGCGGGCGTAGACGTACCCGTCCCGGTCCACGCCGAGTTGGGTGTAGGCGGGTGCCGTCGTCGGGATATCCTCCAGCCGGGCGATCGACCGCGCGGCTGCCTCGGTGACCATGCTGGCGGTGTTCTTCACCATCGCGTCGACCTGGGCCTGGCGGACCGCTTCGGGGATAAGGTCCGGCGTCCAGGCGCGTTCGTAGAGCGCGGTCGTGTCGGTCCCGGTCTCGCTTCGCACGAGCCGGTACTCGCCGGACCAGCCGAGGACGAAACCGCCGTCCGGGTGGAAGGCCGAGGTCAGCCGGGGCGTGAACGGGACCGTGGTGGACATCATTCCGGTCACCTTGCCGTCCGCGCCCTTGCGGCTGAACTGCCAGGTCTTGGTGTCGTCGTCGCGGCGCGGTACCCAGACGGTATCGATCGGCGTCCCATCGAGCCGATAGCGGAGGTAGGGCATGCCCCGGTCCCGTTCGCCCTCGGTCCGCCGGATGTTGGCGGGGATGTACGCCCGCTCGGCCCGGTCAACGTTGATGTCGGTCCAGTAGCAGCAGGAGGAGACCCAGCTGGTCAGAAAGGTGCCGCTGGTGTCGTACACCGACGTCCGCGACTGCATCGGGTCGTGCAGCACGATCCGGTCACTCGTCACGGCGATGAAGCCGACCCGGAATTCGCCCGGGCCGCTGCCTTCACGCCCGATGGTGCGGAGGAAGGTCCCGGTCGAATCGAAGACCTTGATCACGGCCGGCTTCCGGTCCACCACGTAGATCCGCCCGGCGCCGTCGACGCCGATCGATCCGGGCTCGACCAGTTCGCCGGCGCTGCCGTCAGCCGGGTCGACCCGGGCGACTTCAACGAGCTGCCAGGCCCGGCTCGAATCGGGCCAGCCCGTCGGCTGATCGCTGGTGACCTGGATGACCCCGGAGGGGAGGGTATCGACTCGGGCCATGGGTCGTGGCGCGGCATCGCCCCGGGCGCAGGCGGCGAGGATCAAGGGCAGGGCGCCCCGGGCAACCGGGGAAACGGCTTGGTGGGTCCGGTGCATTGCGGTCCTGCGCTGTCGTTGGAGTACAACTTAGACGCGCCGAACGGTGGAACGGTTGCCGGGCAGGGGTCCCGAGGCCCGCGGGTGGCAGGGCCCGCCTCGCGACGCGCGGATCCGGGTTCGCGCCGACCCGCGCGCCTCTCGTGGGTCAGGTTTCCCCTGACGCGGGCAGGCTGCCTCCCTGACGCCGCAGGGCCTCGAGCTGAGCCTCGAGGTCCGCAGGCTGGCCCAGGCCGTCGGCGAGATCCGCGAGCATCTCCTCGTGGCGCCAGACCCACTCGAGCACCGAAAGCTCGCCCGCCAGGGCCCGCCGCTCCTCCTCCTCGTGGAGTGCCATCTCCAGCGCGAGCCGCACTTCGGCATGGAGCGTGTTGAGCCGGGACTCGGTGTTGTCGAGCGGCATGCGCACCAGGTGGGAGCGCGAGAAGGTGTGGAACGCGCCGAGCGGCCCGCCCGAGGCCTCGAGCCAGCGAACGGCCTCCGTCACGGTCGCTTCGTCGCCACCCACCGGATTGAGTTTGGGCAGCAGCAGGCTCGCTGCGAGCCGGGCGTCGCGGCCGTAGAGCACCGCCCAGTTGGGATCGGGGTCGCGCCCGAACTTGAGGAGGTCGTTCCGGGTGAGGCGCTCGAGTCGCTGGACCATGATGGCCCAGCCGTCGGTGCTGGTGTCGTCCCGGATCAGCAGCGCGTTCTTGACGGCATCGGCGGAGAGCTCGACCTCACCCTCGGTTTCCGTCGTGAACTTGAGGTCCGGCTTCCGGGTCAGGTGATAGAGTCCGCCGAGGGCCGCGGCGCCAAAGACCACCGGGGCGATCGGGCCGAACACGACGCTCGCGGCCGGGCCCAGCACCATCATGGCAGGGCCGATCCTTCGGAGGATCTTCCGGGCCCGCCGGCGCTGGTGGCGGCGGATGAAGGTGGCGCCGTACCGCCAGGCCGCGAACTCCGGCCGGAGCGGGCTGCCGATCCGGACGAGTTCGAGTCCCTCGGGCAGCCGGGCCAGACCCACGTTGGAGGTCGAGACCCGGACCAGGGTGCCCCGGAACCGGCGTTCGCAGGCGTCGATCGTTTCCCAGCGGTCCTCGAACGGCACCAGGTTCCAGCGGGCGCAATACCGGCAGACGACCCAGAGGCGCCCCTTGGCGGCGTCGAAGGCCACCCGCCTCCCGACCGGGAGCTGCTCGAGCTCCTGGTTGGTCCCGAACGACTCGGTGCAGAAGAGGCAGTGGAAATACATCGCGCGCCTCGGGGGGTGACCGGTCTACGTTGGGCCCCGATGCCCGTACCGGCAAGCAGTGGGCGCCCGTTCGTCATCGGAATGCAATCGTTCTGTAATCCGCCCGGCGGTGCCGCCCAAGCGGGCAACCTGACGAGTCGGACCGGCGGCTAGTTTCCCGGCTGGCCGACGGGGGCCCGGAAGCGAGGAACGGATGGAGATCGTCGGCATCGTCGCGATGTCACTCGATGGGTGCATGACCCGCCATGACGAGGCGGGAGCGGACTTCGCGTCGGCGGCGGACCGGCGGGTCTTCGACGAGGTCCTCGCCGGGTGCGACTGCTGCCTGATGGGGTCGCGGACCTATGAGGGCGGCCGGGAACGGATCCTGGCGGGGCTCGAGCGCGAGCGCCTGCGCGTAGTGCTGACTTCGACACCCGGCCGGTACCAGGCCGATGCGCGTCCCGGCCGGCTCGAGTTCCGCGGCGGCGAGGTGGCCGCCGTCCTGGAGGAAATTCGCGCGGCCGGGTTCCGGCGCTGCGCCCTCCTTGGGGGTACGGCGATCTACACCGAGTGCGTGGCCCGCGGGCTCCTGACCGAGTTGTGGCTCACGGTGGAGCCCGTCGGATTCGGCAGCGGCCGCCGGCTGTTCGAGGGCCGCCATACCTTTCCGTTCGAACTCCTCAGTGTCGAGCGGCTGCCGGATTCCGGCTCGGTGCTGCTCCGGTACCGGCCCGTCACTGACCGGCGGGAGCCGGTTCGATCCGGGCCCGGACGATGACGGGAACGTCGTACCTGGTCGTTACGAAGTAGGCGCGATCGCCGAAAAACCGCACCACTGAGAACGCGTCCACCGGGGAGTCGAGGACGGCGTCGATCGTTCCGCCGGGACCGACGCGATCGAACGCCGTTCGACCGTCGGGCGTGAGGCGCACGAGCCAGATCCGGCCGCGGTCGTCGAAGAACACCCCTGCCAACGACGGCTGCGCCCGCGGCACGCGGTCGGGGTCGAAACTGACCTCGATCCGCCGGGCGAAGTCCGTAAGGCGGGTAACCTCGGAGTCCCGTTGCACAGGCCGGAGCGGCAGCATCGAGGTGGCGGGCGAGAATCGTCCGAGCGTGTCGCCGGTTTCGAGCGCGAGGATCAGGCCGACGGGGTCGGCGTTCCAGGGTAGGCAGGCGACCCGGCCGCCGAAATCGACCGCACTTCGGGCGCCTGGCAGAAACATGATT
Organism: Gemmatimonadales bacterium; assembly: GCA_050183815.1. Lineage (GTDB taxonomy): Bacteria > Gemmatimonadota > Gemmatimonadetes > Gemmatimonadales > GWC2-71-9 > SHZU01. The sequence goes on along the minus strand of JBFXAY010000009.1, from coordinate 8,406 downwards.
GCCGCCCCGCCTCGCCGGCGTCAATGGTCGGTTACTCGCGGACCTGGCGCAAGACCTGGCGTTCGATGGCGGTCACCCCGGCCGCCCGCGCCGCCGTCATCGCCCGCTCCACTTGGGCCTTGCTCGAGGCCGGGCTCGTGATCAACACCAGTTCCGGATTCGGCCGCCCGGCGTAGATCCGCCGCAGTGTGGCGGCCACCTCGCCCTCCGCGACCGCCTGGTCGTTGATCGAGATCCGGTCGCCGTCGACCCGCATCACGATGTCGCGGATCGGTCGCCTCCGGCTGGGGACGAGCGTGCCCGCGCTTCGGTCCTGCGGGATCTCTCGAACCTCCCCCGGCTCTCCCTTGAGGCGGATCTCGATCCGCGCGCCCGCGGGCCGCTTGATGACTTCCACCCGTTCGATCGAGGCGGCGGGGAAGTCCTTGAGGGAGGGCGCGCCCGGTTCGGTGCTTCCATCCGGGCGGAGCTGGAACGTCTTCACCGGCTTGCCGACCGCGTTGTAGACGACCACCTCGGCCACGCCAACCTTGCCGGTGTCGGGCCGTACCCGGAACCGGCCCTGCGCCTCGACCTCGGCCCGAATCATGGCCGCCGGGACCTCGACCTCCGTCACCGCGGCCGCAGTGCGATCCACCTCGAGCGGCTCCGGCACCGGCGCCGCGCACCCGATCACCGCCAATACGCCGAGACCCAGAGCGAGCCGAACCCGCTCGGCCGAGCCGAGTCCCGGTCGGTCGGCCAGCATCGAGGCAATCCGGACCCGGAGGAGCGACGTCCGCCGCGCGAACGCCAGCGCCGACCCCGGCTCGGTCACCAACCGGTCCGCCACGGCGAGGAGCAGCCGGCCATAGCGGTCGACGCTGCCGTGCCGGGCCAGCACCCGCTCGTCGCAATCGATCTCGATCGCGCGCCGCAGCCGGCGCCGCTGGATCCAGAGCCCCGCGTTCCAGGGGAACACGGCCACGGCCAGGTCCGCGAGGGCCAGCAGCAGCGGATCCCGCGCCCCACGATGCTCCGCCTCGTGGGCCAGCAGCAGCGCGCGGTCGGCCGGATCGAGTCCGGCGACCCAGCGCGGCACCACGATCTCCGGCGCGAACAGGCCGAACACGGCCGGTCCGTCGGAATCCGCCAGACGCACCGCTTCGCCGTCGAGCACGGCCGGCGAGGCCCGCCGCGTGATCCGGCGACCGCGCAGTACCCCGAGCGTGGTCCAGACGAGGAGCATTCCGGAGAGCGCCCCCCACAGGGCCGTGGCCGGCCGGTCGAACCAGTGAAGCCGGCTCGAAAGCGTGGCGGTCGAACTGACCGCGCCGGTCGGTGCGGCCTCCGGACCGACGGCCTCGACCGCGGCCCCGCCGCCGGCCGCGATCCGAACCGGCCGCAGGGCCAGGCCCACCGGAAGCCCCAGCGACAGCACCAGCGCCGCGAGCCACGCCCACCGCCGTGGGCGGCCGGCGGACTCGGCCCACCGCTCAGCCACCCGCCCGGCCGCGGCAGCCAGCAGGGCGACCAGCGTGGCGTACCCGATCCAGGTCACGATCATTTCTTCCCCCTGCGGCCGAGCCGCTCGTCGAGCAGGTCCCTGATTTCCCGCAGGTCGGCGCGGGAGAGGTCTTCGTCATCCACCAGGCGGGATACCAGCGCCGTGGGCGAGCCGTCGAACAGCTTGGTCACGAGATGCGTCAGCGCGCTCCGGCCGGCGTCGGCCCGGGCCACGAGCGGCCGGTACCGGTGCGCCTTGCCTTCGCCGACGTGATCGACGTGGCCTTTCTGCTCGAGAGTGCGGAGGATGGTGAGGACCGTGGTGTAGGCGAGGTCGTCGGCCAGCTGGTCCCGGACTTCGGCCACGGTGGCCGAGCCCCGGTCCCAGAGGACGTCCATCACATCGAGTTCCCGGTCGGTGAGACGGGGGGACATGCGGGCGCTCCTACTAAAGGACTAGTACTAGTATTGCGCCCGGGGTGGGTTTTGTCAACTAGTGTTCTAGTTGGATGGCAAAGGGCCGCCGGTGCATGCCGGCGGCCCCGAAGCAACGGCGGAAACCCTGACGACCCGGGCTCAGGTCGCTCGCATGTAGTGGCAGCCGGCGTGTTCGGCTCGGGCGACCGCGAAGACGCCGGACGGCTGGAGGATCACGCCGGGGACGAGGTTGGCCACGGCCTTCTCCCGGGCGGCGCGGTTGTCGATGCCGTCCTTCTTGGCCACCATCGACACGATCCGGAACAGCGCCATGTTGCAGCCGAGGGCGATCATGCCGCGCCCGATCAGGAGGTCGAGCCCGCCGTCGGGCCAGATCAGGCTGTACTTGGCACCCTGGGGATTGCTGGTGCTCAGGAACGGGTTCCGGCGCGCCGGCTTCCCGGTCTCGGGGTCCTTGAGCTTGAAGGTCTTGCCGAGTTCCAGTTCATCCCAGAGCCGGTCGTTGGCGACCATCGGGATCGCGGCGTGCCGGATCACCATGACGCTCGAAAACTCCGGGTCCTTGGTGCCGTAGACGTCGGTGTAGTTCCGGGCGATCGTCCGGGCCTGGTGCAGCACCGTGCCCTCCGCGATCTCCGGCGCATCGTACACCATGCGGTACTGGCCGTTGACACGGTCCACCCACGTCATGTCCCAGGACGGGGCCTGCTGGGAGGCTTCCCACTCCCGGGCGAGGGCCATCACGTCGTCGGACTCCGGCTCGGTCTCGGCCAGGAGTTCCCGCGGCAGCACGCTGCCGGCCCCCAGGGCCATCGCGCCGCCGAACAATTTGCCGAAGAAGCCGCGCCGTCCGCGGCGCTGGTCGTTGCGTTCGAACACCGGTGCCTCCGCCCAGTAGAAGTCGTTCTCGATTCCGGCCAAGACCGGTTCGACAAGATACCTCGACGACCGGCCCCCGTCAGGAGTTTCGGGCCCTCAGCGCTCCCGGGCGAGTTCCGCCTCGGCGGCGAGGTAGCCGAAGGCGCCCCACTGCGGCCCGGCGAGGATCCGTTCGAAGAGCCGGCGCGCCTCGGCGGGACGGCCATTGTAACGGTGCCAGTTGCCGACGCCGTAGGCCACGGTCGCGTCCTGAATCGCGTCCCCCCGCTCGGCGGGCCCGAGGATCGAGTCGGCCGGCAGGTCGCCCCGGTACATCAGGAGGAGGCGATGGTAGCTCTGGTTCTCGATGATCTCGAGATCGGCCCTGATCGGCTCGATGACCCGGCGGGCGTCGGCGTCCCGGCCGAGGCGCCGGAGGGTCATGTAGAGCCAGTGGCTCGAGGCCACCGTCATGTCCGGGTTGACCGCGGCCGCCACGTCTTCCTGGTAGTAGGGCAGGGCGCGGGCGAATTCTCCCTTGAGGTACCAGGCCAGGCCGAGGTGGTAGCGGATGTTGGACTTGAGGGTGCTGGTCGGAATGCCTCGGGCGTTAGGCTGCCCGTCCGGTTCGATCTCGTCCGGCCGGTTCCGGGTCAGGTCGTACGCCTTGTCGAAATCGGCGATGGCGAGGTCGAGCCGGCGGGTCGTCAGGTATCGGTGGCCGCGGTGGCGGTAGAGCCGGGCGTCGGCCGGGTGCAGGCCGATGGCGCGAGTGTAGACGGCGATGGCGTCGCCATAGCGCCCGAGGTAGCCCAGGCGGCGGCCGTACCAGATGAGCGAGTCGGCGTTCTCTGGCGTGTGGTCGAGGGCGCGCTTGGCGGCAGCGAGGTTGCGTTCCGCCGTTGCCGCCGCGGCCGCCGACATCGGCGGGCGGTGCAGCGGCTTGCCGAGGAGCGAGGTCGCCTCGACCGGAGCCGTCTGGGCCGCCGCGGCGCCGGATCCGGCCGGGGTCAGCGCCACGACGCCCAGGACGAGCCACCGCAACTGCCGGGTCCCTCGGCGCTCGCGGGGCGGCTCGGCGACGGCGAGATTCGTCTGTTCGGCTTCGGGACGGCGGTGGCAACCGGTCGATAGCGGCATGGGCGACACCTCGCGGCGGCACGGGGTTGGCGACTCAGGCGGAAACGCAATCTCGGAATGTAAGACGCCGTCGGCCGGGTGACAGCGGCGTGCGGTGAGGGGTCAACACATTCGGTCCGATCGGCGCCGGCTGCCGCGTGGGGCAGGTCCGCTCGGAAGATCCCTTCACTGGAGGACCGCCGTGCGCATCATGTTTCGTTCGTTCGTCGCGGCCGCCGGAGTGGCGGCGGCTGCCTGCTCCAGTTCGACCACCGGCAATGGCGACACCGCCGAGCTGCGGCTCATTCATGCTTCAGCTGCCACCGGCACGGTCGATCTCGAGGTGGCCGGGCAGCCCGTGGTCACGGGGCTGGCCTTCGGCCAGAGTTCGGCGCTCGAGGAGGTGCCGGCGGGGTCCCAGACCATCGTTGCCCGTTCGGGCGGGCAGGTCATCGGCACCCTGACGGCCACGCTGTCGAGCCAACGGGTCAACTCGTTCGTCGTCTCGGCCGGGACGGTCCAGATGTCGTCGGATGTCGTGCCCGACACCGGCAGTGTCGCCCCGACCCGGGCCAATCTTCGGTTCGTCGTAGTGGCCACCACGAACGCCGCGGCGCCGACCCAGCTCGACGCGCTGCTCTCGGGGACCAGCATCGGGCAGGACTCGACCCAGCGGTTCGGCGGGTTCGATGCCCAGGTGGCGCGCTACTATTCGCTGCTGTACTACGATCCGGGGCAGTTCACGGTCAGGTTCGTCGCCGCCGGGACCTCCACGCCGGTGCTGGCGGAAGCCACGTTCTCCGTGGCGGTCGGCGAAACGAAGGCCGCCGTCCTGAGCAGGGCGGCCGGGGGCAGCTACACGGTGGACATCGTGACCGAGCACTGAGGCATCGGCGTGATCAGCGGGGGGGCGACTCGTCGGCGAGCCGGCGGCTGCCCCCTTCGCGGGTCCAGATCACCACCGCGCCGCAGCTGTTGTCGAGGAACTCGCCGGGGACTTGGCTCGAACCCCGAAAGATCTCCATGGCTTCGATTTCGCTCGGCCTGACCCGGCCGATGAGTTCGAGCCATTCCTGCCACATCCGGCTGCGGGCTTCCGGGCTGGCGATCGGTCCGGTGCTGACCTCGGTAGCGAGCCGGGGATTGAACACCTGGCGCACGCCATCGATCCAGATGCCGACCCGCGTCGGATCCTGGCACCTGACGAATCGCACCTCGGTTCCGACGACCCCCGGGGGGTTCCAGGTGACATTGATCCCGGGAATGCCCCGCAGGAGTTCGAAAGCCTGCATCGCGGTGGACCGTTCGATCACGTCGCGCGTGAGAAAGGTGCCGAAGCCTGCTTTCCGGCGGCGATAGAAGTCGTCGTATTTCGTCGTGTGGGCGAGCCGGGCCGGTTTGGCCCATTTGGCGTACGCCCGGATCTCCGGCAGGGCGGTGGCCGCGGTTTGCAGCCCGACGTCCCGGGTCTGGGAGCCGAACCCCATCGCGACGACGAACGTGGTCGGCAGGTAGCCGATCGCCCTCGCGAAGAAGACGACGGTCCCGGTCGGAACATCCCGGAGCACATAGCGGCCCGAGTCGTTCGTGGTGGTCCGGGCCGCTCCGTCCACGATGCCGATCTCGGCGCCGCGGAGCGGGATGCCGTCGGAGCTCCGGACGACACCGGTGAGTTCGGGGGCCTGCTGAGCGGCGATGGCGAGCGGAACGCCCGCCGCCAGCGCGGCCAGGCAGAGGAGAGGAGCAGCGAGGCGCACACGAACCTCCCGGTCCCGGCTGGCGGAAGCACCGACGACGGACGAACGGGACCTTGCTCCAAGGTGCGGTCGAGGCCGGATTCCGTCAAGCCATGGTTAGGCTGCGAAATCCGGCCTCGAGAGGCCGCAGCGAACGCCGCGGCTAGCCGAGCGTCTTGGCGACCCGGCTCAGCTTGTCGTGCGCCTCCTCCATCAACTCCACCATCACGTCGTCGTCGTCCATCCGGCCCGCGGCGAGCATCGCCTCCGGGTCGGCGATCCGGACGACGCTCCCGCCCCCATGCTCCGCCGCCTCGACCGTGACGTTGCAGGGCAGCAGCAGCCCCACTTCGGCCGAATGGCTGAGCGCCCGATGAGCCAGATGCGGATTGCAGGCGCCCAGAATCGTATAGGGCCGAAAGGCCACGTCGAGCTTCTGCTGGAGCACGTTGTGGACGTCGATCCGGGTCAGGATGCCGAACCCCTCCGCCTTGAGCGCCTCGGTGACCCGCTCGATCGCCTGGTGTGGCGGGACCGGGAGATCCACCTCGAACGCCAGCCGGCCGGCGGTGTTGCGCCGGCGAAACGCGCGGACGCCCGTCTCCAGCGCCGCGGCGGCCAGGACCCCGGCGCCCGTCGTGGCGGCCACCGAGGCCGCTTCCCGCGCCACCCGGCGAACCCGCCGCTTCCTGATTTCCCGCTCGACCTTCTTCTCCAGGCCGGCCGCGGCTTTGGTGACCCGCTTCACCGCCGCCTTGGCGACTTTGCGGACTTTCTTCGCTTTACTCATACCGCCTCCTCAGCGAAACCCATTCCCCGCAACATGGAGCATCACGCCCGCGCGGTGAAGTCCCCGTGAAGCTCTGACGAAACCTCACGGGAACGGAAATCGAACGGTACTATTCAGGGCTGCATCCAACCGACATCCGGAGCTTCCCCATGATCATGATGGTCGCCGGCGCGCTGCTGGCGGGCCTGCCCTCACTGCCCGCCACATCCGCCCTCGCCTTTCAGGACACCACCCGGCGCCGCCCGGGTCTCCCGCTCGAGTCCCAGGCCCGCTCCTTCCGCCTGACGACCAGCCGGGGCACCTGGATTTCGCTCGACGTGTCGCCGGACGGGCGGACCATCGTGTTCGACCTCCTGGGCGACCTCTACACCCTCCCGATCGCGGGGGGACGGGCCACCCGCCTCACCAGCGGGATCGCCTTCGACGCCCAGCCCCGGATCAGCCCGGACGGCAAGAAGGTGGCGTTCATCTCGGACCGGAGCGGGAGCGATCACGCCTGGATGATGTCGCTCGACCGGAGCGACACCACCCAGATCACCCGCGGCAACCTCGCCAACGTGAGTTCGCCGGAATGGACGCCCGACGGGAAGGGCATCGTCGTCACGCGGGGTGGCGGCGGGCCGGGGGCGGCAAAGCTCTGGCTCTACCACCCGGAGGGCGGGAGCGGCATCAGGCTCCAGGCCGACCCCCCCGGGCGCTTCCAGTTGGGGGCCGCCTTCGGTCCCGACCCCCGTTACGTCTGGTATGCCTTTCGGGATGGCGGCTTTTCCTACAACACCCGGTTCCCGACCTATCAGATCGCCGTCTACGACCGCGAGGCCGGCACCGAAACCCCGATGACCGCGCGCCAGGGCTCCGCCTTCCGGCCGACGCTGTCGCCGGACGGCAAGTGGCTCGCCTACGGGACCCGGTACAAGACCGAAAGCGGCATCCGCCTTCGTGACCTCCAGAGCGGCGACGAGCGCTGGCTCGCCTACCCGGTCCAGCGCGACGACCAGGAAGGCTCCTCCTCGCTCGATATCCTGCCCGGCTTCACCTTCACCCCCGACTCCCGCGAAGTGATCGCCTCCTACGCGGGCGAGATCTGGCGGATTCCGGTGGCGGGCGGGCCGGCGGTGAAGATCCCCTTCCAGGTGGACGAGGACATCGCGATCGGGCCCGAGGTCCACTTCAGCTATCGGGTGGACACCGGCACCGTGCAGGCCCGCCAGATCCGGGACGCGGTCCCCTCCCCGGACGGGCGGCGACTCGCGTTCTCCGCGTTAGGCAGGGTCTACGTCATGGACTACCCGTCCGGGACGCCCCGGGCCGTGGCCCCGGCGCTCGATGCCGGGCAGCACTACCCGGTCTGGTCGCCCGACGGCGCGGTGCTGGCCTTCGCGACCTGGAACGACCGCGAGGGTGGCCTGATTTACCGGGTGGCCCTGGCCGGCCGGGCGGCGCCGCAGCGACTGACCCCCTCCGCGGCGCGGTACTCCGAGTTGGCGTGGTCGCCGGACGGGCAGCGGATCGTGGCGGTCCGGGCCACGAGCCGCGACATGCAGGAAACCCTGGAACGGTTCACGGGCGGACTGGGCGCCGAGTTCGTGTGGGTGCCGGCGGGCGGCGGGTCGGTGACGGTGATCGCGCCGTCCGGCGGCCGGCGGGCGCCGCACTTCGGGCCCGATTCCACCCGGATCTACGCCTACGGCGGCCGGGAGGGCCTCGTCTCGATGCGCTGGGACGGCACCGACGTGAAGGGTCACCTCAAGGTGACCGGCCCCGGGCAGCCTGGCGGCGGTACGCCACCCTCGGCGAGCCTGATCCTGATGGCTCCCCGCGGCGACCAGGCGCTGGCGCAGGTCGGGAACGACCTCTACGTCGTGACCGTGCCGGTCGTGGGCGGCGAAACGCCGACCGTGTCGGTGGCGGACCCCGCAACGGCCGCCTTCCCGGCCCGGAAGCTGACCGAGATCGGCGGGGAGTTCCCGGCCTGGGACG
>JBFXAY010000008.1:0-91786 GCA_050183815.1 Gemmatimonadales bacterium | reverse complement strand
GAAGCTTGGTCACATTGAGGCGGGGGAGAGGTTCTTCGATTGATGGCGAGACACCGGGGCGGGGTCCAGAAGCGAACCGGGGCCGACCTTGCGGTCGGCCCCGGCGGCACCCTTGGCGGGGATGAGGCCTACTTGTCGGATCCGGTCTTCGGCGCGCTGCTGCCGGCGAGCGCCAGCAACTGCCGCTGGGTCAGCCCGCGGCGGAGGTAGTCGAGCGCCACGTTGAGCTGGCGGTCCACCGGAATCGTGCGGCGGAAGGCCGCCGAGTCGCCGAAGGCGAGCCGCGCGGTCCAGGCTTCGAGGGCCCGGTCGACGAGCGACGAGCCGGCATCGAACTGGGCCCGGGTCACGGTGATCTTGGCGGCCGAGATCTTCTTCCAGAGCGACTCGCGCCAGGCCGGCTCGACCTTGAAGTCGGCGCCGACCGCACCCTTGTACTCGAGGGCGGTGTTGTAGAGTGCCACGTACCACTGGGCGCCCTGCGGCGCATACGCGCGGGCCAGATCGCGTTCGGCCTCCGAGAGCGTGTCCGGCTCGATGACCAGATCCGGGGTGACGCCGCCGCCGCCCAGAATCACCCGGCCGCCGTCGGACCGGAACTCGGGACGCTTCCGGTCGGCCGAGTCGGCGGCATTGCCGGCGTACTCGACGAACCGCTCGTCGCCCAGCCGGTCATGGTCCGCCTGGATCGAGCGGCCGCTCGGCGTGTACCACTTGCCGGTGGTGATCTTCATCGCCCAGCCGCCGTCGAGCGGGAAGAGCGTCTGGACCAGACCCTTGCCGAAGGACGTGGTGCCGACCACCAGGCCGCGGTCGTGGTCCTGGAGGCTCCCGGCCACGATCTCGGAGGCGGAAGCGGTGGCGCCGTCGACCAGGACGATCACCGGCATCGAGTCGATGATCGACTGCCGGGTGGCGCGGTAGATCTCGGGCGTGCGGCCGCGGTGGCGGACGCTGGCCAGTTCGAGGCCCGGCTTGAGGAACAGGTTCCCGATCTCGAGCGACTGCTCGAGGCTGCCGCCGCCGTTGCCGCGGAGATCGATCACGAACGCGCGGGCGCCCTGCTCGCGGAGCGCGAGCAGCGAATTCTCGACGTCCTGCGCGGCCGATTCGTTGAAGCTCTGGAGCGGGATGTAGCCGACGTTGTTGTTGATCGTCAGGGTGAACGGCACGGCCGGGACCCGGATGATCGCGCGCTTGAAGCTGCTCTTGATCGGGGTCGGGACGCCGGCCCGCTGGAAGGTGACGTTGACCTCGGTGCCCGGGGTGCCGAGGAGCAGGCCCGAGACCTGTTCGAGCCGGAACCCGGTCACCGCGGTGGAGTCCACCGCTACGATCCGATCGCCTGCGAGGACGCCGCCCCGCTCGCCGGGGCCGTTCGGGAACACCTTCGCGACGACGATGATCCCTTCCTGGCTTTCGATCTGCATCCCGACGCCGCCGTAGTTGTTGCGGAGCGTCTGGCGCTGGAAGGTGGCCAGCTCTTCGGGCGAGTAGAGATCGGCGTACGGATCGTTGAGTTGCTTGACGAGGCCCCGGGCGGCGCGTTCGAAGATCGCGGCGCGGGTGAGCGAGTCTACCGCGTTTTCCTCGATCCGCTGGAGCACCTGCGAGAACAGGCGCGGCCCGCTCTGGGGATCCTGACTGCTCTGCTGCAGAAAGGCTCCGGCGGCCATCGGGAGACTCAGGGCCGCGAAGGCAGCCAGCCAGGTACGACGTCGCATTTCGGTCACTCCGTTCGGGGCAAAGAGGGGGCGCCCGAGGCGCCCCCTGCCAGTGACCTGCAGGGTTCAAGCCACCCTGACAGACCACTCCAATAACTAACGTCGGCGCCGGGGAATCGCCAGAATGCGGCCGACCCGCAGCGGGGGCCGGCCCCCGGCTGTGGAACAGGCCGGGAGCCGATCCGAAATCGGCCCCCGGCCTTCACTTGAGATGCCTGGCTGGGTCTCCCGGTTGCGCTCCGGCCCGGGGCGCGGCGGGGACGGTTCCCGGCCGGCGGCTGCGGGACCGCGCCGAGCTACCGGCCCGGCTTCGTGAGGAGCTCCTCGAACAGGTCGAGCGCCCGCGGGTCCTCCGACTGGCCCAGCCAGAACATGGCCGACCGGCGGATCTTCGGGTCCCGGCTGGTCTTGGCGACCCGGATCAGGATCGGGACACCTTCGTCCCTGGGCAGCTGGGAGAGCCCGAACACGGCCGATTCCCGGACCTCGCGGTCCTCGTCATCGTCGTCGGCCAGCCGCCCGAGGCCTTCGGCGGCGCGATCGCCGGCCGCCTGGGAAACCCAGAACACGGCCGATTTCCGGGCCGAAGTGGTGACCGACCGGTCCCGCGCCATCTCGAGCAATTCGGGCCAGAGGGTGACGCTGTCCGCCAGCGTGGCGGGGAAAATGAGGTTGTCGCTGCTGCGGGTGCCGGTGGTCCGGACGAGGTCCACGAGCCCCCGCGCAGCGGCGGCGGCCGGCAGCTGGCCGAGGTCGGTCACGTTCGAGCGGGCACCGGACCAGTCGCCGCCGACGTAGACCCGGCTCGAGGTGACCTGGTGGTCGCGGACCCGGATCGAGACCCGGACCGGGCCTTCTTCGCAGGGGCGGTTCCGCCAGTTGTCGCCCCGGTTCCAGCTCCCGTTCATCTGGACGTAGCCGTCGCGATTGAGATCGCGGATGAAGGTTGCGCCATCGCCGCAGATGCCTTCGCGGGCGGCGAACGCCAGGCGGACTTCGCCGTCGGGGGCGCGGGTGACCCGGTCCTTGAGCGACTGGGCCGCGGCGCCTGCCGTGCCGGCCACCGCCAGGATCGCGAGCGTCGAGAGAGTTCGCATCGGTCGGCCTCCGGTCACGGCTTGGTCAGGATTTCTTCGTAGATCGCCGCCACCCGGGGATCGTTCGTCTGGCTGAGCCAGAAGAGCGCCTTCTTCCGGAGGTCGCGATCGGTCTCGGAGCGGGCGATGTCGATCAGCTTGTCCACCGCCGCTTTGTCCTTCCGCTGCGAGAGGGCGAAGATCAGGGACTCCTTGATCTCGCGGTCGCCGAGGGTGCCGTAGATCGAGGCCAGGTCAGCCACCGAGGCCGACCGCGACTGTCCGAGCCAGAAGACGGCCGTCTTCCGGATGTCGGTCGACTCGCCGCGGTCGCGGGCGATGTCGGTGAGCCAGCGGCCCGCGTCGGCGCTGCCGTTCTGGGCCACGGAGAAGATGATCTTCTCCTTGAGTTCCTTCGTGTCCACGGTCCGGTAGATCGACCGGAGGTACTCGGCATTGTCGCCCGACTGGCCGAGCCAGAAGATGGCGTTGCCGCGGAGGTCCGCCGGGGCGTCGGTTCGCATCGCGTAGTCGCGGAGCGCGCTCTGGGCGCGGGCCGACCGGTTCTGCGAGAGCGAGAAGATCGCCTTGTCCTGCAGGGTGCGGTCGCTCGAGCGCCGGAGGATCGAGTCGAGGGCTACCGCCGCCCGCTCGCCGCCGGCCTGGCCGAGCCAGAAGACGGCCTGCTCCTTCACTTCAGGATCCGGGTCGGAGGCCGCGGCGCGGAGGAGAATCGCCTCGGACTGGGGGCCCTGCTTCTGGGAGACGATGAAGACGGCCTTCCGGCGGAGGCACTCGGAGCCGGCATCCCGGCGGGCCATCACCTTTTCGAGCACCGGCAGCGCGCGGTCCGCGTCCATGTTGAGGAACGCCATCAGCGCGGCGGACTTTTCGTCATCGTCGTCGCTGGTGCAGCGGGTGCGCGCCTGCTGGGCGCGGGCCCGGTCGCGCGTTGCCGCCGAGACCCGATCGGCCCGCGACTCCACCTCGGCGGCGCGCTCGGCGATTTCCCGAACTCGCTCCGACGCACCGGCGTCACCCCGCCGGGCCAGCTCGGCGTCGATCCGGGCGAGCAGGTCCGCCGCGTCGTTGCGGGTCCGGGCGTTCGGGAAGTCCGAGCGCTGGTCGTCGAGCGCATCGCGGGCCCGTTCGAGGCTGGTGCGCGACCCGGTGCGATAGTGCGCCATCGCCTCCCAGTAGTAGGCATCGCCTGCGTAGGTGGATTTCGGATACTCCTCGTGAATCCGCGCGAAGAGGAACGCCGCTTTCGAGTAGTTCGAGCGGTTGAGCGCCGAACGGGCTTCGCGATAGATCGAGTCCGCCGGATCCTGGCGGTTGCCGGCCGCCGGCGGTTCGGTCGCGAACGACTCGGCGGTCCGCTCGAGGCGGGCGCGGCCTTCCGCGAGCGACATTGCGAGATCGGCCAGCCGCTCGGTCTCGGCGCCGGCTCGGATCTCGGCGTGCTGTTGCCGTAGGGCCTCGAGAGCCACCCGGAGGTCCGCGCTGCCGGCGGTGCGAGCCGCGAGCCCGCGGGCCTGTTCGATCGCCATGCGGAGTTCCCGGGCAGCGGGCTCCGGGCGCTGGGCCGTGGCGGCGGACGGCCACGCGGCCGCGAGAACGAAAAGCAGGGTACGCATCGGGGATACCTCCATCTATGTCGTTATGCCGCCGGTCCCGCCGGAATCGCATTCCGGAGCCGGGAGCGGATGGCGCGTTCGGCCAGATTGTCGTCAATCAGCGACCGCTCGATCCCCTGGCCGTTCGGGGGGAGCTGAGCGACTTGCACCAGCAGGACTTCGAGATCCTCGAGCAGGGTCCGGATCTCGGGTTCGAGGGCCGGAGCATCGAGCAGGAGCCGGGTGCGGGACAGCAGGGATCGGGCGTGGTCCGGCAGTTCGGCGCCCTCCGAGCCCGTCTGATAATCGGTGAGCAGGGTGCTGACCCGGCTCAGATGTTCGATCGCGGCGTACCGGGTTACCGTGATGGCCCGCTGGGAGGGTGCCACGGCTGTGGCGGCCACGGTTTCGACCGGCGGGGCCGCGTCGGTGCCGGGCAGCGTCAGGCGGCCGATCGCTACGCCGAGTACCAGAGTCGCGGCGATGGCCACGACGGTGGGTACCCATCGCGGCATCCGCCGGCGGGACGCGATATCGATCACCGGGGCCGGGCTCGGCCGGCCGGTCCGGCGGGCCGCTTCGATGCGCGCCCAGATTTCCTCGCGAGGCGTGGGCGGCGGTGCGTGGTAGTCCCTGGCCATGGCCTCGGTCCGTTCGTCCAGCCGGTCGTCTTCGGGCTCGTTCATGCGGTCCTCCAATGTCCTGCAAAGGCCGCGAGGGCCTTCCTCAGTTTGGCTCGGGCCCGGCTCAACTGGGCCTTCGAGGTGCCTTCCTGGATCCCGAGCGAGGTGGCGATCTCGTCGTGGGTGTAGCCCTCCACATCGTGCATCAGGAACACCGTCCGGTAGCCGTCGGGGAGGCGGTCGATCTCGCGGGCCAGGCTGGCCTTGAGGTCGGGGTCCGCCTCCCGTGTCGTGACCGCCACCCGGTCGGCCGCCTCCAGATCCACATCACTCTCCCGGGGCCGCTTGGTCCGCCGCATCACGTTGTAGATCACCGAGTAGGCGACACTAGTGATCCAGGTCGACAGGGCCGCCTCGCCCCGGAACCCCTCCAGCCGGCTGTAGACCCGGATGAAGGTCTCCTGGGTGCAGTCCGCCGCGACGTCGGCCTCGCCGGTCAACCGGAATGCCAGCCGGTAGACCCGGTCGACGTTCCGGTCGTACAGCTCCCGCTCGGCGATCGGATCACCGGCCAGGACTCGGCTTACCAAGTCGGGTACTGTCACGCTGCTCCGCGGTCGGTCGGGTTCCCAGGTTCCGGCGAGTATGACATGAGGTTCCCGAAAATGGTTGGCAGCGGGTGGAAACTCGGTGTCGGAAATCGACACACCCCAGCGCCGCGCCCGGGGTTCGGAACCCTCCGAATCTTGGCCACGCCTTCTCCAGGTACAACAGAGCCAACGGTTTGTTCTTGAAATGAATGTATGATTCAGTTATTTTTTGTCATGACCAGGTCCAGGAATCCAGCGACACTCGATCGGATCGTGTCGTCGGCGACCGCTACGTTCATCGAGAGCGGCTATGACCGATCGAAGGTCCACCGCATCGCGGACGGGGCCGGCGTGGGGCCTGGCACAGTGTACCTCTACGTGGAGGACAAGGAGGCCCTCTTCGAGCTGGTGACCCTCCGGGCGCTCGAGAGCCCCGCGGTGGCCCACCCCGACCTCCCGTTCCTCAAGAGCCGGCCTGGTGCGGCTCAGCCCACGCTCGACGATTGTCTCCACGCGATCGCCAACTTCCCCCAACTTTGGGTCGGGGCCCAGCGCCGGGAGCACGAGGGTTCTGATGCTGAGTTGCTGGGGATACTACTTGAGCTAACTCGTTGGCTACAAAGGTATAAGCAGGCAATCCTGCTGGCCGAGCGAAACCGGGTCGACCGACCCGACTTGGCGGCTCGGTTCGATCAGATCGTTTGGGCCGACCTCCTCCGGCGGCTGGCCGCCTATCTCGGTGGCCGGATGCGAAGCGGGGCCCTCCGGCCAGTCGGCGACCCCAACCTGACCGCCCGGTTCCTCATCGATTCGCTGGCGGCTTCGCTCGTCACCGGGCCCGTGAAGGGACCGGCGCCCGACCGGGCCCGGGACGAGGAGACGCTGGTCCGGCTCGCCGCCGCGGGCCTCGTCGGCTCAGGGCTGGACGGTCCACTCCCGCCCCATCCGGGCCAGCACCCCGCCGTATAGCTCGATCCCGTCCCAGAGGTTCTGGAGCCGGAGGTTCTCGTTTTCGGCGTGCTGGTTGTTGTCGTGGTTCACGATCGGCAGGATGGCGAACTGGATCCCCAGGGTCTCGACGAAATCGGCCAGGGGCAGGCTCCCCCCCAGGGTCGGAACCCGAATGATCGGCTTGCCGAGGACGGCGTCCGCGGCCGCCAGGAGCGCTCGCCCGCCAGGGCTGTCCAGGCTGGTCCGGGCCGAGGGGTACCCGCCGGCCCAGGTAAGTCGGGCCAGCCGCGGGTAGGACCGCCGGGTGGCCGAATCCGGTTCTTCTTCGACGACGTGGAACCCCTGCCGCTGGAGGTGCGCCGTGACCAATTCCCGGACCCGCTCCGGGCGCTGATCGGGGACCAGCCGGAAGTCGAGGTAGGCGTTCGACTCCGCCACGATCACGTTCGATCCCCCTGCCCCGGCGCGGCCGCCGGCCAGGCCGCTCATGTTGAGCGCCGGCAAGGCCAGCTGCTCCGCCAGGGTGGCCGGCGCGTTCTCCGTCCGGCCCAGGGCCAGTTCGCCGATCAACTGCTCCTCGACTGCCGGCATCGACCGGAACGCTGCCCGTTCCGCCTCGGTGGGCGGCCGAACGTCGTCATAATAGCCCGCGATGGTGATCCGTCCCTCGGTGTCCCGCATCGAGGCCAGCAGGTGGACCATCATGGCGTTGGCGTTAGGTGCCCAGTTGCCGTAGTGGCCGCTGTGCAGGGGTCGGAGCGGGCCGTACACGGTCAGGTTGGCACCCATCACGCCGCGGACGCCGAAGACGGCCTGGGCTGCCCGGGTCTGATGGACCGGCCCGTCGCCGAAGAGCCAGAAGTCGGCCTGGAGGAGGTCCCGATGGGTCGAGAGAATCTGCCGGAGGTGGCTCGAGCCGGCTTCTTCCTCGCCCTCGAGGAAGAACTTGAGGTTGACCGAGAGCGGCGTCCCGGCGGCGCGGAGCGCGTCGAGGGCCCAGAGCATTGCCACGATGGGCGACTTGTCGTCGCTTGCCGAGCGGGCGAAGACCCGCGACTCCGGGTCGAACCGGCCGCCGGGCGGGGTGAGCGGGAGGTCCACCGTACCGGGGCCCAGCGGCCCCGAGCGGAGGACCGGATTCCAGGGTGCGCTCTGCCACCGGCTCGAATCCACCGGCTGGCCGTCGTAATGGGCATAGAACACGATCGTGCGGGCGGCGCCGGGTGTGGTCAGTTCGCCGTAGACCGCCGGGGGGGCCCCGGTGGTTTCGAGGACTCTTGCCTTGACGCCGCGCCGTTCCATCATCGCGACGAGCATTCGGGCGTTGGTCCGGAGGTCGGCGTCGCTCGTGGCCACGTTTCTGAGGGCGAGCAGGTCGGTGAGTTCGCGGACGATCGCGACTTCGTTCCGTTCCCGGAACGTCCGGATCCGGTCGCGCAGGGCGGGCTGCGCGGCGGCGGATGAGGGCAGGACGGCCAATACGCCGGCGGCGAACACGAGCTGACGGGTCATCGGGAATTTCCGGCAGGGCAGCGATGCATCGCCGCGGTGATTTCCTTGACGAACTTGGCCGCGACCAGCGCGCTTCGGGGCGAGAGATCCTCGGGCGGCGAGAGTTCGACCACGTCGGCGCCGACCAGGCGGCCCTCGAGGCGCTGGATCATCGTCACCACGTCCCGCACCGAGAGGCCGCCGGGCTCGGGGTGGTTGATCCCGGCGATGAAGGCCGGATCGAGGGCGTCGAGATCGAGCGAGAGGTAGACCGGTCCGGCGACCGAGACCGACTCCGGTCCGGTCCAGTGGCGCATCTCGCGGATCTCGACGGCGAACTTCGCCGCTTGCTCCCGTTGGTGACGGCTCAGCGTCCGGATCCCGAACTGCAGCAGCCGGACGGCGAAACCCTGTTCCATCACCCGGGCAAACGGGCAGGCATGGGAGTAGGGGTCGCCCTCGAAGTCGTGATAGAGGTCGGAGTGAGCGTCGAAGTGGAGCACGGTCAGCCCGGGGAACCGGGGTCCGACGGCGCGCAGCACGGGGTAGGTGATCGAGTGGTCGCCGCCGAGGACGAGTGGCCGGCCGCCGGCGTCGAGGATCCGGCCGACGGCGGCCTCGATCGCCGAGCGCGCCGCGGCCCCGTCATCGCTCAACAGTTCGACGTCGCCGCCGTCGGCCAGGACGCCGGGGGCAGTGATGTCGAGACCGTCCTCGGTCCAGGTGTTGCTCGACGGTGCCCGGAGCGCCTCGCGGATGGCGGCCGGGCCGCGGGCGGGTCCCCGGCGCCAGGACGAGGCGCCGTCGAACGGTACGCCGAGGAGCGTGGGCGTGCCGCTCATGTCAGGGCCGGGCCCAGGCCGCCGGTTTCCACGGAATCGCGAAGAGGTCCTCGGTGATCGCCGGGTTGATCTTCCAGTCACGGTAGATCTCCCGGAACACTTCCTTGCCGTCGCGGAGGAAGAGCACCTCGGTGCCGATCCAGCCGCCCCCGAGCGGTTCGAACTTGGCGAAGCTGATGTCGCTCACGACCCCGCCCGGTCCGGGAGTGACGACCCGGTGGAGGATCAGGCGCTCCTTCTCGATCCAGAGCTGGTGGTGTTCGTCACCGATGACCCAGCAGGGAACGCCGCGGAAGGTGTCCTCGCGGAGCCGGTCCAGCGGGAACTGTTCCGCCGCGACGAGGGCGAAGGTCTTCTCCGGCAGCTGCCGGTAGACATCGAACGCCATGATGGCGAGGATGTTCCGGCCGGCCGCGGCGCGGATGACTTTGCCCTGGTCGAACGTGAAGGTCGAGTCGCCGCGGTACATGAAGGTTCGGCCGCTGTCGAGCGGGGCGACGTCGATGCGGAGGAATCCGGGGATGAGGGCCGCCTCCCACCATTCTTCCTCCACCCGGTTGCTCGGGTAGATGGCCCGCTGGACGAAGGAGAGGGTGCGGTACCATTTGCCGTCGTAGCGGCGGTGCATGGCCCGGATGACGTCCTGGCCGGTTCGGGGCGCCTGCTGCGCCGGTGCGGGTCCGGCGGCGCCGAGGAGCATCGCGGCGAGGAGCGCCACCGCCGGGCGCTGCAGTGAAACACGGGTCATGAAGCCTCCGTAACATGGCGTTCCGGGTGGGAATGTAGTACTCGTTGAACGGGTGAGCGATCCGAGTCGGGAGGCGCAATGACCAACCGGTCCGACAAGAGTCGGGCAGTGGCGCTGGTGCTGGGACTGGTGCTGGGCGTGTTTGGCGCCCACCGGTTCTACGTCGGCAAGATCGGCACGGGGTTCCTGATGCTGTGCACCGCCGGCGGCCTCGGGATCTGGTACCTGATCGACAACATCATGATCGCCTCCGGGCAGTTCCGGGATGCCGAGGGCCGGCTGGTCAAGGCGTGGGATCCGGATCTGGCCGAGTTGGGGCCCGGCGTGCCCAAGGAACTGATGGACGAGCTCTATGCGCTCCGGACCGAAGTGACCGAACTCCACGAGCGGGTCGATTTCACCGAACGGCTCCTCGCGGAACGGACCGGGGCAACCGGCGAGACGACGGCCGCCCTCAGGCGCCCGGGCGCGTAGCTGGAGTGGCCGTTGCCGGAGGGCCCGGCTAGAATCACCGCAACTCGATCAGGAGCAGACCGGATGGCGTTGTACACCTGCAGCAAGTGCGGCATGAGCGTCGGGACGATGACCTGCGGCCATTGCGGCAAGGAACTGGTGAACGATTCGATCGCGAAGCCGGACGGTTCCTCGGTGCTGGTGGCGAAGTGTCCGGACGGGCACGGCAAGGTGAAATCGCCGATGTGCTGCGGGCAGGACATGACCTGCTCGATCTAGGGGGCTTCGGCGCGGTGCAGAAAATCGGGGCCCGGGCGGGATGCCGGGCCCCGTTTGCCGTCCGGGGAACGGCGGCGCGTCCGGTGCGGCGGCGGAATTCCCGGTGGCCGGCGTCAGGGTTCCGCGCCGAGGGTGATGGAATCCCCAATCTGGATGGTGCCGTAGCCCCGGTGGACCAGGTTCATGCCGAACAGGACGGCGGAGCCGCGCTTCCGGAAGGTGGCGAGCGTCCGGAGGGGTTCGGGCCCGGTGGCGGCAGTTTCCGGATCGACCGTGGTGATCGTGCACCGGGCGCACGGCTTCACCCCGCTGAACCTCAGGTTCCCGATCCGGAGTTCCCGCCACTCGTCTTCGCCGAACGGGCCGGTACCGGAGACGACGACGTTCGGCCGGAACCGGGCCATCGGCACCGGCGCGGGAAGCCGGGCGTTCAGGTCGGCGAGCGAGGCGGTCGAGACCAGCAGCAGCGGGTAGCCGTCCGCGTAGCTCACCGGGGTCGGGTCCGGGTCGTAGTCCGGATCCGTCAACCGGTCGGCGTCGTCCGGCAGGTAGACGAGACGAAGCCGGCGGCCGAGGAGGTCCGACAGCCAGGTCGCCGCCTCGGGGCCCTGGTCGACACCGGCTACCTGGTCGTCCCAGACGACCACCGGCCGCGTCGGTGCGCCGGGAGCGGGGCGCGCCACCACGAGCGACGGGTAGCCGGGGGCGGCCAGCATCAGCTCCGCCGGTTCGGGCCGGGCGGAGATGAGGCAAAGCCGGGGGATTTCCCGCTGGGTTACGAGGCGGCCGTCCGGGTCCACCACCATCCAGCGGCGGTCGTCCACCGGTCCGAACCGGCCGATCTCCAGGACCTCCGCCGCGATGCCGCGGCCGCTCTTGAGCGGGTACCGATGCAGGGATTCGACCCGGATCATCGGGCGGGTCCGGGCAGCTCGCGGTCGAGCATCATGATCTTCTGCCAGATTTTCCGGGAGAGGCCGTTGGTGAGTTCCTCGACCTCGTTCACCGCGGCGAGGGTGGCCGGATCGTTGAAATCCTGCACGTAGAGCGCCGCGGACTTGCTCAGGATCGACAGCATTTCGCTGCAGTAGTCGAGGTAGCGGGACAGGTGGAACCGGTCCAGTTGCCGTTCGGGCGACGACGGGGTGTCGGGTCCGCTGCCCGGGTGGGTCACCCACTCAGGGTCCTTCGTGAGCTGGTGCATGTCCACGATGTGGGCCATGGAGCGGAGTTCGTGGAGGGCCCGGAGGGCCCGGATCCGCTTGCGCCGGGCTTCGAGCCCGGACAGGAAGAACACCGCGATGCCGAGGAATACCAGTTCGTTGATGCCGGCGTCGATCGCCTGGATGACCTCGGTCATGGTGGTGCCGGGGTCGAGCCGGAAGACGGCGGCCAGGGTCGCCATGAAGACGACGGCCAGCAGGGCGATCAGGACCCCCACCGTGGCCCGCAACGGCCAGATCGGCCGGGCCAGCCACTCGAGGTCGTGTCCCGAGCGTTCGCACACCACGACGAGGTCTTCTGCGACGTGGCGGAGACCGGAATCGGGGAATCGCTCCGCGACCCGCTGCGCCAGGCGGCGGGCGGTCTCGACGATGCGGGCTGGATCGAGGCGGCGGAACATTGTCAGAATTTCGCCCCGCCGGGCCCCTGACGCGACCCTCGGGCGGCGGCCGGCATCGCAACAGTGAACCTCAGGGCCAAACCATGACGATCGCTTTACTGCTGCTGCTCGGCAGCCTGCTCCCCCAGGACCCTCCCACGCCGAGTCAGGCTGCCGCGGTGATCGCCGCCGCGCACCGCCTCGTGGCCGATGATGGCGGCCGGCTCTGGGGCCGGTCGCTCGCCGGCCCGCTCCTCATCGTCGATCGGGAGTCCGGCGTGACCTACGCGAGCGAGCCGGACTCGGCGGGCCGGTTCACCCCTATCGACGGGGTCTACCGGGGTCGCTTGCCCGAGGCGATCAATCCGGCCAACACCGCGGTGGAGTACTCGGGGCGTCTCTGGACCATGGTCCTCTGGCCCGTGCCGGACGATCCGGCCGTCCGGCGGGAGCTCCTGGCCCACGAACTCTGGCACCGGATCCAGCGTTCCCTCGACCTGCCGCCGGTGAGCACCAACAACCCCCACCTCGACACCGAAAGCGGGCGGATCTGGTTTCGGCTCGAGGCACGGGCGCTGGCGGTGGCGCTGCGGGCGAGCGGCAAGGAGCGGCAGGCCGCGCTGGAGGATGCGCTGATTTTCCGGGCGGCGCGGACCGGTCTCGACGCGGCGCGAGACAGCGCCGAAAGCGCGCTGGAACGCAACGAGGGGTTGGCGGAGTATACCGGCTACCGGCTGTCCGGCCGGCCGGCCGCCGACCAGCGGGACCGCGCGGCCGCCGCGCTCAAGCGGATGGAGACCGGCGCCTCGATCGGGCGTTCCTTCGCGTATGCGACCGGCCCGGCGTATGGGCTGCTGCTCGACGCGCTGCGTCCCGGGTGGCGGATCGAGCTGCGGTCGGGTGCGTCCCTTACCAGTCTCGTGGCACGGTCGGTCGGCCGGATCCGGGGCGGACCGGTACCGACGTCCGTCGAGGTCCGCTACGGGGGCGAGGAGATCCGGCGGGCCGAAGCGGAGCGCGAGGCGAAGCGGGTCGCGCGGGTTCGCGAGCTGACGGACCGCTACGTCATCGGGCCGGTGCTGCGGATCCCCCTCGAGAAGTCCGAGATCGGTTTCGACCCGGGCCGGGTCGAGTCGCTCGATTCCGCCGGAACGGTGTACGGCGGGGCCCGATTGAGCGACGCCTGGGGTGTCCTCGACGCTACCGGCTCGGCGGCGTGGGTGGCGGGCAACTGGCAGTTGGTGACCGTGCCCGTGGACGACTCGTTCGACCCGGCGCGGCCCGCCGGCCCCGGCTGGCAGTTGAACCTCGCCGCGGGATACGAAGTGGTGCGTGATCCTAACCGACCCGGGTGGCTGGTGCGGCGAAAGCAATAGCTGCACCAGCATGCATCGGCGGCTGTTGCCAAAGGGTGCCCCGGCGTGTTAGCTCTCGGCGATGGAGAATACATCGCTCGCATTCTTCCGTTCGCTGCTCGGGACCCCGGCTCCCTCGGGGTTCGAGACGGCTGCCGCGCAGCTCTGGCGGACCGAGGCCGCCACGTTCGCCGACCGGGTCACCGCCGATGTGGCGGGCAACTCGTTCGCCACGCTGGACGGCACGCCCGGCGCCCCGACCATCATGTTCGCGGGCCACATCGATGAAATCGGCCTCATGGTCGTGCACATCGACGAGAACGGTTTTCTCTGGTTTGACACGATCGGCGGGTGGGACGAGCAGGTGCTCGTGGCCCAGCGGGTGGTGTTGCAGGGGCGCGACGGGCCGGTCCGCGGCGTGATCGGCAAGAAGGCGATCCACCTGATGGACAAGGAGGATCGCGAGAAGGTCAGCAAGATCAAGGACCTCTGGATCGACATCGGGGCTACGAGTCGCGAGGCAGCCGCCAAGGTGATCCGGGTCGGCGACGCCGGGGTGCTCGACACCTCGATCCTCGAGCTGCCCAACGGCCGGATCGTGAGCCGGAGCATCGACAACCGGATCGGCGCCTTCGTGGTGCTCGAGGCACTGCGGCGGCTCAAGAACAAGCCCGCCGCGGCCGCGGTTACCGCGGTGGCCACGGCCCAGGAGGAAATCGCCTACACCGGTGGCGGGGCCCGGACGTCGGCGGCGGGGCTCGCGCCGACCGTGGCCCTGGTGGTGGACGTGACCCACGCCACCGATACGCCGGGGATCGAGAAGACCCGCCACGGTGAGGTGAAGCTGGGCGGGGGCCCGGTCGTTTCCCGGGGTTCGATCATCAATCCGCGGGTGGTGGACCTTCTCGTCGAGGTTGCGGCGGCGGAGAAGATTCCCGTCACGCTGCAGGCGGCGCCCAAGCACACCTCCACCGACGCCGACGCGATCTTCACGTCCTTCAAAGGCGTGGCCACCGGCCTCGTGTCGGTTCCCAATCGTTACATGCACAGCCCCAACGAGATGGTCGTGCTCGACGATCTCGATCGGGCCGCCGCGTTGCTCGCCGGGTTCGCCCGGCGGGTGTCCACCGATACCAGTTTCATTCCGTAGGAGAGCCAATCGGATGAAGGCAGTCGTGGTCGCAGCCCTCGGATGCGCCGTCGGTTCGGTCGCGCCGCTCGCCGGTCAGTCGGCCCGGCCCGCGGCGCCGCCCCGGTCCGCCGAGGCGATGGTGCGGCAGGATCTCTCGGTGCTCGCGGCGGACAGTCTCGAGGGCCGGTTCACGGGGACGCCCGCGGCCGACGCGGTGGCGCGGTACCTGGCCCGCCGGCTCGGCGAGCTCGGGGTCACGCCCGCCCCGGGCGGCTGGTTGCAGGAGTTCTCGATCGCGTCCACGGTGCCCGGCGTCAAGGACATTCCCGAGGCGGTGCGTCCCCGCCGCGGCGTGAACGTCGTCGGGGTCATTCCCGGCCGGGATCCGGCGCTGCGGAACGAGTACGTGGTCGTCGGGGCCCACTACGACCACCTGGGGCACGGGGAGTCGCGCTCGAGCTCGCTGGGGGCCGCGGGCGAGATCTACAACGGGGCCGACGACAACGCGTCCGGCACCGTGGCGCTGCTCGACGTGGCGCGGCAGCTGGGGCGTCGGCCGCCGGCCCGGTCGGTCGTGCTGGTGGCCTTCTCCGGCGAGGAGCTCGGCCTGCTCGGTTCGGCGGCCTATGTCGCGCACCCCGCCGTGCCTCTCGAGCAGACGGTCGCGATGGTCAACCTCGATATGGTCGGCCGGCTTCGGAACGACCGGCTCCTGGTCTACGGATCGGAAACGGCCACCGAATTTCCGGCGCTGCTCGATTCCCTCAACGCGGGCGGCCGGTTCGATCTCCACTACTCGGGCGACGGTTTCGGCCGGAGTGACCAGCAGTCGTTCTACGTCGCGAAGAAACCGGTCCTCCATCTCTTTACCGACCTGCACGAGGACTATCACCGGCCGAGCGACGACTGGGACAAGATCAACGTGGCCGGGGTGGCCAAGGTGGCCGCCTACACGGCGGACATCACCCGCGCGATCGCCGACCGGAAGACGCCCCTCACCTTCGTCTTCAAGGCGCCGCCCCCGCCGCCGGTGGCGGCCTCGGGCCAGCCCTCGTCGGGGTACGGCGCCTACTTCGGCAGCATTCCCGACATGGCGAGCGGCGGTCCCGGCGTCCGGCTCTCGGGGGTGCGGCCCGACAGCCCGGCCGACAAGGCCGGCCTCAAGGAGGGCGACGTACTGCTTTCCATCGGGCGGTTCGACGTGCCGGACTTGCAGGGAATGACCGACGCACTCCGGAATCACAAACCGGGCGACACCGCGACGGTTCGGTTCCGCCGCGGTGCGACGGTGGATTCCGCCACCGTGGTCTTCGGGCGGCGGGGAGGCTGATCATGCCGGTGCTCAACGGCGACCGGATCGTCGCCGCCCTTCGAGGCGCCTTCGCACGCGATGCGGGGCGGCAGGGCCTGCTCCAGCTCGCGGCCGACCGGATCCAGGCGGCCGGGCCGCCATACACGTCGGTCTACCTCTACATGCTGCACGGCGACATCCTCGAGCTCGAGGCGTTCACCGGGCGCGAGACCGACCACACCCGCATTCCGGTCGGCAAGGGGGTCTGCGGAACGGCTGTGGCCACCGGCCAGGACCAGAACGTCGGCGACGTCCGGGCGATCGGGAACTACCTCGCGTGCAACCTCGATACCCGATCGGAGCTCGTCGTGCTGATCCGCCGCGGCGAGACGATCCTCGGTCAGATCGACGTTGACAGCGACGTGCCCGATCCGTTCACCTCCGAGGAGGAGGCCGAAACCCGCAAGGTGGCGGACGCCCTGGCCGTCCTCCTCTGAACGCCCCCGGCGCCGGCCCCTCGCGGGCCGGTGCCGTTCCACCGACATTCCGGCGGATGCGCGCCTGGTCTTCCGCCCGCTGGTCGATTCCGCTGCCCGACGGCCACCGCTTTCCGATGGGCAAGTACCGGCTCGTCCGGGACGGCCTGGTGGCCCGCGGGGTTCTGGCCGAGTCCGCCATCTATGAACCCGAGCGGGTCGCGCGGGCGGAACTGGCGCTGGTCCATACCGCCCGCTACATCGACGCCGTCATCGATGGCACGCTCGACCCGAAGGAACTCCGCCGGATCGGGTTTCCGTGGACGCCGCTGCTGCCCGAGCGGTCGCTCCGTACGGTGCAGGGCACCCTCGAAGCCTGCCGCGACGCGCTGGCCGGCGGGGCCGGGATCAACCTCGCGGGCGGGACCCATCACGCCTACCCGGACTGGGGTGAGGGGTACTGCGTGTTCAACGATGTGGCCGTCGCGATCCGGGTCCTCGAGCGGGAGGGACGCATCGGCCGGGCCCTGGTCGTCGACCTCGACGTCCACCAGGGAAACGGCACGGCGCGGATCTTCGAGGACGATCCCGCCGTCTTCACCTTCTCGGTCCACGGTGAGCGGAACTATCCATTCCACAAGGAGCGGAGCCGGCTCGACATCGAGCTCGCGGACGGGACCGGGGATGACGGGTATCTCGCGATGCTGGCTCGCCACCTTGGGCCCGTGATCGGGGAGGCCCGGCCCGACCTCGTGGTGTACATTGCTGGCGCCGATCCGTACCAGGGCGATCGCCTCGGCCGGCTCGCGCTCTCGATCGAGGGGCTCCGGACCCGGGATGCGATGGTGTTCGATGCCTGCCGGACGCGGGGCCTGCCGGTGAGCATGGTGCTGGGCGGCGGGTACGCGGCCAACCTCGACGACATCGTCACCATTCACGCCAACACGGTGGAGGAGCTGCTCGCGCGCCATGGCTGAAACCACCACGTTCCGGGAGGTCCGCGGCGTCCGGCTCTTCGAGCGCCGGGTGGGCGAGGGGCCGGCCACGGTGGTTCTCCACGGTGGGCCCGGGGCACATCACGACTATCTGCTGCCCGGCTTCGACCGCCTGGCGGCAGGCCGGACCCTCGTCTACTACGATCAGCGCGGCGGGGGCCGGAGCGCGGTCGATCGCGAGGTGCCGTGCGGTTGGCCGGAACAGGTGGCCGATCTCGAGGCCCTGCGGGAGGTGTGGGGTTTCGAGCGGATGAGTCTCGCCGGGTATTCGTGGGGCGGAATGCTCGCGGTCCTCTACGCGCTCGAACACCCGGACCGGGTCGAGCGGCTGGCTCTGGTCTCACCGGCGCCGGTGTGGCGGGGCGCGCGGGAGCAGTACGAACGCAATCTCGCGGCCCGAAATCAGGCACCGGCCATCCAGGAGGCCAGGAAACAGGTGCAGGACGGCGGGCTCCGCGAGCTCGACGTCGATGCCTACCGGCAGCGGATGTTCGAGTTCTCGGTGGCCGGATACTTTCACGACCCCGCCCTGGCCGCGAACCTGACCCCGTTCCGGATCACCGGCCGGACCCAGCAGGCCGTCTGGGACAGCCTCGGCGAGTTCGATTTCCGAGCCGGGATCGAGCGGCTGCGGATTCCCGGGCTCGTCGTCCATGGGGACGACGATCCGATCCCGGTGGGCACGGCGGAGACGCTCGCGGGGCTGCTCCACGCCCGGTTCGTCCGAATCCCGGATTGTGGCCACGTACCGTATGTCGAAGCGCCGGACGCCTTCGTGGCGGCTCTCGACCCGTTTCTTCCCCGGCAGCCGGCGTGACCGCGCGGCCGACGCCGTTCCAGGCTGTCTTTGCACCGCTGAGCGACCGGTTTCCGGCGCTCCGCGATGGGATCACGACAGCCGGGTACGACCCGCGTGACCGGAACGGCTTCGTTCTGGTCAAGGAGGTCGTCGAGTTGCTGCGCGATCTAGGCGTCGAAGGGACGATGGGGGAGGGCGTCGAGGAACTGGTCGCGTTCGCGCACGCGGCCTTTCTCCACTGGCTCGATGACGAGGCGATCGTGACCATCGACCGGGCGTCGCTCGACCGGCTGGCGGCGGCGGGTCCCGAGGGGTCGACGGCCGGCGTGGGGCGGTCGTACTATCTCCAGCTTCCGGCCCGGCGGGTGTGGGCCACGGCGGTGGCGGGTGCCGCGCCCGAGCCGATCGACGGGTGGTTCGCCCGCGCGGTCGGCGGTGGGATCGACCTCGTGGCCGTGCTCGGCTTTCACGGCAACCGGCCCGGGTTCACGGTGGTCCAGGCCGCCGGCCCGCGTCCGGTTCGGCTCGCCCGGCCGGACGGCGGCGGGCTGTTTTCGCCGCGGCTCGAGGGCGGCGCGGCGGCCGGTCTCCTCGAAGTGACGGGCGGCGAAGAACTCATCGAGCTGGCGTGGCGGTGTCAGGCGCTCCTGCCACCCTCCGGAGCGGCCGCTGGCCGGCAAGGAGTGTCCTGGGCATGAGCGTCGATCGCACCACGGTGAGCCATGTGCTCGACCAGATCGCCTCGCATCTCGAACTCAAGGGCGAGAACGCGTTCAAGGTGCGGGCGTTCCGGATGGGCGCCCGTACGGTGGCCGGCCTCGCCGGGGAACCCGCCCAATGGCTCGAGGACGGCACGCTCGAGCGGGCGCCCGGCATCGGTGCCGGGATCCAGGCCGTCGTCCAGGATCTGGTGCGCTCCGGCCGGTCGACGGCGCTCGAGGAGCTGCGCGAAGCGGTGCCGCCCGGCCTGGTCGAGATGCTCCGGATCTCGGGGCTCGGTGTCACCAAGGTTCGCCAGATCCACGAACGGCTCCAGGTGGAGTCGATTCCCGAACTCGAAGCCGCGGCGCGGGACGGTCGGCTCGCGGCGCTGCCGGGTTTCGGCGCGAAGACCGCGGAGAACGTCCTTCGCGGGGTCGCCCGCCTGCGCCAGGCGACCACCTACCGCCTGATCCATCACGCCGCGACCGACGCCGAGGCGCTCCGGTCCGGGCTCGAACGGGTCAAGGGCGTGACGGCCGCCATCACCGCCGGCGAGGTGCGGCGGGGACTCGAGCTCGTCTCCGAGATCGTCATTGTCCTGGTGGCGGACGAACCGCCCGAACAGGTGCTCAAGGCGATCGCGGCGCTCCCCGGCGTCGAGGAGTACGGCGGCCATGACGAACGCCGCGCCACGATCCGGTTCGCCGGCGGCGACGGGTGCCAGATCGTGGTGACGCCGAGCGCCAACCTCGGCGCGGTGCTGATCCAGGCCACTGGCAGCCAGGGCCATCTCGAGGCCTTGACCGAACGGGCCCGGGCGGCGGGACTGGCATTCCGGGGGGCGGCACTCTGGCGCGGCAGCGAGTTCATTCCCACGCCGGACGAGGCGGCGGTGTACCGGGCGCTCGGGCTCGAGTACCTGCCGCCCGAGTTACGGGAGGGCGGCGATGAGGTGGCGCGGGCGGCGGCGCCGCTCCCGCCCCTGGTGACTCGCGCGGACCTCCGCGGCCTGCTCCACTGTCACACGAGCTATTCGGACGGCAGTTTCTCGGTCCGGGACCTGGCCCGGACCTGCGGCGACGCGGGGTATGAGTACGTCGGCGTCACCGACCACAGCGGGACGGCCGCCTATGTGGGCGGGCTGAGCGAGGCGGAGATCCGCCAGCAGTGGGACGAGATCGACACCGTCAACGCCGAAGGGCAGGGTGCCCGGATCCTCAAGGGCATCGAGGCCGACATTCTCGCCGACGGCCGGCTGGGCTACAGCGACGAGTTGCTGGCCGGATTCGACTTCGTCATCGCGTCGGTGCACAACCGGTTCGAGATGGACGAGCGCGGCATGACCGAGCGGTTCCTCACCGCGCTCGAGAATCCCTACGTCAACATCCTCGGGCACCTGACCGGCCGGCTGCTGCTGACCCGGGAGCCCTATCGCCTCGACCACCCCCGGTTGTTCGCGGGGGCCGCGGCCGCCGGCGTGGCCATCGAGATCAACGCCGACCCGCAGCGCCTCGATCTCGACTGGCGCCTCGTCCGTCAGGCACGGGAGGCCGGGGTCGTGATCTCGATCGGTGCGGATGCCCACTCGCCGGCCGGGCTCAACAACGTCGATTTCGGGGTGACGATGGCGCGGAAGGCCTGGCTCGGTCCCGACGCAGTGCTCAACGCCTGGTCGACGGCGGAGTTTCTCGCCTTCGTGCGGAAAAGGAGACCCTGATGGCCGGCAAGCCGGTCAAGAAGAAGGCCGTGGCCCGGGGCCGCAAGCCGGAAACCAAGGCCCAACTCGCCGCGCGGGCGGCCCGGATCCTCTCGGTGTTGCGGGAGACCTATCCGGACGCGCACTGCGCGCTCGATCACCGGACGCCCTACGAGCTGCTCGTCGCGACCATCCTCTCGGCGCAGTGTACCGACGCCCGGGTAAACATGGTCACGCCGGCACTCTTCGCGAAATATCCCACGGCTCGGGATCTCGCCGCCGCGGACCAGGACACCCTCGAGACGATGATCCGTTCCACCGGTTTCTTCCGGAACAAGGCGAAGAGTCTCCTCGGCATGGCCCGAGCGGTCACCGAAGACCACGGCGGGGAGGTGCCCCGGGACATGGAGTCGCTCCGGGTCCTGCCGGGGGTCGGCCGGAAAACGGCGAACGTCGTTCTCGGCAACGCCTTCGGGATCAATGACGGCGTCGTCGTGGATACCCATGTGGGCCGGCTGAGCCAGCTGCTCGGTCTCACCCGGGAGAAGGATCCCGAGAAGATCGAACGCGATCTGATGGAGCTGGTGCCGCGCGAGGACTGGACGATGGTGTCGCACTGGCTGATCTACCACGGGCGGCAGGTCTGCATCGCCCGGCGGCCGCAGTGCGGCCGGTGCCCGCTGGCGGGGCTCTGTCCGTCGGCCGAGGCGACCGGCCCCGCTCAGCCGGCGCCGAGGAGCTTGGCGAAGAAACCCAGCCGCTGACCGGCGCGCGCCTTTTCCTTGATCTCGATCGAGGCGAGGAGGGCGTGGCCCCGGAGCCGGACCAGGAGGCCGTTCGGGCTGGCGCCGCGGGCCCCCCGGGTCGAATGGGACGACGACGAGAGCGTCTCTTCGACCTCGTTCTCGACCTGGGTGCCCAGGGGCACGATAAGCGTGAACGACGAGAGCTTGACGTCCACCTCGAGGTCCACCACGTCCGCTCCGAAGACGGCATCCCGCAGATCGATGGTCGTCTCCGAGAACAGCCCGCGGACCTCGAGGAGCAGCGGAACCGTCCAGGAACCGGCCCGTTTGGTGGAGCCGAAGACCGTCGCGATCCGGAGATAGTCCGCCGGCGAGACCGGCGCCCCGACTGCGGTGTGGTCGGCGACCGCCGGGGCCATGCCGGTCGGGCCGGCGTAGGCCATCGGCTCGAGGTCGGCCACGATCGCGGCGATCGTGGCCTCGTTGGGCGCGTGGCGGACCTGGTCGAGGCGGGTCTCGAAGGTGTCCACCGACAGCCGGGTGTCGGCCTGTGCCTGGCAGAGGAGTTGGATCGCTTCCTTGCGGGTCTGTTCCAGGCCCGACGGGACGAGATCAGCCATGCGATGAAGATAGCGCGGAACCGGGCCGGGGCGAGCCGGTTTGCGGGCGTGACGGGTCGGGGGTCCTGCCTTACCTTTGGGACTCGCTTTTTCCAAGGAAACGACGTGAAGACCGCTACCATCGAGACCGAGCGCGGCACCATGAAGGCCGAACTCTTCGACACCGAAACCCCGAAGACCGTGGCCAACTTCGAGAAGCTGGCCAACGAGGGTTTCTACGACGGCACCCGGTTCCACCGGGTGATCCCCGATTTCGTCATCCAGGGCGGCGATCCGCTCTCGAAGGACCCGAACAATCCGGCCGTCGGCACCGGGGGCCCCGGGTACCAGATCAAGTGCGAGACCCATCTCAACACCCACAAACACGTCGCCGGCACGCTGTCGATGGCGCACGCCGGGAAGGACACCGGCGGCAGCCAGTTCTTCGTCTGCCACTCGCCCCAGCCGCATCTCGACGGGAAGCACACCGTCTTCGGCCAGGTGACCGACGGCCTTGACATCGTCGACGCCATCCGCAAGAACGACCTGATCAAGTCGATTCGGGTCTCCTGACCTCGATGCACGTCGACTTCGCCGTCCTCGCGGACTACGCTCTGATCGACCAGCAGGGCAAGCTGTCGGTGCTGGGGATCTTCCAGCACGTCTGGGTGGCGAGTTTTCCGGCGGTCCATCCCCGGACCCACCTGGTGATCCGGGTGAAGGGCCGCCGGACCGAGATCGGGGAACACGGGATCCGGATCCGGTTCGTCGACGATGAGGGCAAGGAACTGATGGGCGGCGAGGGGACGGTCCAGTTCGGCGAGCCGCCCGCCGGCATCACCGAAGTCGAAGCGGGCGCGGTGCTGGTGTTCGACGTCCCCCTCCCCAAGGCCGGGAGCTACGCGTTCGAGATCATCCTGGCCGACAACACCCTCCGGGTGCCCCTCTCGGCGGCGGTGATGCCGCCGCCGACCCCGGCTCACTGACGAGGTTCCGATGCTGACCCGCGACGACGCGCTGGCGTTGATGCACGAGTACACGGCGTCGGACGCGCTCCGGAAGCACATGTACGCCGTCGAGATCGCGATGCGGGCCATGGCCGGGAAGCTCGGCGGGGATCCCGACTACTGGGGCGTGGTCGGTTTGCTTCACGACTTCGACTACGAGCGATGGCCCAACGCGGAGCGATCCGCTACGGAGGAACATCCCTCGGCGGGGGTTCGGATTCTGGCGGGCCGGGGTCTGCCGGAAGACGGGCAGCAGGCCATTCTCGGCCACGCCGCCTACACCGGGGTGGCCCGGACCACGCCGCTCGCCCGGGCGTTGTTCGCCGTGGATGAGCTTTCCGGTTTCCTGGTGGCGTGTGCGCTGGTGCGGCCGTCCCGCTCCCTGGCCGACCTCGAAGTGTCGAGCGTCAAGAAGAAGCTCAAGGACAAGGCGTTTGCGCGCGGGGTGAGCCGCGAGGACGTCTACGGCAGCGTCGAGGAACTCGGCGTGCCGCTCGAGGAGCACATCGCCTTCGTGATCGAGGCGCTCCGCCCGCACGAACGCTTGCTCGGTCTCGGCTCCGCGTGACGGGGTCCGGTCGCCCTCATCGGCTGGCTCAGGATGCCGTCGAGCGGGCGATCGATCGAGCGGCCGGGAGCCGGCCGATTCCGGGGAACCGGGTCGAGCTCCTCTTCGATGGGCCGGCGGCGTTCGAGCAGATGCTCGATCTGCTCGCCCGGGCCGAGCGGTGGATCCATTTCGACAATTACATCTTTCGGGACGATCGGACCGGCCGCCGGTTCGCCGAGGCGCTGATGGCGCGGGCGCAGGCCGGGGTGCGAGTCCGCCTGTCGGTGGACTGGCTCGGCAGCTACGGGACCCGCCGCCGGCTCTGGCGCGATCTGGTTCACGCGGGGGTCGCCGTGCACCGGTTCAACCGGCCGGCGCTCTTCGACCTGCCGTCGGTGCTCAGTCGCAACCACCGCAAGCTCGTCGTGGCGGACGGCTGCCGCGCCGTGCTGGGCGGGATCTGCATCGGCGACGAGTGGGCCGGCGATCCCGTGGCCGGCCGGCTGCCGTGGCGGGATACGGCCGTCCTGGTGGAGGGGCCGGCGGCGGGTGCCCTCGACCGGGCGTTCGCCACCACCTGGGCGGAAAGCGGGGAAGCGTTGCCGCCCGACGAGCTCGCGGGCGATGTTCCCGCCGCCGGCACCGCGTCGGTGCGCGTCCTGGCCGGCGAGCCGGCGCGGGAGCGGGCCTACCGGGTGTCGGAACTGCTGCTGGCGTCCGCCGGCCAGCGCGTCTGGGTGACGGATGCGTACCTCGTCGCGCCGCGGCGGCTCTTCCGCTACCTCCTCGACGCCGCGGCAGAAGGGGTGGATGTCCGGCTGCTGGTGCCCGGCAGCAGCGATATCGCCCTGGTCCGGAATCTGACCCGGATCGGATATCGGGATCTCCTCGCCGCAGGGGTTCGGATCTTCGAATGGGCCGGCCCGATGCTCCATGCCAAGACGGTGGTGGCCGACGGCCGCTGGGTCCGGATCGGGTCGAGCAACCTGAACCATTCGAGTCTGGTGGCCAACTACGAACTCGATGTCCTGGTGGAGGACGAGGAGCTGGGGGCCCGGATGGAGGCGCAGTATCGCCGGGATCTCGACGAATCGGCGGAGGTCTCGACTCGGCCGAGCCGGATGCCGGCCCGGCTCCGCCAGGCCCTGCCTCCGGTCCTCAGGATCCAGGCTCCGGAGACCTCGGTGGCGCGCCATCGGCAGGGACTTCGGGAGCGGCGGGGGCGGTCGGTTCTGGCCGTCCGGACCTTGGTGGCGGGGGCCCGGGTGGCGGTGTTTGGGCCCCTGGCTGCGGGTCTCGCGGCCATCGGGGTCCTGTTTTTTATCTTGCCCAGGGCGATGGGCCTAATCTTCGGAATTGCATGCATTTGGCTCGCCGCGGTGGCCGGCGCCGAGGCCCTCCGGCGGCGGCGGGAGAAGCTCGAGCGGACCCGGTAGTGCGCCTCAACGGATCCTCAGGTCCTTTCGTACTTAGCACGTGACTGAATCGGGTCTCGCGCGGGCCGCCCAGAAGGGCGACGCAGACGCCTACGGACGGCTGGTGATGACGTACGCACCGGTCGCGCGGCGGGTGGCCTACGGGGTCCTCGGCAACTGGGATGAGGCGGACGACGTGGTCCAGGACGCCTCGCTGGCCGGCTGGCAGGCGATCGAGCGTTTCGATCCTGCCCGGAGTTTTCGGCCCTGGTTTCTGCGGATCGTCCAGAACGCGGCCCTCGATCAGCTCCGCCGGCGCAAGGTTCGCGACGGCGACACGCTCGATGAGTCGTTGCCGAGCCGGCAGGCCGGCCCCGACCTCGTGGCGGACCGGTCGATGCTCCGGGAGCGGATCGACGAGGCCATGGCGCTGTTGCCGGAACGGCAGCGGGTCGCCGTGATGCTGTTCGACGGCGAGGGCTACAGTCACGCGGACATCGCGACTGTGCTGCAAGTGCCGGAGGGCACGGTTCGCTCATATGTGTTTCACGCGCGGCGGGCGCTCAGAAAGGCGCTCTCCGTCTTGATGGAGGAACCGGCGAGATGAGGACTTCAAATCCGTTCGACGGCGGGCGCGACGACGAGCTCGGTGCGGCGATTCGGGAGGTATTCACCGGACCCGCGCCGGAGCGATTTCTCGCCCGGATGCGGGGGGCCCTCGCGGCACTGCCGCGGCGGCAGAGCGAGTGGGACGTGCTGGCGGCCTGGGCCGGCCCGCGGGTGTTGGCCGCGGCGGCCGTGATCGGCTTCATGCTCGGGCTCTCGCTCTGGCGGGGCTGGCAGGAGCGGATGGTTGCCCCGGCGGAGGCGGCCACGTCGGTGGCGGCGGCGGTGCTCGAGCCGACGCCGGCGGATGACGCCATCATCTACGCCGCCATGGAGGGACGATGATCAAGTCGCGTTCGGCCGCAATGCGGTTGCTGGCGCTGGCGTTTTCGCTCGGCGCACTGGTCGGCGGAGCGGCCACGATGATGGCGGAGCGGGGCACCCATCGGCCGCCGCCGCGGAGCAAGGAGGCCGGCCGCAAGGACTTCGTCCAGCGGCTCGACCAGGAGGTCTCGCTGACCGCCGAGCAGGAGGAAACGGTGGCGGGAATCCTGACCCGGCACGAACCGGCCATGGACTCGATCTGGGCGGCGGTGCGGGTGCAGTTCGACAACGAGCGCCAGCTGGTCCGGCGCGACATCCGGGCGGCTTTGACCCCGGAGCAGGTTGCCAAATACGACGCGATGCTGGCCCGGCGCGACAGCGCCCGGCGGGCTCGGGAAAGCAAGCATGGGGACAAGTAGCAGTGTGTTCGCAGCCGTGGCGGCAACGACTCTCCTGGCCGGCGCTCTCGCCGGGCAGGACAAGCCGGCCGTTACGCTCACCGAGGCGATCGAGCGGGCCGAGAAGGTGCAGCCCCGGGTCGTCCAGGCGGCCAACGCCATCAACACGGCCGATGCCCGGGTACGCTCGGCGAAGGGTGCCTGGTTTCCGAACCTGAACCTGTCGAGTTCGGCCGGTCAGTTCTATTCGGAAGGCCAGCGGATCGACCCGAGCACCGGCCAGCTGACCACCTCCAACTCCACCAACAGTTCGGTCAACGGCAGTCTCTCGACCAGCATCGAGCTGTTCGACGGCTTCCGGCGGAGTGCCGAGTCGCGGTCCGCGCGGGCGGCCCGCGAGTCGGCGGTGGAGAGCCTCGAGGATGCCCGGTTCCAGCAGGAGCTCACCACCACGAACCAGTTCTTCGACGCGCTTGCGGCGGTCCAGCTGGTCCGGGTGCGCGAGGCGAGCGTGCGGCGGGCGGAAGAGCAGCTCAATGTCTCGATCGCCAAGCTCCGGGCCGGGGCCGCGATCCGGTCGGACTCGCTTCGGTCCCTGGTAACCCTCGGCAACAGCCGGGTCCAGCTGATCAACGCCCAGACGCAGCGCTCCACCGCGGAGGCGAACCTGGGCCGGCTGATCGGCGCCCAGGGTCCGGTCGAGGCAATCGACGACTCGGTGTTCTATCAGGTGGTCGATCAGCTCGATACCACCGCGCTGCGGGTCGAGGCGCTCCAGCGCTCGCCGCAAGTCCGGTCGGCGGACGCGAGCGCCCGGGCGGCGGCGGCGTCGATCGGGGTGTCGCGGGCCGGCTACTGGCCCTCGCTCAACCTGAACGGTTCGAACTCGGTCAACGCGGCCGAGCAGAACGACTACAAATTCCTTCAGCAGCGCC
Source organism: Gemmatimonadales bacterium (assembly GCA_050183815.1). Classification (GTDB taxonomy): domain Bacteria; phylum Gemmatimonadota; class Gemmatimonadetes; order Gemmatimonadales; family GWC2-71-9; genus SHZU01. The sequence goes on along the minus strand of JBFXAY010000008.1, from coordinate 64,764 downwards.
AGGCGACGCTCTCGGTATCGTGGCAGATCTTCAACCGGTTCACCCGGGAGCAGAACATCGCCAACGCGCGAGCCAACGCCGAGAACGCGGAAGCCAGCGCCTCCGAGGCCCGGCGCCTGGTGCAGGCCAACCTGACCAGCCGGATCGCGGAGTACGAAGCGGCCAAGGTCCGGATCCAGATCACTCAGACCAGTCTGGCCGCGGCCACGGAAGATCTCCGGGTCCAGCAGGAGCGGTACCGGCTGGGCGTGGCCACGATCGTCGATGTGCTGACCTCGCAGGAGGCATTGGCGCAGGCGGAAGTCGACGCGGTCAACGCCCGGTTCGACTTCCTGCGGGCCAAAGCCCAGATCCAGGCCCTGATCGGACGGAAATTATGAGCCCGAGTATCGAGACGACCGCCGAACGAATGGCGATGCTCCCCGCGGACGTGCCGCGGGACTCCGTCATCGTGGTTCGCAACATCGTCCGCGAGTACGTGATGGGCGCGGAAACGGTCCGGGCCCTCCGCGGGCTCGATCTGACGATCCGCCGAAACGAATTCGTGGCGATCATGGGCCCGTCGGGCTCTGGCAAGTCCACGCTGATGAACGTGATCGGCTGCCTCGACACGCCCACCGACGGCGAGTACTGGCTCAACGGCTACCGGGTCAGCGAGCTGAGCGACGATCAGCTGGCCCGGATCCGGAACAAGGAGATCGGGTTCGTCTTTCAGACGTTCAACCTGCTCCCGCGGGCCACGGCCCTGCAGAACGTCGAACTGCCGCTGGTCTATGCCGGGATGGGCGCCAAGGAGCGGCGGGCCGCCGCGGAGGCGGCCCTCGGCCGGGTGGGTCTCGGCGAGCGGATGCAGCACCGGCCCAACGAGCTTTCGGGCGGTCAGCGGCAGCGGGTGGCGATCGCGCGGGCGCTGGTCAACACGCCCAGTCTGATCCTGGCGGACGAGCCGACCGGTAACCTCGACTCGAAGACGAGCGAGGAGATCCTGGCACTCTTCGAGCAACTGCACAACGAAGGACAAACGATCGTGCTCGTGACGCACGAACCGGACATCGCCGCCCACGCGCGCCGGCAGGTCCACGTCCGGGACGGCAAAGTCGAGCGCGACTTCATGACGGAGCACGCATGATGGTTCGGACCCTGAGCGCGGTCGTCCTGGCGGGGCTGGTGACGGCCGGCTGCAAGAAGGAAGAAGCGACGATGGTCGCGTACCAGCAGGTTCCGGTCGAACGCCGCAACATCGTGGTGTCGGCCCGGGCCACCGGTACGATTCAGCCCGACACGGTCGTCGAAGTGAAGTCGAAGGCGTCGGGCGAGATCCTCGAGATGCGGGCCGAAACCGGGGCGCTGGTGAGCCGCGGGCAGCTGCTGGTCAAAGTGGACCAGCGCTCGCCGCGGAACACCCTCAACCAGGCCGAAGCGGACCTGGACGTCGCGAAGGCGCGGCTCCAGAACGCCGAGTCCCAGAAGACCCGGTCGGACGAGCTGTTCAAGTCGCAATCGATCACCGAGCAGGAGCACGAGAACGCCGTGCTCGCCGTGGCCAACGCCAAGGCCGAGGTCATCCGGGCCCAGGTGTCGGTCGAAGAGGCGCGGATCGCGATGTCGGACACCGACGTCCTCGCGCCGATCACCGGGACGATCATCGCCAAGAACGTCGAGCGCGGCCAAGTGATCTCGTCGCCGACCCGGGACGTGGGCGGCGGCACGGTGCTGCTCAAGATGGCCGACCTGGCGCTGGTGCAGGTCCGGACGCTGGTTGATGAAACCGACATCGGCAAGATCCGGCCCGGCCTCCGGGCCACGGTCACAGTCGATGCCTATCCGAACCAGCCGTTCAACGGCGAGATCCTCAAGATCGAGCCGCAGGCCGAGAGTGCGAACAACGTGACGATGTTTCCGGTCCTGGTCCGGATCGACAACCGGAACGGGCTGCTCAAGCCCGGCATGAACGCCGACGTGGAGCTCCACATCGGTCGGCGCGACAGCGTCCTCGCGGTGCCGAACGGCGCCCTCCGGACCCAGCGGGACGTGAGTTCGGCCGCCTCGGTGCTCGGTTTGAGCGACGAAGAGCTGCAGTCCGGTCTCGCCGCCGCGCAGCAGCGGGCGGACTCGATCCGGGAACTCGCCGCCCGCAGCGCTCCCCGGGGCGACTCGGGCTCGGGCGGGCGGCCGCTCAACGGCCAGGCCCCGGCGGGCGGGAACACCATGGCGACGCCGGACGGCCGCCAGGTTCAGCTTCCGGAAGGCGTGACCCAGGAGCAGGTCCGGGCCATCTTCCGGAAGCGGTTCGGCGGCGAGGAACTCACGGCCCGCGAGCAGCAGATCATGCAGCAGGTGCAGCGGAGCTTCGGCGGCAACGGGGGCGGGGGCCGGCCGGGGGGTAACCGCGGTCGCGCCGGCGCCGGCAACGGCGACTACCAGTTCGGTGGCAACTACATCGTGTTCGTTCTCCGGGATGGCAAGCCGACGCCCGTGATGGTCCGCACCGGCCTCACGGACCTCGACTACAGCGAAATCTCGAGCGGCCTCGGCCCGGACGACTCGGTGCTGGTGCTGCCGAGCGCCAGCCTGGTGCAACAGCAGGAGGAGTTCCGGAACCGGATGTCGAACATGAGTGGGGGCGCCGTGCCGGGCATGCGGTCCACCGGCGGGGCCGGCGGATCGACGCGGGGCGCCCGGCCATGATCATCGGCGAAACCTTCCGGGTCGCCCTGTCGAGCATCCGGGCGAACAAGCTCCGGGCGGCGCTCACCATGCTGGGTATCATCATCGGCGTGGGCGCGGTGATCGCGGTCGTGGCCCTCGGCTCCGGGGCGCAGCGCGCGGTCGAGGAGCGGATCAACGCCCTCGGTGCAAACGTGCTGTCGATCTTCCCGGGCCAGTCGTTCTTCGGCGGCCGGTCGTCCGAGCAGCGCGTCAGCATGACGGTGGACGACTACGTCGCCCTCAACCGGGACGCGAGGCTCGTGTCGGGTGTCGTGCCGGAACTGTCCCGGAACATGACGGTCGGCTACGGGAACCTGAACGCCAACATGAGTATCGTCGGCACCACGCCGAACTACCTGCAGGTCAAGAATTTCAAGATCGAATACGGATCGATGTTCACCACCGGCGACGACGGCGCCCGGCAGCGGTACGCCGTGGTCGGCAGTGCGGTCCCGGAGCAGTTCAACGTGAACCCGGCCGCCCTGCTGCGCCAGACGGTCTCGATCGGCGGCCAGTCGTTCGAGATCATCGGCGTCCTCGCCAAAAAGGGTGCGGCGATGTCGTTCCAGAACCCGGACGAGCAGATCCTGATCCCGCTCCACACGGCCCGGTACCGGCTGATGGGTACCGACCGGCTCCGGCAGATCAGCGTCCAGGTCAAGGAAGGCGTGTCGCTCGAGCAGGGGATGATCGACATCGAGCGGATTCTCCGGCGGGAGCACAAGGTCCGCCCGGGCGGCGACAACGACTTCCAGATCCGCAACCAGCAGGAAATCCTGGCCACCCAGCAGGAAACGGCCGAGGTGTTCAAGGTGCTCCTCGGAAGCATCGCCGCCGTGTCCTTGCTGGTCGGCGGCATCGGGATCATGAACATCATGCTGGTGTCGGTCACCGAGCGGACCCGGGAGATCGGCGTGCGCCGGGCCCTCGGCGCCACCAAGCTCAACATCATGAGCCAGTTCCTGGTCGAGGCGGTGGTGCTCTGTCTCCTCGGCGGGCTGATCGGGGTGGCGTTCGGCGCCGGTACGGCGCTGGCGATGTCGAAGTTCGCCGGCTGGAACACCTATATCGCGCCGAGTTCGGTGATCGTGGCCTTCGTGTTCAGCGCGCTGGTCGGGCTCTCGTTCGGCCTCTGGCCGGCGCGGCGGGCCGCCAACCTGAACACCATCGACGCCCTCCGGTACGAGTAGGAACGGACCCCGGCTCGAACGGACGAGGAGGGCGGCCGGTGCCGCCCTCTTTCGTTTCGACGCCCCCGGGCTAGACTCTCACCATGCCGAACGCGATCATCACGGGGACCGGCCATGCGGTGCCCGACCGGGTCGTCACCAACGACGAACTCGCCGCCCTCATGGATACCTCCGACGAGTGGATCACCGCCCGGACCGGGATTCGGGAGCGGCACTGGATCTCCCCGGGCGAGACCGGCGTGACCCTCGGGGAAACGGCCGCGCGGAGAGCGGTCGAGGCCGCCGGGCTCGAGCCGGGGGCGCTCGACGCGATCGTGTACGCGACGAGCACGCCGGACCATTTCCTCCCCGGCAATGGCGTCTATCTCCAGCAGCGCCTCGGCCTCGGTCCGATTCCGGCCATCGATCTCCGGATGCAGTGCGCCGGCTTCGTCTTCGCACTTGCCACGGCGGACAGTTACATCCGGAGCGGGATGTTCCGGCGGATCCTGGTGGTCGGCCAGGAAATCCAGTCGACCCGGATGGACGTGAGCGACCGGGGCCGCCACACCGCGGTGCTGTTCGCCGACGGGGCGGGTGCGGTCGTCGTCGAGGCCACCGACGATCCGGGCCGGGGCGTCCTCTGCGCCGATCTGCACAGTGACGGGGCGCTGGCCGGGAAGCTCTGGGTGGACGAACCTGGTGCCATTCACAATCCGACCGTCAGTCTCGAGCGGTTCGAGGCCGGAGCCTATTTCCTGCAGATGGAGGGGCGGGACGTCTACCGAAACGCGGTCGTCCGGATGCCGGAGTCGGTGCGTTCGTGTCTCGAGTGCGCGGGCCGGACCGCGGCGGAGCTGAAGTTGCTGATTCCGCATCAGGCCAACCTGCGGATCTCGGAGGCCGTGCAGAAGGAACTCGGGCTGGCCGACGCGCAGGTGTACAACAACATCGAACGCTACGGCAACACCACCGCCGCGACGATCCCGATTGCGCTGGACGAATGCGTCCGGGGCGGCCGGCTTGCCCCGGGGGACCTCGTGGCCTTCACCGCGTTCGGCTCGGGCTTTGTGTGGGGGAGCGTCCTGCTCCGATGGTGAATCAGCTGGTGACCAGCGGGTACTTTCTTTCGTAATACTCGCGGGTCCGGTAGGCCACCATTCTGAAGAGCTGCTCGTCCGGTTCGTCAGCGTCCTGGACGAAGAGATGCAGGGCGCCAGGCCACAGGGTGGCCTGGACGGTCCAGCGGTCCTCGGCGGAGAAGAACACCCACTGGAGGGCGCCGCCGCCCGCATCGGTCAGGTGGACCCGCGAGGCGCGCTCGAGGGACACCCGCTCGGGAATGCCCGCGACGGCGGCACCCCAGGGCTCGAGTTCGAGTTCGGCTTCCATCCAGGAATTCACCCGGAGTTCGCCGGACACGGTATCGTCGTGGAAGGGAATTTCGAAGTCCACCGTCCACTCGCCGAGCAGATCCCAGGCATGGTCCATCGGGCCGATGTTCGGGATCTCGACGGTTGGATGTTTCATCAGGTCCTTGCTCCGCATCCGGAACGCAACTGGTTTCCGGGCAACAGGTTTCGGGGTCAGGGCCGGGGGCTTGGTGCCCCCCGTCTTCCGGCTAGTATCGGCAGGGTGGGCCGGTGAGTGAAGCGACTGAAACAGGGCGTTACAGGATCGCGTACGGGCACGACCACGAGATTTCGGATCACCTTGGGGGCGGCATGTTTGCAATCATTTCGTTGGGTATCGCGCTGGCGGCCGGGGTGTTCTCCTTCGGCTTTGCCCGGGGGTTCGTCCGGCGCCGGCTCCGCTTCGTGGACGCGATCCGGTCGCCGCTGGCGCCGGTGTTCGCGGGCGGGATCGCCGCCGCGGTAGCGTGGCCCTTCACCCTGTTGCCGCTCATTCCGAGCCTGGCGGCCGCCCTGTTCGGCATCGGCGCCGGGCTCGGCACCGCGAGCGGCGTGAAGGCGCTTCGCAGCGGCGAGTAGGTCCGGTCCGAGCGGAGTGTGGGGACAGGGTGCCGGACCGCGGGGCACCCGGCGGTGGTCCAGGTGGGCCGCTTATCTTGGGGGATGACTCAGGTAACCTGCTCCCGGTGCGGCCAGACCCGCGACCCGGTCCCGTTTCGTCCCTTCCCGAACGCGCTCGGGCAGCGCGTCGTCGACGAGGTCTGCAACGTCTGCTGGGGCGAGTGGCTCAAATTCCAGCAACAACTGATCAACCACTACGGTCTCAATCTCCGGGACCAGCAGGCCAAGGACTTCCTCTACGGGGAACTCGAGAAGTTCCTCTTTACCAGCGGGCCCCGATCCTGAACGACGCATCGAGGGCGGGCCCCTTGGGTTCCAAATCCTCCGTCATGCCGAAAAACCACTCCGGCCCCTTTCGGGCCCGGAGCAGGAATCCGTAGTCGAGGGTCAGCTCCCGCCGGTCGAACGCTCGCATCCCGGTGTTCCGGTAGTTGGCCGACTGCCAGAAGAGATTCACGAACGCGGCCTGGCGGCCCCAGAACCGGTAGCGCATCCCCGCGCTGCCGCCGACGAAGGCCGTCCGCTGGAACCGGGTAAGGTCGCCGGACTGGCCGGTGAGGCCGAAGCCGAGACTCATCTCGCCCTGCCAGGGGCGTTCTTCCGGTGTGCGCAACGTGGAGTTGACCGCCAGGGAGGGGACTTTCCGGCCGTAGCCGACCGGGGCGATCGGGAGGGTGATCGCCGCGGTCGTTTGCCAGAACCGGGTGTGGCGGTGGCCGGCGAGGAGCCGGAGGTCGCCGAGAAAGAGCGAGCGGCTGGCGCGCTCGAGCGAATCACCGGTCGGAAACCGGGCGCTGTAGAGGAATTCGTTCCGGGGCCGGAGCTCCCGGGCGGCCACCCGGAGCCCGGTCAGTTCGTGATACCAGTCGAAGAAGCCGTCGAGGAACCCGCCATAACTGCCGTTGATGCTGCTCGAGATGCCGACGAAGCCGGTGCCGAAGTTGCGGATCGCCGTCAGGTCGACCCGCAGCAGTTCGGCGTCGAGGATGAACCCGGCGGTATCGACCTCGGTGTACTCGATGGCGCTGGCATAGTCCATCAGAATCCGGAACTGCCAGGGCCTGGCGGGACTCACGTACGGCTGGAAGAACACGCCGCTGCGTGAGGTCACGACGGGATTCACCGCCAGATACGGCGGCAGGGATTGCGCGGCGGCCGCACCGGCCGGCAGGGCCGCGATCGTCAGGAACAGCGCGAGTCTCGACGTCACCAGGAATCGGGTCCGAGGTACGTGGGTGGCGGTTCGGGCGCGGTCGTCGGCGGGGGCGGTGCCGGCGCCGTGCCGAGGCCGCGGGCGATGGCCGGCAGGGTGATGAGCTCCGGGGCGGCTTGGGGTACCAGCGGCTCGCCCGCGGCGGGTGCGCCGGCCAGCAGGCTCGCGCCCAGGAGTGATCCCAAGGCACTGCGGGCCTCGGCGAGGGCGTGATCCGCGTCGGCCGGCAGCAGGGCCGCCAGGGCCTGTTCCGCGGGTGCCAGCGCGAGGGCCCGATAGCGCGTGACCAGCTCCGAGGCCGCGCCGCCCTCGGCCACCAGCAGCCGGAGCAGTTCGGCGTGCGGGGTGCGCCGGGAGGCGTGCCAGATCGACTCGAGGAGCCGGGGCAGCGGGCCCTTCTCGGTCTCCGCGTCCAGCAGCGGTTCGCGCCCGACCCAATCGAGCAGCGACTCGCGGAGCGCGTCCTTGTCGCGGAAGTAGCGATACACCGTGCCGACGGTGACCCCGGCCTCGCGCGCGATGTCCTCCATCGTGGCGCCGCCGTAGCCGCGAGTGGCGAACAGCCGCAGGGCTGCCGCCTGCAACTCGGCCGGTCGGTCCTCGCTCCGTCGTTTCCAGGTTCGGCGCGGCGGATGAGCGAGCGGTGCGGGCATGGCCCGGAAGCTAGTCCGTCACTTGGCGGGCGCCAGTTCCGCGCTGCCGAAAACGCAAACGGGGTGGCTCGCGCCACCCCGCCGACCGATCCGCCGCCAACCAGCGATCAGTCGTCGCGCTCGATCTTGCTGCTGATCGTCTGCCGGCTCTTGTTCCGGAGGATCTCGAGTTTGATCACCTCGCCGTTCTCGTAGGAACGGAGGATCCGGAGGAGGCTCGCCGGGCCGCGCGCCTTCCGGCCGTCGATCGAGAGGATCACGTCGCCGCCCTTGAGGCCGAGCGAGTTCCGGGCGGGCGTGTCGATGACGAGCACGCCTTCCGAGGTGCCGAAGTAGGCGCCCAGATCGGGATTGATCGGGGCCAGTTCGAGATCGGCGAAGGGGCCGCCGAAGCCGAACGCGAAGTTCCGGCCGTCGCCCTCGGGTGCCAGAGGGATCATCCGGCGGAGCGAGGGGCCGTCCGGTTCGTCGTCGAAGGACGGCATCCGGAAGCTGAAGGCGCCGTCGCCGAAGTCCCGGCTGATCAGCGACCGCTCGGCGTCGGTGACGATGCTGGCCGTGCGGGTGTCCTTTCCGCGCCGGTAGTCGATCCGGACCGTGTCGCCCGGTTCGACCTTGGCCATCAGTTCGATCAGCTGGAGTGCGGCAAGGGAACCCTCGTCGTCCGACGGGCGTTCCGGCCGGAGCAGCCGCTGGCCGTTGAGCCGGGTGACCACGTCGCCGGCCCGAATGCCCGCCTTGGCGGCCGGGCCGCCGGGCGTGACCGAACTGATCGTGGCGCCGACCGAATCATTCTCGGTGGCGTTCATGTCGAGGGTCACGCCGATCCGGGCGCGCCGGTTGGCGACCCAGTCCATCGGATCGACTTCCTTGCCGTTGATCCAGACCCGGGCCTGAGGGCCGTTCCGCCGGACCTCGACCCGTCCCGGATCCTGCGCGGCGAGCGGCAGCGTCATCAGAGCGCCGAGGCCGGCGACCACCAGGGTACGATTCATTCTTCGCATCTATGACTCCTCGGGGCGTTCAGAACCCCACGTATCGGGCACCAGTGAGGTGGACATCCACCAGGGCGTCGAGCAGCCCGACCCGCTCGCGCCACAACCGAAGCATCTGATCCTGCCGGCTCTCGCGGTTGAGCAACCCGACCGCCTCGATCTGCCGGTCTACCCGGGCGAGCCGTTCCTCGAGCGACGACGTGACCGCGACCGCGCGGCCGTCCACCACCTGACGGTCGGGGTCGAACCCGCTCAGCGCGGTTTCGAGCTGCTGGGACCGGCTCATCACTTCCGCGAGTTCGGCGTCCGCTGCAACGAGGGTGCGATCGGTCGAGGGACGGGTGACCAGCACGGTGAGCACCAGCGACGCGGCCAGAGCGACACCGCCGATGGCTACCCGGCGAACCCGGGCCGCCCGGCGCTCGCGGGCCGCCTGGAACCGGACGCTGCCGAAGAGATCGCGCGAGGGGCGCAGGGTGGGCAGCGCCTTGAGGCGGGCCACCCGCTGATCGAGCCGGTCGAGTTCGTGCCGGCAGTCCGCGCAGGATTCGAGATGTTCGCGCCAGCCCCGGACACCGGGTTCGAGTCCCGGTTCGCGCGTGGCGAGCAGTTGTTCGACGGTCAGGTGGGTCATGGGATCGCCTCCTCGCCGAGCCAGCGACGGAGCCGGGCATGGGCCCGCGCCAGCTGGGACTTGGAGAAGCTCACGGTCCGGTCCATCATGGCGGCGATTTCTTCGTGGGTGTAGCCCTCGACGTCGTGGAGCCAGACCACGGCGCGCGAGGTTTCCGAGAGGCGCTCGAGTGCCGCCTCGAGGTCCATCCGGAGGACGGTGTCCTCGCGGCGGCTCGGGGCCACGTCGTCGGCCAGCTCGTCGGTGTCGCGGTATTTGTTCCGGCGGAGGCGCATCAACGCCTTCGACGCCGCCACGGTGCGGACCCAGCCCCAGAGGCTGCCGTCGCCGCGGAACTGCCGGATGCTGCGGAACACCTCGAGGAAGGTCTCCTGGAGGACGTCTTCCGCATCTTCCGTGGTCCGGCAGATCCGCCGGGCCAGGTTGTAGACCGGCGCCTCGAAAGCGCGGAACAGTGCTTCCTGCGCTTCGGGGTTGCCGGCCCGAAGCGCCGGCAGCACCGTATCGGCGTTGGCCAGCCGGTAGGCGTCCATGGAGAGTGTTCCTGTCGGCACGTCCGAAATGATGCCTAAACGGTAGCATTGGTTGCAGATTGAGGATATGGCCAACGCCCCCGCAGAGTGGCTGGAGCACCTCCAGGATGAGGCCGACGCGGCCTTTCTCTACCGTCGGCTGGCTTCGGTAGAGGCAAACCCTGAAAAGACAAGGACTTACACGAAACTGGCCGAGGTCGAGGACCGCCACGTCGAGGTCTGGCGCCGGCTCCTGGCCGAAGCCGGCCATTCGGTGGAGGTCCCCGGGCCGACCGGGCGGGCCCGGATGCTGGCCCGGCTGGTCGGCTGGTTCGGTCCCCGGTTCCTGCTGCCCCTCCTGCTGGCCGAGGAGGGCCGGGAGGTGAAGGGCTACCTCGACCTGCACGAACGGACCGGGGCCGGCCCGGCCCGGGACGCCGCCCTGGACCTGGCCCGGGAGTCGAAGCAGCATGCCGAGCATCTAGCCCATCTCTCGGGCCGGTCCGGAGAGCCATGGCATCGGGCCGAGGCCGGCGGCTTCCTCCGGAACGTCGTCTACGGGTTCAACGACGGACTGACCGCGAACTTCGGCCTGCTGGCCGGGATGATCGGGGCACAGGGTTCGCTGGCCACCGCGGGGCATGCGGTCGTGGTCGCGGGCCTGGCCGGGGCGCTCGCGGATGCGTTGTCGATGGGGTCCTCCGGCTATCTCGCGGCCAAGAGCGAGCGGGAAGTCTTCGAGCACGAGATCGCGATGGAGCGCGAGGAAATCCGGCTGATGCCGGAACTCGAACGCGAAGAGCTGTCGCTGATCTATCAGGCGAAGGGCATTCCCGAGGCCGAGGCCGAACGGATGTCGCGGGTGGTCATGGCCGATCCGGAGCGCGCCCTCGAGGCCAAGGTGCGCGAGGAACTCGGCATCGGCGATCCGAACACGACCCCGATGCGCGAGGCGCTGGTAACCGGCACCGCGACGCTGATCGGCGCCCTGATCCCGGTGGCGCCCCTGCTGGTGAGCACCGGGGCCTGGGCGATCTGGACGTCGTTCGCGCTCGCGATGGCCAGCCATTTCCTGGTCGGTGCCGCGCGCAGCCTGTTCACCGGCCGAGGGGTGTTCCGGAGCGGCTTCGACATGTTCGTCGTTGGTCTCGGAGTGGCGGCGGTCGGCTATTTCGTGGGCGACTGGCTGGTTCGGCTGCTGTAGGTCGGTTCGTTCCGATGCCGGCGCCTGTCCGGCAAAAGCACCATCTCCAATCCGAGCCGGCGGCGACGCCGGTCCGCAGCGTGGTCGATCGATGTTTCCCGCCCGGCGGCGGTATCGACCGCTCGCCGAAAGGTCGTTGGTCGTTTCCGGTGGTTCCGTAGCGTTGAGGCGTTCGCCCCAACGACCGACCAACCCGGGAGCACCCATGCGCCACCGTTTCGTTCTCGCTCGATTATTGTGCCTCGCTCTTCCGAGCTTCGCGGTGCTCCGGCCCGCCGCCGCGCAGGAATTCGAACCGGGGATGCGGACCGCGTTCCTCGCGGACTTCGACCGGACGGCGGGAAAGTTTCTCGCCCTGGCGGAGGCGTTCGATCCGGCGCACTACGACTGGCGCCCCGGGCCGGGGGTCCGGTCGGTGCGTGAGGTCTTTGCGGTGCTGATCGGCGAGAATGGGGCGCTGATGCCGGAATCGTTCGCGACCGCACCGCTGCCGGGCTTTGTCGCCGGGCAGAACGGCTTCGCCGCGATCCGGACCGCCCTCGACACCGCGTCGAAAACCACGATCGTGTCCCTGCTCAAGGCGTCGTTCGAGGTGAACCGTACCGCCTGGGCCTCGGCGCCGGCAACGACGCTCGGTGCGCCGCACCCGTTCTTCGGCGGCGAGGCCCCCGCGAGCCGGATCGCGCTCACGATGCTCGTCGATCAGCACGAGCATCTCGGGCAGTTGATCGCCTACGCTCGCGCCAACGGCGTCGTCCCCCCGTGGAGCCGGCCGCGGACCCAGCCCTCAGGCGACTCGCTGGCCGCCCGGATGATGAGTGTGATCGGCGGCCGCGAGGTCTGGGCGGCCGGCGTGGTCGATCATATCCTCGCGGTCATTGAATCGCCCCAGGGGGGAGGGAACTACATCGTCGAATTGTGGACCCGGTGGGACCGGCCCGGGACGATCTCGTGGGTGCGGACGCCCTCCCGGGAGCAGGTCCGGATCTTCGACGGCAACCGGGGCTGGACCGCGACGCGGAACGTCGGCGAGGTCGCCACCGTGACGGATTGGGCGGCGGAGCGCGTGGTCCGCGAACAGGCGCTCTATCGCGGCCAGTTCGAGCGAACGATTCACCGGATTGCCGCGCGGGATCCCCGGCTCAGTTTCGGCGTCCTCGACGGCTCCCGCGCCGGCTGGCTCGACGTTCGGGAGGACGGGGTCTCGATTCTGGCGATCGAACTCGGGCCCGACGGGGCGCCGGTCCGGGCGCTGCCGGCCGGCGAGACCACGCCCTTCGAATTCGGTCCGCTGGCGGAGTTCGGCAATCATCGGCAGCCGGGATCCGGCGTGGCCGGCGGGACGCGGTTCCGCACCGTGATGGCCGAGTTGCTCCCGAGTGCCGCCGGGCTTCGGTTCGGGCGGCCGGAGGCGTCCCGCAGTCTGGACCCTTCGCGATGAGGACGCTTCGCTGGTTGGGCGTGGCCGGACTGCTGTGGTCGTGCCAGGGTGTTCGCAACCCGGCGGTCGGGCAGGGAGCGCCCGACCCGCCCGGCCCCCGCGCGGTCCGGCTCGACGGGAGCCCGGTGATTCCTCTGGTGGCGGCCAACGGACCGGCAGGCGCACCGCTGCCGGTCGTCGAGGTGCTGATCAACGGCAAGGGTCCGTTCCGGTTCGGCGTCGAGACCGGGGCTGCCGTCATCGGATTCCGGCCGGGGCTGGCCGACTCGCTTCGCCTCACACGGGAGTCGCGCCGGAACTTCGATGGCTTCCGAGCTGACTCGATCACGATGCCCGGGGCGGGTTTTCTCGGAGTGCCCGTGGTCGAATTGCCCCGCGCGGCGGCCGGCGTCGACGGCATTCTCGGCTTGCCGTTCTTCTTCCAGGTTCTGTTCACGATCGACTATCCGCGGCGCACGCTGACGCTCTCGCTGGGCCGGTTGCCCGAGCCCGAGGGGCGCGAGGTGCTGGCCCTCGGCCGGGTCGGTCCCTTCTTCACCGTGCCCCTGACGATCGGCGGCCTCGAGACGAGTGCGGTGCTCGACACCCGATCGAGCGGCACGGTCGGCCTGGTGCCGGCGACCGCCGACTCGGTTCGATTCACCGAGCCGCTGCGGGTGGTCGGAACGGCCCGGGGCGTCGCAATCGCCGCGACCGAGGTCCGCGGCGGCGTCCTGGCGGGCGACATCCGGATCGGCCGCTACCGCTTTCCGGGGCCGTTTCTCGTCGTTCGGTCGCTGCCAAGCCAGCTCCCGCAGGCGGCGGTGCTCGGGAGCGGTGCCCTCCGGCACTTCGCGGTGACGCTCGACCAGGGAACCGGGCGGCTTCGGCTGACCCGGGACGGACCGGCGGACATCGTCCTCGGTCCTCCCGGGCCGACGCCGGCGCCCGGTGGCGAGCCCCGGCGGCTCGGTGCGGCTCTCGGGTTTCTCGGCGGCGGCGAACGGATCCGGGTGGAGCTGGTGCAACCCGGTTCCCTGGCCGAAACGATCGGGCTTCGGGTGGGCGACGAGATCACCGCCATCAACGATCGGCCGGTGGCCGAGCTGACGCAGGAGTCGTTGGCCGAGCTGATTCGGAGCCCGGTCCCGGTGGTCTTCCGCCTGCTCCGCGCCGGATCGCGACTCGACCTCGCCCTGCCGGGGCGATGACGCCCGCCTCACCGCTCGGCGATTCGGGCCGCCGTCCGGCGAAACCCGCCGCCGCCCGGCGACGACCGCTGGGTTCCTTCAGTGGCCGACCGTTCCTTGGGGGTGTCCTCGCGCGGTCCCTTCGAGCAGATGCCCCGAATGCGGCCGCCGACCCACACCGGGAGACACCGATGCCTGGTTCCCGCGCGGCCAAGGCCGGCGCCGCTTGTTACTTCCTCTGGGGTTTGATCCACGTCGTGGGCGGCCTGGCTCAGCTGGCGGCGTTGCGGCAGGGCGGGGGCGGAGCCCTCGCAGCGATGATCAGTTCCGCGTCGCCGGTCGATCCGGCGACACCGATCGTCGCACCCGCGGCCGCCTTCATGGGCATGGGTGCCGCCAACATCGTCGTCTTCGGCGTGCTCGTCGCGGCCCTGGCGCGGCTCAACTGGAACAACGACACGCGCGGCTACTGGCTCAATCTGCTCATCGTCGGCGCCGTCGACGTGAATCTTGCCCTGTTTCTGCTGTTGCCGGGCCACATGGCCTGGAGCGACGGGCTCGTCGGGATCGGCCTGTTCGTCCCGGCCGCGTTGCTGACCACGCTCGCCCGGCGCCAGCCGTCCCCCATGGCCTTCGAGGCCCGAGGAGTCACCTCATGACTGCATCCGTTACCCCGTCCGTCGCCACTGCCGTGGCCGAAGTTCTCCGGATGAACGATCACCTGTTGCGGGTCAATCTCGACGGCATGGCTGCCGACCAGGCCGGCCGCCAGCCGATCGACGGCGCGAACTCGGTGCTCTGGGTCGTCGGCCACATCGCCTACTGGCGGAACGCGCTGCTCGGGATGACCGGTGCGCCGCCCCTCTGGACCGACGCCGAGGCCGAGATCTTCAAGGGGCAGGCGCGCGGTCCGGCGCCTGCCGTCACCGGCTGGACGCTCGATCGGCTCATGGCGATTCACCGCCAGGTGACCCACGCGCTCCTCGAGGGCCTGGATGCGCTGCCGGCCGCGGCCGCCGCCGACCTCGGTAAACCTCTGCGGGGCCTGGCCAACCACGAGGCGTACCACGTGGGCCAGGTCGCGATGCTCCGACGGGCACTGGGGCTGCCCGGCGCGGTCTGATGCCGACGCGGCCGGGGTCTGGAGCCGCGCGGCGGCAACTGGCCCCGGACCGCTCCTGCGGCCAAATTCGACCCACCCGAGCGCGGAATCGGCGTGATGAGAGATCAGCGGCAGTGGCGGCTTCAACTGGCCGGATGGCTTGGCTGCGGGTTGATCTACTACCTCGCCATCATGCCGCTGACCAATCTGCCGCCCGGCCGGTTGCTGCTGTTCAAGCTGGGCTGGGCGCTGGGCGGATTCGGATCGGGCCAGGCGCTGATGTGGTTGTTCGGCGCCCGGTGGCTCGCCGGAGTGCCGAAAGCCCGGTTGATCGGTGTCGTGGCGGTCGCCTCGCTGGTCCTGACCGGGGTCTGGTACGTCGTGCTCGACGCGGTGGCCGGGTTGTTCCTCCCGGGCGGCGCCGCGGCGCTCTATTCTTCCGCGAGCATTCCGTTCGTGCTCCTCAACAACTTCTGCTTCCTGGTGGCGTTCAGCGGCGGCTCATTGGCCGTGCAGTCCTGGCGCGAGGTGGCCGAGCGGGAGCGGCAGCTGGCGGAGGCGGCCGTGCTGGCGAAGGACGCCCACCTCGAGACCCTCCGGTACCAGCTCAATCCCCACTTTCTCTTCAATGCGCTCACCACCCTGCGGGCGCTGATCGGGGAGAACCCGGAGATCGCCCGGCGGGTGGTCGGCGAACTGGCGGGCTTCCTCCGGGCGACGCTCGATCCGCGCACCGGGCCGCGGCGCCCGTTGTCCGAAGAACTCGCGATGATGGACCGGTATCTCTCGATCGAGCGGATCCGGTTCGAAGACCGGCTCCGCGCCTCGGTCGAGTGCGATCCCGCGGTCCGCGACCTCGAGGTGCCGACGTTCATTCTCCAGCCGCTGGTGGAGAATGCCATCCGGCACTCGACGCCGGAGCCCGACGGTGCCGTGACGGTCCGGGTCCGGGCCTTTCCGGCCGGGCACGGCGCCGTCCTCGAGGTGGAGAATCCCGGCCGCCTCGGCGTCCCGAGCGCGGCGGGCTCGGGCGGCAGGATCGGGCTCCGGAACGTCGCGGCGCGTCTGGCCGCGGCCGGAAACGGGCCGGACGCCTTCGCACTCGAGGAACACGACGGCTGGGTGACCGCGCGCATCACCTTCGACCCGGAGCACGGCACCGATGGCCATTCGCGCGCTGATCGTTGAGGACGAGCGGCTCACCCGGCGGGACCTTCGGGAACAGCTCGACCTGGTGCCGGAGATCACCGTGATCGGCGAGGCCGCGAGCCTGGCCGACGCGGCCACGATGATCGCCGAACACGATCCGGAACTCGTCTTCCTCGACATCCAGCTCGGCAAGGAATCCGGTTTCGATCTCCTGACCCGGGCGCCGGCGCGGTTCGACGTGATCTTCGTGACCGCCTACGACGAGTTCGCCGTCCGCGCCTTCGAACTCGGTGCCGTCCACTATCTCCTCAAGCCGGTCGAGTTGGCCAAGCTCCAGGAAGCCGTCCGCCGGCTCACCAGCAAGGAACGGCCGCCCGGCGACGACGGGCCGTTCCGCGAGGGCGACCGGATCTTCGTGAAGGCCGGATCCACCTGGCGATTCGTGGAGATCCGGGCCATCAAATGGATCGAGGCGGTCGGCGACTACACCCGGGTCCACCTCGCCGACCGAAGCGCCATCCTCATGGACCGCCCGATGCGGGATTGGGAGGTCAAGCTGCCGGCCCGGCTGTTCCGGCGGGTCCACCGGTCCACGATCGTGAACCTCGATCATGTGGCCCGGGTCGAGGAGTGGTCGGCGTCGACCTTCCATCTTTATCTGGCGGGGGTCGACGAACCGGTCCGGATGAGCCGCCGGTACGCCGCCCGGCTGCGGCGTTAGGCGCGGTCCAGGCACTGCGGGATCCCTCGCCGGCCGCCCCGGCCATCAGTCCACCAGCGCGCCGGCTTCCCGGTGACCGACCCTCGAGATTCCCCACTCGGCGGCCGCCAGGTTCAGTCCGGCGCCGAGGAGCAGCGCCGCCGGATAGCTCACGGCGGCCGGCAGCGGCGTGGCGGCCAGCAGCGGTGCCCAGAGGCTGAACGTGACGAAGAAGAATGTCAGGGCATAGCTCCGGAGCATCCACGCGTGCTTGGCCCGATGGTGGCCTTGCCAGGCCTGGACGAACCCGGCGGACGTGACCCCGAGCCAGAGCACCGCGATCGCGGCGAAGATCGCCCGCGAAAGCGCCGTGACCGCGAAGCCGGGCAGCATGACCAGCGCCGTCCCGGCCGCGGCCCAGACGCCCGCGACATAGGCGAGACCCACCCCTTTCCGCACCCTCCGTCGCCCTCGGATCCAGCGGAGCGATTGGAGCGGCCCCGCCAGCAGGACGACCGTCCCCGCGAACGCATGAATCACGAACGCCGCCGGCGCCGCGCGGTGCTTGCCTTCCGGCCCGGCCCCAGTGAGGAAGCCCAGCTCGGCGACGCCCTGGTCCACGGCGAACGCCCCGTAGACCACGATCAGCACCGCCGCGCCGATCCAGCCGAGTCGGGTTCGCATCACTCCTCCTGCAATGCCACGATGGGGGCCACCGAGCCCGCGCGGCGCGCCGGCGACCACGCGGCGACCACGGCCACCGCGCCGAGGGCCACCGCGGCGGCCGCCGGGGCGAGCAGATCCGCCCGTGAGGCGCCGTACACCAGCGCCCGAAGCCAGCCCCGCCCGAGCGCGCTCGCGACGACGCCGATGAGCCCGCCCAGGGCCGTCAGCCGGAGCGCCTGGCGGAACACCAGGCCGCGAAGCTCCGCGGGCGTAGCGCCCAGGGCCAGGCGGAGGCCCAGTTCCCGGCGGCGCCCGGCCACGACGAATGCCATCAAGCCGTACAGGCCCACCGCCGCGAGAAACAGCGTGGCGAGCGCCGAGAAGAGCAGCAGCTGCATCGCATACCGATCCCGGCCGGTCGCGTCCGAGACCGCCTGCGCCATCGTCCGAACGTCGGTCACCGGGACGGCCCGGTTCACCGCGCGGACGACCGCCCGGAACGGCCCGGAAACGGCCGCGGGATTCGGTGCCCGGATCGCGATACTCAACTCGCGCCAGCGGCGATCGGTCGCGTGCCGCTCCTGCATCGGCAGGTACACGATCGGCGCCGCTGCGGTTCGAAGATCGCGGTCGCGAACCGCCTGGACGACGCCGACGACCGTGAGCCAGTTGCCCGCCTGCCCGCCGCCGCTGCCCGACTGCCGGATCCGTTTGCCGATGACGTCCACCGAGCCCCAATGCGCGGCCGCGAACGCCGTGTTGACGATCACGGCGTCACTCGCCTGCTCGAGGTCGTCGCGGGTGAACGATCGGCCGCCGACCACGCCGATCCGCATCGCCTCCAGGTAACCGTCCGTCACGATCTTGGTGAGGCGGGGATTGGGCAGTTCGTCCGGCCCGGCGCCTTCGGTTTCGTAGGGGTAGAAGATCCGCCCGTCCCGAAGCGGCAGGAACGACACGCCGCCCGCGGCCTCGACACCGGCGAGTGCCCGGGTCCGGTCAATGGTTTCCAGATAGAAGCGCCGCACGTCGGCGAAGGCGGGGAACTCGGTCGGGGCCGCGAACAGCCGGGCGCCGAGGACCTGGTCGGCGGTGAACCCCGGATCGACGTTGCGGAGCGCGGCAAAGCTCCGGACCAGCACCGCGGCGCCGCTCAGCAGCACGACCGCGGCGGCCACCTGCCCCGCCACCAGCGCCGACCGGAGCCGGACGGCTG
Source organism: Gemmatimonadales bacterium (assembly GCA_050183815.1). Classification (GTDB taxonomy): domain Bacteria; phylum Gemmatimonadota; class Gemmatimonadetes; order Gemmatimonadales; family GWC2-71-9; genus SHZU01. Next base: position 46,199 of record JBFXAY010000008.1, on the reverse strand, counting down.
CCCGGCTGCCGCTCACCGACCTGCCGCCGATCCGGAGGGTGCCCGCCACATCGAAACCGCGGAGGCGAAGCGCCGGAACCAGTCCCAGGACGAGGCCGCTTCCCGCGGCCACGGCGATTCCGAATCCGACCGCGCGCCCATCGAGGCCCACCTCGGCGAGCCGGGGAATCAACCCGGCGTCGAGACCGCGGAGCCAGCGCAGCAGTCCGGCCGCGATGCCGAAGCCGAGGGCGCCGGCGGTGAGCGAGTAGGCGAAGCCCTCGACGAGCAACGCGGCCGTGACCCGCGGCAGCCCCGCCCCGGCGGCCAGCCGCACCGCGAGATCGTGCCGGCGCCATTCGGACCGGACGAGGAACAGGGTCACGGCGTTGGCAACGACCACCAGCAGCAGCACGCCCATGGCGAGCGCCACGATCAGGAGCGGCTGCCGCACGGCGCCCACGGTCTCCTCGTGGAGCGGCACCTGGTGCACCGAGATCTTGAGCCGATCGAACAGGGCCTGCGGAAAGATCTGCGGGTAGGCCTCCGGCAGCAGCGCCAGGACCCGCTCGAGATCCGTGCGGATGTCGCCGGCACTCGCTCCGGCGGCGACCCGGGCGTAGCCGGTGTAGATGAAACCCGTCGCCGGGCGGGTGGGATCGACCTCGAGCGGCAGCCAGATCGTGGTCCCGTCGACGGGGAAGCGATCGACGGCGGGCAGGACGCCGATGATCCGGCGGGAGACGCCGTCGACTTCGAGCGACTGCCCGACGACCGCCGGATCCCGACCGTAGCGGCCGGCCCAAAGACCGGTGCCGATCACCGCGGTGGGTTCCGCGCCGGGCGCATTGTCCTCGGCGCCGAACGAGCGACCCAGGACGGGGGCGATGCCGAGGACCCGGGTGATCTCCGGCGTGACGACGGCGGCGGCCACCCGGACGGGGTCGTTGCGCTGGTCGAGCGTGACCGCGGTCTGCTCCGCGAGGGCCATGGCCTCGAGCGTACGGGATCGATCGCGGAAATGGATGAAGGTGCCGATGGACTGGCGGACCCGGCTCAGCCCGCCCGGGAAATTCGGCGACTCGAACCAGAGGCCGATCAAGCGCTCGGAGCCGGGATAGGGCAGGGGGCGGAGCAGGACGCCGTCGAGGAGGCTCCACACCGCCAGCGCGGCGCCCGAGCCCAGGGCGAGCGTCAGCAGGACGGTGAGCGAGAAGACCGGCTGGCGGCGGGCTCCGCGCCAGACGCCGACGAGATTGCGGACCAGCTCCGACATGCGACCGCCCGGGGCGATGAGTCGGAGCCAACGATCGGAAAACCGGACCCCCCGCTGCTACCGCCCGTCGCCCAGCGGCCCGGCGCCTCGCCGGGCGGTCAGCCGCGCCGAACCAGCACCACCCCGGCGATGAGGAGGAGGACGCCGACGAGGCGGGGGCCGCCGGCGGGATGGACGGTGAAGCCGAGCCAGCCGTAGTGGTCGATGACCGTGGCCGCCACGAGTTGGCCCGTGACGATGAGCGCCATGAGCGTCGCCGCACCGAGGCGGGGCGCCAGCGCAATCACGCCGGACACATAGAGCGCCCCGATCACGCCGCCGAGATACATCCACGGCGAGGTGCGGGCGAAATGCCCCGCCGGGGGCGGGCGGAGTCCCGTCGCGATCGCGAGCAGGAGCACCGTCGCGCCGCCGACGGCGAAGTTCACGACGGCCGCGTGGAACGGGTGGCCGAGGGCCGACCGGAGCGAGGCGTTGACGCCGGCCTGGGTCGAGAGGCCGGCACCGATCAGCAGCGCAATCGCGATCGCGAGAACGATCGGCATGAAGACCGTCGAAGGTGGAGGTCGAGGCGCAAGTTGCCGCGACCCTGGCGGCAGGGCAAGGCGAGGGGGACGAGCACGTAGCTCCCCGGTTGCGCCGGGCGACCGGGATACCGTGGCTCTGACTCGCACGTACTCGGGTTCGCGACGTGACTCGGGAGACCCGACAGCGGCTCGACGCGACCCTGGAGCCGGCCGAACGGGGTCGGCTCGACTCGCTGCTCGGTAGTGGGTCCCGCGCTCCGCCGCCCGCGCTGAAACGGACTCGTCCGGTCCGCCGCCGGGGCCCTTGCCGATTCTTTATAAGTGTACGATTATATAAGTGATGGCCTATCATCAAACCCTCACGGCACTCGCGGATCCCACCCGACGCCGCCTCTACGAACGGCTCCGCCGCCGACCGCACTCAGTCGGCGAATTGGCCCGGGCCGCCGCGATCACCCAGCCCGCCGTGTCGCAGCATCTGCGGGTCCTGCGGCGAGCCCGGCTCGTGTCGCACCGGCAGGAGGGCACCCGGCGCTTCTACCAGGCGGTTCCCGATGGCCTCGTCGAACTGCGCCGGTACGTCGAGTCGCTCTGGGACGATGTGCTGAGCGCCTATGCGGGCCCGGCGGTCGCCGATGGCCGTGCTTCCGAGGCCGCGCCGGCCCCGCGGCCGCCCGTCAGAAGGAGGAGCCGATGACGATTCCGCCGGTCCGCCGGTCGATCGTGGTGCCGTGGCCGCCGGAGGCCGCCTTCCGGCGGTTCACCCAGGAGATCGGAACCTGGTGGCCGAGCCGGACCCACTCGGTGGGCGGCAAAGTGGTGAAGGCGGTGGTGTTCGAGGGCCGGCTGGGTGGCCGGATCTATGAGGAGCACACGGACGGACGCCGCTTCCAGTGGGGGGAGGTCACGGTGTGGGAGCCGCCGGCGCGGGTCCGATTCACCTGGCATCCGAGCCGCTCACCCGATACCGCGCAGGACGTCGAGTTGACCTTCCGCGCCGAAGGCCCCGGCACCCGGCTCGAGTTGGTGCACACCGGGTGGGAAAACCTCGGCGCCCTCGGCCCGAAGGCCGCCAAGGGGTACGGGATCGGTTGGCGCTACGTGCTCGACGTCTGGGCCGGCCGCCGCGGCGGTTTCGTGCGGACGATGGACGTGCTCGCCGCGGTGATCGGCGGCGCGCAGCGGCTCCGGCGTCCCGCCGGCGATCCCAGGGACCGAATGGGCGGCGAAATCGAGCGGGTGTCGTGACCGGAGCCCGTCGCGCCTATCTGACCGGGTGCTGGTTGCTGCTGCTCGTTGCGGTCGCGCACACCATGGGGCACCTGCAGCCGCCGCCGGCCGATGCGGCGTATCAGGCGCTCGACGCGGCCAGCCGCGACTATCGGACGCCCATGGGGTTCGGGATGGCGCCATCGGTGTTCGACATCCAGCAGGCGCTGAGTCTCACCATGTCGGTGTTGACGGCCGGTCTGGCCCTGCTCGGCCTGGTCGCGGGCTGGCGGCTGGCGGAGCCGGGCCGGCTCCGGGCCCTCGCGGCAGTCAACCTGATCGTCTCGGCCGCGCTCGCCGTCGGGTACTTCCGCCACCGGATTCCACCGCCGCTCGTCTCGTTCGTTCTCACCTCGGTGGTGTTCGCCGTCGCGCTGTTGTGGCCGCGGCCGCGGCCGAACCGGGCCTGAGCCTCGTCGTTCCGCCGGGGCGCTTCGGCCGCTAGTTTCGGCCGGGGCTCCGCGGCGGAGTCCGCTCCGACGAACGACGAGGTCCTTGCGATGCGTGTCTTCCTGCCCGCCAGCGTTCTGCTGGTTGCCGCCTGTGCCGGCGGTGCCGTCTCCTCGCCCCGGCCGTCCGGAGAATTTCCGGGCCTGTCCGCGATCCGCGAGGCGGACCTCCGGTCCGACATCGACATCCTCGCCGGCGACCGATTCCGCGGGCGCGAGGCCGGGACGGTGGACGAACTGACCGCGTCGATGTGGGTCGCCGAGCGGGCTCGGGCGGCGGGCCTCGAGCCCGCGGGTGACGACGGTACCTTTTTCCAATTCTGGTCGCTTCGGCGTACCCGGGTGAGCGAAGCGAGCGTGGTGGCGCTCGACGGGGCGCCGTTGGCCCTCGGGCGGGAGATCGTGCCGTTCACGGTGGTGAACGCGCGGGTCGAGGGGCCGATCGTCGACGTCGGCGAGGCCCGGGAGGCCGATCTCGCCGGTCGTGACCTCAAGGGCAAGGTGGTCGTCGCGACGATGCGGGAACCGCGGCGTCCGGTTCCGGCCGGAATCAGCGTCCGGCCGTTCCGCTACGTCCTCGCCGCGATCGGCGAGATCGGCCAGACCCTGCTTCGGAGCGGTGCCGCGGCGGTCATTCTCGTGAGCGACGCGACGGCGGATTCCGCCTGGGCGTTCGGCGCCGCGGGGCGGATGCGGGGGAACTACGGGATCGACTCAACCGGCGCCGGGCGACCGGTGCCGACGGCGCCCCCGTTGCTCTGGGCCACCGCGGAGGCGGGCCGACGGATCCGCCGTGGCGGAACGGTCCGGGTCGAGCTGGCGGCGGAGAGCTTCACCTATCCTTCGGTCAACGTGGTCGGCCGGGTCCGCGGCTCGGACCCTCGCCTTCGCGACGAGTACGTTCTCTTCAGCGGGCACCAGGATCACGACGGCGTTCGCGGCGCGGTTGCCGGAGACTCGATCTGGAACGGCGCGGACGACAACGCGTCGGTCAGTGTCGGGATGCTGGCGATCGCCCGGGCGTTTGCGGTCCGCCCGGGCCGGCGTTCGGCGCTGTTCGTCTGGCATGGCGCCGAAGAACGGGGCCTCCTCGGCAGCGTCTGGCATGCCGCCCACCCGGTGGTGCCGCGCCAGTCGATCGTGGCGGTGCTCAACGCCGACATGATCGGCCGCAACGCGCCGGACAGCGCGGCCCTGCTCGGCGTCCAGCCGCCGCACCGAACGTCGCAAGCGCTGGCCGACATGGCGTTCGAGGCGAACCGGAGGGTGGGGCGGTTCGTGGTCGATACCGCCTGGGACCGGCCGTCGCATCCCGAGGGCTGGTACTTCCGGAGCGATCACGCCCCCTACGCCCGGCTCGGTATTCCCGCGCTCTTCTACACCACGCTGCTCCACCCCGACTATCACACGCCGCGGGACGAGCCCTCCCGGATCGACGCCGCGAAGCTGGCCCGGATGGCCGCCTGGATGTACGCGACCGGCTGGCTCGTGGCCGAGGCCGCCGAGCGGCCGGCGACGGACCCCGATTTCCGGCTCGAGCGTTAGGGCGGCCGGGCGGTCCGCTCCGGGTTAGATTGCCGGAAAGGCCGGGGTGGACCCGGCGTCGTTTCTTAGGAGGATTCGGCAGTGACGACGCAGCAAGTACCCCCCGCGGAGCGGGGCGACGGGATTCATGTGCTCCGGTCGAGCGCCCTGTGCCGGGCCTGGAACGGCATTCAGTACAAGGCCGGGCTGTCGGGGACCAACGTCGGTTCCCGAAAGCTCTCGATGAACGTGGCCACCGTGCCGCCCGGAGCCATCGCCTACGCGCACATTCACGTCGACTTCGAGGTGATGCTCTATATCCTCGAGGGCCGGGTCCGGCACCGGTTCGGTGATGGCCTGGTCCATGAGGTGGACAACGCGGCCGGTGATTTCATCTTCATCGAGCCGGGCGTGCCCCACGAGGTCTTCAACCTGAGCGATACCGAGAACGTGGTGGCGGTCGTGGCCCGCTCGGATGCCGGGGAGTGGGAGCACATCGTCGATTACCCGAGCGAGCATCGGCCGCGGTCGTGACGCCCTGGGTCTTCCGCCTGTTGCTGGCCAACGCGCTGGCGTTCCTGCTCCAGAGCACGATGCCGGCCGTCACCGCGCTCGGCGCGCTGTCGGCGCAGGGACTGCTCTGGCGGCCGTGGTCGCTGATCACCTACATGTTCCTCCACGGCAGCTTCGGGCACATCTTCTGGAACATGTTCGGGCTCTACATCTTCGGGCCCGTGCTCGAGTCCCGCCTCGGCGGGGCGAACTTCATCCGGCTCTACCTGGCAAGCGGCATCGTCGGCGGGCTCATCTGGCTGGCGTTCAGCGCCCTGCCGGTGGGTGGTTTCGGCGTCCTGATCGGGGCGTCCGGTGCCGTGTTCGGAATCCAGCTCGGCTTTGCCTACTTCTGGCCCCGCCAGCCGATCTACATCTGGGGCGTCTTCCCGATCGAAGCGCGCTGGCTGGTCGTGATCATGACCGTCGCGTCGCTCTACTTCGGGACCGGCGGCCGGGGCGGTAACGTCGCCCACTTCGCCCATCTCGGCGGGTTCCTGGGCGGCTTCCTCTACCTCAAGTGGATGGAGCGCCGCCAGCAGGGGCCGCTCAAGGAGTGGCAGTCCTCGCTCCGGCCAAGCGCCCCGAAGCTCGAGTCCGCCACCAAGGCCATCGAACGCTGGTCGAAGATCCGCCGGGACAATCTCCACGAAGTCAATCGCGCGGAGCTGGACCGGATTCTCGACAAGATCGGCGCCTCGGGCATCGCGAGTCTTTCGCAGGCCGAACGTGAGTTCCTCGACCGGTTCAGCTCACAACTCCACTGACGGCGGGCCGCCGCGGTTCCCCGCGACCCGTCATTCTCTGATCGAAGCGCTGGGCGCCGCCGATCCCGAGCGGCGCCGTCCCGCATTCGACCTGCTGGTCGCGAGCTACTGGCGGCCGGTCTACCGCTATCTGCGCGCCATTCGGCGGATGAACCGGGAGGATGCCGAGGATCTCGCTCAGGACTTCTTCGTGCGGGCGCTCGAGAAGGACACGCTGGCGTCGTTCGATCCATCGAAGGCCCGGTTCCGGACCTTCCTGCGGGTCTGTCTCGATCGGTTCGGCGCGAACTGGCACGAGGCGCAGGGACGGCAGAAGCGGGGCGGGCATTTGCGTGCGGTGCCGATCGACCCGGATTTCGAAACCCGGGCCGACGCCGGCGCCGTGGCGGCGGATCCCGACCAGTTCTTCCGTCGCGAGTGGATCCGGTCCCTGTTCGAGGGAGCGCTGGCCGACGTGACCGCGGAGTACGAGTCGCGCGGCAAGCCGGTGCCGCTCGCGGTGTTCCTGGCCTATGACATCGAGCCGCCGGACGACGGCAAGCGGCCGAAGTACGCGGAGCTGGCCCGGCGGTTCGAGGTGCCTGAGACCCAGATCACCAACTTTCTCGCCGGCGCACGGCGGGCCTTCCGGCGGGCCGCCCTGGCCCGGCTTCGGGCGGTAACGGCCGACGACGCCGATTTCGAGGCGGAAGCGCGGGACCTCTTCGGCAAAACGACCGGCTGATGGCGCTCGACGACGGCGTGCTCGATCGCCTGGCCGCTGTCGGCGCGCGCGCCGAACTCGAACACGAGCGCTACGAGTTCGGCGAGTTGATCGGATCGGGCGGCATGGGCTCGGTCTACCGGGCCCGGGACCGGCTCCTGGACCGGCCGGTGGCCGTGAAGGTGCTTCGCGGCCTCGCGGCGGACGCCGGGTTGGCCGCCCGGCTCGAGCAGGAGGCCCGCCTCCTCGGCGGGCTGGACCACCCCGGGCTCGTACCGGTGCACGATGTCGGCCGGCTGGAGGATGGGCGGCCGTTCTACGTGATGCGGCTGGTGCGGGGCGACCGCCTCGACCGCCACTTCGCGCAGGCCAGCGCCGGGCTGGCGGAGCGGCTCCGGCTCTTTCTCCGGATCACCGAGCCCGTGGCGTTTGCCCACGCTCGCGGCGTGGTCCACCGCGACCTCAAGCCCGCCAACGTGATGGTCGGGCCGTTCGGCGAAGTGCTGGTGCTCGATTGGGGCGTCGCGAAGGTGCGGGGGGCGGCGCCGACCCTTCCGGCCGCCGGGTCCGTCGTCCCGGGCGAAACCGGACCCGGTGCGGTGCTGGGCACCGAAGGCTACATGGCGCCGGAGCAGGCCGGCGCGGCGGAGCAGGCTGACGAGCGGTCCGACGTCTTCGCGTTAGGCGCGATCCTCCGCGACCTGCTGGCCGGACCGGACCCCGTTCCCCGCCCGGTTCGGGCGATCCGGGACCGGGCCATGGCCGTCAGTCCCGACGGGCGATACCCTACGGTGGAGGATCTGGCGGGCGACGTGGCCCGGTTTCTCGACGGCCGCGCGGTCACCGCGTACCGGGAACGGTGGTACGAGCGGGCGGGCCGCTTCCTGACCCGGCACCAGACGGCCATCGGCCTGATCCTCGCGTATCTCGTGATGCGGCTCCTGCTGCTGCTCTTTGCCCGGCGCTAAAGAATCGGCGCCGGACCCGGTATCCGTTGGGTCCACCTCAAGGAGGCTCTGAATGAAGCGACCGGTGCTCGGTCTCCTGCTGGGCGGCGTGCTGGGCGTATTCGACGGCCTCTCGGCCCTCATTTCCGCGCCCGAGACCGCCCCGCAGATCGGCGGGATCGTCGGAGGGTCGGTGTTCAAGGGTGTGCTGGTCGGGGCGTTGATCGGCTGGCTGAGCCGCCGGCTCAGGACGGTGGGCTCGGCCGTGCTCTGGGGCGGGGTCCTCGGTCTCTTCTTTGCCGGGCTGGTTTCGCTGGCACAGAAGCTTTCGGGAGAGCCCGCCTACTACTGGGAGATCATGCTGCCCGGGACCATCCTCGGGATGATCGTCGGTTACGCGACCTTCCGGTATCAGGAGAAGCCGGCGGCCGGGTGAGGCCCCGCGGACCCGGGCGGGTTCCGGGCCGCTGGCTTGTTCGGCGGCGCGGCCAGCGGTAGACTCCGCGGGTCGATGCAATCGCTCAATCGTCGGACGTCGGTGGCGCTCCGCGGGTTCCGGTGGGGCGCCTTTTTCTTCGCGGGTCTGGCCGGTACCGCGGACCTGGCAGCGCAGATTCCCGGCGACGAGCTCCCGGGAATGGGGCGGGCCCGGACCGAGTACCTGGCCGCGACCTACACCGACGTCAAGGAACTCATCAGCGAATGGCAGGATCTCCACCGCCGCGGCGACGCCGAGCGGCTGAGCCGCCTGTTCACCGAGGACGGGCTCTATTCGCCGCCCGGCAGCTGGTACGTCCAGGGCCGCGACGCGGTCGCGGACACGCTCGCCACCCGGCTGCCAAGGGTGCGCAACTATCACACGTCACTGATCGACTTCACCGCCAGCGGCGGCCTGGTCTACTACCTCGGCCGGGTCAGCTACCGGCTCGAGGGCCAGCCGCCGGAGGACCTCGCCGGGACCTTTGTGATGGTGCTGTATCAGCAGGGACGCCGTTGGCGGGTCAGGAGTTACATCGAACGACCCGGCTGAGGACGCCACCCGGCCGACGCCGATCCCTCACCCGGTTGTCATCGAACCGCCATCCGGCGGTTTTTTCGTGTTCATCGCCGCGGCCGACATTCGGAAGTATCCCGAACCGCCGAGGCACCGATGTTCGCCGAGTTGATCGAGTCCGCCCCGAGTTCCCGTCGCTGGGCCGCGCAGAGCTTGCTCTCGTTGGGATTCCACGTCGCGGTCGGCGCGGCGGCTGTCGCCGCCGGTCACCGGATGGCGGCCGAGGCGCCGACGCGGCCGCAGCCGGCCGATATCGGGATCTACCTGCCGCCCGAGGCCCCGCGCCGGATGACGGCGCCGGCGTCCGCCGCCGCGGCACCGGGGCCGGCCGCGCCGGACCTGCCGACCGAGCTGTCGTCCTTCGCCGTGCCAGCAGACGTGCCGGTCGGGATTCCGCCGGTCACCGCCACCCCGTCGGGCGATCCGGGCCGTTTCGTCACCGCGCCCGCCGGCCGGTGCGCGTTCTGTTCCCCCGCCGCCGCCGGGCCCGTGGGCGACAGTCCCTGGCGGGCCGAGTCCGTGGATGTGCCGGCCGCGGTGGAATGGCAGCCCGAACCGGCGTATCCGGCTCTGCTTCGGACGGCGGGGCTGTCGGGCCGGGTGATCCTGCAGTTCGTCGTCGATACCCTCGGCCGGGTGGAGCGCGGGTCGGTGGAGGTTGTCGAGTCACCGCATGAGGCGTTCGCGGCCAGTGCCATGGCGTCGATCGAGGCGTCCCGCTTTCACCCGGCCCGGGTGCGGGGCAGAGTGGTCCGGCAGCTGGTTCGGCAGGGCGTGACGTTCACGGTTCGGGATCGCTGACCGGGTACCCGATCCCGTCGCCGAACGCTCACGCGAAGAGCGCGACCTGGCCGCCCGTGTGCCAGAAGAGGACCGATGCGTCGGGGGCGATCAGACCGCGACGGCAGTAGTCGATCATGCCGGCCGCCGCTTTGGCGGTGTAGGTGTGGTCGACGAACAGCGCCTCGTCGCGGGCCAGCCGTTGTTGCGCTTCGGTGGAACCCGGCGTGGGTTCGCCGTAGCCCGGGCCCACGTAGCCGTCGTCGATTTCGGGCCGGATGGCCGCTGAAATGGCGCCGCCGGTGTCGAGGATGGTGTCGAGCCCGGTCGTGATCTCGCGGATCTCCGCTTCGATGGCCGCCGGCGGGTCGTCGGCACTGATGGAGACGACGCGGGTCGGGAGTCGGTGAAGGGCCACTCCGGCGAGCAGTCCGGCCGAGGTTCCGCCGGACGAACCGGCGTGGACGATGACATCGGGCGTAATTCCCTGAGCAACCATCTCGCCGACCGCCGCGACGAACCCGAGCGCGCCGTGCGCGGTCGAGGCGCCGAGGGGGATGATCGCTGGCCGGCGGCCGGCCGCGGCGAACCGGGCCAGGGCGGCCTCCATGCCCGGGCGCCGCATCTCCCGCCCAGTGACGTAGTCGACCGAGGCGCCGAGGAGCCGATTGAGCCGGGCGTTGCCGGTGAGGTCCCGGGGAGCGGTGCCGTTGACGATGATGTGGCACTGGAGGCCGCTCACCGTCGCCGCCGCGGCGGTGGCCCGCGCATGGTTCGATTGGAGCCCGCCGCAGGTGATCACCGTGTCCACGCCGTCGGCGAGCAGTGGTGGAATCACGTAGCGGAGCTTCCGCACCTTGTTGCCGCCGAAGCCGAACGAGATGGCGTCGTCTCGTTTGACGAGGATCTGCTGGCGGAGGGCGGCGCCAGCCCGAAACCGGGCCAGTTCGTCGACCGGCGTCGGGTAGTGGCCGAATTGGGCGACGGGGAAGCCGGCAAGGCGGTCGAGGGCGGCCTGGGCGACCGTGGGCGAGATCGGCGTGGGGTCCATCGGGCGAGTTTACCCGGCGGCTCGAGGGCGGGCAAGCGAACGGGCCGACGCGGGGTCTCCCGGACAGCCTGCCGGTGGCCGGCATGCCGGAGCTTCCCCCTTCCATGCAATCCGGTGAGGGCGTAGGCTTCCGGAACCGTCGCGACCCGACGGACCTCACGCCATTCAATCGGGAGAACTCCCCATGCCGACTGTCCGGGCCCCTGGCCCGATGCGGAGTCGTGGGAGCCGGCTCGCATCGCTGACACCGGCTGCCGCCATGCTGGTCCTTGCCGCCGCCTGCACCGACACCGGCCCCGGGCGGATCGACCTCGCCCGCTATCGGGCGGCCGAGTCCGAGCCGGGCCAGTGGCTGGCGCTGGGCCGGACGTTCAAGGCCGACCGCTACTCGCCGCTGACCCGGATCGACACGGCCTCTGTCGCCGGGCTCGGCTTCGCCTGGGAGTATCAGGCCCGGTCGCACCGGGGTCGGGTCGAGCACGGTCAGGAAGCGACGCCGATCGTCGTCGACGGCGTGCTTTATGTGTCCGGACCGTGGGGTACCGCGTTTGCCGTCGACGCGAAGACCGGGGCGGAGAAGTGGCGCTACGATCCGGACGTCGACGGGAGCTACGGCCGCCGGGCCTGTTGCGACGTGGTGAGCCGCGGCCTCGCCGTCTGGAACGGGAAGGTCTACGTCGCCACGCTGGATGGGCAGCTGGTGGCCCTCGATGCCGGCACGGGTCGCGAGATCTGGAAGCAGGACACGTTCATCGATCGGGAGAACCGTTTCTACACGATCACCGGTCCGCCCCAGGTGGCTGGCCGGGTCGTCGTGGTGGGCAACAGCGGCGCGGAGTTCGGCGTCCGGGGTTACGTCACCGCCTACGATCTCGAGAGTGGCGAGCAGCGATGGCGCTTCTTCACGGTGCCGGGCGATCCGGCGGCCGGCCCGCCCGAACATCCCGAGATGGAACTCGCCCTCAAGACCTGGGATCCGAAATCGGACTGGGCGTCCGGGCTTGGCGGGACCGTCTGGGGCGAGATGAACTACGATCCCGAGCTCAACCTGCTCTACGTCGGGGTCGGCAACAGTTCGCCCTACCCGATCTGGCACCGGAGCCCGTCGGGCGGCGACAATCTCTTCCTGACGGCAATCCTCGCCATCAATCCGGACGACGGCCGGATGAAGTGGTACTACCAGACCACGCCGGGCGAGATCTGGGACTACACGGCCACCCAGAACATGATCCTCGCCGAGCTCGACCTCGGCGGGCGCCGCCGTTCGGTGATCATGCAGGCCCCGAAGAACGGCTTCTTCTACATCCTCGACCGGGCCACCGGCGAGCTGTTGTCGGCCAAGCCGTTCGTTTACACCAACTGGGCCAAGGCGGTCGACTCGGGCGGCCGGCCGGTCTTGACGGGCAAGGGCGACTACCGCAACCGCCCGGCGGTCATCTTCCCGACCCAGGCCGGCGGCCACAACTGGCAGCCGATGGCATACCATCCCGGTACCGGCCTCGTCTACATCCCCGCGCGCGAAGAAGGCATGGTGATGTTCGGCGAGGCAGGATATCGGTGGCTTCCGGGCGACGCCAACATGGGCGCCGGCGCCATCTTCGGGAATCTGCCCAAGGACTTCGCGGCCAGCGCCGAGTTGCCGATGGTGGTGACACCGGCGATGCGGGCGGAGTTCGAGGCCGCCGTTCGCGGCGAGCCGTCGATGGAGAGCCGCGAGTTTCTGCTTGCCTGGGATCCGGTGACCCAGACCGAGCGCTGGCGGGTTCCGCTCGGTTCTGCGTGGTGGAGCGGCGGCGGGGTCCTCACTACCGCCGGCAACCTCGTGGTGCAGGGTACGGCGGCCGGCGCGCTGGTGGTGTACCGGGCGGACACCGGCGAGAAGCTGCATGAGATCCAGACCGGGACCGGCATCATGGCGGCACCGGTCAGCTACGAAATCGACGGCGAGCAATATGTCGCGGTGTTCGCGGGGTTCGGCGGGGCGGTCAGCCCGGCGCTGCCCGCCGGGATCGCGGCCACGAAATACGAGAACTACGGGCGCATCCTCGCCTTCAAGCTCGGTGGCGGCCCGACGCCGTTGCCGCCGGCTCGGCAGCCGCAGGTCACCCCGGAACCGCCGGAGTTCCCGTGGTACACCGACAGCGCGGCGGCACGCGGGGCCGGCCTGGCCGCCCAGCGGTGCGCCCGCTGCCACGGCGGCCGCGGGGAGGCCCAGCTGTCGTCGTATCCCGACCTGTTTCGCCTGACCGCCGAGACGCATGCGGTGTTCGACTCGATTGTGCTGGGCGGCAAGCTCGCGGAGTCCGGCATGGCGAGCTTTGCGGACCTGCTCAGCCCGGCGGACGCCGCCGCGATTCACGCATACCTGATCCGCGAGCAGCGGAAACTCCGGAACGAGGAGCGGACGGCACGATGAACCGATGGTCTGGCATGATGGCGATGGCGGTGACTCTCGCGGCCGCAACGCCCGCGAGCGGCCAAGGGCTTCTCGACTCGGCGCGGACCCGGCTGGCCCGGATCGAAGGCCGGATGGCCGTGGCCGGCCTCGACTCGGCCGTCGAGGTCCGGCGCGACGGCTGGGGTATTCCCCATATCTATGCGAAGACGGTGTCCGACCTCTTCTTCGCGCAGGGTTTCGTGGCCGCGCAGGACCGCCTCTTCCAGATGGAGATGTGGCGCCGGCAGGGCGAAGGGAAGCTGGCGGAGGTTCTCGGGCCGGATCTCGTCGAACGCGACAAGTTCTCCAGGCTCCTGCTTTACCGCGGCGACATGGACGCGGAGTGGCGGAGCTACGCGGCCGACACGAAGCAGATCGTCCAGGCGTTCGTGGCCGGGGTGAACGGCTACGTCCGGGAGGTGCGCGACAACCCGCCGGTCGAATTCGCGCTCCTCGGCTTCCGGCCGGAGCTGTGGAACGACCGGGTGCCCCTCCAGCGCATGGCGGCCCTGTCGATGACCGGCAACGCGCTCGACGAAGTCAACCGGGCCCGGATGGTGGCCACCTACGGCAAGACCCGGGTCGAGCAACTCTACCCGCTTGATCCGGTGCGGCTGCTGGATCCCGCCGCCGGCCTCGATCTCGCCGGGATCGAGACCGGGTCCCTCGGTGCCGCCGCCGCGTCGTACGGCGGGATTCCGTATCCGCGGCTCGACGGATCGAACAACTGGGTCGTGAGTGGCCGGCTGACCGCCAGCGGCAAGCCGCTCCTGGCCAATGACCCGCACCGCTCCGTGACCCTGCCCGCCCTTCGGTACATGACGCACCTCGTCGGCCCGGGCTGGAACGTCATCGGCGCCGGGGAGCCCGCCGTGCCCGGGGTGGCGGGCGGCCACAACGAACGGATCGCCTTCGGGTTCACGATCGTGGGCATGGACCAGCAGGACGTGTACGTCGAGAAACTCGGGCCCTGTCCGACCGCGTCGACCCGGACCTGCTACTGGAACAAGGGCGGCTGGAAGCCGGTGCGGGTCATCGTGGACACGATCCCCGTGAAGGGGGAGGCGCCGCGGATCGTCGATCTCGAGTTCACGGAACACGGTCCGATCGTCTCGAAGGACCACGACGGGACCCGCGGTTTCGTGATCCGGTTTGTCGGCAGCGAGCCGGGGACCGCGGGATACCTGGCCCAGATCTCGATCAACCGCGCCACCGACTGGCGGACCTTCAAGGCGGCGGCGTATCGGTGGAAGCTCCCAACCGAGAACCTCGTCTACGCCGATGTGGACGGGAACATCGGCTGGATCGCGGCGGGGCTCAATCCGATCCGCTCCTGGAGCGGCTTGCTCCCGGTGCCCGGCGACGGCCGGTTCGAGTGGCAGGGGTTCCTGCCGTTCTCAGAGCTTCCCCAGACGCTCAACCCGCCGAGCGGGTTCATCACGACGGCCAACAACAACATCATGCCGCCGGGATACCGGCATCAGCTGAACTACGAATGGGCGGCGCCGTATCGCGCCAACCGTCTGGCCGAACTCCTGGGCACCCGGAAGAACTGGACCCGGCTCGACTTCGAGCGGCTCCAGCACGACGAGTTCTCGATTCCTGCCAGCCGGCTCGTTCCGGTGCTCGTGGCCGCCGCCAAGCGGCGCGGCATCTCCGGCGAAGCGATCGACCTGCTCGGCCGGTGGGACTTCCTCATGCGCAAGGATGCCGCCCAGCCGCTGATCTACAGCGCCTGGATCCGGACCCTCGGCCCGCTCCTGTATCAGCCCCGCCTGGGCGAGGGGGTCGGCCCGGGCCGCCGCGACTGGGATCTCAGCCATGTGATCCGTCTCGTGACCCGGCCCGACCGGACGTTCGGTGCCACGCCCGCGGCAACGCGAGACAGCGTGGTGCTCCAGGCGCTCGAGGTGGCGATGGCCGAGCTCCGGAAGGAACTCCCCGGCGATCCGGCCGGCTGGCGCTACGGCGAGGTCCACCACGCGACCTTCCGGCACCCGATCGCGAAAGCGTTCGATCTGCCCAACGCCTCTCGCGGCGGCGACGACCAGACCGTCAACATGACCGGCGGGCCGGGATGGCGGCAGTCGAGCGGGGCATCCTACCGCGGCATCTTCGACACGGCCGACTGGGACAACTCGGTCGCCACGACCGTGCCGGGCCAGTCCGGGCAGCCCGGCAGCCCGTTCTACGGTAATCTGCTGCCGTTGTGGGAGAACTACCGGTACTTCCCGCTGGTCTACAGCCGGGCCGCCGTGGAACGGGAGACGAAGTATCTGCTCTGGCTCGAGCCTCGACGTTAGGCGGACCCCCGGAGGGGCGAACCCGGGGGCGCCGCAACGCGCTTGCGCCGAGGGCCACGCGAACGGTAATGTGGAGTTGGTGACCTTCCGGTGGGGCAGCGGTGTGGTTTCGTGACGGTCACGCGGGGTTCGGGGCGGGGGTCCTTCTCGGGGCGCTCGCCCTTGGCGTCGCACTCCCCTTGGGAGCCCAGGCCCGGTCGCTCGATGGTCTGGTGCTCGCCGAAGGCGGGGCGGCGGTTCCCTACGCCCTCGTATCGATCACCGGGCGCCGGGACCGCCAGTTCTCCTCCCTTCAGGGCCGGTTCCGCTTCACCGACCTCCCCCGCGGCGAGCTGACGGTTCACGTCGCCCAGATCGGCTACGAGCCCCAGGACGTCGTCGTGCCGGACTCGGTCGGTTCGATTCGGGTCGTGCTCCAGCGGTCGGCGTACGTGCTGCCGGAGTTGGCGGTCGAGGGCCGGTGTCAGCCGGGACTCAGGGGCGTGCCGGCTTCGGTCCGTCCGCTCCTGCAGCAGGCGCTGCAGGCCGCCGAGCGGGTCCGGATCCTGGAACACGACTACCCGCTTCGATACCATCGTTTCCACACGACCGTGACGGTCGCGGGCGAGACGAGGACGATCAACCGGGCGGACACGGTCCGGTCAGACAGCCGGAACGAGGGCGGCTATCGGGCGGGTTACGTGCTGACCAAGGGCCCGTTGTCGGACCCGCTCCGGATGTTCTCCGTCGCGGACCTGGCGACCGAGGAGTTCCAGAAGAACCACTGCTTCGAATACGGCGGCGGCGAAACGGCCAAGGGCGGCAGCGTCCGGCTCGCCTTCCGGCCGCGGCCGGGCCTCAAGTCCGCGGACTGGGAGGGCACGCTGATGCTCGACCGGGCGACCTCGATTCTCAAGGAGAGCTACGTCAAGCTGGTGGGGATCCCGGCGTGGTCACGGGTGGAGTCCGCCGAGTGCCGGGTCCGGTACGGCGAGGTCTTTCCGACCCTGGTACTCGAACAGAGCCTCGACTGCGAGACGGTGAACGCCGACGGCCGGGGCGGCCGCCGGGTCCTCGACAGCCGCGAACTCGGCCGCTTCGAATTCCTGAAAAAGGTCCCCGGCCGGGAAGCCGGGAACCCGCCGTCCGGGACACCCTCGCCTACGGCTTGAAGCGCCGCTCGAAGTACTCCGCGGTCGCCCCGCCCACCCGCAGCCAGTTGGCGTGACGCATGAAGTGATGGGTGTCGTCCACGATCACGAGCGTTTCGACGTCCACGCCCTTGTCGATGAGCCGCCGGACCAGATCGGTGCTCTGGCTGAACCGGACGTTCCGGTCGTCGTCGCCGTGAATGATCAGGACCGGGGACCGCCAGGTGGGCACCGACGACACCGGCGAGGAACGCCACCCTACCGCATTGGCCCGGTCCGCATCGGGGGCCCGCTCAAACCGGTCCGGACTCACGAGGTTCCGGGTCCGCTCGATGGTCCGGTCGTGCACGCCGTGAATATCCACCCCGGCCGCGAACAGCCGAGAATCCCGGCCGAGGGCCAGGGCCACGAGATACCCGCCGTAGCTGCCGCCGTAGATCCCGATCCGACTCGCGTCCACGTTGGTCTGACGCCCGAGCCACAGCGCAGCCGCCCGGACGTCCTGGTACTCGGACGCCCCGGCGGTTCCGGCGTTCGGCGGCTGGTGGAACTCGTACCCGTAGCCGATGCCGAGGCGATAATTGACCGACAGCACCACGAAGCCGCGGCTCGCGAGATACTGGTTGGTGGCGTACGCGTTGGCGTAGTAGTCCGAGTAGTGCCACCCCAGGAGCATCTGGCGGGGCGGGCCGCCGTGGACGTAGATGATTGCCGGCTTCCGGGCCGATCCGCCGGCCGGTTCGAACAACTGGCCGTGCACCCGGGTCCCGTCCGGCGCCGTGAAGACGACCTGACGCGGCGTCACGAGGCGGCCTGACGGGTAGCCGGCCGGAATCCGGTCTTCCGCCAGGAGCCGCGGCCTGCCGCCCTGAAGCGGCATGACGGCCGGCAGGGGCGGCCGGTCGGCGGTGGCGCTGAGCAGCGCCAGGGTGCCGTCGCCGGTCACGACGGGCGACCACTCGAGCCCGGTTCCCGGCGTCATCACCTCCATCTCGGCGCGGTCGATCGGTACCCGCACCACGTGCCGGCGGTCGAGGTCGAGCGGATCCGGCCCGGTGTTTCCGGCGAACACCAGCCACCGTCCGTCCGGCGACATGCTGATGTGCTCGGCCATGAACCGGCCCGGCGTGAGGAGCAGCGGCTCGCCGCCGGTTTCCGCCATCGAGTAGAGATGGGGCCAGCCGTCCTGGTAGGACAGGAAGGCGATCCGTCCGGTGCCCCAGTGCAGGTTGGTGCCGCCGTCGGTTGACGGCACCGAACCCCGGAGCGTCTTCGGCGCGGTCCACCGCAGCGTGGCGCGGCCGGTGGCGGCGTCCGCCGCGTAGATCGACCATGGGTTGTGCCGCCGCGCCAGGATCGAGTCGGGGGCGCCGCCGCTGCCGCGGGTGCGTACGAAGGCGATCCGGCTCCCGTCCGGCGACCAGCGGGGCGACCGATCGTGACTGAATGACGGATCGATCCAGGTGATCGGTGTGGTGCCGTTGGTGAACACGCCGATCATGGTGTGATCGCCGCGGGCGGAGGTGAAGGCGAGGCGGGCGCCGTCCGGGGAAAAGGTCGGCGAACCGATCGATCCGCGGGCGCTGAACAACTGCTTCGCGGCGGCGCTGCCGTCGATCGGTACGGTCCAGAGCTGGCCGCCCCGCGAGAACACCACCACGTCGCTTCGGGGAGAGACGACCGGCAGGTCGCCGTCGGCGAGCAGCTTCGGTTCGCCGCCGTCGAAGGCGACGGCCCAGATCTGGGTCTTCGGCGGAACCGGACTCGACGTCGGGTTGACGGGGACGGCGTCGTCCCAATTGCCGCCGTGGTCGCCGCCGCGGACGTAGACCACCCATTTCCCGTCGGCGCTCACCGCGACGCTGGTGAGTTCCTGGCCGTCGTCGGCCGAATAGTCGGTAATCCGCCGGGGCGTGAAGGCGGGGCCGTCGGCCACGTAGAGATTCCGGAGGCCCTGCTCGTTCATGGCCCAGGCGATTCGGCTCCCCTGCGCCGCGGCGACGAGTTCGTTCGGGAACGGGTACGAACGGATCTGCTCCAGCGAGAATCCCGCCTGGGCGGTGGCCTGGCCGGGGGCCGCGAGGGCAGCGGTGAGGAGCAAAACGAACGGGCGAGCCATCGTGCCTCTCGGGTTGGGGGCGGGGTCGGGGGCCGGCCGGCGGGCGCGGCCCGGCCTCAGCCGGTTTGCTGGTGCAGCGCCTCGAGCCGGCGCCGCAGATCGGGTGGCAGCGGGGCTTTCCTGCCGGTGCCGTAGTCGAGTGAGACGACGATCCCGTCGCCCTCGGCGGCCACCGCGTCGTGCTTGAGGCTCACGATCCGGAAGTGGGTCGTGAATCGATCTTCGAGGAACGTGTCCCCGCGGGTGCCGACCAGGACCCGGTCCGGAAAGGTGAGCGGAATCCGGAATCGGCACCGAATCGAATGGAGGATCGGAGCGATTCCGGTCGGGGCGCTGTCGCTCATGAACCCGGCGGCCCGGAAGAACGCGATCCGGCCGGTCTCGGCGTAGCGGACATACACCGTGTTGTTGAGATGCTGGTAGGCATCCATCTCACTCCAGGCGAGATCGATGCCGATAACCACCGGGAAGTCCGCGAGCAGCGGGTGACGTGGGTCGGTCATGGCCGGGTTTCGGTCCGGGGCTACGGGCGGCGGCCCCAGGCGGGGCTTCGCGAAACGCCCGGCGGTGCAACGTTTTCCGGGGTCTCGGCGTCGTCAATATTGGTCTCCCCGCGGGGCTGTGTCCATCGGTCCCTTGTGGAATCGCGGAGATGGCGGCGAATATCAGGCCGGCGGAACGAGGACCGGAACTGGCACCGGTTCTGCAACCGAGGTGGTCATGACGGCTGGAGTGCGCACTTCGCTGGTGTTCGTCGTGGGACTCGGGCTCGGCGCCGCCGCCGGGATCGGAGCCGTCACCGCTCGCAACCGGGCGGCTCGCCGGCCGGTCGCCACGGCCGCCGTCTTCGACCACGTCATTCGCGCGATCCGGTCCGACTTCGTCGACTCCCTCTCCGACGACGAGCTCTACGTCAAGGCAGCCAAGGGTGTCGTGAACACCCTCGGCGACCCGTACTCGGCCTTTCTCGGGCCCGAGGAATTCCGCGGCTACACCAACATGCTCCGGGGTCGCGGTGAGACGGTCGGCCTGACGGTCGAGTCGGGGCTCACCGGCCTTCACGTCGCCAACGTGGTGGCCGGGACCCCGGCGGACCGGGCCGGTATCCGCCCCGGCGACTTCGTGCTCGAGATCGGGGGCCGCCCAGCCCGCCGGTGGGACGCGGGTCGGGCCGCGGCGTCCCTTCGGCCCGACGCCGAGGGCAACGTCACCGTGCGGTTCCAGTCGCCCGGCGATTCGGTGCCCACCGAGGTGACGCTGGCAGCCACGGCCGGTCGCTTGCCCGCGGTGGGCTCGGTCGTCCGCCTGTCCGATTCGGTCGGATACTTCGCGCTGCGCACCGTGTCTGACGAAGCCGGCAACGAGGTCCGCGAAGCCCTGAGTTCCTTGCGGGCCTGGGAACTCTCCGGCCTGATCATCGATCTCCGCGGCAACCGCGGGGGCCGGCTCGACGAGGGGCTCCGGATCGCCGACATCTTCCTTCCGGGCGGCAAGCAGATCGGCACCGTGTCGAAGCGACGGCTCCGGTGGGGCTACGCCTCGGCCCATCCGGAAGCCTATCCCCGGCTTCGGCTGACCCTCCTGGTCGATCGGAACACCGCGAGTTCCGCCGAGATCATTGCCGCCGCGCTCCGGGACAACGGCCGCGCCTGGCTCGTGGGCGAGCGGACCTTCGGCAAGGGTCTCATTCAGACCACGATCCCGTTGGGCGACAGCATTGCGGTCCGCCTCACCACCGGCCGGTGGCAGGGCCCGGGCGGGGAACTGCTGGTCGGCGGGCTCCGGCCCGACTCCGCCATTCAGCCGGCCGCCTGGACGGCCGCCGTCCTCCGGAGCCTCGAGGCCCGGATGCCGGTGGTGTCGGCCAGTTTGCTGGCCTTCGCCCGAGCCCGGGTCGGGCAGGGCACCGCGGCCGATTCGGCCCGCCTGACCCGGGACGAGCTCGAGCGCCTCCGGGCCGGGCTCCGGACCGCCGGCTTGAGCCTCTCGCGCCGGACCATGGTCCGGCACCGGGCCTACTTCGATACCGAGCTGGCCCGGCTCGTCGCGGCCATCGGTACCCCCGCCGAGGCCGTGCGGTTCGGCCTCCTGGCGGACCCCGCCGTCGCCACTGCCCTCGGGCTCCTTCCCCGGGACCTGCCCCCTGCCGGACGCTGAAACGGCCCCCTGTCCTACGGGACGGGGGCCGGCGGCACCCATGAATACCGAAGCGACGGTGTCCCATGGGAGCGCGCGGCCCGGCATGGATCGACAGCAACTCGAATGCGAGCTGGAACGGGTCCATGCGCCGGGGTTTGCCTGGGCGGTGCGCTGCTGCGACGGCAACCGGGCGGACGCGGAGGACGTGTTGCACCAGGCCTACCTCAAGGTGCTCGACGGGCGGGCCGTCTACGGAGGGCGCTCCACGTTCCGGACCTGGCTGTTCGGGGTCATCCGGTTCACCGCGCAGGAGCACCGGCGGCGCTGGTGGCAGCACGCGGCCCGGCTGGGGCGGTGGTGGCGGGAGCAGCCCCCGGAGACACTGCCCGCCGCGGTCGGAAGCGAGGACCCGCGGTTGGACCGGCTCAAGCGGGCGCTCGCCGGGCTCTCGGCCCGGCAATCGGAGGTGCTCCACCTGGTGTTCTACCAGGAGATGACGATTGAGGAGGCGGCGCAGGTGATCGGCTTGCCGATCGGGACGGCTCGGACGCACTACGAGCGCGGCAAGAGCCGCCTCCGGAAACTGATGGCGGAGGGAGAAGCGGTGGCATGACGGAACGCGACGACGACCTGCGGGAGTTGTTCGCCGAGGCCCGGCGGCGGGACAGCGCCTGGATCCCTTCGTTCGAACGGGTGCGCGGCGGGACCGCCCGGCGCCCCGCGGGCCGGCGGATCGGCTGGCTCGCCGCGCTGGCGGTGACGGCCTCGGCGGTGGCGGGGGTGGTCTGGTACGAGCGGCAACCCGCGGTCCCGGCCGCGGCGACGGTCGATCTCCGGATGCCGACCGACTTTCTCCTCGATGTGCTGGGTGCGGAAACTCTGGAAACGGTGCCCTCCATCGGCTCGGCGACCGACTGGTTCCCGACCGTGGGCTCGAAAGGAAGCTCCCTATGAAGGCTCGATGGCTCGTCCTCGCGGCGGTGGCGGTCCTCGCCGCCCGTCCCGCGGCGGCCCAGGAAAAGAAGGATGACCGGTTCGAGAAGGCGGTCTTCGATCCACAGCTCGTGCTGCAGCGGGCCCGCGACATCGGGCTCAGCAGCCAGCAGCGGACCCGGATTCTCGACGTGGTGAAGACGATCCAGGCCGAGTTGGTGCCGCTCCAGCTCGACATGGCCGAACCGGCCATCGACCTGGTAGACCTTCTCGAGCAGGGCGTGGTGGACGAAGCGGCCGCCCTCGCCAAGGTGGACCTCGTGCTCCGGACCGAGAACGAGGTGAAGAAGCGGCAGCTTGTGATGCTGATCAGGATCAAGAACATCCTCACCCCGGAGCAGCAGACTCGGCTTCGCGCCATCCGCGACGGCAAGGGCGAGGATTCCCAGGACGGAGACGCAACACCGAACAACCAGGAGGGAATGCGATGAAAATCATGACCCGACTCGCCGCTATGGCGGGACTCGGCCTTGCCGCGGCGTGTTCCGACGGCACCGGCCCCAACCAGAATTCGTTCGACGCCGCCAAGGTCGAGGCCGGCCTGGCCGTCGTCGAGCAGGCCACGACGGCGCCGGTGATCAGGAGCTTCGGGGCACTGGGCGCGTCGATCAGCGGATCGCAGGCCCCCTCGGCCACCGGGCCAGACCGGCTGGTATCGGCCGTTCGGACGCTGGCCGGAATCGTCCGGCCCGAGGTAAACGCCGCGTTCGTCCCGGTCATCGGGGGCGATGTCCTCGGCCAGACCTACGTCTACCACCAGGCCTCGGGCACCTATGTGGTGGATCCCGCCCGGACCGGCGCCCCGGCCAACGGCGTTCGCTTCATCCTTTACCAGCTCGACGCCAACGATCATCCGACCTCGACCGAGGCCGGCTACGCCGACCTGATCGACGCCCAGTCGAGCAGCTCGTCGAGCGCCGGTCTCACCCTGCGGGTGGTCTCGGGCGGCATCACCTACCTCGAGTACGCGTTCGCCCTGAGCGGCTCGGTGGCAAACGCCACCGTGGCGGTTGACGGGTTCATCTCGAACGGGACCGAGCAGGTCGACTTCGACATCACCACCAACGGCCAGCTCTTCTGGCAGGGCGGTCCGGCTTCGATCGACGCCCATCTCGAGGTGCCCAGCAAGGACTTCGCGGTGACGGTGGCCCTCGCCGGCACGGCGGGCAGCCAGTCGGGCGACGGCAGCTACGACCTCAAGGTGACGTCGGGCGCGGACGTGCTGGTGCTCGAGGCGGATGTGGCGGCCGGGGTCGTGGACGCGAGCGTTACCTACAACGGCAGCCTCTTTGCCACGATCACGGGTCCCGTGGGCTCGCCGACCGTGGCCGGCGAGAACGGCCGCGAGCTCACCAATGCCGAAATGGCGGTCCTCGGTCACGTGGTCGCGTTCGCGGGCGGCGTGCTGGAGGTGTTCGGCGGCTTGCTCGAGCCTGTCGGCGTCCTGCTGCTGATCGGTCTCGGTCTCTAGCTCGGGTTACCCGATCGATCGAGCGCCGGCCCTGCCTCCTGGCGGGACCGGCGCTCGTTTCGTTGGCGGGTGGTTGGGGGTGGCCCGGTCCCGACGCCGTGGTCCTGGCGTGCGGGCCGGGGGGCCGGTCAGTGCTGGTGGTGCGCCGGGCCCGGATCGTTCCGCCGGGTGCGGAGCCCACTGCTGAAGCCGCGGTCGGCGCCGCCCCGGAACTCGAAGTGCTCCTCGGGCAGCAATCGGTCGCCGAGCGACACGGGCCGCATGGCCCGGAGCTGGGACATCAGGATCGTGGCGCCCACCTCGGTGGCCGCCATCCAGGTGTCCGGGGGCAGCTCGGGATAGAGATGGGAATACTCGGGCCGGAGCCGCGCTTCGCGAACGATGCCCATGCTCAGCCGACGACCAGGTTGATGAGGCGGTCCGGCACGTAGATCACTTTCTTGAGGGATTTGCCGTCGAGGAACCGCTTGACGGTATCGTCCGCCTGCGCTCTCTGCAAGACGAGCGCTTCCGGCGAGCCCCGCCCGACCCGTACCGTTCCCCGGGTCTTGCCGTTTACCTGGACCGCCACGCCGACCGACTCTTCCTGGGTGAGCCGCTCGTCCCAGGCGGGCCACTTCGCCTCGAAGACCGAGGTCGGGTACCCGAGCCGTTCCCAGCACTCCTCGGCGAAGTGGGGCGCGAACGGGGCCACCATGACCACCATGTCCTTGACGATCTGCCGTTCGGCGCAGTTGCTCTCGCGCATCGCGTTGAGCAGCTCCATCATCGCGGCGATCGCGGTGTTGTAGCCGAGGGTCTCGAGGTCGCCGGTGACTTTCTTCTTGGTGGCGTGCCACTTGATCAGAATGTCCCGGTGAATCTCGTCGCCGGTCAGGGTGCGGGTGGCGCACTGGCTCACCAGGTCCGACAGCCGCTCCAGGAACCGGCGGGGGCCGGCGAGGCCGGCATCCCGGAAGTCGCCGCCTTCCTCGAAGGGGCCGAGGAACATGAGGAAGAGCCGGAGCGTGTCCGCGCCCCATCGGGCAATCAACTCGTCGGGGTTGACGACGTTGCCCTTGGTCTTCGACATCTTGGCCCCGTCCTTGATGATCAGGCCGTGGGCCCGGAACCGCCGGAACGGTTCCTCAAACCCGACGATGCCCTGATCGTGCAGGACCATTGCGATGAACCGCGAATAGAGCAGGTGAAGGACCGCATGCTCGTTCCCGCCGATGTACATCGGGATCGGCATCCACCGGGCGAGCCGGGCGGGGTCGAAGGCCCGGTCGCCGAACTCGGTGGTGAGGTAGCGGTAGAAGTACCAGGCCGAGTCGAGGAAGTTGTCCGAAACGTCGGTTTCCCTGCGGGCGGGCTGGCCGCAGGCCGGACAGGGCACGTGATACCACTCCTCGTGCCGGGCCAGCGGCGAGATGCCTGAGTCGTCGGGGCGGAAGTCCTCGATCTGAGGGAGGACCACCGGGAGGTCCGCTTCGGGGACCGGCACTGGGCCGCAGCCGTCGCAATGGATGATCGGAATGGGCGGGCCCCAGTACCGCTGGCGCGAGATACACCAGTCATGGAGCCGGAACCGGACCACGCTCCGGCCGGCGCCCTTCGACTCGAGCCAACCGACGATCCGGGTGAACCCTTCCGCCACCGGGAGCTCGCTGAACTCACCCGAGTTGACCAGCCGGCCGCCGTCGGGATCCACGACGGCCTCGGTCAGAGGCGTGGCGGCGGTGTCACCGCTGCCGGCCACGACCCGGACGATCGGGAGACCGAACCGCTGGGCAAATTCGAAGTCGCGCTCGTCGTGTCCGGGCACCGCCATGATTGCCCCGGTGCCGTAGTCCATCAGGACGTAGTCGGCAATCCAGACCGGGATCGACTCCCCGGTGGCCGGGTTGGTGGCGTAGCCTCCGGTGAAGACGCCGGTCTTCTCCTTGTCTCCCACCTTGCGGGAGACCAGGTCCTTGGCCGCCGCGGCGCGCTGGTACTCGCGCACCGCGGCTGCGCGGTCCGAGGTGGTGAGGCCGGCCACCAGGGGGTGCTCCGGCGCCAGCACCATGAAGGTGGCGCCGAAGACGGTGTCAGGTCGGGTGGTGAAGACCCGGATGGCGCTGCCGGCCGCCGGGAAATCGATCTCGGCTCCGGTGCTGCGCCCGATCCAGTTCCGCTGCGCCGCCACCGTGGTGGCGGACCAGTCCATCTTCGTCCGGTCGTCGAGATTGGCGAGCAACCGTTCGGCGTAGTCGGTGATCCGGAAGAACCACTGCTCCAGTCGCCGTTGCTCAACCAGAGTGCCGCATCGTTCGCAATGACCGCCTTCGACCTGCTCGTTGGCGAGGACGGTCTTGCAGCTCGGGCACCAGTTGACGGCGGCCAACGCGCGGTAGGCCTTCCCGGCATGGTAGAGTTTGAGGAACAGCCACTGGGTCCAGCGGTAGTAATCGGGATCGGTGGTCGAGAGGACCCGCTCCCAGGAGAACATCGCGCCGAGTTGGCGCAATTGCCGGGTGAAATTCCGGATGTTGTTCGGAATCAGGGTCCCGGGGTGGGTGCCGACCTTGAGGGCAAAGTTCTCGCTCTGGATCCCGAAGGCATCGAACCCGATCGGCTCGAAGACGGTGTGGCCCCGCAGCCGCATGAACCGGCCGAAGACGTCGGCGCCGGTGAAGGCGTAGAAGTTCCCCACGTGCAGCCCCTCGGCGGAGGGGTAGGGAAACATCATCAGGTTGTAGAAGGGCCGTTCGGCCCGGTCGAGATCGGGCTCGTTGGTGCGCCGCTCCGCCCAGCGGGTCTGCCACTTCGATTCGACGGCTGCGGGATCGTAGGTCATGGGGGGAGAATATAGGGGCCTCCCGCCTTACCTTTCAGCCATGGCCTCCATCCACCCTCTGACCCGGCGGCTCCAGCTGGCCGGTCTCGGTATCGTGGTGGTGTTGAGCGCCATCGTCTGGGCCATTCTCGAGGCCCAGTCCCGGTGGCCCAAGTGGCTGGTGGTGGCGGGGTTCGCGGTGGTGGCGCTGGTGGTCGTCAGCATCGTGGACCGGTGGTTTCTCCGGATGGTGATCCGCCCCCTCGCCGCCACCGAGCAGATCGTCGCCCGGCTCGCCAAGGGCGACCTTCGGGTCACCGAACCCCAGGTCAACATGATCGGCGGCGGACCGCTCACCGACGCCGTCCGGTCGATGGTTTTCGAACTCCGCCGGCTGGTGGATGCGATCCAGCGGGCCGCCACCGATTCCGCCAGCCTGGCGGACGAGATCTCCCAGGCGACGCTCCAGGTGTCCGGCACGACCGAGGATGTTGCCACCACGACGTCCGAACTCACCGATCGGGCCATCAGCCAGGCCGCGCTGGTTCGCAACGTGGCCGAGGACGCCAACCGGATTCTTGCCATCGCCCAGGATGTCGCGGGGGGCGCGAACCGGGCGGCGGAGCGAAACGCCGAACTTGCAGCTCTGGCGCGGAATCACCAGGAACGGCTGGCCCAGAGTGCGGCCGCGCTCGAGTCGTTCTCGAACGAAGTGGCCCGCGGCGTAGAGGAGGCCGACGCCCTTGGCGCCGCGGCCGCGGAAATCCAGCGGCTGCTCGACCAATCGCGGGACATCGCCAAGCAGACGCGGGTGGTGGCTCTCAACGCCTCGATCGAGGCGGCTCGTGCCGGCGAGGAGGGCGAGGGTTTCGCCACGGTGGCCGATGAGGTCCGCAAACTCGCCTCGCAGGCGGCCCAGACGGCCGCCGCCACCAGCGACACCGTGCGGCTCATCATGGAGCGCGTCGCCGCGGCCCGGGACCGGATGCAGCGGCTGGCCCGAGGCGGGATCCAGGCGCGGGATGCCTCGGCCGCGGCGGTGGACGGTCTCCGGAGCGTGACCCAGGAGGCCGATGCGATCGACGAATGGACCCGCGGCGTGTCGCGCGCGGCCGGCGAGGTGCGGACGCTGGTGGAAGGGATCGCCCTGCGGACCCGGGAACTCGCCACCGGCGTCGAACTGCACGCGGCGGGCGCGGAGGAGATGGCGGCGGCCACCCAGGAACTGAATGCCGCCACCGAGGAGATCACGGCGTCGTCGGCTCAGCTCGCCCAGGCGGGCGAGCGCCTCACCGCCGCCGTCGGCAACCTCAAGACGTAAGCCGTCGGGTCACCGCCCGGCCGATCATTCTGAGCCGGTCCTTGAGGGGCAACCGCCCCAGGTTGGCCCGGACCACGCCCTTCGTGAACCAGGTCGGCTCCGAGTAGTCGATCGCGGTGTCGATCAACACCGGCCTGCCGGCGCCTGTGACCTGGGCCGCGAACTCAACCGCCTGCTCGATGTCGTCGTCCCGGTCGAGCCGGAGCCACTCGATACCGACCGCCTCGGCCAGACTCGCCACGTCATAGTCCGGCAGCCGGCTGGCCGGAGTGCGGCCCATCGCCGTCCGCTGGAACTGGGCGATCTGCGCGAGCTCGCGGTCGCGGAGCACGAACACCGCCACCGCCGCGCCCTGATTCGCCGCCGTGAGGAGTTCGAGGCCCGTCATCAGGAACGCGCCGTCGCCCGGGAGGGCCACGACCGGCAGGTCGGGCCGGGCCAGCTTGGCTCCGATCGCGGCCGGGACCGAGTACCCCATGCAGGAGTAGTCCACCGGCGCGATCAGCCGGCCGGGCCGGTCGAGGAGCAACGACTCCATCGCCAGGAAGGTCCCGTTCCCGCTGTCCGTGGAGTAGACGGTGTCGGGCCCCAATCGGTGCGCCAGCGCCGCGAAGAGACGATGCGGGGTGACCCGGTCCGGATTCGGCCGCCCCGTCCGCCCTTCCGCCAGCCGTTGCCGGCCGGTGGCAATCGCCTCGGTGGCCTCGGGGTCCGGCCGGTCGGCCCGGCCGCTCATCGATTCGAGCAGCGCGCGGACCACGAGCCGGGCATCGCCCGGCAGGCGCACCGCGGCCGGCTCGACCCGGTCGAATACCTCGGGGTTGATGTCGCTGTGGATCAGCGCCCCCGGGGGCCGGCAGCTGTAGCTCCCGGTACCGACCTCGCTGAACCGGCAGCCGATGGCCAGCGTCACGGTCCGGTCGTCCGCCACCCGGCGCACGAACGGCGGTGCCGCGGCGCCGAACCCGTTCCAGAGGAACAGCGGGTGCGACTCCGGGAAGACGCCCTTGCCGGTGATCGTGGTCGCCACCGGGGCGCCTAACGTTTCGGCCAGCCGGACCAGGTCGTCGCCGGCCCCCGCGGCGCCCCAGCCGAGGTAGAGGAGGGGCCGGGCGCCGGCGGCCGTGAGCAGGGTCACCGCCCGGTCGAGGTCGGCCGGCTCCGGCAGCGGTGCCGCCGGGGCCGGGACGGTCTCGAGGGAGCCGGCGTGATGGGTGGTGAGATAGAGATTCACGGGAATCTCCACCATCACCGGACCCGGGGTCCCGGCGCGGGCCAGGGCGGCGGCTTGCCGGATGGCGGGGTAGATCTCCTCGCCGGTGAGCGGCCGGAAGGTGCCTTTGCAGACCGGCGCCACCATGGCAAGCTGGTCCACATCGTGGAGCTGGTAGGCCCGGGCCGATTCGTCGCGCCGGATCCCGCAGCCGAGCACCAGGAGCGCCATTCCGTCCAGGTACGCCTCCGCGATTCCGGACATCGCGTGGGTCAAACCGGCGCCTGGCACGATGTTGAGACAGGCCAGCTCCCCGTTCACCCGCCAGGCGGCGTCCGCCATGAACCCGCCGCTCTGCTCGTCGGTGATCAGCACCGTCCGGATGGTTTCGGACTCCGCAAGGGCGTCGTAGAGCTCGATGTTATGGGTGCCGGGAATGCCGAACGCGAGGCGGATCCCCTCGTCCTCGAGAGCGCGAACCACGAGCGCGGCACCGGTGCGGGTCGTCACGGTCGGGAAGCTAAGGAGCCGGATCCCAGATCGGCCAGGAGACCGTCCGCCACCCGGTCGGCCAGGCCCATGATCGTGAGGTAGGGATTGATCTCGAGGGCGTCCGGAAAGAGGCTCGCGTCCGCCACCCGGAGCCACGGCCGCCCGTGGACCCGGCCCCACCCGTCGGTCACCGAGTCCGCGGCCGAGTGCCCCATGCCGGCGCCACCCATCAGGTGGGCGGAGGCCACGGACACCGTCCCGGTGCGGAAGTGGCGCCGGCTGATCAGCGAGTCGATTCGGGCCGCGTCGTTCGCCTCGATGATCCGGGGCTCCGCCATCGGCGCATGGACCCGCCGGGCGCCGGCCGCAAAGAAGATCCGGGCGGACGTGCGGGTGGCGCGCACCAGCGACTCGATGACGGGCTCGGTGAACCGGTAGTGCACCACGGGCCGGCCGGCCCGGTCCACCGCGATCCGGTTGCCGGCCACGGCCCGGTCGCAGGCGAGCACCAGGATCATCTGGAGCCGCGGGAAGGCATGCATCATCGCCGTGTGCTCGGTGCCGAACCCGGTGAGGTTCTTCGCGGTCACGAACGGGAAGTACATGCAGGTCTCCAGCACGTACCCGCCGGCTTCGGCGTGATCGACGAAGTAGCTCTTGGGGTGACCCACGTCGTTCGTGATCGGGGCACCGTGTTCGGCGACCAGGATCAGGGCCGGATGGGCCGTGAAGCCCTCGCCGAGGCGGGCCGGCAGTCCGGCGAGCCCCGAACGCAGCAGCAGGGGCGGGGTGCCGAGGGTGCCGGCGGCGAGGACCACGTGGTCGGCGGCGATCCGGTACTCGCCTGGAGCCCATTCGGACTCCGCTCCCTTGCCGCCGGCCGGCCGGGCACCGACCCGGACCTCGAGGGTTTGCTCACCGAGCCGCAGCACCTCCGCCCGCGTCACGACTTCGACGCCGGCCCGTTCGGCCGCGGGCAGTTGCACCCGATGGGTCCCCTGCTTGGCTCCGTTCGGGCAGCCCAGGTTGCAGAGGCTGGAGCCCCGGCAGCCCGCGAGGTTGAGCGGAAACTGCTCGGCGTGGAACCCTGCCCTGGCAGCGCCTTCGGCGAAGAGCCGGTTGTTGTCGTTGATCTCGTCGCGGGCGAGCAGGTGAACCCCATTCTGCTCGGCATACCGCCCGGAGCGGGCCACCAGGTCCGCGTGGTCGAGGCCGGGAACGTTCCACCGCTCGATTACCCGGCGCGGTGCGGTGAGCGAGGTTCCGGTGTAGACGATCGTCGACCCGCCGTAGCCGCGGGCGAACGCCAGGGTCATCGTTCCGTCGGCGGTCAGGAACCCGCCGTTGTCGGCGTAGAGCGCGCCGGCCATGTCGAGTTCCCGGCCGGTGAAGTCGTCGTCCCGGAACCGGGGACCCTGCTCCAGCACCAGCACCGACCGTCCCGCCGCGACCAGCGGGGCGAGCCGCGCCGCCGCCGTTCCGCCGCCCGCGCCCGAACCGACGACCACCACGTCGTAGCGGCGGGTCGTCATCGCCGGTCGGCCCAGCCGTTCACGTGGGCGGCGTAGCCGAGGGAAGCGCCGATCGCCGGTTGCGTGTAGTAGCCCATCAGCACGAGGGTCCGGAGGCCCCAGACGCCGCGGCGGAGGAGCAGGACCGGGGCCCGTTCCAGAGCCGCCAGCAGCGCCGCCCGGCGGGCAACGTCGAGCCGGACGAGCGACCGTCCGTACCGGAGCCGGCTCAGCAGGTCCACGACGCGGACGAAGAGGCGCAGCTGGCGAACCACGGTGGCGGGCCGGTCGGCCAGGGCCTGGGCGACGATCGCCTCGAGCGTGGCCCAGACCCCGGCACCGGCGGCGGCCAGGTCCGGCACGAACGCGATGGCGGCCGCGTGGAACGCGGGGCGGATGTCGGCCAGTGGAAACGCGGTCACGCTGCAACGTTAAGGCCGGGGCCGGTGCGGCACCATGACCGGGGAACCGAATGGTTGACCGGTCGCCGTACGGACCCTAACCTTGCGGGACCGAAAGTCATCGTGACGACCTCACTGCTCGCCTCTGAATCCGAAACCGCCGAACTCGCCGGCGGCAGTTCCGCGCGTCTGGCCCGCTGGCTGGCGCTCGAAATCACCGTGCCCGTCGTCATGTTCGCCTCGGCGGCCATCGTCATCGGCTTGCACTGGGACATCGCCTGGCACCGGTCGATCGGGCGGGACACCTTCTGGAGTCCGCCCCACCTCCTCGAGCAGATCGCCGCGGCCGCCGCGGGTCTCTGCTGCGGCTGGCGGGTGCTCTACACCTCGTTCCTCGGTACCGACGCCGACCGTCAGGGCGCGGTGCGCTGGTGGAAGGTGTTCTATGGTCCCCTGGGCGGCTGGGTCTGCATCTGGGGCACCATCGCCATGATCACCTCCGCACCGTTCGACGACTGGTGGCACAACGCCTACGGCCTCGATGTCGAGATCCTGACCCCGCCGCACGTGTTCCTGCTCCTCGGCATGGCCACCGTGCAGCTCGGGGCGATGCTGATGATGCTGGCCGAGCAGAACCGCTCGGACGGGAGCGAACGGCGGGGGCGGTCGGTGGCGTTCGCGGCCGCCATGGGTCTGATCGTGCTCATGGCCGCCACCATGGTGTACGCCGAGACCGGCGTGGCGAACCTGCAGCACCGCCCGGCCTTCTTCCAGATCACGGCCGCGATCTTTCCGTTGTTCTTCCTGGCGGTGGCCCGTGCCGGCCGGCTTCGGTTCGCCGCCACCACTGCGGCGATCACCTACATGGGGATCCTGGTGGTGATGAACTGGGTCCTCGCGCTGGTGCCCGCGACCCCGAAACTCGGTCCGATCTACAACCCGGTCACGACGCTGGTCCCGCCGGGCTTCCCGATGCTGTTGCTGGCGCCGGCGCTCGTGATCGACTGGCTCGTAAGCCGGGCCGGGCGCGGGTCCGACGGGCTGCTCGCCGTGGCCGCCGGTGCGGCGATGGTGACGGTTCTGTTCGCGGTGCAGTGGCCCTTCGCCGCCTGGCTTCTCACCCTCGATCAGCCGAACTACTGGCTGGGCCAGGGATACTGGGACTACAGTTCGCCGCTGGGCGTGTGGACCCAGCAGTTCGCCCAGGTGCCGGGAACCCGCTGGGTCCGCGGCGCGGGCTGGACCGGGGAACTCGACCGGCTGGTGCTGGCCCAGGGGCTCGTGACGGCACTCGGGTTCGGGATCGTGTCGAGCCGGATCGGACTGTGGTGGGGCAACTGGATGACCCGGGTCCGTCGTTAGGATGCGGGTCGCACGCCTCGGGCTCGTGTCCCTCGGCCTCGCGGTCCTGGCGCTCGGAACGAGTGCCCACCTCGGGAGTCCCGACACCTGGTTCGAAGGGCAGGCGGGACCGTATCCGGTCCAGGTCGTCATCCGCCTTCCCGGGGTGATTCCGGGCCTGGGCCAGATCGACGTGACCGTCGTGGGCGGCAACGCCGAACGGGTTACCGCGCAGCCCATCCGGTTCGACACGGGCCGCGACGGCGCCCCGCCGCCGGACGTCGCCACGCCGGTGCCCGGCCGCCCCGACACCTACCATGCCGCGCTCTGGTTCATGCGCCAGGGCAGCTACAGTGTCGCGATCGAGGTGAGCGGGGCTCGCGGGTCGGGCAGCGTGCTCGTGCCGGTCACCGCGGTGGCCGAGCGGCAGTTGGCGCTGTCGCCGTGGCTCGGCGGGTTGCTCGGGCTGCTGGGTGTCCTGCTGTTCGCCGGCGCGCTGTCCGTCTTCTGGGCGGCGGCCACCGACGGGGTGACGCCGCCCGGCGAGGACGCCCTGCCGTTCCGGCGCCGGGCCGGCGTCGTCTCCACGGGATTCGGCGCGGCGCTGCTCGGGCTCGCGCTGTTCGGGGCCAACCGCTGGTGGGATGCCGTCGAGAACCGGTATCGCGCCGGGCTCTACCGGCCGTTTCGGGCGGCGGCCGCGGTGGACACCGTCGGTGTCGGCCGAACCCTTCTGTTCACGATCGCCGACTCGGTCTGGGTGAATTCCCGCGGGTTTCGGAACCCGCTCCTTCCGGACCACGGGAAGCTGATGCACCTCTTCATGATCGAGCGGGGAGACAGCGGGGCTCCCGGAACCGGGTTTGCCCATCTCCATCCGGCCTCGATCGACTCGCTCCAGTTCGTCGCGGCGCTCGCCGGCCTGCGGGGCGGCCGGTACGACGTCTACGCGGACGTGGTGCATGAGAACGGGTTTCCGCAGACTCTGGTGGCGGGCGTGGACGTTCCGCCGCCGATGGCGGGAGACCTCGATCGCTATACGGACATCGACGACGTCGTGGCCGCGGTCGAGCCGGCCGAAACCGCCTTCACCCTTCCCGACGGTGCCGTGGTGACGTGGGAGGGCCGGCCCGAAAGTCCCCGGGCCGGCGAACCGGCCCGCCTCGACTTCTCGGTGCACGAGCCCGGGGGCGAACTCGCCCACCTCGAACCGTATCTCGGGATGGCGGGCCACGCCGTCGTGCAGCGGGACGACGGCCAGGTGTACATCCACCTTCATCCGAACGGCACCATCTCAACGGTGGCGCAGGCGGCTCTCGGTGCCCGGCTCCGGACCGACACGTTGCCCGGCATGGTGGCGAAACGGCTGGCGGACTCCGCCGGAGCCGCTCATGTGATGCACCCGTCGTTCGAGGGACGGCTCTCCTTTCCCTATGCCTTTCCGGAACCCGGGGCATATCGGATCTGGATCCAGTTCAAGCGCGGGTCCCAGATCTTCACGGCCGCCTTTCGAACCGCGGTGCGCTGAGCCCCCGGCGGGCGCATTTCCCCTCCGGGCCGAGCTGGCGGGGCTCCGGCCGGATTCCGTCCTCTGGCTCGCCTCCGATCCGGCCGCTAGTTTCGGGTTCGATCTCCCTGCTTGGAGCACCCATGCGCTGGAAACCCGGCGAAACCAGTCGTGACATCGAAGATCGGCGCGGGATGCGCCCCCGGATGGGCGGGGGCCGGGGGCTGGGACTCGGCGGGGTCCTGCTGCTGCTGGTCCTGAGCTTCGTCTTCAAAACCGATCTGACCAGCCTTCTCGGGGCCGGCGGGCTCGCCGACCAGGGTGCTGCGCCGGCGGAGGCAGGCCCGGTGTCCTCCTCTCCCGAGGAGGAGATGCGGGTCAAGTTCGTCTCGTTCGTGCTCGACAGCACCCAGTCGTTCTGGGAACGGACCTTCGCCCAGATGGGGGCCCAGTACTCGCGGGCCAAGCTGGTGTTGTTCCGTGATGCGGTCGAGTCAGCGTGCGGATTCGCCCAGGCGGCCACCGGTCCGTTCTACTGCCCCGGCGACCAGAAGGTCTACATCGACCTCGGCTTCTACGACGAGCTCGACAGCCGGTTCGGCGCGCCGGGCGATTTTGCCCAGGCGTACGTCCTGGCGCACGAGATCGGCCACCACGTGCAGACCCTCCTCGGCGTCGAGGACAAGGTCCGCCGCCTCCAACAGTCGAACCCGGGCGCGGCCAATCAGGTACAGGTCCGGATGGAACTGCAGGCCGACTGCCTGGCGGGTGTCTGGGGCAACGCGAGCGCCCGGATGGGCCTGCTGGTCGAGGGCGACGTCGAGGAGGGCATCGGGGCCGCGGCCGCCGTCGGCGACGACCGGATCCAGAAGGCGGCGCAGGGGTACGTGAATCCCGACGCTTTCACCCACGGCAGTTCCGAGCAGCGGGTCAGCTGGTTCCGCCGCGGCTTCCAGACCGGCAACGTGGCGAACTGCGACACCTTCGCCAGCCGCTGACGGACGGTCCTAGGACGAACAGCTGACGATGAGGTCCTTGGCCGACGGCGGCGAGGGCTCCGCGTACCGCTCGAACCCGGCATGTTCGGCGAACGGCTCGCGGAGCAGCCTGACCAGCGTGTCGATTCCCGAATAATCCCGCGTCCCGGCCCGGTCGATGGCCTCCTGGGCCAGATAGTTCCGGAGCACGTACTTCGGGCTGGCGGCGACCATGGCGCTCCGGCGCTCCGCGTCGGGGCGGCCCTCCCGGTTGACGCGTTCCCGGTACCGGTCCAGCCAGGCCCGCTTCCGGTCGAGGTCGAGGACCAGGCTCCGGAGTGGGTCGGGATCCTCGGCCAACGTCCGCAGGGTGCGGTGGTAGTCGGCCCGGGCCGCCGCCATCATCTCGAGCAGTTCCCCGATCAACGTCGCGTCCTCGGCCTCCTCGGTGCGGAGTCCGAGCCGCGCCCGCATCAGCCCGGCGTAGGTAGCCGCGAACCGGGCCGGGTACCTGCCTAACGCTTCGTTCGCCGCGTCCTCGGTCAGGAACTGGAGCAGCGCCTCGGCCAGCCGGGCCAGATTCCAGAGCCCCACCGCGGGCTGGCGGTCGAAGGCGTAGCGGCCGTCGTGGTCGCTGTGGTTGCAGACGAAGCCGGGGTCGTACTCGTCGAGGAAGCCGTACGGCCCGTAGTCGAGCGTGAGGCCGAGGATCGACATGTTGTCGGTATTCATGACCCCGTGCGCGAAGCCCGCCGCCGTCCAGTGCGCGATCAGGTCCGCCGTACGGTTCGCCGTCCGCTCGAGCCACCGCTCGTAGCGGTCGGGCCGGCCGGCGAGGTCCGGGTCGAACCACCCGATGACGTAGTCCGCGAGTTCCGCCACCCGCTGGTGCTGGCCCCGCGAGGCGAACAGCTGGAAGGTGCCGAACCGCACGTGGGTCGGGGCCATCCGGATCAGCGTCGCCGCCGTCTCCGGGGTTTCCCGATAGACGGGGTCGTCACTCGCCACGATGGCCAGGGCGCGGGTCGTGGGAATGCCGAGGCCTTCGAGCGCGATCGAGGCGAGGTATTCGCGAATCGTGGAGCGGAGCACGGCGCGTCCGTCGCCCATTCGGGAGAACCGGGTCATCCCGGCGCCCTTGAGCTGGAGGTCCCAGCGTTCGCCGCGGCCGTTCTTCGCCTCGCCGAGGAGGATTGCCCGCCCGTCGCCCAGTTGGGGGACCCAGACGCCGAACTGATGGCCCGCGTAGATCGCCGCGATCGGCTCGGCGCCGGGCAGGCGGCGGCCGCCGGAGAGATAGATCGCCGCGTCCGGATCGGAAGCCGCCGCGGGGTCGAGGTCGATCAGGCGGGCGGCGTCGGGATTGAACGCGACGAGGCGGGGATCGGTGAGCGGCGTCGGGTCCACCACCTGGTAGAACGCCGGGTCGAGCCGGGCGTAGGTGTTGTCGAAGTCCAGGTCGGTGAGGCCGCGCATTCCGGAAGCTAGCCTGTTCGGGACGATGGACGCAGAACGGGGCCCCCGAAGGAGCCCCGTTCCGTTCCGGACCGGCGTTGGCCGCTCAGTCGCCGTCGCGGACGATCCGGCGGGCCCGAAGGTCGAAGGTGAACGTCTTGTCGTTGACCTGGATCGGGACGAACTGGGTCCCGTTGAAGGTGATCGTCACGTCGCGCTCGTAGGTGGTCCCGTCGCGGGGGCCGCCCGTCACCGTGACGCTCACGTGCCGGCTGATCGTACCCGACTCCGGCCAGCGGTTTTCCGTCCGCGGCAGATTCACGACGACGTCGGTGATCGACCCGTTCGACGTCATGTCGTACGTCCGCTCCTCGCCGCTGTTGTTGTGACGCGAGCGGGTCGCGGAGGCGGAGCCGGTGCCGTTCCAGGTCCGGCTCGTTTCCGCGCCGGCCAGGCCGCTCACCACGAGATCCCGTTCCCGTTCGATCGAGGCGCTCCAGTTGTCCCGGGTCACCGAACCGCTCACTTCGACGTGAATCGCGACGGACTCGGTCGTGGCGGGATCGTAGGCCGCCTGTTCGTTGCCGCCGGCGTCGCGGAAGGTGCAGGTCCGGACCACGGTGCGCTGGTCCCGGGTGTTGGTGCCGCAGCGGAAGGGGGCGTCGTCGAGCCCTTCGGCCGCCGCGAACCCGAAGCCGAACTGGCCGGTGGGCCCGCCCATCATTTCCACATCTTCGCCGACGGCCTCCCCCATCTGGGTGGCCACGTCACGGGCCAGGAGGAGGTCGGCGGCGGGGGTCAGGTCCGGCCCGGTGCTTTCGCCGTTGCAGGCTGCCAGAAGGGCGGCCAGGGCGAGGGTGCCGAAGCGTTGCATGGTGCGCATGTAAAACTCCTTCGTTCCACGAGTTGTCGGCTGAGGGCAGCCGGGGGCCGGCCGCATTCGATTCAACAGACGTGCCGGGACCGGAGGCGTTAAGCGGGGGAGGCGGGACGGGACGAGGCGGTTCGGGTGACCCCACCCGAGACGATGAAAGCCATTGCATCTGCCGCGTCCGCGGCCAGGGGTTCGACCCGTTCGGCGGGCATGATCACGATGTGGCCCGCCACGCTGTAGGAGAAAGGGACGTAGACGGCGACCTGGCCCTCGAGCCCGAGGTGGTCAAGCGAGTCCGACGTCACGAAGCCGAGCAGGTAGACCTCCGCGGAGCCTTCGCCGATCCGGGCGCGCACCGGCCGGTTGAACCGCCGCTGTTCGCCGACGAACGCGTTGAGGAGATCCTTGAGACTGGTGTAGAGGAGGCGGACGAACGGCAGCCGGGCCAGCATCTTGTCGGCGCCGACGATGACCGACCGAGTCAGGAAATTCGACGCGAAGGCGCCGATCAGCGTGATACCCACCAGGACCGCGACAAGCCCGAGCCCCGGTATTCGGGTGCCGAGGAGCCCGTCGATCCAGCGAATCGCGATCCAGCAGAAGTAGACGGTAAGGGCCGCCGGAGCGGTGATCAGCAGCCCGCGGAGGAAATGGTTGGCGAGCCGGCCCATCACGCCGCTAGCGGCCGAGCTTGAGCGCCAGGCCCGCGCTCACCACGGCGTCGGTCTGCAGTTTCGAGTCGAACCCGGCGATGCCGTAGCTCCAGTTGTAGGCATAAAGGCTCGCGTCGAACCGGAGCGTGACCTGACTACTGATCTCCACCCGGAGTCCACCGCCGACGACGCCGCCGAGGTCGAGCTGATTCGACGCCAGCGTGAAGGCCCGGCCGCTGTGATACATCGCGCCAAGGCCGCCGTTGAGGGAGAGATCGGTGCCGGAGCCCTCGCTCGTGGCGCGGTAGGTCAACCGGACCGATCCGCCCTGGACCGAGGCATCGATCACCTCGGGGAAGGGTCCGATCCGCACCGCGAGGTCGCTCGTGGCGTAGAAGTACTCCGCTTCGGCGCCGAGCCGCCCCGGTCCGTAGACCCCGATCCGGCCGCCGAGGGCCGCTCCGGTTCGCATTTCGACCACCGAGGTGATTGGAACGCCGCCGGGACCGTTCACGGTCGCCTGGCCGAGGCTCGTCGTCGGGAGGAACCCGCCGACGAAGGGCGTGATCTCGATCGTCCGGCCCTGAGCCGCGGCGGGGGTGCCGGCAGCGGCAAGGGCGAGCAGGGTACCGAGGGCAACGACGGGGCGGGACATTCCTGGGCTCCGGGAGCAGAGGGACAATGATCGTCCGGGGCTAGGCCGCGAGCAAGGGCTCGAGGGCGGCGATCAGCTCGTTCAGGTGAACCTCTTCCACGTCGCCCATGTGACCGACCCGGAGCATCGGCCCGGTCGCCCCGCCGATGGCCTGGCCCACCAGGAACCCGGCCGCGTCGAGCTGCTGCCCGATCGCGACGGGGTCACGGCCCTGGCTCAGGATCAGTCCCGACACCGTCGGCGACCGCCGCCCGGCCGGCGAAAGGATGTTCGCGGCCGGGTGCGCGTCCGCCCACAGCCAGAATCGCTCCGCCAGCGCGGCCTGCCGCCGCCACCGAGCGGGAAAGCCGCCGGCGGCCTCGATCCGTCGGAGCTGCACCACGAGGGCGAGATAGAGCGAGAGCGCCGGCGTTTCGAACGCCTGATACCGGCGGGCCATCCCCACCAGGCGCGGGATGTTGAAGTAGTACCCGGCGTCGGGGATCGTGGCCGCCCGGGCAAGGTACCGCTCGCTCGCCGCGCCGAAGGCGAGGCCCGGTGGCAGCGCCAGCGCCTTCTGCGACCCGGTCGTGACGAAATCGATGCCGATCCGGTCCATCTCGATCGGCACGCCGGCGGCGGAGCTGATCGCGTCGACCAGAAAGAGCAGGTCCGGGCGGTTCCGCACGACCCGGGCAATGTCCTCGAGCGGTGCCAGCGCCCCGGTGCTCGATTCCGAGTGCACCACCGCCACCGCGTCCACCGGGGGACCGTCGAGGAGTGCCTCGATCTGCTCCGCTTCGACCGGGCGCCCGGCGGGCACGTTCACCCGCACCACTTCCTTGCCGCAGTGCTCCGCGACCCGGGCGAGGTACTCGCCGAAGAACCCGCCCACGGCCACGAGCACCCGGTGGTGGACGGCCCCGCGGATCATGCCCTCGAGCATGCCGGTCCCGCTGCTCGTGACGGTCACCACCGGTTGTCTGGTGCCGAGCATCGTCTGGAGTGCGGGCTGGATCTCCTCCAGAATGGGGGGCATCCGGGGTCCGTACTGCGCGAACATCGGGGCGTTCATCGCCGCCAGGACATCGGGATGCACCCCGGTGGGGCCGGGGAGAAAGTTGCGGCCGAGCGACATGGGGTTCCTCGCCGAATGGGCGCCCGAACCTATCCGGCCCCGGGCGCGGGCGGCAAGTTGACAGACGGCGGGCGGCGGCCACATTCCGGGTCGTTCCGTCAACCCGACGAGGCCCTTCCGTGACCGATCCGCTGTCCCGCCGCACCTTCCTCGGCGCGGCCGCCGCTGCCGCCGCCGCGCCCGTGCTCGAGTCCCGGTCGTTTCCGGCGCCGGCCGTGATTCTCCCGAAGGCGGCCAAGTTCGGCGTCGTCTCGTCGGCGAACGGAATCCGCGGGGTGACCCGCGCCATGGACCTGATGCGCCAGGGCACCGACACGCTCGATGCCATCGTCGAAGGCGTCAAGATCCAGGAACTCGACCCGAACGACATGTCGGTCGGGTACGGCGGCCTGCCGAACGAGGAAGGCGTCGTCCAGCTCGACGCGAGCTGCATGCACGGGCCGAGCAAGCGGGCCGGTGCCGTGGCCTGTCTCGAGGGGATCAAGACGCCGAGCGAAGTGGCCCGGCTGGTGATGAAATACACCGACCACATTCTCCTCGTCGGGGAAGGCGCCAAGCGGTTCGCCTTGTCCTACGGTTTCAAGGACGAGGACCTGCTGACCGACAAGTCGCGCGAGGCGTGGCTGCGCTGGCGGGCCAACCGGTCAACCTCCGACAGCTGGGTCAACGTGCCGGACGGCCAGCCGATCGGCCCCCGGCCCACCGGGACGATCAACATGAACGCGGTGAACGAGAAGGGCGAAATCAGCTCGATCACCACGACGAGCGGCCTGGCCTGGAAGGTGCCCGGCCGCGCGGGCGATTCCCCGATCGTCGGCGCCGGCCAGTACTGCGACAATGCCGTCGGTGCCGCCGGCAGCACCGGCCTCGGCGAAGCGAACATCATGGTCTGCGGCGGGTTCCTCACGGTTGAACACATGCGCCAGGGCATGAAGCCGACCGACGCGGCGCTTGCCACCCTCAAGCGGGTCGTGGCGCTCACCCCGCCGCGGCTCCTCGACGAGCAGGGAAAGCCCCGTTACCAGATCGAGTTCTACGCGATCAACAAGGCCGGCGAGATCGGCGCCGCCTCGCTCTTCCCCTCGCGCTACGCCTCCCACGACGGCACCGAGGGCCGGGTCCTCGACACGGCGGCGCTCTACACCCGATGACGGCTGCCGTGCCGATCGGGGCCGT
The DNA here is from genome assembly GCA_050183815.1 of Gemmatimonadales bacterium. Taxonomy (GTDB): domain Bacteria; phylum Gemmatimonadota; class Gemmatimonadetes; order Gemmatimonadales; family GWC2-71-9; genus SHZU01. Next base: position 5,236 of record JBFXAY010000008.1, on the reverse strand, counting down.
GGCGCGATACCGGGCCGCCGCCCTCGCCGCCTTCGGGCTGCTCTTCGCGGGAACCGCGACGGCCCAGGCGCCGTGGCGGTCGAGCTATTTCCCGTACCCGATCGGCAACCCGGGCGACGGCGCCATGCTCATGGTTCGCTGGCAACGGACCCAGAACGCTCCCTACTTCATCTCGAAGACCGACGAAGAGGACGTGATCAACCCGATCACCTTCGCCGGGGCGGTCTCCGCTGAAGCGGGGCTTGGCACCCTGGGGAGTCGGGTGGCGCGGGTCGAGTTCCGCGGGCCGGGGCTGGTGGACGGCTGGCGCTTCCGCGCCCTCGCGGCGGCGGAGCGGACGGGACGCTTCGCCTACTACGGTCTTGGCGGCGACATCGAGCGGACCGATCACGCCGGTGCGCCGACGACCGGTGGCCAATGGGCCGGCACCGACGATGCGAACGACAACGGCTACCGCGTCCATCGGTCGCGCTACCTGCTCCATGCCGACGTCACCCGCCGAGTGGCCGGCAACCTGCGCCTTGCGCTCGGCGCGCTCTTCGATCGAACCGAGTTCAGTCCGCTGCCGGAAACCTCGTTGTTCCGCGACCAGTGGGGCGGCAGTGTCGCCCGGACGAACTTCGTTCTCCGGCCGGCCGTCGTCTTCGACAGCCGGGACCGCGAGTACACCCCGGGCAACGGCCTGCTGCTCGAAGCGGGCGTCGGCGTGGGCACCGGCGGGAACGATTCCGGCGGGGGGAACGCCGGGTACGGGTTCGGCTATCTCAACCTTCGGGGCTACGTCTCGCCCCGGGAAGGGACGGTGCTCGCGGTGCGGGGCCTCTACCGGAGCCTGTCGGACAAGGCGCCGCTCAGCGCCCGCTTCACGGTGCCGGGGTGGGAACGGGAAACCGCCCTTTCGGGAGCCGAGGGTCACCGCAGCTTTCCCCTCGGCGCGCTGGGCGCGGTCCGGGCGACGCTGGTGGGCGTGGAAGTGCGCCACGACCTGCTCAACGCCGGCGATCTCGGCGCCATCACCCTGATGGCGTTCGGCGACTACGGCCGGTTCGAGGATCCCGCCGCATCGTTCCGGTTCCGCACCGAGCAGTACGGGGGCGGCGGCGGGATCGCCATTCGGGTGCTTCGCTCCGCCCACCTCACGGCCAACTTCGCGGGCGGCTCGAACGGCCTCAACTTCTCCATGGGAACCGCCTGGACCTTCTAGCGGTATCCCCGGGTTTCCGCGGTGCCGAACTCCGGGCTCTACGCCCGGGTATGATCCGCCCGCCAGTTCTTCACGGCCTGTTTGATGTCCTTTTCAGTCTTGAGCGCCCCGTCGAGCACCTTCCTGACGAGGTCCGGCAGTTCAGCGTCCGAGGCGAAGCGGAGGCCGATCAACTGGCGGAGGGTGAGTTCCTCCGCCCGCGGCTGCAGCTCGGCCGGCAGCACCTGGGCCAGGCGGAGCCGCTCTTCCAGCCGGATCACCCGATCCTGCACCTTGAGCACCATGACTCGCGACGCGAGGATCGCCACCGCCAGGGCGATCGCGACGAGCGCGGCCCAGGCCGTGCCAAGGCCCGGATCCCGGAAGACTCCCCGCATCGCCACCAGCGCCTGAATCGCGATGATCGGGAACGCGAAGAAGTGGTACATCGGGAAGAAGCGGAGATGATTGCCGTACTTCTGCTCGCCGGCCATGGGGCCCTCGCTCTTGGCGCACGGGGGAACCGGACCGCCGCGCCGTGCCGGTCCGGGGATGCGGGTCGTTGCCCGCGGGTGCTCGACAGAAGCTACGGCCCGCTTCGCCACCCTTCCAGCGGGACCGATGGTCGTCAGGCGGTCGCCGCGAATCCCGGGTCGACTGCCTGGAGCAGTTCCCGAAGCGTGGCTTCGCCTCGGTCCCTGGCGTACCACTTTCGCGCCTCCGCGTAGCGGGCCGCGCTCGGCATGGTGTGCAGGTTGGCCAGGACCCAGGTCTGGAGTTCCGCCGGGCGCGGCCCCCAGTGGCCGACGTCGTCATCCTCGTTGTCGAGCCGGATCACGATCGGGATCGAGCGGCTGCCGTTGACCAGGTAGCGGTCCATCACGGCCGGGTACCGGTCACGGGCCAGGAGGCGCAACTCGCCGCCGGGAGCCGCCTCGACCAGCCGCTGGATGACCGGTAACGAGTTGGCCGCATCGCCGCACCAGTCTTCCGCGAGCGCCAGCAGCCGCAGTCCGGGCAGGCGCGCGGCGCGCTCGGCCGCCCACGCCGGCAGTTGATAGCGCTGGTAGATCCCGTCCCAGAGCTGGAAGTTCTTCATGTCCGGATGGACCCACGTCGCCCAGGGGAGCGCCTCGGCCCACAACACGGAAAATTCGATGGGTTGCCGGTTCATGATCGTGGTTCGGGGTTCCTGCTCAGGAATCCCTCTCGGGGGCTGGAGGTTCCCGGACGCAACGGATCATCCGACTGGTCGCGTCCGGCGGAGTCGGGCGATATGATTCCGCTCCCATGACCTCCCCGCCGCCGGGACCCCGCCGAAAAGACGCGATCGCCACGCGGGAACGGCTCGTGCGGGCGGGTCTCGAGTTGTTCACGGCGCAGGGGTACCGTGGGACCACCACCCTCGATATCGCGAGCCGGGCCCGGATCGCCGAGGCGACCATCTATCGGCACTTCGTCGGCAAGGAAGCGCTCTTCAACGAGGGGTATCGCCAGGCGCTTCGCTGGCTGGTCGGCGTCGTGAAAACGGCGACAGGGGTCGGCCCGGTCCGGCCGGCGGTTCCGGGCCAGGGCGAGGGCGTCAAGGCGAAGTTGGCGCAGGTCGGTCGCACGGTCGTCGAGCAGGTCCCGAAGGATCCGGCCCGGGTGCTGATGGCGCTCCGGCGCCCGGATGGACCGGGGCTCGAGGAAGCCACGACGCTGCTGCAGCGGGAGCTTCGCGATGGGCTGGTCCAGTTGATCGCCGCCGGGAAGCAGCAGGGAGCGATCCGGCCGGGTGCAGCCGACCTCTGGGCCGCCATCTGGCAGGCGCTGCTCCTCTTCGCGGTCGAACGGGTGGCGGCCCGGGATTGGTCGCCCGACCATCCGTCGGTGGCGGCCACGTTCGACGCGGCCTGGGACGCGATCGCGTACCGGGCGCCTGCCTGACGCCGGACCGGCGGCCCGTTCAGAGCCCGAAGAGTGCGCCGGCAATCACGTCGGCGAGCGTGTGGCTCACCCATGCGGGCCAGAGACTCCGATACCGAACGGTCAGTCCCGCCCAGACCAGACCGGCACCGAAGACAACGGCGATCAGCACCGGCGGATAATGCAGGTGCCCCTGGCAGAACAGTGCCGCGGACATCACCACCGCGGGCCAGGCAGGCTGCCGGCCAAGCACCCTCACGAGGAGTCCGAGGATGGCTCCCCGATAAACGAACTCCTCGGAAAAGTTGCTGACGAAATTGGCGAGCAGAACCGGCCAGTCGGGGTGCGGCGCGAACGTGAGTCCGCCCAGGGCCCAGACCACGGCCAGGGTGAGCCCCGTCAGCCCGATTCCCGACGCAATCCCGGCCAGCCAGGCTTCTCGCGGACGTTCGGGCAGAACCAGCGACAGCCCCCGGCGTCCGATGAGCAGATAGCCGATCAGCCCCCACACCACGACCATCAGGGTGACCATGAAGAGGATGTGGTCGGCCCAGAACGGCACGCCCCCGACGACATCGTCGCGAAGCCAGATTCGAAAACGGAGATTGAGCGGATTGAGGGCGATCGCGAGAAATACGATCGCGATCGTCAGGCCGGCCCGCTGGCGGGGATCCAGGTCCGGGGAGGCCACTGGAGCGGTGGCGCCTCGCCGGTCCGGCGTCATGGAGATTGTCGGCTCGAACCGGGGTGGTAGGTCGCGTGGCGGATCGCCGCCGGGGCGTCCCGCCAGGTCGGCTGCCGAAGGCGGCCGCCGCCTAACGGCCGCACCTCGAGGCGGTCCTCGATCAGGTAGCCGACCGCCTTGCCACCCCAGCGAAAAGCCTCCCGCGCCCCGGGTCCGAGCGGCGTCTCGCCGGCCGGCCCCGTGACGCAGAGCCCCGCGGCGCCGCGACAGGCGGCAATTTCGGCGAACACCGGGTCGCCGATCAACTCGCGGGTCGCCGAGTCCGCGGCGGCGCGACGATCGTCCGGCACCGGCACCCAGGTGAGCGGCCCCGCCGCTGCACTCCACCAGAGGCCACGCTCGGTGGCCACCACGACCGTGTCGCCGCCGGCGAGCCAGCCGTCGCGGGTGATCGCACCGGCATCGGCCGGCAGCGGGGCGCTGGCCTCGGTGCCGTCGAGCAGCGCCATGACCACCGGCTTCGCGGCGCCGGCCGGGCCTCGAACGAACAGGAGACCGGTCCCGGTCGGGCTCAACCGAGGCAGGTCCTCCGGCGTCCGGGTGAACGTCAATTGGCGGAAGGTGCCACCCTCGGCCGGGGCCGCGAAGAGGTCCTGATTGCCGTCCGCCCCGCGGGCCACGACCACCACGAACGCTTCGTTGCCGACGTCGATCTTGTTGCTGAGCGGGGTGACGCAGCCGGCGAGCAGCGTCAGGCCCAGAAGCGGACGGATCACGGCTTGGCCCGGTCCACCAGCCACCAGACGTTCGGATCGAGCGTCACTACCGGCGGGGCGTCGCCCTCCCAGTGGGTCACGGTCGACGTCCGGCGATCCGTGATCGGCACCCGGATGGTCCGGCCGCCGACCTCGATCGCGAAGTTCGGCATCCGGTAGACGCCGTACTCGGGCTTCTGGACCTGGAGGAGCTCGATCGTGAGGTGTCCGCCGTCGATCGCGGTCTTCACCTCGATCACCGGGAAGCCGGGCTGGGTGAGTGCCTGGGTGAAATACCAGGTGAGGTCGGTCCCGGCCTCCTCCGACATGATCCGGGCGAGGTCGGCGGACAGCGCGTTGCCGTGTTCGTGCTCCCGGTAGTAGCGCCGGATCCCACGGAAGAAGGCCGAGTCGCCGACGAGGCCGCGGAGCGAATGGAGGACCCAGGCGCCCTTGGGATAGGCGTTGCTGTTGAGGAGCCCGAGCAGATCGGTGGCCGCGGGATCGATGATCGGCCGCTCTGACGCCGGCGAGCGGAGCACCGCCGTGCGGTTGTTACGCATGGCCGCCCGAAGTCCTGAGTCGCCGCTGACGTGGCCGGCCCAGAGCGCGGCCGAGTAGGTGGCGAAACCCTCCGACAGCCAGATGTGGTGCCAGTCCGTCTCGGTGGCCGCGTCCCCGAACCACTGGTGGGCCGTTTCGTGG
>JBFXAY010000007.1:1769-97023 GCA_050183815.1 Gemmatimonadales bacterium | reverse complement strand
TCAACGCTTCGCCAACCGCCACCAGTACCGCCACGAAGATGCGGCCGCGCCGGGAACTCACCGTGGTGCGCGGGTCCGTCACCATGAAGAACACGAAGAGTTGATACTTCGGGCCGGTGAGCGGCGCGATTTCCGGCAGGAGCGGCTGCTGGAGCGCCGCGGCCCGGATCGCGGCGAGTCCGAGGAAGCCGGCCACGTAGGCCAGGCTGACGTGCAGGGCCTTCACCCGGGTCACGATCACGAGACCGAAGATCCAGATGATGGCGTTGGTGACCAGTTCGTTGCCCCATTGGTGGGACAGGATCGAGACCCGGTTGGGCGCGAGCAGCAGGAGCATGCTGATCGCGAAGTTGGTCGGATTCCAGAGGTGCTGCTTGCGGTAGGTCAGCACGTACTTCGACGCGATCGCGAGGAAGCCGCCGATGGCGAACGGCCAGAGGAAGCCGCCCTGCGGTTTGGTCAGCAGCGACATACTGATGCCGCTGATGTAGGCACTTTGGAGGTTGACGATTCGTCCCCGCATCAGGAGCGACAGGACCGCCTCGGTGATCACACAGACCGAGAGGGCGACCGCGAGGCGTTCGTATCCCCCGAGAATCGTGTAGCGGGCCTGGCCGAGCACCAGGACGAGGGTGATCAGGCCCGCGATGAGATAGCGGGGATCGAGCGCGGCGTAGACCCCGGGCGGCCGGTCGGCGCCGGGAGTGGGGGCGGTGGCGGTGGTCATCGTTCGTCTCTGGGCGGTTCCTCGATGCGGTGGATCCGGTCCACGGCCGGGAACCGCACCTCCTGCACGATCCCGGAGGGCCAGCGGATCTCGACCCGGTCGACCCGGTCGAGCTCGCCCAGGCCGAAATGGAGCCGGCGATCGTTCTGGCTCGCGAAGCCGGACCCGCCGGAGACGGTCTGGAGCTGCTTCGCGGTTCCGAACGAGACTTCGACCTCCGCGCCGATGGCGCTCCGGTTGCTCGCGGTACCCACGAGCTGGAGGCCGATCCAGTGGTTGCCCGGATCGGGACGGTTGCGGTACACCACGGCCGGCTGGTTCTGGTTCGCGACGATCACGTCGAGGGCGCCGGCGCTCCGGAGATCGGCGAACACCACCGCCCGCCCGTCAAAGACGTCCGTCACCCCGACCCGTTCCGCTACGTCGACCCACGGGTCCTTGGCGCGGTTGAGGAAGACCCGCGAGCGTTCGAAGCCCGAGAGGCTGGCGGTGCCGAACGGGGGCCAGTTCGCGGCGTCCTCGAACAGCCGCCCGTTGCCGCCGGCGATCTTCGACATCGAATACCAGTAGTCCTGGTCCCGGTCCGCCGAAATGAACCCGTTGGCGACGTACAGGTCCACGGCCCCGTCGTTGTTGAGATCGCCGAACTGGGAACCCCAGGACCAGCCGCCGTCCGCCACCGCGCCGGAGGCGAGGTTCTCGAGTCGGCCCACCTCGCTCAGGAGGTTGAGGCGGAGGTTGTTGTTCTGGAAGAGAAAGCCCTTCTCGGAGATGTTGGTGATATAGACGTCGTGCCGCCCCCGGTTGTAGATGTCGCCCACGGCCACGGACATGCCGCTCTTCGAATTCTTCTCGAGCCCGACCGCCATCGGCGTGAAGGCCCGCCCGGCGTCGTTGTGGAACAGCTCCTCGGGGCCGTAGTCGTTGGCCAGATAGAGGTCGGGCCACCCGTCGTTGTCGAAATCGGCGGCGGAGGCCGCCAGGGTCCAGCGGGTGCTCCCGACGCCCAGCGCCGCGGTCACGTCCTCGAACCGGCCGCCGCCGAGGTTGTGGAACAGGGCGTTGGCCCCGCCGTTGGCGGCGAACTCGAAGCTGTCGTGCATGATCCGGGTGGTGCCGACGTGCCAGAGATCGATATCGGAGCGGAAGTACGCCGTCACGTAGAGGTCGAGCCGGCCGTCCCGGTCGTAGTCGAACCAGACGGCGCCGTTGCTGTTGAACCAGCGCCGGAGCCCGGCCGCTTCGGTGATGTCCTCGAACCGTTGGCCGTCGACATTTCGAAACAGCGAGAGGTAGCCGTAGCGGTACACCAGGACATCTTCGCGGCCGTCGTTGTCGACGTCGCCCCAGACGGCGCCCATGGTGGCGCCTTCGCCCTCGCGGCTGAGGTGCGCGAGCCCGGCGGCGTCCGCGACGTCCTCGAAGGTGCCGTCGCCGCGGTTGCGGTAGAGGGCGCTCGCGGACCCGAACCGGCTGTTGGGGAAGAAGAGGTCCGGGGCACCGTCACCGTCGAAATCGGTGACCGAGACGGCCGCCCCGACGCCGGCAACGTGCGGCTCGACGTTGGCGAGCTTCGGGTCGAGCGTGGCCTGGCGATGGACGAAGGTGATCCCGGAGGCGGCCGTGGCGTCCTCGAGGGAGAAGCCCGGGTGCTCGAGGTTGGCACCGGCCCGGCCGACCCGTCGGTCGAGCCAGACGGCGAGGCCCATGACGCCGAAGAAGACCACCGCGACGATTGCGCGGCGCAGAGCGGTGGGAGACACGTTCGAACCATAGCCCGGTTCGGGGCCCGGGGGGAGGGTGCGGTTGCCTCGCGTCCTCGCGGGAGTATGTTGCCACGACCGGAGGCTGGCATGACCTGGACACGTTCGTTACCGGCAGGGCTTCTCGGGCTCGCCGCCCTGCTGTCGGCCTGCCAGGGCCGGGCTCCTGAATCTGTCGGCGATCTGGTCACCGCCCGCACCGTCGGGTTGGTGCATCTCGACGAGAATCGGCTGCCGGAAGCCGAGACCGCCTTTCAGACCGTCACCCGTCTCGCCCCGGAGGATCCGGCCGGCTTCGGCAGCCTGGGGCTCGTGTACCTCAGGATGGGGCGCTACGCCGACGCCGAGGGAGCCTTCCGGCGGGCGCTCGCGCTCGACTCCACCGACCTCGACCTTCGGCTCGGCCTCGCGACTGCCCTCCTGGCCGGGGGCAACCGGGACTCGGCCCGCGCCGAACTCGACCGGGCGGCCGCCCGGCCCGACGCGACGCCGCGCCTCCTCTACGCGCGGGCCGAACTGCTCGACGAGCCCGGCGCCGCGATCCGGGTCGCGGACCTCGCCCGGGTAGTGACCCTCGCGCCCGGGAGCGTCCCGGCGCGGCTCGAGCTGGCCATCGCCCTCGTCGGCGCCGGTCTCGCGGACAGTGCCCTGAGCCAGCTCGAGGCCCTCCGGCAGCTGCCGCCGGAGCCGCCGCCGGAGGCCCGCCGGCCGCTCGACGAAGCCGCCAGGCTTCTCCGGGCGGCCCGCGACGGCAGTCCGGCCGGGGCGCCGCTCGAGGGCGCCGGGGCGGCGTTAGGCAGGGCCCGGATCGCGCTCGAGCTGACGATTCCGTACCAGGCGGCACTCGCCGGTCTCCGAGGTCCCCAGACGGCCGTCTCGGGGGTGCCGATTCTGACGCCGCCGCCGGAGTTCGCCATTCGGCGCCGGGTCGGGCGCGACACCACGGCACCGATCTCGGTCACCTTCGTCGACGCGTCCGCCGCGGCCGGCCTGCCCGCCGACTGGGCCGGCATCACCGGACTCGACGCGGCGGATTATGACGGCGACGGGCGCGACGATTTCGCGGCGGCGGGGCAGCGGTTCCGGCTCCTCCACTGGGCGGGCTCCGGTTGGTTCGACGCCGCCGCGGCCGCCGGGATCGACGAAGGACCTGCCGCGGCCGCCGGCTTCGCGGATCTCGATGGCGACGGGAGGATCGATCTCATGCTGGTCCGCCCCGATGGGCGGGCCGAGGGGTACCGCAACGGGGGCGACGGCCGGTTCACCCGGATCGCCGGCGGGGCCGCCGGCCTGGGCGACGTTCGCGCCCTCCGGTTCCTCGACGTCGATCACGACGGCGATCTCGACGTGGTGGCGGTCGGATCGGCGGGGGCCCGGCTGCTTCGCAACGACGGCACCGGCACCCTGGAGGACCTGACCGACGCGGTCGGGCTTCCGACCACGGCCACGATCGACCTCGGTGGGGCCGACCTCGACGGCGACGGCTTGGTGGATCTCATCGTCCTCGGGGCCGACGGCGTGCCGACCCTCCTCGGCAACACCGGAGAACGCCGGTTCGTTCCTCGCGTTGCGGGCTTCGCTCGGGTGCCGGGCGCCCGGGCCCTTGCCCTGGGCGACTATGACAACGATGGCGCCATCGACCTCCTGGTGGCCGGCTCGGGGGGCGTGACGGCGTGGCGCAATGAGGGCGACGGAGGCTTTGCCCGGGATCCCGGCGCCACTCGCGGTCTGGCCGTTTCCGGATTGACCGATCCGGTGCTCGGACTGACCGACTATGACAACGACGGCTGGCTCGACGTCGCCGTGGCCGGCCGGGATGGGGCGGGGGCCGGCCTCGTTCGGCTCCGCCGGAACGAGGGCGGCGGCCGCTTTGGCGATCGCTCCACCGTGCTGCCGCCGGACCTGCCTCTGTTCGCCGCCCTCGTTACGGTGGATCTTGGCGGCGACCGGGATCCCGACCTCATCGCGGCCGGCCCGGCCGGTGTCCGCTTCCTCCGCAACGACGGCGGCAACCTCAACCTCGCGGTCGAACTCCGCCTCACCGGGCTCGGGACCGGGAGCGGCAAGAACAACAGTCTCGGCATCGGCTCGACCGTCGAGGTGCGGGCCGGGAACCTCTATCAGAAGCGGGTCGTCACGGCCGCCAGCACGCTCATCGGCATCGGGTACCGGCTCAAGGCGGACGTGGTCCGCGTCGAGTGGCCGAACGGGGTCCCCCAGACCCTCTACACGCCGGGGAACGATCAGGACGTGGTGGAGCAGCAGGTTCTCAAATCGTCGTGTGCGTTTCTTTATGCCTGGGACGGCACCGCCACCCGGTTCGTGACCGATGCCATGTGGCGGAGCGCCCTCGGGATGCCGGTGGGCATCGGCGGCACCGGTGCCGCGCAGTACGCCCCCTCGGCGGCGTCACGCGAGTACGTGAGGATTCCGGGCGAGGCGCTTGCTCCGATCGACGGCAGCTACCGGATCCAGTGGACGGAGGAACTGTGGGAGACGTCGTATACTGACCGGCTCGAACTCGTCGCCGTCGACCACCCCGACTCGGTGCTGGTGGTCGTCGATGAACGTTTCACGCCGCCCGGCCCGGCGGTGACGCTCGATCTCCACCATCTGGCCGATCTTCGCCCGCCGCGGCTCGCGCGGGACGATCGCGGGGTCGACCAGCTCGACGCGGTCCGCGAGCACGATTTCCGGTATGTCGCCGATCTGGTGCCGACGAAGTATCAGGGGGTGACCGAGCCGCATGCGCTCGAGATTGACCTCGGGCCGGAGCGGGGCGGCAGCACCGTGCTGGTGCTCCGTGGCTGGATCTTTCCGACCGACGCCAGCATCAACGTGGCGCTCTCGCAGGGCGCCGGTCCCGAGGTCGTGGCCCCGATGCTCGAAGCGCGCGATCCGGGCGGCCGCTGGGTCCCGGTCGAGGCCCTCGGCTTCCCCTCCGGGAAGGACAAGACGATGGTCGTCGACCTCACCGGCCGGCTGCCGGCGGGGTCGCGCCGGATCCGGATTCGGTCGACCATGGAGGTCTATTGGGATCAGGTCGCGGTGGCGGCTCGGGCGCCGGCAGTCGCGACCGTCACCCGTCTCCTTCCCGCGGCCGCCGACCTCCACTACCGCGGGTTCTCCAGGGTGTACCGGAAGGGCGGCCGGACCGGGCCGCACTGGTTCGACTACGACGCGGTCACCACCGATGACCCCTGGCGGCCGATTCCCGGGAAGCTGACCCGCTTCGGCGATGTTCGACCTCTGCTGCTCGAGGACGACGACCGAACGGTGGTGATGGGGCCGGGCGACGAAATGACCGTGGACTTCCCCGCGGCCACCGCGCCGGCACTCCCGGCCGGATGGCGGCGCGACTTCTTCCTCTTCAGCGTCGGGTGGATCAAGGACGGCGACTACAACACCGGAGCCGGCGGCGCGGTCGAGCCGCTCCCGTTCCACGCGATGTCCCGCTATCCGTATCGCGAGCCGGAACGGTATCCGGCGGACGCGGTCCATCGGGCGTACCGGGCGGAATACCTCACTCGGGACGCGAGGGCCGCGACCGGCTCGCGGCGCTGACGGCTACCGGCTACTGGCTTCCGGCGGCGGCCGGGCCCCGAGCCGGCAGGGGCGGCCAATCGGGAGTCGGCTGGTCGATTCCGTCGATCAGCGGCTCGGTGGACAGCACCAGGTCATCGTACCAGACGCTCATCGTGGGGTGATCGACCGTCGCCGGCTTGGCGGTCATGTAGGCCGTGAGCATCAGGTGGTTGAAGCCGTCGTTCGCATCCCGGTTGAACCGGAGGCAGGCGTCCGGGTGATTGACCGCCTGGACCCAGTCGCCGTCGCCCTTCTTCCACCAGGACTCGACCACGTTCCCGGCGCAGGGCGAGCCGCCGAGCTGGTCGATCTCCACCTTGAGATAGAAGCGCCACCAGACGTCTGCCTGATACGCCGGGCAGCCGAGGCCGGCGTCGTTGGCCCGGTGGTAGTGGCAGTTGTATCCGGCCCCCGCACCGCTGCCCTGCATGATGAGGTAGTCGCCACCGGGAAGCGGGATATCGAAGCCACCGCCGCCGCAGGCCGTGTAGAGCCATGGGTAGCCCCGGCCGTAGAGCGTTGAATGGCTGATCTCCATCGACGCACAGCTCGAGCTTCCGTTCCAGAGGATGAACTGCTTGGCCCCGGTGCCGGTCAGCAGCCTCGAGTTGACGTCGACGTAGTCCTGGTCGTAGCGGATGGCGTAGTGAAGGTAGAGCGACTTGCCGACGCCGATCGCCGGGAAGGTGATTCGCCAGTCGCCACCGGCGTTGGCCGGCGTGCGCCCCGCGACGTCGATGCGGAGGGCCCCGCCACCTTCGAGAAAGACAGCGTCGTCGATCCTGGGTGCCCCGGCTGCTCCGGCCACCAACTGGCCCGATGCGGTGGCCTCCGCTTCGGTGTCGAAGCCCTGGCAGACCACCACGCCCGGCTGCGCGCAGAGGCGCGTCAGATCGGCGTCGACTGGCGCGCCGGCGCCCGTGGGCTCGCCGCAGCCCATGACGGCCAGCAGGGTGGGCAGCGCAAGAAGTGACAGTCGAGTCGTCATCCGTGCAGAATCCCCGGGTTCGGGCGCCAGTCGCTTCATGGCGCCGACGCCAAGCGATGCAGCGGCAGCCAGGAGCGAGCCCGTGCCATGCATTGCCATCATGCCGGACGGATCAGGGGGCAAGGAGCGGGCCAGCGGTGGCGGCCCCGAGCGGGCTAGAAAGACGCGGGGAGCGTGGTCAGAATGGGGCGGATCGAGTCGAGGGCCACGCTGAACAGCGAGGGCTGATCGGGGTCGCCGAAGATCACCGAGTAGTCTTCCGGGCGGAAAGCGCGCACCAGCCGGCTCGCGAAACTGTCGCGCAGCACCCGGAGGTAGTGCTCCACGTCGTAGTCCCGCGGGTCCGCCGCGGGATCCCCGCCGTCCTCGCTCGCCAGCAGCCCGCCCGTGCCGTTCGTCCGCCGGTAGATCCGGATCTTCTCGCCCGCGCGCCACCGGTCCTTCCCGGCCGCGAGCAGCGCCTCGTAGGCGAGTTCGCGCCGGGTGTCCCGGGTCACCGCATACTCCTTCGGCGATTTCGTGAGGCGGACCCGTGAAGTGACCTCACGGGTGGCGAGCTCGCGCCGCCGGAGCGCCGCCGCGGTGTCGAGGTAGGCCTCCCGGACCGCCGGGACGTCTCCCGCCAGCAGATGCCCCAGGGCCCGGCGGAGGAAGGCTTCGCCGAAGGGCTCCGCCCGGCTCGACCGGAATGCCACGCCCCGCAGGGTGAGCCGGCCGTCGGCGCCGAGGAGCGCGTAGTTCTTCGGCTCGTGGGACAGCATCGCGGCATAGCGGCCCTCGAACTCGAGCTGGACGAGCGGCGGCAGCATGGCGCCGACCTCGGCCACCGCCCGGCGTTCGTCGTCCTCGGTCCAGGTCTCCGGTACCGCGAAGTAGACGCCGTCGGTGTCGGCTTCGAGCAGGGTTACGCCCCGGGCGGCCAGTTCCCGGCAGATGAGGCCTAACGTTTCGCGCCCGCGCCGGGTCACCTCGTTGGCGGCGTGGACGTCGGCGAATCGCGTCAGGGTGCCTCCGGCGGCGAGATAGCCGTACGCCGAATTGACCACGAGCTTCATCGCCGCCGAGAGCGCCTCGTCGGTATGCCGCTCCGCCGATCCGGCCGGGGCGGCCCTGGCGCGGGCCTTGGCCGCCAGGCGCTGCTCCACCAGCTGATCGACGAGTGCGAGCAGCGCGCCGAGGCGGTCGCGCGCGGGTCCGATCCGGTGGGCCCGCATGAGGGAGGGATAGAGGCTCGCGACATCGGCCTTCACCACCCGCCGGGCCACGCCGGTCGCGAACAGGTGCAGGGCGGCTCCGCTGTGCACCGTTCCGTCGCCGGGTTCGTGCCGGGGCAGGGCCGCGCCGCTCCGGAGATAGGCGCGGACCAGCATCGGATCGATCACGCCGGTTGCCGCTCCGGCATCGGCCAGCCGCTCGTAGCGCCGGGGCGCCATCCGCGCGAGCGCGAATGCCGCACCGCCAAGGAGCCGGGCCAGGCCGGCGACCTCCTCGACGTCGTCGGTCGCATAGCGGCGGATCCGGTCCGGGTCCGTCCGATAGATCCGGTAGATCTGATCGCCGGGGACGTAGACCCGGTCCGGCCGGGCGAGACCGAGATGACGGGCGACGGCCTTGAGCCCGTGCCCCGGCAGTTCGCGCGCGGAGAAGTCGTACCGCCGCACGGCGTCGAGGGTGTCGATCACCTCGCGGCCGGGGATCACGAACCGGACCCGCGCCCGGCCGCCGTCGTCGAGCCGGCTGCCCCGGCGGGCGGCTCGCTGGCGGACCGGCATTCCCGGAATCCGGCCGAGAACGAGCGGAACCCCGCAGCGCCGGGCCCGGAGCTCGAGGAAGGGGAGATCGAAGCCGTGAATGTTGTGGTTCTCGATCACGTCGGGATCGGCGTCCCGGATCGCCGCCATCAGGCGCCGGATGAGGTCGGCCTCCGCGGCGTCGCCCCGGCCCTGCGCCTCGAGGACCTCGGTGGAGCCGTCGGGGAAGCGGATCGAGACCATGAAGACCCTGGTGTGGCGCGGATCGAGCCCGGTTGTTTCCAGGTCGAACTGGAGGCGGCGGAGATCGTCGAACCCGAGATCGCGGAAGTAGGTGCGCCCCGTGCGGACGAGGTATTGCTCCTCCGGCGCGAGCGCGAGCACGGCGTCATCACCGATGTCGCGCAATCCGGCCGGGGCGCGACCGAGCCGGCGCCGGGCTCCGTCGAGGACCGCCGTCGTGAGGGTCTTGAGGTGATCGGCGGTGACGACGAAACGGAGGGCGCCGGGGCCTTCGAGTTCGCGGTAGCCGACCCTGATGCCGGCGGTGCCCTCGGGTCCGAGCCGGTCGCCGAGGTGCTCCAGGTCGTCGAGGCGGTCGAGGAGGAGCCAGGGGCGGAACCGGTCTTCCTCCTCGATAAGCGTCAGGGTGGCGGGATCGCGCCGCCAGACCCGGGCCCGGCCGGACCCGTCCGCCCAGACCGACACGATGCCAGGCGTCGGGTCCCAGCCCCAGAGCCATTCGTCACGAACGTCAGCGGGGGAAGGGGGGGCCATCGCCTCAAGATATCCACGGCGGGCCTCAGCCGGTCCCGTTCAGCAGATGCACGAGCGCGGGAGCGAGCCGCGATCGCCAGGCGTCGAACCAGTGCTCGCCGACGGGATCCTCCACCAGATGCAGGTGGACCCCGGCCGCACGCCGCAGGATGCCCGCCAGCCGAAGCGCCGACGCCGTCATGGCGCTCCGGGCCGACTCGCTGTCGCCCTCGCGGTCGCCGAAGCCCAGGTGAATCCGACCGGGCAGGATGGTCGCGCGGCCGGTTCGGGTGAGCAGGACACCCCGGCCCACGTGGAGCGACGGGCTTTCGAGAAGCAGCATGCCAATCCGGCCGGGCTGTTCGAGGACGGTGTACAGCGCCGCCACCGCACCGAACGAGGCGCCGGCAAGGCCGAGGTCTTCGGACCGGGAGGAGACGCGGTAGCGGGCTGAGATCGCCGGGATCACCTCGGTGAACAGGAACGCCGGGAATCGATCGCCCCGCGGGACCGGCTTCGGCGCGTCGGTCCAGGATGGATCGGGGTAGGGGAGGTACTCCGCGGCCCGATCCACGGCCGGGTTGTTCGAGGTGCTGGTCGACCCGCCGTTGTCGACGCCCACCAGAATGGCCGCGCGGAGGGCGCCGGCGCGCCACAGCGAGTCGGCCACGGCGGGGACACCCCATCCTCGGTCGTCGAACGCGGCAACGCCATCGGTAAACACGATGAGCGGGTACGCCACTCCACGATTCGCCGGATCGTCGTACCCGGGCGGCAGCAGCACCCGCACCAGCCGGGTATTGGCGTAGACCCGGCTGGTGAGCCGGAACGTGTCCGACTGGGCGCTCGGCGAGGCGGCCTGGTCGAGGACGGGCGGCACGAGGTCGACGGGCGCCGCATCGGCCGGAGTCGCGGCCGCGAGGGCGACGAGAGGGAAGCACAGCATTCGCATGGGCCCGGTGGCTGGGAGTCGAATGATACCGGCCGGACCGCCAGCGCTGCCGCGGGCCACGTTTGAACCCCGTGTGCCGGCCTGGGTGTGGCGAAGCGCTCCCCGGTTCGCCCGCCGCCGGCGGGTCCGACGAGCGCCACGGCGTTGAACGGCCCGGGGACCGGGTTCCCGCCCGGTCAGCCACGGGATACAATTCGGTATCCACCTCTCGAGGTACCGATGCGCGTTCTCTGGCTGACTGGTGTCGTGCTCGTTGCGGGCCTCCCCTCCGGACTCGAGGCCCAGGCGTCCGACCGGAAGGTGGCCGTCGCGGACTTCCTCGACCTCGAGCAGGTCGGCGATCCCCAGATCTCCCCGGATGGGAAGACCATCGTCTTCTCCCGGTCTCACGTCGACAAGATGACCGACAGTTGGGCCAGCGAAATCTGGGTCATGGACGCCGACGGCGGCCGGCCGCGGTTCCTGACCAAGGGTGGCGGGCCGGTCTGGTCTCCCGACGGCACCCGGATCGCGTACCTCGCCGCCGCCGACAGCCCCAAGGGCGCCCAGATCTTCGTCCGCTGGATGGACGCCGAGGGGGCGACGAGCCAGGTCACCCGGGTCACCGAGACCCCGCGCTCGATTCACTGGTCACCGAACGGCGAATGGCTCTCGTTCGGGATGTTCGTGGCGAAGGCGAACCCCTGGCCGATCGAGATGCCCGCGCCGCCGGCCGGTGCCAAGTGGACGGCGCCGCCGCGGGTCGTCGACCAGCTGCATTTCCGGCTCGACCGGGTCGGGTTCAAGGAAACCGGCTTCGTGCACCTCTTCGTCGTGCCCGCCGAAGGAGGCACCCCCCGGCAGCTGACCAGCGGGGACTGGAGCGTGGGTGCCGCATTCGACGGGATCGCGTTCGCGGCCAACCACGCCTGGACGCCCGACGGCCGCACGATCCTGTTCGACGGCCTCGCCGAAGCGCGGGCGGACACCACGTTCAAGGAGTCGTACCTCTATTCGGTGGACGTCGCCTCGGGGGCGATGAGGCGGCTGATCACCGAGCGGGGCTTCTGGGCCGGGCCGGTGGTCTCGCCGGACGGCAAGCTCGTGGCGTTCGGCGGGCGGGAACATCTCCCCGTCGTGTGGCAGACCTCGGATCTGCAGGTGATGAACATCGACGGGACCGGGCGCCGGAACCTCTCGCGCGGGATCGACCGCGAAGTCGGCGGCTTCGTCGGCGCCACGCCGCACTGGGCCCGGGATGGCAGCGGGCTCTACGCGTCGGTCCAGGACCAGGGGGCCGAAAACGTCCTGTTCTTCCCGCTCGCCGGCGCGCCCCGGCCGGTGACCACGGGCAGTCAGATGCTCTCCCTGGTCAGCATGTCGAACGCCGGCGACATGGTCGGCGTCGCGTCGTCGTTCAAGGCGCCGGCCGAAGTGGTCCGGATCTCCGTGGACCGGCGGGGCCGCGCAACCACTACCGCGATCACCGACGTCAACGCGGACTTCCTGGCGGGCCGGACGCTGGCCGATGTCGAGGAGATCTGGTACCCGTCGAGCGGCGGTGCCAGGATCCAGGGCTGGATCGTCAAGCCGCCGGATTTCGACCCGGCCCGGAAGTACCCGATGCTGCTCGAGATTCACGGCGGACCGCAGGGGATGTACGGCGTCGGATTCGACCCGATGTGGCAGGTGTTCGCGGCGCAGGGATACGTGGTGCTCTACACCAATCCGCGCGGCAGCACCGGCTACGGCGATGCCTTCGTCCGGGCGATCGAGAAACGGTACCCCGGGCCGGACTACGAGGATCTCATGGCCGGGGTGGACAGCCTGATCGGCCGCGGCTACGTCGACGCCAACCGGCTCTACGTCGCGGGGTGCAGCGGCGGCGGGGCCCTCTCGAGCTGGGTGGTGGGGCACACCAAGCGGTTCGCCGCGGCGGCCGTCCGGTGTCCGGTGACGAACTGGATCACGATGGCCGGCAACGCCGACGTGCCGTACTTCGCCCACAGCTTCTTCGACAAGCCGTTCTGGGAGGATCCGATGGCGTGGTTCCGCCAGTCGAGTCTGGCGTACGTCGGGAATGTCTCGACCCCGACGCTCCTGATGACCGGGGTCCAGGACATGCGGACGCCGATGTCGCAGACCGAGGATTTCTATGCGGCGCTCAAGATGCGCGGGGTGCCCACGAAGATTCTCCGGTTCGAGAACGAGTGGCACGGGACGGAGTCGACGCCGTCGAACTGGATGCGGACGATGCTCTACATGATGAGCTGGTTCCAGCAGTACACCAGGCCGGCGGCCTAGCCCCGCCGGTGCCGGACCCCGCGCGGTGACGCGCTGCGCCGAGTGTAGCGCGGAGTATCAGGGAGACGATTCCTGCGCGGGGCGGTTCGCCCGGCTGCTGGCGCTCGACCACAGCCGGGAGGAGCCGTGGGGCAGCCGGCACGGCCAGGCCTTCGCGGCGTTCGCGCTGCAGCACCCGGAGCGCCACGCGGCGTCGCTCGACCATGCCTGGGCTGTGCTCTATCGGATCTACGTCGCCGCCGCGCCGCCGGCGGACACCTTCCGGGCGGTGATCGACCGCCGGGGCGCGATTCCCGACGAGTGGGGCACGCCGCCCCGGCCGACCCGCCGGCGCCATGACCCCGCCGTGACCATTGCCGACCTCGGCGATTTCGCGGCGGCCGGCTACCCCGCAGCCCTCGATGCCTGGTGCCGGGCCGGCCTCGCCTCCTGGGGTGCCGGACCGCTGCCGGTCGAGGACGCCTAACGGTCGTCCACCGCCGGCCAGCGGGCGAGTTCCTCCCGGCCGCGGGGCGTGACGTCGTAGTGGCCGACCCGGGCCCGTTCGAACCAGCCGTAGTGGTTGTCCCGGAGGATCGCCCCCGCCCGTTCGACACCGGTCCGCTCCCGGATCCAGGCCAGCTTCATCTCGCCCTCATCCGCCAGCAGCCGGGCACAGCGGAGCGCGTCCTGGCGGTAGGCGGTCAGCCGTTGCCGCGCCGGGGCGCCGCCCGCTTCCGGGTCGCCGACGCGCTCGGCGAACTCCTTGAGCAGGCGGCGTTGTCGCGTGGCACTGGTTCGGGGCCGGTAGCCCCCGGGATCGAGCACCGCAGTGACCGCCCCGCGGCTGGAGATCGTAAGCAGCCCGACGCCGAGGCGCCGGAGCAGGCTCAGCACCTGCTTCCGGCGCGAGCGCCACGAGGCGCTCTGCCGGGCGCCGATCCGGAACGCCACGTAGACCGTGTCCGCCACCGACAGGCGGTCAACGGCCTGCAGGATCAGGGCGAGGGTAAGCTGGTCCTTGAGCTCGACGACGACCGGGCCGTCATCGCCCCGAAGGGCCACGACGTCGCAGGCGTCGATCTCGCCCTTGACGGTGTAGCCCTGGCGTTCGAGGAAGCGTTTGATCGGTGGATAGAGGTCGGTTTCCGGCATTCCGTTCGGGGTATGGGCGGCGGGCCACGGGAGCGCTCGCCGCCGCTAGGGGGCGAGCCGGGCCCAGGTGTCCGGGAGGGAGCGGAATTCGTTCCGGGGCGGCCGCCGCGCGGCGATCCACTGCTCGATCCACTCGGGCACTCCCAGCCGGTCGGCGATGGCGGCGAGCTGCTCGGCGTCGCGCCAGGCGGCCCGCAGCGCGTCGAGTTCGCCCTGCAGGAACCGGCGCTCCTCGGCGTCATTGGCGGCCATCTCGAGCGCCAGCCGCGTTACCGGATCGAGCAACACCACATGGCAGGTGGACCGGAGCGACGGGGGCAAGTCGGGTCCCGACTCCGGCTCGAACGGATTGCCGTGCCGGTCGAGCCACGCCAGGGCTTCGGGCAGCAGCCGGGCGGCCGGGAGCGTGGCGTTGAGCACCGCGAAGAGTCCGGCGGCAAAACGAAGGCCGCGGACACCGGCGAACGGCTGGCAGAGCGGCAAGTCCGCCCGCAGGGAGATCAAGCCGAACGGGAGATCGGGCTCGACCTCCGCGAGCGGGCGGTCGAAGGCCCAGGCGGTGCCCGCACCGGGTGCTCGCCAGAGGATGCGGCCCGCGTCCTCGAGCGGGATGATTCTGAGGAGCCGCGGTGCGCCCGGGTCGTAGTGGAAGCCGCGCGCCCGTGCCTGCAGGAGCGCGGCCTTCCGGCGGACCGGAGACGGCCACCGCAGCTGCCGACGCCCAAACCGCCACGCGGCGAGTTCAGGGGCCGATGGCTCGCCGATCCGGATGAGTTCGAGGTCGGCGCCGAGGCCGATCAGTTGGATCTCTCCGGATCCCGCCCGGAGGCGGGTCTGCCGGTACCGGCGCTCGCAGGTCTCGATCGTTTCCCACCGCTCCTCGAGCGGAACCAGGTTCCAGCGGGCGCAATGCGGGCAGACCACCCACAGTCTGCCCCGCCAGGGATCGAACGCCACCCGCCGGCCGACGGGGAGGAACTCGAGCCGCCGATTGCGGCCGAGACCCCGCTTGCACGCCAGACAGGTTCGGTACACGGCGGCCGCTTCCGTCCTAGAGCCGGTCGAGATTCCGCAGCAGTCGGCTGAAGAAGCCGACGGCCCCGGCGTAGTCCTTGACCGGCACTCGCTCGTTCACCCCGTGGATCCGCGCCAGATCGCCGTCGCCCAGAGGAATCGTCAGGAACCGGAACACCCGGTCCGAATGCGCGCCCCAGTACTTGGCGTCGGTACCGCCCATCACGAGATAGGGCAGGACCGGCAGTTGCTCGCCGGGCGCGAGGCTCCGGATCGTCTCGGCGAGGAGCCGGTAGGCGCTCGATTCGGTGTCCGAAACGGGCGAGGGATCGACCACGGCGCTGTCGAGCGGTCCGACGCTCACCAGGGTGTCGGCGATGATGCTGCGGACCCGCTCGGTGACCGAGGCCGCCGTCTCCCCGGGTTTGATCCGGAAGTTCACCACCGCGGTGGCCTCGGGCGGGAGAACATTGTCCTTGATCCCGGCGGAGAGCATCGTGGGCGAGGTCGTGGTGTGGAGCAGGGCGGCGCCAAGGGGGCTCGACTGCATTTGCCGGGTCACCAGCGGGCCGGTGAGCCAGAGGTTCGCGAGGATCAGTCGTTGGCCGAAGGGCGCGTACGGTGCCATGGCCTGGAGCGTGCCTAACGTTGGTCCGTCGAGGCTCGCGGGAAACTGGTTGGCCTCGAGCGCCGCGATGGCCCGGCTCAGGGCCCCGACGGCGGTCCGGCCGGTCGGCATCGAGGAGTGGCCGCCCTGGGCATGGGCGACGAGCTTGAGGCTCGCGTAGCCCTTTTCGGCGATCCCCACGATCGCGGCCCGGCCCCGGACCCCGGGAATGACCCCTTCGGCCATGAAGCCGCCTTCGTCGATCACCAGCGCCGGCGTTACCCCACGCTTGACCAGGGTGTCCACGATGAGCCGCGCCCCGTAGAGGCCGCCGACCTCTTCATCGTGGCCGAACGTCAGATAGACGGTGCGCGCCGGCCGGACGCCCCGGGCCAGGAGGCCCTCGACTGCTTCGAGGATCGACAGCACCGTGGTCTTGTCGTCGAGGGTTCCCCGGCCCCAGACGTAGCCGTCCGCCACGTCGCCCGAGAAGGGACCGTGTTCCCACTCCTTGAGATTTGCCTCCGGGACCGGCACCACGTCGAAGTGGCCCATCAGCACGACCGGCGCCAGTGAAGGATCCGCCCCTTCCCAGCGGTAGATCAGGCTCAGGCCGGAAACCGTTTCCCGGGTAAGCGCGCTGTCGACCCGGGGGAACGTGGTTCGGAAGTAGTCGTGGAGTGCCAGGAAGGCGGCGGTGTCGATCGGCGCCCCGGTGCCGTAGGACACTGTCGGGAAGCGGATCGCGCCGGCCATGCGGGTGGCCGCCGCCTCGGCATCGACCGCGTCACCGGCGTCCGCGGCGGCAGCCGCCGGCGGTGGCGGCGGGATCCGCACCGTGCGAACGATCAGGACGCCGGCCAGCGCGGCGACGGCAAGCAGGAACAGGGTCAGGCCCGGCCGCTTCATGAATCCTCGGAGGTGCTGGTGGATCCCGCAATATCGCAGGGTGGCGCGCCGCCGCCAGTGGAGCCTAACCTGTCCCGTTCGTTGCTTCCCGCGGGGCGGCACGACATCTTCCGACCGCCCCAGCGAGGAGATGACGTGGCCGAACTCAAGACCCGACCGACCAGCGCCAGCGTGGCGGCGTTCGTGGCCCGGATCGCCGATCCCGGTATCCGGAAGGCCTGTCGCGACGTCGGTGCCATGATGCGCCGCGCCACCGGCAACGCGCCGGTGATGTGGGGGCCGAGCATCGTCGGGTACGGCAACTACCAGTACCGGTACGCCAGCGGGCGGTCGGGCGAGTGGTTTCTCGCCGGCTTTTCCCCGCGGAAGCGCGAACTCACGATCTATCTGATGGGCGGCCTCAAACGGCACGCCCGGGAGCTGGAGCGGCTGGGTCCCCACCGGGTGGGCGGCGGATGTCTCTATCTCAAGTCGCTCGACGCGATCGATCGCCGGACCCTCGGCGAATTGATCGCGCTCTCGGTGGCGGACCTTCGGGCCCAGGTCGCCCGCCAGGTCCGCGAGGCCGCCCAGCGGGCCAAGGCGAAGAAGGTCGCGGCCGAGCGGCAGGCCAAGGCGAAGAAAGCCGCGGCCCGGCAGAAGGCCAAGGCCGCCCGGAAGGCCGGATCCGGCGCGAAACCCAGGACGGCCCGCCGGGCCAAGCCCGGCGCCCGGGCCCGCACCCCGGTGAAGAAGGCGGCCCGCCGCCGGGCCGCACCGGGGCGCCAGCGGTGATCGCCCGGCCGCCGGGCGCCCGCGCCCGGCGGCTGCCTAACGCTACGGCCTGAGGCCGAAGCCGACCGGTCCCGGCGTCCGGAGCGGGGCCGCGAGGTTGGCGAACTCGCAGAGCAGCGGCCGGGTGTCCCGCGGGTCGATGATTTCCTCCACCAGATACTGCTCCGCGGTCCGGAACGGCGAGCGGACCTGGTCCATCCGGGCGGCGAGGTCCCGGAGCAGCGCCTCGGGATCCGCCGCCGCCGCGAGGTCCGCCTTGTAGGCCGCCTCGATCCCGCCCTCCAGCGGCAGCGATCCCCAGTCCGCGGACGGCCAGGCATAGCGATAGCGGTAGCGCTGGTTCGGGCCGTGTGCGGCGCCGGCCACCCCGAACGCCTTCCGGATCACCACCGTGCACCAGGGCACCGCCGCCTGGTAGATCGCCGTGATCGCCCGGACGCCGACCCGGATGGTCGCTTCCCGTTCCGCCCGGCTCCCGACGATGAACCCGGGATTGTCCACGAGGTGCACCACGGGCAGGTGGAACGTCGAGGCAAAGTCCACGAACCGGATCACCTTGTCGGCTGCCGCCGCCGTCCAGAGACCGCCCAGGACGAAGGGATCGCTCGCCACGATCGCCACCGGCCAGCCGTCGAGCCGGGCGAGGCCGGTGATGACGGACGGACCGTTGTGCCGGCCGATTTCGAAGAAGCTCCCCCGGTCGACGACCGCCTCGAGGATCGGCCGCATCTTGTAGACCCGGCGCCGGTCCCGCGGCACGGCGCCGATGAGCCAGTCGTCCCGCCGGGCGACGTCGTCCCCGGCGGGGCCCCGGGGCGGCAACTCGTGGATCGATGCCGGGAGATAGCCGAGCCACTGCCGGGCTCGGGCCAGGGCCTCGTCCTCGGACTCCACCTCGTCGTCGACGGCGCCGTTGCGAGTGTGGATGTGGCTTCCGCCCAGTTCCTCCTTGGTGAGTTGCTCCCCGACCGCGGCCACGACCGGCGGGCCGGCCACGAACATCTGGGATTGTCCCTTGACCAGCAGCGAGTAGTGGCTGGCGGCCATGCGGGCGGCTCCGAGGCCGGCCACCGGCCCGAGGCCAAGAGCCGCGACCGGCACCGTGGCGAGGTTCGCGGCCGTGTGCTCCCAGCCGGGCAGGACCGGCAGGTACGTATATCCGTCCGACAGAATGGTACGGACCGACCCGCCGCCCCCGGTACCCTCGATCAGCCGGATGATCGGCAGGCGATACTCCCCCGCCAGCTGCTCGGCAGCCGCCTGCTTGTCATGGTTCGCCGCGTCGGCCGCACCGCCGCGGACCGTGAAGTCGTCGCCCGTCACGACCACCGGCCGGCCGTCGATCCGCCCCCGTCCATAGATGGTGTTGCTGGGCGTGACCTCGATGAGGTTGCCGTGATCGTCGTAGCGGGCCGACCCCGCGAGTCCGCCGATCTCGTGGAACGAGCCCGGGTCGAGGAGGCGGTCGATCCGCTCCCGAATCGTCAGGCGGCCGGCCTCGTGCTGCCGCTGAATCTTGGCGGGACCGCCCATCCCGGCCGCCATCGCCCGGCGGCGCCGCAGCTCATCGACTTCGGCTTCCCAGCTCATCGAATGCCCCCTGCGTGGTCGAGGCCGCTCCCCCCCGGGCGGTCGCGGCTCGGGAACGCCGCGACGGACGCGCGGATCGAAAGGAGTGGCGGTAGAGGCCCGGCGAATCCGTGACGGAACGTCGGCCCTCCGGACGGGGAAGGCAACTCGGTGCGCTCGGATCGGGTGCCGGACCGGGGGTGCACCTTCCGACTTGCCCCGGCGGCCCCGCCGCGCGAACCTAATAGCACTCCCCACCACCGAGACCACCCGTGACTCGCTCGAGCCGCAGGGAATTCCTGGGCCTCACCGCCGCCGGCGTTGCCGGCGCGATCGGCAATCCCGCGTTCGCCGACGGACCAGCGCGGGCGGCTCGACCATCGGTCTTCCCGGCCGCCGGTCAGGCCGCCGCCGGCGGGACGGACCCGGACCTCGTGGTCGTGAACGCCAAAGTCTACACGATGGATCCGGCCCAGCCGCGGGCGAGCGGCTTCGTGGTCGGCGGCGGGCGAATCCTGGCGGTTGGGTCGAGCGCTCAGGCGCGAAGCCTGGCCGGCCGGCGGAGCCGCATCTACGACGCCAAAGGCATGACGATCGTTCCCGGCTTCTGCGATTGCCACAACCACGCCGGGGGCACGACGCTCCTCTACGAGGTGCTGGTCGGCAACCCGTTCGAGGTCGAATTCGTCACCATCCAGAGCATCATCGACAAGCTCCGGGCCAAGGCCGCGACCGTTCCGGCGGGCACCTGGGTTCGCGGCTACTTCCACGACGACACGAAGCTCGAGGACAAGCGCCCGCTCACCCGGCAGGATCTCGACCGGGTCTCGACCGCTCACCCGGTCGTGGTGCAGCACCGGGGTGGGCACACGAGCTTCTACAACACCAGGGCCTTCGAACTCGCCGGGGTGACCCGCGAGACGCCGAACCCGCCGGGCGGCACCTTCGACCGCGGCCCGGACGGCGATCTCAACGGCCGGGTTACCGACCGGGCCCGCGGGGTGTTCAACGGCGTCGGCGAGCGGCCCCAGTACTCGGCGGCCGAGCGGGACCGGATGGAGCGGGACGGGATCGCGCACATCTCCAAACAGTTCGTCCGGTACGGGCTCACCAGCGTTCACCACGAGGGCGGCGACCTGGCTGCGATCCAGGATGTCCGGGCCCGCGGGGAACTGCTCCATCGGGTGAGCTACGAGTCGACCGGCCGGGTCCTCGACGGCATGATCGCGAGCGGGATCCGGTCCGGATTCGGCGACGAATGGATCAAGCTTGGCGCCACCAGCGAGCACACCGTCGACGGCTCGTTCTCGGAACGCACCATGGCCCTGAGCGTGCCGTATCCGGGCCAGAACGGCTACCGCGGCAACGTCACCGAGACCCAGGCGACCCTCGACGAGTGGGTCGAGCGGGTCCACCGGGCCGGGATCCAGGTCAACTGCCACGCCAACGGCGACGTGGCCATCGACATGTACCTCACCGCGTTCGAGCGGGCCCAGCGGGTTTTTCCGGTGCCGGATGCCCGACCCAAGATCACCCATTGCACCCTGATCAACGACGGGCTGATCGCCCGGATTAAGGCGCTCGGCGCGGTGCCGGCGATGTTCACGACCTACGCCTACTACAACACGGACAAGTTCCCGTTCTACGGCGAAGAGCTGATGCGGAACGCCATGGCCTACCGGACGATGCTGGACGCCGGGATCTCCGCCACGGCGGGTTCGGACTTCTCGCCCGGGCCGTTCGCGCCCCTCATGGGGATCCAGGGCATGGTGACGCGCACCGGCTGGGACGGCACGTCCTGGGGCCTCAACCAGCGGGTATCGGTTTCGGAGGCGATTCGGATCAACAGCTATCACGGCGCCTGGTGTTCGAAGGAAGAGGCCCTCAAGGGCTCGATCACGGCCGGCAAGCTGGCCGACTTCGTGGTGCTCGCCGACGACCCGCACACCGTGGCCCCCGACCGGATCAAGGACATCCAGATCGTCCGCACGGTCGTGGGCGGCCAGCCGGCCTACGACGCCTGAGCGCGCATTCGGGAGACGACATGAAGATCTCGGCGGTCATTCCGCAGTTGCGGACCCGGAATCTCGACTCGACGATCCGCTTCTACACCGAGAAGGTCGGATTTTCCCTCGAGTTCCGGTATCAGGATTTCTATGCCGGACTGCGGAACGGGACCTACGTCCTTCACCTGAAACAGGTCGATGACGTCGACCCGTCGGTCGACTGGGTGGCGGAGGCCGGCCATTTCCACTTGTACCTCGGGACCCCGGATGTGGAGGAGGTCGCCCGGCGGTTGCGTGCCGGCGGGGTCACGCTGCAGTGCGAGCCGGCCGACACCGAGTGGCAGACCCGGGAGCTCATCTTCCTCGACGATCAGGGCCACACCATCTACGTCGGGCAGGACCTCGGCCCGTAGCGCGCCGCCAGGCGGGCGCGGTGCGGCCCGCGCCCGGTTCCGGCTGAAACTCTGCGGCCACGAACCGCGTCGTTGGCGGACCCCTTCTCTCGCGAGGTGCCGACGTGACGGGTGCAGGCTCCACCGGCAACGTGATTGCCGCGCTGGCGAGCTTCTTCATTCCCGGACTGGGCCAGCTGATCCAGGGCCGGCTGTTCAAGGCGGCGCTGATGTTCGTGCTCGCCGGCGTGCTCTGGGTCTTCCTCCTCGGCTGGGCCATCCACCTCTGGTCCATCATCGACGCGGCCACCTTCAAGCCGTGACCCGGCTCGCCGGCCGAAGCGCCCACGAGCCCACGGCCAGGGCGGCGAATCCGAGCGTCACGCCGAGGTGCCATGCCGCGTCTCCCGACACGGCGTGGGACACCGCGGCGCCGGTCATGTTGAAGAAGATGCCGGCGTAGGCCCACTCCTTGAGCCGCGGCAGACCCGGCGCCAGGACCGCCAGCGTCGCCAGGATCTTCCAGACCCCGAGCACGACCACGAAATAGGCCGGATACCCGAGCTGGGCCATTCCCTGGACCGTTTCGGGCCGTTGCAGCACCTCGGCGAGCCCGCCGCTCGCGATGGCGGCGGCGAGGAGTCCGGTCGTGGTCCAGTAGGCGATGGTCTTGGCACGAAAAGGCATTTGGAACGCTCCGATCAGGGGTGTAGCGAGCGGGCGAGCCCCGGCTCTCACCTCCTTGACGCCACCGCCGGAGGGGAGGTAACACCGAGGCGGCGTGCGGTCGCTTCGGGCCGCCGTCAGCCGGCCGTTCGATGAACGCGGTTCACCGTTCCCAGTAAGGGTTTAGACACAATATTGACATTCATATAACTGCAATTCCCCTCTAGCGTAGAGATCGGTCACAGCCCCAGATTTCCGCTGCCGTTCGGCGTCACGTGTGGCGCCAGGCGGAGACCGCGCAGTTCCGTCCCACACTCATACAGTGACATCCTCCATGCAGAGAACCGTGCTCGCGGTACTGTTGGGGACCGTCGTCCTGGCCGGACCGATGCAGGCCCAGGAAATGACCATCACCGGGCGAGTCAGCAATGATCGCGGTGATCCGGTCGTCGGTGCCCAGGTCGTCGTTCGAGGAACCCCGACGCGGGCCGAAACCGGCCGCGACGGCAACTACTCCGTTCGGGCCTCCCGGGGCCAGGTGCTCCTCTTCCGGATGATCGGGTATTCGCCCGAGGAACGGACGGTCGAGGCCAACCCCGTCATCAACGTCCAGCTCAAGCTGCTGGCCACTCAGCTCGACGCGATCGTGGTGACCGCCCTCGGGCAGACCGCCGTCCAGCGGACCCTCGGCACCTCGCAACAGCAGGTCGAAGGGTCGGAAATCGCGGCGACCGCCCGGGAGAACTTCATCAACGCGCTGCAGGGCCGGATCGCCGGCGTCGAGGTCACGAGCTCGTCCGGCGTTCCGGGGGCCTCGAGTTCCATTACGATCCGGGGCGTCAGCTCGATCAGCAGCAGCAACCAGCCGCTGATGATCATCGACGGCCTGCCGCTCGACAACAAGACGATGAACACCAACGTCCTGGCGTCGGACGCCCCGGGGTCGGTGACCGCCTTCAACAACCGCGGCCTCGACTTCACCAACCGGGCAGCGGACCTCAACCCCGACGACATCGAGAGCGTCGTCGTCCTCAAGGGCCCGGAAGCCTCGGCCCTTTACGGCATCGACGCCGCCAACGGGGCGATCGTGATCACGACCAAGCGGGGCCGGCCCGGTACCGGCGGCTTCGAGTACAGCAACACCTTCCGCGTGGACAAGATCCGCAAGGCGCCGACGGTACAGAACACTTACGGGCCGAGCAGTCTGACCGGTGATCTGCTCGGGTCCTTCAGCTACTTCGGAGCGCCGTATCCCTCAGGGACGACCTTCTACGACAACGTCGACGGGTTCTTCCAGAGCGCCCTGACCCAGCAGCACCGGCTCTCGTTCAGCGGCGCCACCGCGGACAATGCCTTCACCTACCGGCTCTCGGGCGCGGCGGACTTGCAGGAGGGTGTCGTCCCGAATTCCGTGTACCGCCGGGCCAACCTGTCCGGGGCCTCACAGGCGCAGATCACCCCGTGGCTTCGGACCGACCTGTCGGTCCAGTATTCGCTCAGCAACAACGACCAGCCGACCAAGGGCACCGGCGGTCCGCTCCTTGGCCTGCTGCTCTGGCCGGCGAACGACAACGCCCGGGACTTTGTGTCGGCCGCGGGCACCCGGCGCCGGCTGACCCTCCTGGCGGCCTCCGGCGAGGTCGACAACCCGTACTTCAACGTCGAGAAGAACAAGATCAACTCGGCCAACAACCGGTTGATCGCGGGGGTGCAGTTCACCGTCACGCCGTGGACCTGGGGCAACATCAAGACCAACCTCGGGATGGACGCCTACACCAACGAAAACACCATCCTCCGTCACCCGGAGAGCTCGTACGGCGTCAACAACAACGGCATCCTCGACGTCGCGAACGACGTGACCCGGAACCTGACCGCGTTGACCCTGTTCAACGTGATTCCGCAGACCCTGGGGCACGGGCTGACCCTCGGCGGCACGGCCGGTCACCAGATCTCGGACTTCAAGTCGACCACCACGGCGCTTGCCGGGCTCGACTTCCTCGATCCCAACTTCGTCTCGATCAACAATACCGGGATCCGGACCAGCCGAACCACGCTCGCCCGGCGCCGGCTGATCAGCATGTTCGGCCAGGCCACGCTCGGCTACAACGACTACCTCTACCTGACGGCCACCGGCCGGAACGACTGGACCTCGACGATTCCGCAGGGGCGGAACTCGTTCTTCTACCCGTCGATCTCGGGCAGCTTCATCTTCTCGGACGCCTTCCCGTCGGTCGGGAAGCTGGTCCAGGGCAAGCTGCGGGCGAGCTACGCGGAGGTCGGCAAGGACGCCCGGCCCTACGCCTACCGGCCGTCCCTCGAGTACAAGACGACGTCCTATGGCGGCTACGGCTACGGATTCACCGGGCCGAACCTTGCCCTCAAGCCCGAGTTCGCCCGGTCCTATGAACTGGGGACGGAGCTCAACTTCCTCGATGGGCGGGCCGGACTGGATCTCACCTGGTACCGCAAGCAGACCAAGGACCAGATCGTCAACGACATCCGGGGCAGCTATGGAACCGGGTTCATCCTCTTCAATCTGAACGGTGCGGTCACCCGCAACACCGGCGTCGAGGCGACGGTCCGGCTCACCCCGGTCCTGAGCCGCAATCTTTCCTGGGACCTGGTGGCCAACTTCGATCGGTCCCGCGGCAAGGTGCTCGAGTTGCCCAACGAGCTGCCGGAATCCTATGTGTCGGATACCTGGCTGTTCGGCAACGTCCGGAACGGGACCGCCCCGGGGATGTCCACCCGGTCCCTTACCGGACTCTTCTACCTCAGGAACAATGCGGGCCAGATCCTGATCGACCCGGCCACGGGCCTCCCGATCCGGTCCACGTCGTTCATCGACGGCGGGTATGACCGGCAGCCGGACTGGACGATGGGCATCTCGAACACGTTCAACTACAAGAGCGTGTCGCTCAGCTTCCTCGTCGACGTCCGCCGCGGAGGCGACGTCTTCAACGCCACCGAGCAGTTCCTGGTCGCCACGGGCCTGAGCCCCCGGACGCTCGACCGCGAGCAGCCCCGGGTCGTCGAGGGTGTCCTCCGCGACGGCAAGGAGAACAGTGCCACGCCCACGAAGAACACCATCGTGATCGTGCCGGCGGTGCAGACCCAGTACTACACCGGCATCAGCGAAGAGCTGTTCATCGAGAAGGACATCAACTGGCTCCGGCTCCGTGACGTGACGGTGCGGGTGGCGCTGCCGCCCGGGTTCCTCCATGCCCGGGACGCCTCGCTCGAGTTCACGGCCACCGACCTGTTCCTGCTGACCAACTATTCCGGCCTCGACCCGATCGTCAACGGCAACACCGCCGCGGTCGGCGGGTCGTCGGCGGCCGGGATCGACTACGGCAACTTCCCGATGCCCCGCGGCTTCAGCTTCGGACTCCGGGTGAGGTTCTGACCATGACGCGCATCAATCGACTGTTCCGGTCGGCCTTCGTGGCCGGCGTCCTGGCCGGACCGATGGCCGGCTGCCAGGACTTTCTCGACATCAACGACAACCCGAACGCCCCTCAGACGGTGTCGGCGAATCTGTACCTGGCGCCGATGCTGCACTGGTGGGTGACCTCGCCCCAGTTCGACGGGCGGTTCGTCGGCCGGTACACGCAGCAGTGGTACCTGACCGGGACCAGCCTCAGCACCTGGGACCGGATGGGCTACGATCCGAGCAGCGACAACGGCGGCCAGCAGTGGCGCGACGTCTACTGGACCTTCGGCCAGAACCTCGTCGACATGATGAATGAGGCGGAGGCCGAGGAGCGGTGGGACCTGCTGGGCGTCGGGAACATTCTCAAGGCCTGGGGCTGGCTGGTCCTGACCGACCTCCACGGCGAGATCATCGTCAAGGAGGCGATCGACCAGTCCCGTTTCGTGTTCAACTACGATACCCAGGAGTATGCCTACTCCGAGGTGCTCCGCCTCCTCGACTCCGCCACGGTGCTGCTCAACCGGACCGACGGGGCGGTGGATCCGAGTTATCTCGGCCGGACCGACAAGATCTTCAGTGGCGACCGGACCAAGTGGCGGAAGGTGGCCTTCGGGCTCAAGGCGATTGCACTCAACCACTTCAGCAACAAGTCGAGCTACGACCCGGCGGCGGTCATCGCGGCCGTGGACCAGGCGATGGCGAGCAACGCCGACGATCCGCTCCTCGGGTATCCGGCGCTCCAGGCCAACGACGACCGGAACTTCCTCGGCCGGACCCGGAACAACATCACGAACTACCGGCAGACCCGGTTCGTGGTCGGTCTGATGGACGGGACCGCCCTCGGCGGCGTGGTGGATCCTCGGATGAGCCGAATGCTGTCGCCCTCGCCGGACGGGCAGTACCGCGGCCTCGACATCAATCAGGTCGGTTTCAGCGGCCTGCCGGCGGCCCAGCAGCCGAACAACTTCTTCGGCTACGCGGGCACCGGCGGTCTGCAACAGGCGTCCCGCTACATCTTCTCCGACAAGTCGAAGCTGCCGGTCATCACCTATGCGCAGCTCCAGTTCGTCAAGGCCGAGGCAGCCTATCGGATGGGGAACAAGGCGGCGGCCCTCGCGGCCTACACCAACGGGATCTCCGCGCACATCGATTTCGTGAACGCCCGGAACTCGGATGACGGCCAGGCGCCGGCCCAGATTTCGGCCGCCGAGAAGGCCGCCTTCCTCGCGGCGCCGGCGATCGTCCCGGCCTCGGCCAGCGCCCTTACCCTCACGCAGATCATGTCCCAGAAGTACATCGCGCAGTGGGGCTGGGGGCACAACGAGATCTGGATGGATCTCCGCCGGTACCACTACACGGACATCGATCCGGCGAGCGGGATCCAGGTGTTCCCGGGATTTGCCCCGCCGACCACCCTGTACCCGGACAACGGCGGCAAGGTCGCCCAGCGCATCAGGCCGCGTTTCAACTCGGAATATGTCTGGAACCGGGCGTCGCTCGATGCCATCGGCGGGCTCGCGACCGACTATCACACCAAGACCCTCTGGATCATCGAACCGTGACCGCCATGTCGAAATATCGCTTCGGCGCCGCACTCCTCGGCGTCGCCCTGCTCGGGGCCTGCGACAAGAACGCGGTCCAGGACATCACCGGACCGCTCGCCGCCTCGCGGGTTCGTTTCTTCCACTTCGGCGTCAACGCGCCGCAGGTCAACTTCTACGCCAACGACGACAAGGTCACCGCGATCAGCTCGACGACCGGTAACGAGTCGACCGTCGGCACGGGGTACGGGTCGGTCGGCGCGGGCGGGGCCTACTCGGCCGTCGACCCGGGCCAGTACAGCTTCACCGGCCGGATCGCCGCCACGACGGACAAGGATCTCGTGATCGCCACGGTGGCGTCGAACATCGATGCCGGGAAGTTCTATTCGGTGTACTTGAGCGGCTTCTACAACACCACCGCCAAGTCATCCGACGGCTTCATCGTCGAGGATCCGATTCCGGAAGACTTCGACTGGAGCCAGGCCTACGTCCGGTTCGTGAACGCCATCGGCAACTCCAATCCGATGACGCTGTATGCCAAGAACACCGTCACCCAGCAGGAGGTCCCGCTCGGCGCGGCGGTGGCGTACAAGAACGCGGGGGCCTTCACGGCCCTGCCGCCGGGCAGCTACGACCTGGGCGCCCGGGTCGCCGGCGCGTCGACGAACGCCGTCGCCCGGACGGGCGTCGGATTCGCGGCGGGCCGGGTCTACACGATCGGAGCCCGGGGCGACATCACGGTCACCTCGACGACGGCCACCAACCGGCCGTTCCTCGACAACACGACCAACCGGTAGTCCGTCCGGGAGTGGCAGCGTTTCGGGGGGATCGGCTGGTGCCGGTCCCCCCGTTCGCATTCCTCGGCGCCTGATGCCGTCGGCCCGGACGGATGCCCGGGCGGGCCATGGCGGTTGCCGCCCGCCGGTTGAGCGCCGATCATTGGGAACCCGGGAGGTCCCATGCCCTTCGAGTACTCTGACGCGAGCCGCCGGCTGCAGGACCGGTTCGACACTCGCCGCCTTGCGGACCGGTTGCTGGAGGTCAAGGTCCACGACCGCCTGAGCGCCGCCGATCGGGAATTCATCGAAAGCCGGGACCTCTTCTTCCTGGCAACCGTCGACGACCGCGGCCAGCCGACCTGCTCCCACAAGGGCGGCGATCCGGGGTTCGTGACGGTGCTCGACGAGACGACGCTGGCCTTTCCGAGCTATGACGGCAACGGCATGTTTCTCTCGCTTGGCAACGTGGCCCGGACCGGCCGGGTCGGCCTGCTGTTCATCGATTTCGAGCGGCCCCGGCGGATCAGGGTGGAGGGGACCGCCGACCTCCGCTTCGAGGGCGAACTGATCGAGCGGTTCCCGGAGTGCCAAGGCGTTGTCGTCGTGCGGATCGAGGCCGTCTACCCGAATTGTCCCCGCTACGTTCATCAGCGCTCGCCCGCCACCCGCTCCGCGTTCGTGCCCAGGCGCGGCGAGCCGACGCCGACGCCGGACTGGAAGCGCGCCGACTGGGCCCGTGACGTGCTCCCCGCCGCCGATCCCGCGCGGGGCGAACCTGAGAAAGACACGGAGCAACGATGAAAACGAGCTGGTGCCTGGCCCTCGCGGCGGGCGGGCTTGGCTGTGCTGCGCCCGCCGCCGAGACGCCGGGAAGGGAAGCTGATGCCGCCGCCCTGCGGCCGGCCGCCGAGGCCCTGTACCGCGCCTACGGACAAGCGGTCGCGACCGGGCCGGGCGAGGCGGTGGCGGCGTTCTACCACCCGGGCGGCGCGGTGCGGGTCCTCAACGGCACCGCTCAGCGGCTCTCCCGGGCGGCCCTCGACAGCTCGTATCGAAGCGGGTGGTCGGCGCCGGGCTACTTCAGCTGGACCGATCTGACCTTCGATCCGTTCGGGCCGGATCAGGTGCTCGTCTCCGGCGGGTTCCGCTGGCTGCCCGTCGGCGGGCGGGACACGACGGCGTGGATCTACGCGGCCCTCCTCGAGCGGACCGACTCCGGCCTGGCGATCCGTTTCGAGCACGAGACGTTGAAGCCGACGCCCTGACGCCTCGGACGGACTGCCAGTTCGGGGAGGGGCCCCCGGCCGCGCTTCGCGGCCGGCGGGGTCACGATCCGTCGAGCCGGGCCGCCGCTCGCCGATGGAAGAAGCTGTCGTCGGCCCCGATGATGCAGCAGCCGGGGAAGTTGCCGCCGCCCTCGCGGGTGATCACCAGCCGGACGCCGGCAGCAGTACCAAGCGGAAACTCGCGAACGGTCGTCACCATCTCGGACGGCCTCAGGCGGACGTCGAACGGCGGCTGGTCGGGGGCGGGCAGGGGGTCGATCCGGGTCCCGGCGGAGTCGACGACGTAGGCCACAACGAAACGTTCCCGCTGGGTGATGCGCCGGGCTCTGCTCGACACCCGGAACGTGACGGACAGCCGGCCCGCCTCGCGGTCCGGCGCCACGCCGGCCACCGCAATGCACCAGTCGTCGGCGCAGTAATCCTCATCCAGCGCCAGGGTGCGACCCGGGCTGAGGGCACCGACCGCGGCCACGATGAGCAGATAGGCCGACGGCACGAGCACGGCCCACCGAATCCGGCGCCGGGCCGAATCGAGCCTGCGGCGAACCGCCGACCAGAGGGACGCGGTCAGCGAGCCGATGGTGGCGAGGGCGATCAGCATGAAGCCGAGGTCGGCGAGCGTCACGGGAACAGGCCCGATAATGATAATGCAAAGTACTTTGTCATGCCAAGACATGCAACGCCGGCTCCGTTTCGGCAGCCGGCGTCCGCGGTGGTGCGAAAGGCGGGAGCGTTACCGCGCCAGGGTCAGGGTGCCCTGCTGGACGCCCACCCGGCCGCCGGCATTCGGATCGCAGACCCTGGCACCGGACCGGCGCGCCATGACGCCCGTCATCGTACCGGCCTGAGTTGCCACCGCCAGATCGCCGCTGGCGTAGATCGAGCAATCCGACTGGTCCACCGCCGTCACGAACCGGAGCTGCCCGACGCTGACTGAACCGGTGACCTGCCGAGTCCGCGCGCCCAGCTTGAAGGTGCCGCTCACCTGGTCGCCGTGCTGGGTCAGGACCAGCTGGGCGGCGGAACCGCCCCAGGTGCCCACCCACACGCCGGCCACGGAGGGCAGGTTCGGGTCGGTGGACGGACCGGTCGAATCGCCGCAGGCGGCGAGCGCGAGGCTCAGGGCGACGATGCTCGAAAGGTGAAGGGCTCGCATGGTACCTCCGGGTCAGGGTGTCTACCCGGATTAGCGTCCTGGGCCCCGCGATTCCCTCATCCGGCGTCGCCCGGCCCCTAGTCCGACCGGAGCACCGCCAGCGGATCCGCCCGCCCGGCCCGCCGTGCGGGAAGCCACGCCGCGAGCAGTACGACGGCGCCCAGCAGCCCCGCTCCCGCCGCAAAGGCGATCGGGTCGCCGGGCTGCACCTCGAAGAGGAACGACGTGAGGAGCCGGGCCAGGCCCGCGCCCCCGGCAACCCCGAGCACCAAGCCGAGGAGGGCCAGGCGTCCGGCGTCGCCAACCACCATTCGGGTGATCCGCGGCGCATCCGCGCCCATGGCCACCCGGATGCCCATCTCGCGGTTCCGCTGCCGCACCGCGTAGAGCATCGAGGCATACACGCCCGCGGCCGCAAGCAGCAGCGCCAGGCCCCCGAAAATGCCCATCAGCGTCCCGATGAACCGCGGGGCCGTGAGCGAGCGGTGGATCAGCTGCTCCATCGGCACGACATCGTCGGCGGGCAGGGTCGGTTCGAGGTCCCAGATGGCCTGCCGGATCGCGGGGACGAGGGCCGCCGCCGGCACCGAACCGCGGACCGTGAGGTCGAGCATGTTGAAGTCGGTACCAAGGGGGTCGTAGGGGACGAACACCTCGAGATCGCCGGATTGGTCGAGGCCCCATTGGTGGAGGCCGGAGACGACGCCGCTCACGACGAAGTCGGCGTCGTCGACCGCCAGTTTGCGACCGATCGGATCCGTGCTGCCGAAGAGCCGCGCGGCGAGGGCGTCGGACAGGATGGCGGGGTAGGGCGCCGCCTGCCGCTCGGCCGGGAACTCCCGGCCTCGGAGCCGGGCCCCGATGGTGGTGAAATAGCCGGGGCCGATCGGATGGATCATGATGCGGCCGCGGACCTCGGTGCTGTCCGCGGTGCGGACCACGTCGGCGCCCCAGCAGCAGCGCCCGGTCCCGGTGCGCACCATCGGCGCCACCACGCCGGCCGACGCGCTGACGACCCCGGGCAGTCCGCGAATCCGGTCGGTCACCGCCCGGGCAAAACCGAGGCGCCACTCGGCGTCGCGCGCCCGGGCCGCACTGTCGGACGTGAACGGACGACGCAGTTCGAGCTTGGCCACGACCAGCCCGCCCGGATCGAAGCCCGGGTCGACCCGGATCATCCGGACGAACGACCGGAACAGGAGCCCCGCGCCGACGAGCAGAATGAGCGCGAGCGCGATCTCCGCGACCACGAGCCCGTTCCGGAATCGGCTCCGGCCGCCCCGATCGGCCGCGCCGCCCGACTTGATCGCCTCGAGGGTGCGCCCCTCCCGGAGGGCCAAGGCCGGAGCGAGTCCGAACACCACGGCGGTGAGGAGCGACACCCCGAGGGCAAACCCGAGGACCCGGCCGTCCACCGTGACCTCGGTGGCGCGGGGCAGGTCTCCCGGAAACCGGGCGGCGAGCAGTTTCACGCCGAGGGCCGCGAGCGCCGCGCCGAGGACCCCGGCCACCAGGCCGAGGGTGACGCTCTCGGTGACGAGCTGGCGGGCCAGCCGAAGCCGGCCGGCGCCTAACGCCGCCCGCACGCCCATCTCCCGGGCCCGGTCGGCGCTGCGGGCCAGGTAGAGATTGATCACGTTGGCGCAGGCGATCAGCAGCATCAGGCCGACGGCGCCGAAGAGCAGCAGGAGCGCGGTCCTCACCCGGGCCACCGTGGCCGCCTGCAGCGGCAGGATCGGGATCGGAAACGGCTCGTTGTTCCGGCCGCCGTGGACCCGGGGGTTCTCCGCGGCCAGGCGGGGTGCCAGCGTCCGGAGTTCTTCCCGGGCGCCGGCGATCGTCACCCCCGCCTTGAGCCGGGCGGCCACCGAGAGGATCTGGTAGTTGGGGTGGTCGGCCAGGGAGGGCGGAAAGGTCAGCGGCGTCCAGATCGCGGTCGTGCGGGAGACGAGTTCCTCGGGCACCGGAAAGCGGCCGATGACGCCGATCACCACGACGGGCCGGCCGCCGAGACCGATGGAGCGGCCGATGATCGCCGAATCCGCCCCGAACCGGGTGCGCCAGAGATCTTCGCCGAGGGCAACGACGCCGGCCGGTTCGACGTAATCGGCCGCCGCGAAGGTCCGCCCGAGGATCGTCCGGGCCCCGAAGACCGCGAGGAAGTCCGGCGAGACCCGGGCCACCTCGAGCCGCTGGGGCGGACCGTCGCCCACCAGATCCGCCTGATCGGTCCAGACCCCCGCCCACTGCTCGACCGACCCGATGGTCCGCTGCCAGTCGCGGAACCGCGGCGGGGAGTGCGCGCCCCAGTCGAAGACGATCAGCCGGTCCGCGGCCGGATACGGCAGCGGCCGGAGGACCACGCCGTCCACCACGCTGAAGATCGTGGTCGTCGCCCCGATGCCGAGACTGGTGAGGAGCAGCACGCCGAAGGAGAAGGTCGGTTGCTTGCGGATGGTCCGCAGCGCGTAACGAACGTCCTGGCCGACGCGATCGAGCCAGGGCCAGATCCAGACGCCGCGCGCATCCTCGCGCATCAGGGTGGCGTTGCCCATCGCCAGCCGGCGGGCGGCCGCCACCTCGGCCGCCGGAACGCCGCGCGCCAGCAACTCGCGCTCCTTCATTTCCTCGTGCGCCGCCAGCTCCTCGGCCAACTCGGCCTGGAGCGCCTCTCGCCGCAACCACCAGCGCAACCGCCGCAGCAGATTCATTGCCGGCCTCACTCAGTACGCCAGGACGCGGTGGATCGCGCCGATCATCCGCTCGAACTCCGCCCGTTCGGCGGCCAGGTGCCTCCGACCGCGCGGGGTGAGGGTGTAGTAGCGGGCCCGGCGGTTGTTTTCGGAGGTCCCCCATTCGGCCTGGACCGACCCGTTCAGGAGGAGCCGCTGGAGGGCGGGGTAGAGCGAGCTTTCGCCGACCTCGAGGACCTCGTCGGAAATGGTCCGGAGGTGTTGGGCGATGCCGTAGCCGTGCATCGGACCGCCGATGAGCGCCTTGAGGATCAGGAGATCGAGGGTGCCCGGGAGGAGCTCGGGGGGCTTTTTGGCGGCCATCGGTTGTCCCATCGTCTGTCGATGGGAGAAGATGGGGGGCGGTGCCGGGCGCGTCAACCCCCATCGATAGACGATGGGAGTTCCGGGGACCCGGGCAGGGAGGACCCTGCCCGGTCATCCGGGTCCTACGGGATGAACAGCGGCAACGCCGTCGGGGTCGACACGAGCGCCGGCGCGGCCGGTCCCAGGCCGAGTTGTCCGGCGTCGTTCCAACCCCAGGCGTACACCGGGTTCACGTTGGAGGCACACCGCACCAGGAGGTGGTTCGGGCTTCCCTTGCTGATGACGACCTCGACCGGATCGCACCCGGCGGGCAGCAGCGCGGCACGAGGGACCCCGTCGAATCCGGGGGAGAGGCTCCCGCGGCCGAGTTGGCCGACCTCGTTGATGCCCCAGACGTAGACCTTGTGATCGACGATCACCGCGGAGTTCTCGTCGCCGGCGGCCACGGCGAGCGGCGTGGCGCCGCTGGGCAAGCCGGTGACCCGAACCGGGGTGGCCGTCACCGGGTCGCCGCCGGTCGGGCCGTTGGGGCCCAGCTTCCCGTTCAGGTTCGAGCCCCAGGCCCAGACATCGCCGTTCAGCATGATGGCCAGCGCGTGTTCGTTGCCGGCGGCGATCGCGACGGCGGCGCCGGGCAGCGACACGGTGACGGGGGCATGCCGGCTTACGCGGGTGCCGTCGCCCAGCTGGCCGGAGAGGTTCATGCCCCAGGTCTTCACCTGGCCGTTCACGATGGCCATCGAGAAGTTGCTGCCGCAGGCGATCGCCTGGGCGGCGGTTCCGATGACCGGAACGGCTTCGGGCCGGTCGGTCGGAGTCCCATCCCCGATCTGGCCGTTGCCGTTGTAGCCCATGGCGACGACACCGGGCGCGGTCGAACGGAGCACCAGGGAGTGGAGGACGCCGGCGCAGACGTTCACGGCATGGTCGATGGTAGCGCCGCCGGCCATTCGCGCGATGACGGGGATTTCCTTCGAGAGGCCGCCCCCGGTACCCAGCTGCCCGAAAGTGTCGTAGCCCCAGCCGCGGACGCTCCCGTCCGCCCGGACGGCGAGCGCATGCAGCGCGCCGGCCGCCACCGCGACGACGTCCGGTCCGACGATGGTGCTGCCGGGCAGACTGCGGCTCTGATTGCCCGGGCCGGCCCCGAGCTGGGCGATGAGATCGTCGCCCCAGCTCGAGACGGCGCCGTTCGGGTAGCGGAAGAGGCTGAAGTTCTGGCCGGCGGCAATCGTCGGCCCGGGCGGGATCGTGGTGACGGTGAGCAACGCGGCGCCGCTGGTCACCGAACCGCCGCCGTTGCTGACCACCGCCC
The DNA here is from genome assembly GCA_050183815.1 of Gemmatimonadales bacterium. Classification (GTDB taxonomy): domain Bacteria; phylum Gemmatimonadota; class Gemmatimonadetes; order Gemmatimonadales; family GWC2-71-9; genus SHZU01. The sequence continues at coordinate 62,578 of JBFXAY010000007.1, read as the reverse complement.
GGAACCGCGCGCCGTCGTCGCCCGCGGCGACGGCCGTCACGGTGTACGTGGCCGCCGTGGCGCCGGGGATGTCGACGAAGGCGCTGCCGGCATCGGAGCGCTGCCACTGGTAACCAAGCCCCGATCCGGCGGCGACGACCGTGAAGGCGGCCGGCCCCCCGGCGGCGGCGGTGACGTCCTGGGGCTGGCCCGTGATGGTCGGCGGCGCCACGGCGGCATGGACCGTGAGGACGGCGGCCGCGCTGGTCGTCGGTCCGTCGGGGTTTTCGATGGTGACGCGATACCGGGCCCCGTGGTCGGTCGCGGCGACCGTCGGCGGCGTCGTGTACGCGGCGGTGGTGGCCGTGGCGCCCGGCGCGGGATTCCAGACGGTACCGCCGTCGGTGGACCGTTCCCACTGATACGTCACCGGTGGCAGCGCCAGCGCGGCGACGGTGAACGTGGCGGTCGCGGGTTCCGTGACCTCGGCGTCCTGCGGCTGCTGGCTGAGACTCGGCGGCGCGCCGCCGATCTGGAAGTGGGAGAAGCTCGACACCTGGGCCGTCACCACGCCGTTGCCGACCGCCAGCGTCGGCACGCGCTCCCAGCCCGCCTGGCCGGCGGTCGTCTTGTAGAGCAGGATCGGCCGGCCGGCGGGCACCGAGGCGGGGTCGAAGGGAACGGTCACGGTGGCCGGGGTGGCGAACGCCGTTCCATGGGGCGTGAAAGCGTACATCGGACCGAATGCGGTGAAACCGGTCGGGACGGCCGGCGCTCCGGCCGAGGACTGGGCGACCTCGATCGTGGTGTTCGTCGCCAGCGCTCCCGCCGGAATCACGACCTGCGCACCGCCCGGACCAGCCACCGTGCCGCCCGAGGCGCCGATGCCGGGCGGCGGAGGCGGGGGCGGGGGAGGCGAAGTCGTGCCGTTGTCGCAGCCGGCGACCAGGGCGGCGGCGAGCACCAGCCGGCGGATCGGGCGGGAGCGCGGGGAGGCGGGCATCGGATGGTTCTCCGGCGTCGAGCGGTCGGACCCCGGGCGGCCGGCCCGTTTGGCGGGATGGACCGGGGTCGCCCTGGAAAACGCAATCGAGCCGGATAACCCATCACCGCGGGCACGGATCGGCGGGCCCGGAGTTGCCAGACCAACCCCGGGTCCGGATCTTGGAGGGTGACCTCCGGAAACCCCTGTTCATGAATCAGCCACCTGACCCCGATTCGCGTGGCCGGCAGCCGCCGGACGTCGACCTGATTTTCGATCGGGTCTACGGCGAGCTCCGGCGAATCGCCCACCGGGTTCGGGGAGGTGCTGCAGGTGACACCCTGAATACGACGGCGTTGGTGCACGAGGCGTATCTCAAGCTGTCGCGCTCCGGCGGGCTCGAGATCACGGACCGGAGCCATTTCCTGGCCGTCGCCGCCCGGGCCATGCGGCAGATCCTGGTCGACGCCGCCCGGCGCCAGCTTGCCGTCAAGCGCGGCGGCGCCCGCGCCCTGATCACCCTGGACGAGTCGCTCTACCGCGAGCCGATCCGCGCGGAGCAGCTGATCGCGCTCGACGAGGCGCTCGCCCGGCTCGAGGCCGTCGAGCCGCGACGGGCGAGCGTGGTGGTTCACCGCGTCTTTTCGGGGCTCACCGCCGACGAGACCGCCACGGTCCTCGGCATTTCGCGGCCGACGGTGGAACGTGACTGGCGCGCAGCCCGGGCGTGGTTGGCGGTGGAACTGGGAGACGCGGCCGGATGAGCGGTCGCCCGAGTGCGGCGGACCTCTTCGATCAGGCGATCGACCTGCCGCCAGCCGAGCGCCCGGCGTTTCTCGAGCGCGCCTGTGGGGGCGATGCCCTGCTTCGCGATCGCGTGATCGCGATGCTGGCGGCCGATTCCCGCGAGTCGGCCCTCCTCGACGGCGGGACGCCGGAGCGGCTCGCCGCGGCAGTGACGCCTGGTCCTTTGGAGTTGATCGGCCGGGTGCTCGGTCCCTATCGGATCGTCGAGGTGGTGGGGCGGGGTGGCATGGGCGTGGTCTGTCTGGCCGAGCGGGAAGATGTGGGCAAGCGGGTGGCGCTCAAGCTCGTGGCCGGCGGCCTCGCGTCGCCGGAGCGAGTGGCGAGGTTCTTTCGGGAACGGCGGGTCCTGGCGCAACTCGAGCATCCCGACATCGCCCGGTTGCTCGATGCCGGGGTGGCCGACGACGGAACACCATGGCTCGCGATGGAGTTCGTCGCCGGTCTGGCGCTCGACCAGTATTGTGCCGAGGGTCGCCTTGGTCTCGACGAACGGCTGGCCCTCTTCGAACGGATCTGCGGCGCCGTGGCGTTTGCCCACCGGCACCTCGTCATCCATCGAGACCTCAAGCCCTCGAACATCCTCGTGACCGCCGAGGGCGACCCGCGGTTGCTCGACTTCGGCATCGCCAAGCTGCTGAGCGATACCGACGACCCGCTCCGGACCGAAACCGGCCGCGGGTTGCTGACCCCGCAGTACGCCGCACCGGAGCAGCTCACCGGGCAGGCCGTGACCACCGCCACCGACATCTACCAGCTGGGCGGGCTGCTCTTTCAACTCCTGACGGACGCGAGTCCCCACGCGCCGGACCGGCGGTCCGACACCCCGGTGCCCCGGCCCTCCACCCGGCTGACCGGCACGCTGGCGCGGTCGGTTGCAGGCGATCTCGACACCATCGTCGCGAAAGCCACGGAGACCGACCCCGGCCGCCGCTATCGCTCGGTGGACGAGCTCGCGGCCGACGTCGGGCGGCACCGGCAGGGGCTCCCGATCCAGGCGCGGCCCGCGACCCTCGGCTATCGGCTGGGGAAGCTGATCCGGCGCCAGCGTCTGGCCGCGTCCGCCCTGGTGGTGGCCGCGGTGGTGCTGGGCGGGTTCGGGATCGCGATGGTCCGGTCGTCCCGCCGGATTGCCGCCGAGCGGGCCCGGACCGAGCAGGTGGCGGCAATGCTGGCGGAGATGTTTGCCGGCGCGGATCCCTGGGTGGTGCCGGGCGATACCCTCACCGTCGTGGCGCAGCTCGACCGCGGGGCGCGGCGGGTGCTGGCGAATCCCACCCTCGATCCGGTCGTTCGCGCCCGGCTGCTCACCGTCATCGCGATTGCCTACGACAACCTCGGCCGTCCGGGCGATGCGCTGCCGCTCCGCGAACGGGTGCTCGAACTCTGGCGGGAGGCTCGCCCGCCAACCGATCGGGACCGGCTCCTGGCCACCCGCAAGCTGGCGCAATTGCTGGCCGAGCTCGATTCGACCGACCGGGCCGTGACGGTGGCGGACGAAGCGATCGCCGCGGCTCGGATGCTGTCCCGCGATCGCCGTCCCGAGCTGGCGGCGATCCTCAACGACGCCGGGTTCGTGCGCCAGCGCGCGGGTCGTTATACCGAGGCGCGTCCGTTCTACGAGGAAGCCATCGCGGTCGGGCGGGAGCTCTCCGACAGCCTTTCGGGCCGGAGCGAAACCCTCGTGAATCTTGCGCAGCTCGCGAGCAACCGGGGCGAACCGGCGGTGGCCGAGTCGCTGCTGCGCCAGGCGTATGGGCTGCGGCGGCGCCTGCGGGGCCCTGACGACCCGGCCACGGCGCGGGCCGCGTTGCAGCTGGCCAACCTCCTGACCCGCCAGGGGAACGTTGCCGAGGCGGAGCCGCTGATCGACTCCGCCATTGCCACGCAGGAGCGAACGTTTCCCGGGCCGAGCAAGGAAAAGGTCATCGGACTCAATGCCCGGGCCAGCCTGCTCGCCGCCGGAGGCCGGTTTGCCGACGCGGCGGTGACGCAGCGGGACCTGATCGAGATGACCCGGCAGGTGTTCGGCGAGCGGTCGACGAACCTGGCGCCGGCCATCGCGAATCTCGCCGGCTACGTCCAGCGGGGCGGCGACCTCGATGCGGCGGCCGCGCTCCATCGGGAGGCCCTGGATCGATATGAGGCGGCGGTGGGCCGGTGGCACTCGGGGACCGCGATCGTGGGTACGAACCTGGCGTTCACCGAGGCGCTTCGCCACCGGCTTTCCGTCGCCGAGTCGCTCTACCGGATCTACCTCCCCGTTCTCGATTCCGTCGTGCCGGAGTCGCGGGCCCGGATCTCCGGCGCGCTCGACTTCGTCTGGGTGCTCCGGCTCGACGGCCGGTGCCGGGAGGCGGAGACGACCGCGCGTACGGTGGTCGAGCGCCTGGCGAACCGGCCGTCGGCGGACGTCGAGTCGATCCGGGCGCGGCGGCTCCTGGGGGAATGCCTGCTGGACCTCGGGCAGTATCAGGCGGCCGAGTCGCTGCTGGTCGATGCGCCCCGCTCTCTGCGGGTGGGGTTCGGCGCGAAAAACCCGTTCACGGCGGCGGCCGCCGCCGATCTGGATACGCTTTATCGCCGCTGGAAGCGCCGTCCGGCTCCCTGACCTCCCTCCGTCATCGGCGCCGATCGACGCGATCGAGCGATGCGACTCTCAACTGGCCACGACGCATCCGGCACTTCCCGCCGCTCACCGACCCGTGAGGGAGTCGGCCAGGGCCAGGGCCGCCCGGGTGCGCGGGTGCTGAGGGCCGAGCGCGGTGGCGAGAATGCCGCTCGCCTGCCGGGCCAGGCGCTCCGCCTCGGCGAGTTTGCCTTCGATCCGGCGGATCCTTGCTTCGAGAACGAGGCCGCGTCCGCTGGCGAGGGAGCGACCCGCGGCGATCGAGTCCGGGGAACCGATGGCGACGATATGGCGCGCGAACCGCTCGGCCAGGTCGAGTCGCCCGGCCCGGATCGCCACCTCCGTGGCAAGGGCAAGAGGGGCGACCATGTTGGGTGCCCGCTGGCCGGGACGGTAGCTGGCGACGCCGAGCGCCCGGCCGATGGCGGAATCGAGGGGTACGGTGCCGAGCGTTGCCGGGTCGATGGCGGCAAGTCGGTCGATCGCGACCTCGACGCGGAACTGGAAATCGGTCGTGTCCGGCCGGAGGTCGGGTGGGGAATCCCGCAGCCGCGTGGCTGCCGCCTGCCTGAACCGGTCCGCGGCGGCCGGATCTCCGGCATTTTGGGCCAGCCGGCCAAGGTGCCACTCCGTCAGGTAGGCATTGGTCGGGTCGAGCCGGCCGTGCTGCAGCGCGCGGCGAAAATAGAACGCCGCCGAGTCCGCCTGCTCCAGGGATGCGAAGGTCCGACCGGTGGCGAGCCACAACAACGGTGAGACGCTGTCCGGGTGACTCATCGCCCGGGTCTCGGCGCGGAGGAACGCAAGGGTCTCGAGCGGCTCGCCGAGGCGTTCGCGGACGAGGAACGCGTTGAACTGCATGATCGGCAGGTCTGCGGGGTCGCCGTTCGCCCCCTGGTGCGCCATGGCGAGGACCTCGGCGGTGGTCACGAGGAGATTCCGGGTTTCGCCTGCGGCAAATTGCGATCGGGCGAGATCGTTCAGGGCGGTCATGTAGTCGCCGGCATCGGTCTCGCTCGATGCTTTCATGCGGCGGACCTGCCGGTCGAAGAAGTACGCCGACGAATCGGGGCGACCGGCCTCGAAGCCCCAGACTCCACCGGCCTGGTCGCAGGCATTCAGCGTCCCCCGCTCGGGATCCGCTACCCGCCGGAGGAATTCATCGCTCGCCGTGATCAGGCGGCGGCTCGAGTCCGGATTGCCGGCCAGCGCGACGGCGATCGCGAGTTCGCAGCGGGCGCGCGCCTGCCACTGGGGATCGCCGACGGAGTCGGCCACCTGGGTCGTTCTTGCCAGCACGGCGACGGCGGCGGTGTCGTTGCCTTCCCGCAGGTAGTTCTGCGCGAACTGAATCCCGACCTGGACCCGGGAGACGGGGTCGCCGCGGTACTTCTGCTCCAGGGCGATGCGGCCGCGGTCGAGCAGTTGCCGGTAGGTGATCGCCTCGCCGTTCGGATCGATGAGCCGGAACAGCAGCGATTCGAACGAGGTCGTGGCCTCCGACCGACGCAGCGCCCGCTCGGCCCGCTCCCGTGCCCGGTTGGCGATTTGCATCTGTCGCAGCGAGACCAGCGTGCCGCCGAGGAGCGACGCGGCGGCCAGTCCGCCGGCGGCGAGCGTCTTCCGATTCCGGCGGAGGTACTTCCTCACCCGGTAGCCGACCGTGTCCGGCCGGGCGCGGACGGGCAGGTGATCGAGAAATCGCTGGAGGTCCTCGCGGAATTCCGCGGCCGTCTGATACCGCGCCTCGGGTTCCTTGCGGAGTGCCTTGGCGAGGATGTTGTCGAGGTCGCCCTGATATTGGCGCCGGAGCCGGTCGGCCGTCGACCCGCGAGCCGCGGCCTCCGCCGGGTCCGTCCGGCCGCGGCCGATCGCTTCGCTCAACCGGGTCGGTTCGGTCTCGACGACCGCCTGCAGGTGGGCCGCCGCCGTGGTACAGCCTTCGCCCGTGGGATGCCGGCCGGACAGGAGCGAGAACAGCAGGACGCCGGTCGAATAGATGTCGGTCGCGGCGGACACGGGGTCGCCCCGGATCACCTCGGGCGCGGCGAACTCGGGGGTCAGCGCCCGGCCGCCGGATTCCGTCAGTGTGGTCGGCTCGCCTACCGACCGTCCCTCGAGGAGCAGCTTCGCGATGCCGAAGTCGAGCAGTTTGATCCGCCCGGCCCCGGCGACCAGGATGTTCGACGGTTTGATGTCGCGGTGGATGATCAGGCTCGCATGCGCGATGGCGAGCGCATCGAGCACCTGGATGGCGAGTCGGATTCGCTCGGCCGGCGGCGCCCGGAGCCGGTCGGCGAACTCGTCGATTCGCTCGCCCTCGACGTACTCGAGGACCAGATACGGCTGGCCCCCGGCCACGCCGGCATCGAGCAGGCGGGCGATGTTCGGGTGGTTGAGCCGGCCGAGGACGCGCCCCTCCTGGGCGAAACGCTCTTCGCCGGCCCGACCCACGAGGGCCAGGTTGAGGAGCTTGATGGCGACCGGACCGTCGAACCGGCCGTCGCTCCGGTGGGCCAGCCAGACCGTGCCCATGCCGCCGCGGCCGATCGGCCGGTCGAGCGTGTAGTTGCCGATCGACTGTCCGGACAACCCGCCCGGGCCGCCGCCGTCCGCGGTCTGGTCGAGCCACGACAAGCCCGGGTCGGCCTCGGCGGCAAGCATGGCGGCCAGTTCGTCAGCGGCCGCGGGACTGGTCTCCCGAACCCTGGCGATCAGGACGGCGCGGCCGTCCGGATCGAGGTCGAGCGCTTCGGCGAGGAGCGGAGCCACCGTCGCCCAGAGTTCCTTGGAGATCGACCGCATCGGTCTTCCGTTCCGCTTTCTTTTCCAATCGAAATCTCGACCGGAAACCCGCCAGAGTGCTTCAGTTGTCGATCAGCAGGCGCTTGAGCAGGACCCGGGCCGTCCGCCACTGGCGCGAGATGGTGCGCTCGGAACGGCCCAGCATGGTGGCGATCTCGGTGAACGAGAAGCCCGCGAAGAAGTGCAGGTCCACGAGCTGGACCAGGTCCGGGTCGACGCCGGCCAGCTCCTCGAGCGCCAGGCCAAGTTGCTCGAGGGTGGCGGCCTCGTCGGTACCGCCCGGCGGCTCCTCGTCGCCGAGTTGGGTGATCTGGAATTCCGAGCCTCGCTTCTTGGCCCGCCGGGCCCGGGCGTAGTCGATGACGATTCCCCGGAGTGCCTTGGAGGCATAGGCCAGAAAGCGGGCGCGGTCCGGAAAGCGTACGCCTTCGCGGGCGGACAGGTCGAGATAGGCTTCGTGGAGCAGGGTCGTGGTGCCCAGCGTCAGGCCGGAGCCGCCGCGCCGGAGATGATGCTCCGCCAGCTTGTGGAGCTCCCGGTAGAGGACCGCGAACAGGTCGCGGGCCGCCGCCGGGTCACCGCCGTCGGCGGCTGTCGTGAGTTCGGTGATCTCGGACATGGGGCGGGTCACTTGCTCCAGGGTGGAACGATCCCCCCGGTCCGGCTGTAGGCGATCAGCTGCCCGAGATGCTCATGCATGTGCGTGGCCAGCGCCACCCACATTTCGTCCACGCCCCATTCCCGCCCGCCGAAGGTGACCCGGTCCCCGAGCCGGGTGCTCGTCTGCTCGAGGGCCGCCCGGAGAAAGGCGAACGACTTCCGCAGCTCGGCCACCGTGGCCGCCCGATCGAGGTGTTGCTCCTGATACGTCCGGAGCGACCCCTCTTCCCGGGTGACGGGGATGTCCTCGGGCGCGTCGACGCCCATCCAGAGCGGCGCCCAGTTGTCGGAGGCCACGTGGATGAACACCTCGCGAAATGATCGAACGCCCTCCATCGGCCGCCAATCGTATCGATCCTCCGGCACCGCCTCTGCCAGTTGCACGAACTTGTCCTCCGCGGTCTTGAAGCGGCCTTGCAGCGTGGCCACCAGTCGCGCCTCGGCGGTGGTGGGCTCTGCCGGGGCCGCCTTGGGTGCCGGGGTGCAGCCGGCGAGCAGCAGCGGAAGCACGACGGCCGTGGTCGCGGCGATGGTTCGCATGCGGGTGCTCCGGGGGGGGCGATGGTTCTCGATCCGGCGCGGATCGCGGTATTATCCCTCGAACTTATCACCAGTTTCCGGTCCCTCAACGTGTCCCGAGGTCCCCGTGCGGAATCGCCCCGTCCTGACCCTCAGCCTGACCGCCCTCGCCGGCGTCGCCCTCGCGGTCCCGGCGGCCGCCCAGCCCGGCAACTTCGGCCGGAGCGGTGCCGTCCTCGGCCGGGACCTGTTCGTCGGGCAGCCGGCCAATTTCTACGGCCCGGGCACGGTCTACCTCTATCGGACCGGCGGCACCGGGGCACCTCGGGAGCTGGCCCGCCTGGTGGCGCCGGACTCGTCGCAGGGTGATGACTTCGGATCGAGCCTGGCCGCGGATGGCGAGGCGCTCCTCGTCGGTGCCCCCGGCAAGGGCGATGGTGCCGGTTCGGTCTATCTGTTCACCCGCCGCGGCGGAGCGGAGGGCCGGTGGACTGCGGCCGGGACAGTTCGGGGGGCGGCCTCGTCGGGTCTCGGCACCGCCGTCGTGCTCAGCGGCCGCGAGGCGTTCGCGGGTGCTCCGGCGGCCGGTGGGACGGGCGCGGTCCAGGTTTTAGGCGTCGGAACCGGCGGGCTTGCCGAACGCGCCACGCTGCGACCGGCGTCACTCGGCCGCGCGGCCGGTTTCGGGGTGTCGCTGAGCCAGGAGCGCGACCTGCTTCTCGTCGGCGCCCCCGGAGCCGATTCCGGGGTCGGGGCCGCCGTGGTGTTCCGCCGCGGCGGCGACGCCTGGGTCGAGGACGCCGTGCTCCGGCTTCCGGAAGCGGCGCCCCGGGCGGCGCTCGGCGTCGCGGTGCTGCTCCACGGCGGTCGCGCGTTCGTCAGCGCGCCGGGCGTCGATCGGGTGTTCATCTTCGAACGGGAGGCCGCCGGCGGGTGGCGGGCTGCGGGACGGCTCGAGCCGACGGATGGGTCCACCCGGACCGCGTTCGGCGCCAGTCTGGCGGCCGCCGGGGCGGAAATCTGGGTCGGAGCGCCTAACGCCGCCGGCGGCGACGGCGCCGTCCACCGGTACGCCGCGAACGGGGCCCAATGGACGCCGGCGGGCCGGATCCTCGCCGATTCGAGCGACACCGCCTCCTGGCGGTTCAACTTCGGTCTGTCGCTGGCGGCCGGCCCGGGCGTGGCGGTCGTCGGCATGCCGCAGCGTGACTTCGGCGAGGGACGGGCGCTGGTGTTGCAGGCGGTGCCGGGAAGTGGATGGCAGCCGGGGGCCACGCTGATGGGGCACATCTTCGCCGTCGGCATGGCGTCGGGCGGCGGTCGGATCGATTGCGCCGCGGGCAAGATCGCCGGGTTCGATTGCAGCAACGTCGAACTCGTGTCACACCTTCCGGTGGACCAGCTGGGCGGGGAGCGGGGGGTCTGGGTCAACGATGTCTGGGGATGGAGCGACCCGGCCAGCGGCCGGGAATTCGCCCTGGTGGCGCGCCGGGACGGCGCCTCGTTCGTCGAGGTCACCGATCCGGACAGCCCGCGGCTCGTCGGCACGCTGCCCCGGACCGCCGGTTCCCGGCCGAGCGTCTGGCGGGACATCAAGGTCATCGGGCACCACGCCTTCATCGTGTCCGACGGGGCGGGGGCGCACGGGATGCAGGTCTTCGACCTCGAGCGCCTGCTTCGGGCCGGCGGGGCGCCGGTCGTGTTCACCGAAGACGCCCACTACAGCGGGATCCACAGCGCCCACAACGTCGTGGCGGACACGGCGAGCGGCTTCCTCTACGTGGTGGGCTCGAACGGCGGCGGCGAGACGTGCGGCGGCGGACTCCACATGGTGGACGCGCGCGATCCGCTCCGCCCGAACTTCGCCGGCTGCCACAGCGACCGGGCCGGCGCGGGGGCCCGGGGATATACCCACGACGCGCAGTGCGTGGTCTACCGCGGTCCCGACCAGCGTTTTCGGGGCCGCCAGATCTGCGTCGGCGCCAACGAAACCGAGATCAACATCGCCGACGTGACCGACAAGAGCCGGCCCGTGTCGATCGGCCGAAGCGGCTATCCCAACGTCGCGTACGCCCACCAGGGATGGTTCGACGAGAGCCAGCGCTACTTCTACATGGGCGACGAGGGCGACGAGCTGACCGGGCGAATCGCGGGCACCCGGACCCTGGTGTGGGACCTGACGGTGCTCGACGACCCGGTGCTGGCTCACGAATACATCGGTCCCGTTCAGGCCACCGATCACAACCTCTACGTCAAGGGCGACCGGGTCTACCAGTCGAACTACGGGAGCGGGCTCCGGGTCCTCGACATCAGCGATCGCGCCAATCCGAAGGAAGTGGCCTTCTTCGATACCGCACCGCGCGGCAACAACGGCCCGGGGATGAGCGCCACGGAAAGCGGCGCGTGGAGCAACTATCCATTCTTCAAGAGCGGCGTCGTGGTCTTCACGAGCGTTCGGGAGGGCCTCTTCCTGGTGCGGGTCAAGCCGGCGAGTCTGGTGCCCTGATCCGGCCGGCCCGGCGATGGCCGGCCGGACGGAGGTCCTCTTCATCCCTCAGGAGGGCGAGCCGATACTCGCGACATGAGCCGACCCTGGGACCGGTTCCGCAGCCTGCCCGTACGGATCGCCATCCTCGTCGGGCTGGCCCTTGCGGTATTGCTTCCCGGCGGCCTCTGGGTCGAACGAGTCCTGAGTGAACGGCTGATCGCGTCCCGGGTGGCGGATCTTCGATCGTCGCTGCTGCGCGAGGCGACGGCGGGGGCGGCCACGATTCAGCTGCGGGAAACCCGGCTCCGCCGCCTGGCCCGGCTGCTCGAGGGCGCCGCCGCCCGCACGGACCAACGCGACGATGCCGACTTCGATCGGGCGACCCGCCGGGCCACCGACGGAACGATCCGGCTGGCCCGTTCGACGGACGCCTCCGTTGACGCGATGCTCTGGGTGCCGGGGCACCAGCCGCTCGACCGGTTCTGGAAGGGCCTCCTCCTCCGCGGCCAGCTGATCGTCAGCGAGGTCGGCGCTTCGACCGTCGTCGACTCCCTCGAAAACGTCTGGTTCATGACGCCCCAGGGCGCCGAAATCATGTACTCGCCGAGTACGCCGGACTACGCCGATCACCCCGCCCCGGAGGGCTACGACGCCTCCAAGTGGATCGACCCGGTCCGGCCCGAGAACAACCCCGACGGCCGTCCCCGCCTGCTGGCGGCCGAACCCTCGGTGGCTCCGCCGCCGCTCTGGTTCGCCACCCTGGAAGCACCCGTCCTGCAGGGAGGAGCGCTGGTGGGCGTCGTGGGGGTGGATTTTTCGATCGGCGGCATCTTCGAACGATTCAACCGGGTGGCCGCCGGGTCGGGCCGCGCCTACCTCGTCGTGGCCGAGGGTGATCTCGTGGCGTACGGCGACGGCGAGGAATTCAGCCGGGCCCAGACCGACTCGATGCGCATCGGCGACTTGCCGAGTCCCTTGCGGGACTCGCTTGCCGCGGTCGTGGGTCGGGCCCGGGTGGGTGCCCCGGGCGTCGCGACCGAATCCGCCGTCGGCAGCCGGATCCTGATGGCTGCCCGGCTGCCGGAGCCCGATTGGACGGTCGTGGCGCTCGCGGAGCGGGCGGCCGTCGTCGCCCCGCTTCAGGAGCCGCTCCGGCTGATGCGGATCGGGCTCGTCGCCGTCCTCGGCCTGCTGCTGCTCGGGCTGCTGGCGGCGGCCGCGAACGACGTTCGCCGCCAGCGAAGCATCGACCTGGTGCGGACCCGGGCCAGCGAGCGGTTCAATCGCCTGTTCCAGATGCTGCCGGTCAGCGCGGCGCTGGCCCGCACCGATACCGGCGAAGTGATCGAAGCCAACGACGCGGCGAGCCGGCTGACCGGGCTGCCGCACGACCGGCTTGTCGGCAGGACCACCGGGGACCTCGGCCTCTGGAACGACGCGAAGGAATGGGACAAGGTGCAGCGGACGATCCGGGAGGAGGGCGTGGTCTCCGATCTCGGGTCCTCGCTCACCAGTGCCGACGGCCGGCGGATCGAGACGCTGGTCTCCGCCCGGATGGTCGACGTCGACGGGGTGTCTCACTTGCTGACAGTGATGCAGGACCTCACCGTGCAGCGCCGCCTCGAGGCCCAGCTCCTCCAGGCCCAGAAGCTCGAGGCCGTCGGGCGGCTGGCGGGCGGGGTCGCCCACGACTTCAACAACCTCCTGACGGCCGTGATCGGCTACGGGGAACTGCTGAAGGCCTCGTTAGGCGACTCGGACCAGCGGCGGCGAGAGGTCGCCGAGATCCTCAAGGCGGCCCGCCGCGGGGCCACCCTGACCCGCCAGCTCCTCGGCTTTGCCCGCCAACAGGCCGCGGCCCCGAAGGCGGTGGACGTGAACACGGTCGTTCGCGAAATGGAGGGCCTGCTCCGGCCGCTGATCGGCGAGGATGTGATCATGGCGACCGACCTCGATCCGGCCATCGGGACGGTGATGATCGACCCGGGCCAGCTCGAGCAGGTGGTCACCAACCTGGTGGTCAATGCCCGTGATGCGATGGCGGCCGGCGGTGCGCTCACGATCCGGACCCGCGACGAGGGGGACTCCGTCGTCCTCGAGGTGGCCGACACCGGCTCCGGAATGTCGGAGGAGGTCAAGGCCCACATCTTCGATCCGTTCTTCACGACCAAGGAACCCGGCAAGGGTACCGGACTCGGCCTGGCGACCTGCTACGGGATCGTTCGCCAGGCCGGCGGCGCCATTCATTGCGAAAGCACCGTCGGCGCGGGAACGAGTTTCCTGGTCACGCTGCCCCGCCTCGTCGGCCCGGCCGACCCCAGGGTCCTGGAGACTCCGGCTGCCGTGCCGGCGGCGAATGGCAGTCGGCGAATTCTGGTGGTCGAGGACGACGACATGGTCCGGACCATCACCATGGCCATTCTCGCCGACGGGGGCTACCGGGTGGAAGCCAGAAACGGGCCCTCGGCCGCGCTCGCCTACCTGCTCGAGGAAGGGGCCCGGGTCGATCTGGTGGTCAGCGACATCGTGATGCCGAACATGAGCGGGCCGGCCTTCGGCCGGGCGCTCGCCGTGACGCATCCGGCGCTGCCGATGCTGTTCATTTCCGGCTACAACCCGGATGACGAGACCCGGAACGACCTCTCCCGGCTGGGACATCCATTCCTGGCCAAGCCGTTCACCCGGGAGGGGCTGCTCCGGGCCGTAGGGGATCGGTTGGCTGGCTAGTTCGAGCGCGTCAGACGTCGAGGTTGCTCACGTATTTGGCGTTCTGTTCGATGAACTGCCGCCGGGGCTCCACTTCGTCGCCCATCAGCTCCTCGAACAGCCGCGAGGCCTCGACCGCGTCCTCGAGCGTGACCCGGTGGATCGTCCGCTTTTCCGGATCCATCGTGGTATGCCAGAGCTGGTCGGGGTTCATTTCGCCAAGACCCTTGTAGCGCTGGATGTTGACGTTGGCCTTGCCTTCGGGGCCGGAGAGCCGCTTGGCGTACTCGTCCCGCTCGCCCTCGTTGTACGCGTAGAACTCTTCCTTGGCCCGGGCCACGCGGTAGAGTGGCGGCTGGGCGATGTAGACGTATCCCGCGTCGATCAGCTCCGGCATCTGCCGGAAGAAGAACGTGAGGAGAAGGCTCCGGATGTGGGCGCCGTCCACGTCCGCGTCGGTCATCAGGATGATCTTCTGGTACCGGGCGTCCTCGAGCTTGAAGTCCTCCCGGACGCCGGTGCCGATGGCGGTGATCATGGCCCGGATCTCCTCGTTGGAGAGGATCTTGTCGATCCGGGCCTTCTCGACGTTGAGGATCTTGCCGCGGAGCGGGAGGATCGCCTGGAAGGAGCGGTTCCGGCCCTGCTTGGCGCTGCCGCCGGCCGAGTCGCCCTCGACGATGTAGATCTCGCACAGGGCGGGATCCTCGAGGGAGCAGTCCGCCAGCTTGCCGGGAAGGACCGCGTTCTCGAGGCCGGACTTCTTCCGGACCAGGTCGCGCGCCTTGCGGGCGGCTTCCCGGGCGCGGGCGGCACTCACGGCCTTCTCGATGATGGCCCGCGCCACCGGCGGGTGCTCCTCGAGGTAGGCGCCGAGATGCTCGTTGACGGCCGACTTGACGACGCCCTCGACTTCGGAATTGCCGAGTTTCGTCTTGGTCTGCCCCTCGAACTGCGGCTCCTTCACCTTGACGTGGAGGACGCAGGTCAGGCCCTCGCGGATGTCCTCGCCGGTCAGGGAGAAATCTTCCTTCTTGAGGTAGTTCCCCTTCTTGGCGATGTCGTTGATCGTCCGGGTGAGGGCCGACCGGAACCCGGTGAGGTGAGTGCCGCCCTCATGGGTGTTGATGTTGTTGACGAAAGTGAAGGTGTTCTCGTTGTACCCGTCCTCGTACTGGAGGGCGAGGTCCACGTCCACCTCGTTGACCGTGGCGCTGAACGACACCGGCTTGGGATGGAGCGCCTTCTTGTTGCGGTTGAGCCATTCCACGAACTGGATCAGGCCGCCCTTGGCGTAGAAGGTCTCTTCCTTCTCGTTGCGTTCGTCCTTGAGGACGATCTTCACGCCCTTGTTGAGGAACGCGAGCTGGCGGAGCCGGTCGGCCAGCGTCGTCCAGCTGTACTCGAGGACCGTGAAGATCTCGGGATCGGGCTTGAAGGTGACGGTGGTGCCGGTACCCTTGGCCTTGCCGATCACCTCGAGCTTCGTGGTCGTGCGGCCCCGGACGAACGCCATGTGGTGGCGCTTGCCGTCCCGGTCGACCCAGATCTCGAGCTTTTCGGAGAGGGCGTTCACCACCGACACGCCGACGCCGTGGAGGCCGCCGGACACCTTGTAGTTCGACTTGTCGAACTTGCCGCCGGCGTGGAGGACCGTCAGGGCCAGCTCCACGCCGGGGATTTTTTCGGTCGGGTGGATGTCGACCGGAATGCCCCGGCCGTTGTCCACCACCGTGATGGCGTTGTTGGCGTGGATCGTGACGTTGATCTCGGAACAGAACCCGGCGAGGGCTTCGTCGATCGAGTTGTCCACCACCTCGTAGACCAGGTGGTGGAGGCCGTTCTCGCTGGTCGAACCGATGTACATGCCGGGGCGTTTCCGGACGGCTTCCAGGCCTTTGAGGACCTGGATCTTGTCGGCACCGTAGTCCCCGTTGCCGTGCTGTTCTTCCGGTTCTTCCGCGCTGCTTGCGACCTTGGCCATGGTTCTCCGCCACCGGTAATGAGGTCCGCCGGCCGCCGGACCCGAGGGCCGGAACGGGCTCCGGGCCGGGCTGGCGGAACAGACTCACGTTATTGGACTTATGCCGGGAATCCGGGCCGATTTTCCCCCGCCCGGACGGCCCAGAAATCTAGTCGGGGAGGGGGGTGTTTTGGGAGCCTTTCGGGGGGCGCTCCCGCCCGGTCGGTCCGACCCGCTAACTTCCTATCCGGCCGGGCTTTGGCGAGCCCGTCCTTCGCCCGCCGGGGCCCCCCGGCGGACCTACCGGACCGAACCTGGACGCGAGACCGAACATGGACGAACCGACCACTCCCGAACGCCGCGGCGACTTGATCTCCGACCGCCTCTTCAAGGCCCGGACGGTGATCATCACCGGCGAGATCAACCAGCGGGTGGCCGCCACGGTCACGGGCCAATTGCTGGCGCTCGCGGCCGAGTCGGACGAGACGATCACCATCTACATCAACAGCCCCGGCGGCCACGTGGAGTCGGGCGACACCATCCACGACCTGATCCGGTTCCTGACGCCCAAAGTCCGGATGGTCGGAACGGGTTGGGTGGCCAGTGCGGCGGCCCTGATTTACGTCGCGGCGCCGAAGGAAGACCGGCTCTGTCTGCCCAACACGCGCTTCCTGCTCCACCAGCCGGCGGGCGGCACGGGCGGCACGGCTTCCGACATCGAGATCGAAGCCCGGGAGATTATCCGGATGCGCGACCGGCTCAACCGGGTCTTCGCGGCGCAGACCGGGCAGCCGCTCGAGCGCATCGTCGAGGACACCCACCGGAATTTCTGGCTGAGCGCCGAGGAAGCGATCGCGTACGGCATCGCGGGCCGGGTCATCCGGCACCAGTCCGAGTTGTAGCCCGTCCCCGTCCGCCCGGAACGGGCGGCGCGTGGTCCACCGCAGGGCCGGAATCGTTATCATCCTTGTGAATATAGCCGGTGTGGCTATATTCACCGGATGACGAATCCCCAGACCTTCCTGCCGCTGCCGCCGGTCACCTTCCATATCCTCGTGGCCCTCGCGGCCGGCGACCGCCACGGTTACGCCATCATGCAGGACGTCGCCGCGAGCACCGGCGGCCACGTCCAGCTCGGCGCCGGTACCCTGTACCGCTCCATTCAGCGGATGGTGGAGCAGGGGCTCGTGGTCGAGAGCCGCCACCGCCCGCCGGCGGGGCAGGATGACGAACGCCGTCGTTACTACCGGCTGACGACGCTCGGCGTGTCGGTGGCCCGCCTGGAGACGGAACGGCTCGCCGCCGCGGTCCGGGTCGCCAGGGCCGCCGGTCTGGCGCCTGGGAGGGCCTGATGCACCGCCTCTACCGGCTGCTGCTGTCGCTCTTTCCGGGAAGTTTCCGCCAGGAATACGAGGCCGACATGGAGGCCGATTTCCGGCAGCGGCACCAGCAGGCATCGGGCGCGGCGGAACGAACGGCCGTCACGCTCCACGCGATCTGGGACGCCGTGCGGAACGCGGTGCTCGCGCACTGGGACATCGCCCGCCAGGACCTCCGGTTCGTCGCCCGGGTGCTCGGCCGCAATCCAGGCTACGCGCTCACCGCCGTGCTGGTCACGGCGATCGGTGTGGGGGTCAACGCGGCCGCCTTCTCGGTGGCGGACTTCGTTCTGGTGCGGCCGTTGTCGTTCCCCGAGGCCGGGCGGCTGGTCAAGGTCTGGCAGAGCCCGCCGGGCTACCCCGACATGGAACTGTCGCCGGGCAATCTGGTGGACTACCAGGCGATGAATGCCTCGTTCGAGGCACTGGCCGGCTTTGCGTACGCCGAAGTGAACGTGGCGGGCATCGATCGGCCCGAACGGGTGCGGTCGGTCGATGCCGAACCGGTCCTGTTCGACATTCTCGGCGCGCGGCCGATGCTCGGCCGGCTGTTCACCGAGGCGGACGCCCGTCCCGGGGCCCCGCGGACGGCCGTCGTCAGCGCCGAGTACTGGCGCCACCGGCTCGGCGCTCCGGCCGATCTTGCCCGGGTGACCGTGCGGCTCGACGGCGAGGCGGTGCAGGTCATCGGCGTGATGCCGCCGTCCTTCATTTTTCCCGACCGGACGACCGAGCTCTGGGAGCCCCTCGCCTTCTCGGCCGCCGACCTCACCGACCGGGCCAACAACTATCTCCAGTCGGTGGCACGCCTCAAGCCCGGGGTCTCCATCGAGACGGCTCGCGCCGACCTCGCCGTGCTGGCCACCCGGCTCGAGGAGCGGTTTCCCGACGCCAACGAACGGACCGGCGCGTCGGTGGTCCGGCTCCGGGACGAGTACTCGCAGCGGGCCCGGCTCCTGCTCCTGACCCTGGTCGGGGCGTCGGTCTGCATGCTGCTCATCGCCTGTTCGAATCTGGCCAACCTGTTGCTGGCCCGGTCGCTGGCCCGCCGGAGCGAGCTCACGGTGCGGGCCGCGCTGGGCGCCGGCCGGGACCGGCTGGCCCGCCAGATCGCCACCGAGGCCGTCGTCCTCGTAACGTTAGGCGCCGGCGTCGGCATCGGACTCGCCGCGGTCGCCGTCCCCCTCCTGGCCCGGTTGGTGCCGGACTCGCTCCCGCTCGGCGCACTGCCCCGGCTCGATCTCCGGGTCCTCGGCATTGCGGGCGTGGCCGCGCTGGTGACTGCGGTGATCGTGTCGCTCCTGGCCGGCCGACAGGTGGACACCGGCAAGGCCACCGACGTGCTCCGGGGCGGCCAGCGCGCGGGCGACGGCGGCCGGGAGCGGCTTCGCAGCGTCCTGATGGCCACCGAGGTGGCGGCGTCGGCGATGCTGCTGGTGACGGCCGGTTTGCTGCTCCGGTCGGTCCAACGGGTAGCCGACGTGGATCCCGGGTTCCGGGACGAGGCGGTACTCACCGCGCGGACGGCGCTTCCCTCGCCCCGGTACGACTCCCTCCCCGTGAGAGCACGCTTCTATCGCGAGGTGCTCGAGGCTGCTCGGGCGCTGCCCGGCGTCCGGAGTGCCGGCTACACGACCTGTCTGCCGATGGTGTGTGGCGGAATGATCTGGCCGGCCACGGTCGATGGCGATGCCCTGGTTCGCAACGCGTCGAACTCGGCCAGCCTCCGGTTCATCACCCCGGAGTTCCTCGAGACCCTCGGTATCGGGCTCGAGCGTGGCCGGGACGTGGCCGAATCCGACCGGTCCGACGGGCTCGCGGTGGCCGTCGTGAGCCGGTCGTTCGTCGAACGCCACTGGCCTGGAGAGGACGGGCTCGGCAAGCGGTTCCGGATTGCCGGCCGCGAGCGGGTGGTCATCGGCGTGACCCGCGACGTCAGAGTCCGCGGTCCGGAGCGGATTGCGGAACCACAGGTCTACCTGCCCGCCGCGCAGGCCGACACGCTCACGGCGTCTGGCTACTGGCCCCGGGACCTGGCGATTCGGACCCTGGGCGTGGTCGAAGACCTCGGGCCGACGGTCGAGCGAATCGTTCACGCCATCGATCCGGACCAGCCCGTCGCGATCCGGCCGATGTCGGCGGTCGTGGCGGCGCAGACCGCGGGCCGGAGCGATCAGGTCCGAATCGTCGCTGCGTTGGCGCTGATCGCGATCGTCCTGGCGGCGGTCGGCCTGCACGGCCTGCTGGCGTTCGTCGTGGCCTCCCGGTCCCGCGAGTTGGGTGTGCGGATGGCGCTGGGTGCGAACCGTGCATCGGTCGTGAGACTGGTGGCCGGTCGGAGCGTGGCCGTGGTGGCGGCCGGTCTGGTCCCAGGCCTTGCCCTGAGTCTGCTGGCGGCCCGGTCGATTCGGGCAGTGCTGTTCGGGGTGCTGCCGGTGGATCCGGCCACCTACGCCGTCGTGATCGCGATCTGTCTTGCCCTCGGCCTGGTCGGGGCGGCGATCCCCGCGTGGCGGGCCGCCCGGCTCGATCCGGCCGCCACGCTCCGAAGCGACTGACCGCAAGGGGCCCTCCGGTGCCCTAACGGCGGCCGGCCAGTTCCACCTCTGACATGATGAAGCCGAACCCGGGCCAGCCGCCCGAGGCCACCGCCCGTTCGAACCAACCCCGGGCCGTCGCGGTATCTCCCTTGACCAGATACCAGTTGCCGAGACCGAACCCGAGGGTTGCCACCTGGACGTCGGCGGTGTCGGCCGGGGTGAACACGGCATCGGGGCCGATCTCGCCCCGATAGAGCCTGAGCCGGCGGGCGTAGGCGTTGTCCACCGGGAGCGAGTCGGGCCGGCGGTCGAGCATCGCTTGCGCCTCGGCCCCGCGTCCGGCGCGCGAGAGCGACATCCAGAGCCAGTCGGTCGACCCCGCAAGTTCGCCGGCGTCCGGCGCGAGCGGTTGGCCCCGCCGGAACATCTCGGCGGCGCCGTCGAAATCGCCGCGGGCGAACCGCACGATGCCGAGATGATAGAGCGCGCCGTAGTTGGTGCTGTCGATGCTCAGGGCGCGCTCGAGGTCGGTCCGGGCCTCGTCGAAATCCCTGACCGAAAGGAAGCGGTGCCCCCGCCAGCGATACAGCATCGCGTTGCCGGGCGCGAGTTCGAGACCGTCGGTGAAGGTGGCGATCGCCTCGCGGTACCGGCGGACGCCCGCCTCGGCGAGGCCGAGGGCCAGGATCAGGTCGACGTTCTTCGGATCGGCCGCGACGGCCTCCGCGGCCCGGGCCACGGCGCCCGTGTCCGGGTCGGCACGGTACTCCACTCCCGCGGGCGAGCGGTATTCGACGGGCCGGGCCGCGTCAGTGCCCGTCGCCGCGTCGGGCTTGGCGCCGCAGCCGAGCAGCAGGACGGTCGCTACGAGAGAGCCTGCCGTTCGGGACATGGGTCGTCCTCCTGGGGAGATGGGTCAGCCGGGCATCCGCCGGCGTTCCAGCCAAGATGGCCGCCGTCATTGCCCGCCGCCAGCCAAGTCCCGGGCCCTTCGTCCGGGGCCGTCACCGGGCTCCGAATGGACGTTACCTTACCAGGCCCGTTCCCCTTTCCGGAGCCGTCTCGTGCTTCGTCCCCTCGCGGTGTTCGCCGGTTCGATCGCCCTTGCCCCCGCGTTGCTCGCACAGGTCCCGGTCCTCGACGCCGCCCGGATCGACTCCGTCTTTGCCGACTACGGCACGGCGACGCCCGGCTGTGCGCTGGGCATTTATCAACGGGGCCGGGTCGTCTATGCCAAGGGTTACGGCATGGCGGACCTCAATCTCGGCGTCCCGATCGGTCCGGCGACGATGTTCGACATCGGCTCGACCTCGAAGCAGTTTGCCGCGGCGGCGATGCTCCTCCTCGCTCAGGACGGCAAGGTGGCTCTTGCCGATCCGGTCCGAAAATATGTTCCGGAACTCCCTGCGTATGGTGGTGATCCGATCACCATCGACCACCTGTTGCGCCACACGAGCGGCCTGCGCGACTACAACGGCCTCCTGTTCCTGGCGGGCCACGCGGAGGAGGACTATACCAACGACGCCGACGCCCTCGATCTCATCGGCAGGCAGCGCAACCTCAACTTTCTTCCCGGGACCCGCTGGGACTACAGCAACACGGGCTTCTTCCTCCTCTCGGTGATCATCAAGCGGGTGACGGGCCGGACCCTCGCCGAGTTCGCCCGGGACCGGATCTTCGTTCCCCTCGGCATGACCCGGACCCACTTCCGCGACAATCACGCGGCGCTCCTGCCCGGGCGGGCGGTCGGCTACGCGCCCGGCCCCGACGGCTTCGTCATCGAGATGTCGAACTGGGACCAGACCGGCGACGGGGCGGTGAACACGAACGTGCTGGAACTGGCCCGGTGGGACGCGAACTTTTCCTCGCCCACGGTCGGGGGCGCGGAGTTGATGGCCCGGCTGCAGGAGCGCGGCCGCCTCAACCGAGGCGACACGCTCCAGTATGCCCGAGGGCTCTTCGTGGACCGCTATCGCGGACTGCGGCGGGTGCATCACGGCGGGGCGTGGGCGGGATACCGGGCCATGCTGATGCGGTTTCCCGACCAGGGCGTGGCGATCGGAGTCGAGTGCAACGTCGCCGACGCCAACACTCAGGGCCGGGCGGAGCAGGTGGCTGATGTGATTCTCGGACCCGTCCTCGAGCCGGTTGCCGCCGCCGGAACCGCCGGCGGCGCCGCGGCGGCCGTTGCCGCGGCCGACCGGGGCCGGCTGCCGGGAACGTTCTTCGCGCCGGACCTCCAGTCGGTGATGGAGGTGATCGCCGCTGACTCCGGCGGGCTTGCCCTGCGCGGATTCGGCGGAACCCGGCCGCTTACCCCGGCCGGCCCCGGGCGCTTCACGGCCGCCGGCGGCCTGGTCGAGGTCCGGTTCAGTGACGATGCGGCGGCCCTGACGGTGACGGTGCTGGGCGACGCCACCGGCCCGTATCGGCGGGTCATTCCCCCTCGGCCCGGCGCGGCGGCGCTCGCCGAACTCGCCGGGTCGTACCCCAGTCCCGAGCTCAACACGACCTGGACGCTCGCGGTCGACAGCGGCCGGGTGTACCTCGAGGCCCGGGCGCTGGGCCGGGTGCCGCTCGAGCCGGTGGTGCCGGACGGATTCCGGGCCGAGAACGGTTTTCTGACGATCACCCGGAAGGCCGGGCGGATCGACGGGTTCGAATTCTCCGCGAGCCGGATGATGCGGATCCGGTTCGACCGCCGTCGTTAGGCGGCGGATGGCGGCGTCGCGGGAGGGCCTGCCGGTCAGAGCCTCGCTGCTGCTGGCCGCGGGCACCTTCGTCGTCGGCGCCGTGGCGCCGCTCTACGACACCTACGTGCCTGCGCTGCTCGAACGGCACCTCGGCCGGAGCGCCTGGGTCGGCGCCGCCATGGGGATCGACAACGTGCTGGCCCTGCTCCTGGTGCCGGTCGTGGGGGCGCTCTCCGATGGGGCCCGGTTCCGGGGCGGCCGTCGGGTTCCGTTCGTGCTCGCCGCCCTTCCCTTCGTCGTCGCGGGACTCGCGCTGCTCCCGGCCGCCGACCGGGTCGGGCTGGTCGCGCTGCTCGGCGCCATGATCCTCCTCGATGCCGCGCTGGCGGTCTGGCGGGCTCCGTTTTCCGCTCTGCTGGCCGAGTTGATTCCGTCGGGCCAGCGGTCGAAGACGGAGGGGATCCAGGGCGTGGCGATGTGTCTCGGCGCCATGGTCGTCCTCGGCGCGGCTCGCCCGCTGGCGGCCGCGGGTCCGGACCGGCCGTTCCTGCTCGCCGCCGCGCTGGCCGGGGTGGTGTGGCTGATTCATCTCGCGTGGCTCCGGGAGCCCGTCCATGCGGTCGGCGCGCGGGAGGCCGGCGCCGCCAGCCCGCTGGCGTCGCTGCGGGCCGCGTTTGCCGCCGGGGGCAGCGTCACCCCCCGGTTCTTCGCGGCCTGCCTCCTCTTCCACATGGCGTTCCAGGCGTTCTCGAGCTGGTTCACGCTGCACGGTTCGGAGCGGTTCCATACGTCGGTGGCGGAGGTGTCGATCGGGTTCATCGCGGTCGCGATCGCGACGCTGGTGGGATCGCTCCCGGCCGGGTGGCTGGGCGCGCGGTATGGCCGGCGTCGGGTGGCGGTCGCCGGGGTGGCCGGGATGGCGGTGAGCTGCCTGCTCCTGCAGGTCGCGCCCAGCCTCGGCGGCGTCACCGCGCTGCTGTTTTGCTTCGGACTCGCCTGGTCGCTGCCGACCGCCAACCTGCTTCCGATGGCGCTGGAGCTCGGGCCACCGAACCGGGCGGGATCGCTGGCGGGAGCCTTTCTCCTCGTTCAGAGCGTTGCCGGCGTCATCGGTCCGGCCCTGATCGGCGGCTGGTTCGACCTGCGCGGCTCCAAGGCGAGCCTCTTTCTGGCCCTGGTCGGCTTCCTGGCGGGGGCGCTGGTCCTGCTGGCGGGGCTGCGGCCGGGGTTTGGTGAGGCGGACGGGGCGGGAACTCACCGCGTCGCCGGCTGACGCGGCGGGACTCGCGGGCTACTGGCGGGACTCGCGGGCTACTTCGGTCGGAGCCGGAGCGACGCGGAATTGACGCAGTACCGCAGCCCCGTCGGCCGGGGACCATCGGGAAAGACGTGGCCGAGGTGGGCCGCGCATTTGGCGCAGTGGATCTCGACCCGGCGCATCCCGTGACTCAGGTCCGGTTCCTCACCGATCGCCTCGGGGCCGAGGGGGGCGAAGAAGCTCGGCCACCCGGAGCCGGAGTCGTATTTCGTGTCCGAACTGAACAGCGGCTCGCCGCAGCAGACGCAGTGGTAGGTCCCGGCGGCGTGTTCGTCATGGTACTCGCCGGTGAAGGCCCGTTCGGTGCCCTGCTGCCGGGTGATCCGGTACTGCTCCGGGGTGAGTTCCGCGCGCCACTCCGCTTCCGTCTTGGTGACCTTGTCGCTCATTCGGCCTCCGGTTTCGGGGGTGCCTCGACCGGTCCGACCCGGCACCGGAGGGCGGTGATCCGGCCGTCGCGGCCTTCGTTGAGCCGCGCGAGAATTCGGGGGGCCATGAGGCTCAACTCGGCCGCCCAGGCCGATGACCGGACGATCACCCAGAGCTGACCGTCGGCGGTGACGCCGTCCGCGCGGGCGTTGGCCGCGACCCGTTCACCGACCACCTCCGCCCAGCGGTCCACCGCGCTGACCAGGTCGATCCGCTCGGTGAACCCGCGTTTGTCGAGGTAGGCGCCGACGAGGTCGCCGAGGGGAGAGGGACGGCTCCGGGGCTTCATGCGGCCGCCGGGTTGGCGCGGGGCCGGATCCGGCCGGCGTCGACGTCGAAGATGGGGAGTCCGAGGTTCGGCGGGAGTTCATCGGCGCGCGGCGCGGTGACGAACACCTGTTTGTCGGGTCCGAGCCGCAACTCGGCCGCGAGGCGGTCCTGCCGGCGGCGGTCCAGTTCGGCGAACACGTCGTCGAGGAGCAGGGCGGGGGGATCGCCGGCCACCTGTTCGAGCGTGTCCCGTTCGCAGAGCTTGAGCGCCACGGCCGCGGTGCGCTGCTGACCGGTGGAGCCCGCCACCCGGAGCGGGACCTCGGCCAGGGTCAGCACCAGGTCGTCCCGGTGCGGGCCCACGTTGGTGGTGCCGGTCGCGGCATCCCGGTGGCGGCGCTGTTCGAGGGCCGCGGGCCAGGCGGCCGGGTCGGCGAGTTCGGGGTGGCCGCGATAGCGGATCCCGACGGCCATCGGCTCGCCTAACGCGGCGCAGGCGGCGATCCAGGCGGGGCCCCAGCGGTCGATCCAGGCGAGCCGCTCGGTCACCACCGCGGCGCCGGCGGCGGCCACCGCCGGGTCGAAGGCCCAGGCGGCGTCGGGCTCGCGGCGCCGGAGGGCGGCGTTCCGCTGGTCCACCGCGGCGCGGTACTGGCGGAGGGCCCGGAGGTAGGTCGGGCTGGACAGGGCCAGGACCCGGTCGAGGAACTGCCGCCGCTCCGAGGCCCCGCCGGAGATGAGCGACACGTCCCCGGGAAGAAAGGCGACCGCGAGCCAGGTGCCTAACGCGTCCGCCACGCGCTCGACCGGCGCCCCGTCGAGCCCGACCCGCTTCCGCCGGCCCGCCGTGATGAATCCGGCCTCGAGCTCGTGGTCCCCGGTGCGGTTCTCGAGCCGGAGCCGGAGATGGAATCCTTCGTCGCCGTGCCGAACGAGTTCGGCGTCCCGGGCCCCGCGGAGACTCCGGAGGAGGACCGGGTAGTACAGCGCCTCGAGGAGGTTGGTCTTGCCCTGGCCGTTGGGGCCGAGCAGCACGGCGCCGGCCCCCGGCAGGTCGAGGTCGAGCGACTCGATGTTCCGGAACCGGCGCGCCGCGATCCTGCCTGCCCGCATCTACTTGCCCTGGAAGTTCGGCGCGCGCTTCTCGAGAAACGCCGCCGCCCCCTCCTTCGCGTCGGCCGACTCGAACAGCATCGCGAACATCGCGCTTTCGAGGTTCAGCGCGTCGTCCATTTGCATCCCGTCCTGGGCGTTGACCAGGTCGATGCAGGTGGCCACCGCGAGCGGGGCGTTCGCCAGGATGGCGCGCATCAGCTTCTCGGCTTCGGCCAGGAGCTGGTCGCCGGGGTACACGTGGTTGACCAGCCCGATCCGGTGGGCCTCGGCGGCGTCGATCATGGCGCCGGTGGTGAGCAACTCGATGGCGCGGCCCTTCCCGATCAGACGGGGCAGCCGGATGGTGCCGCCGTAGCCGGGCGGAATGCCGAGCTTCACCTCCGGCTGGCCGAACTTGGCCTTGTCCGAGGCCACCCGGATGTGGCAGGCCATCGCCAGCTCGCAGCCGCCGCCCAGGGCGAACCCGTTGACCGCCGCAATGAAGGGCTTCTGGCTCCGTTCGATGCTCCGGAAGATGCCCGAGCCCTTCGCCGAGAAGCGGCGGGCCTCGATCGACTTGAGGGTCTGGAACTGGCTGATGTCGGCGCCCGCCACGAAGGCCTTGGGACCGGCCCCGGTCAGGATCGCTCCCTTGATGGCGGAGTCCTTCCGGACCTGGTCGATGGCCCAGCCAAGCTCGTCGATGACCCGGGAGTCGAGGGCGTTGAGCTTGTCCGGGCGGTTGATGGTGATGAAGGCGATCCCGTCGCGGGCTTCGAAGAGGAGCGTCGTGTAGATCATGGGGTGGACCGGGCTGGATGACTTCCCTAAGGTAGCGAGACGGCGGCCCGGCGGCATCCGGCCAGGGGTCGCGGACGGGCGCCGGGAACCGGGGAGGGTGGGCCCCGTCCCCGGGCGATTTCTGGCCCCAACCCCGGGCCGCCGATAGGTTTCGGCCTTCCCAGAACCCGAGCCGCGAGTCACCCGATGACGCGATGCCTTCCCGGAGTGCTGCTCCTTGCCCTGGCCGCCACGCCGCCCGCCGCCCTGGCGCAGGCGGACGGGCCGGCGGCCGCCTTCAAGCCCGGCCGGAGCCCGAACCAGCCGGTGGACGAGGCCTACACGAAGAAGATCCGGGAGTACACGACGGAGCCGTTCTTCCTGTCGCCGCTGGTGGACTACCTCCCGGCCTCCCGCACGGTGCCGACGCCGATGGTCACCCTCGGCGACATCGCCGGGGCGCCCAACAAGCTGCCATACTCCCACGAGGTCTACGCCTACATGCGGCTCCTCGAAAAGGCGAGCCCGCGGGTCAAGGTGGTCTCGATCGGGACCACCGAGGAAGGCCGCGAAATGATCGCGGTGGCCGTGGCCTCCGAGGCCATCATGGCGAACCTCGAGCAGAACGGGCGGCGCCTGGCCCAGCTGGCGGACCCGCGGACCATCGGCATGGATGATGCCCGGGCCGCCCGGCTCGTGGCCGAAACGGTACCCGTCTACTACATCACCGGCACCATCCACTCGCCGGAAGCCGGGGCGCCGACGGCCCTGATGGAACTGGCCTACCGGCTCGCCGTGGACGAGAGCCCGTACGTCAAGAACATCCGGGACCACCTGGTCACCCTGATCACCCCGATCGTCGAAGTGGACGGCCGCGACCGCCAGGTGGACGTCTTCAACTGGCACATGGCCCACCCGGACGACACCTGGCCCGGGCTCCTCTACTGGGGCAAGTACGTGGCCCACGACAACAACCGCGACGCGATGGGGATGACGCTCAAGCTGTCCCAGAACGTCCTCAACGCCTACGTGGACTGGAAGGCGCAGGTCATCCACGACCTCCACGAGTCGGTCCCGTACCTCTACGACAACACCATCGGCGACGGGCCCTACAACGCCTGGATCGATCCGCTGCTCGCCAACGAGTGGCAGATGATCGGCTGGAACAATGTCCAGGAGATGACCCGCTACGGGATGCCGGGCGTGTTCGCGTTCGGGAACTTCGACACCTGGTCGCCCGGCTACCTGATGTTCATGGCCGCGACCCACAACGGGATCAGCCGGCTGTACGAAACGTTCGGCAACGGCGGCAGCGCCGAAACCCTCGAGCGGACCCTGTCGCCCAACGAGACGGCCCGGACCTGGTACAAGCAGAATCCGCCGCTGCCGCGGGTGATGTGGTCGCTCCGGAACAACAACAACTACGAGCAGACCGGGTTGCTGGTCTCGCTCTCGTACTTCGCGAACAACCGGCGGCTTTTCCTCCAGAACTTCTACGAGAAGAGCAAGCGTTCGATCCTCAAGGCGCGGACCGAGGGGCCCGCGGCCTACGTGCTGACCGCCGACGAGCGGCGCCCCGGCGCCCAGGCGGAACTGCTCCGGGTCCTCCAGCGGCAGCACGTGGAGATCGCCCGGGCCACGAAGGCCTTTACGGTGGAGTTGCCGGGCAAGCCGGCTCGCGGCGGCCGGGACACGACGAAAGCGGCCCCGAAGACGAAGACCTTCCCGGCGGGGAGTTTCGTGATCCGGATGGACCAGCCCTACTCGCGGATCGCGGATGCCCTCCTCGACTATCAGTACTGGAGCCCCAACGACCCGCAGCGCACCCCGTACGACGACACCGGCTGGACCTTCCCCGAGGGATACGGGGTCGAGGCCGTCCGGGTCACCGACGCCAAGGTACTCGACGTGCCGACCACGCCGGTGACCGGCGCCATCAATTCGCCGGGCGGGGTGTCGGGGCGCGGCGCGGTGGTCGCCATCAATCACAACGGCGACAACGCGCTCGCCACCCTGCGCTATCGTCTCCGCCAGGCCGATATCCAGTCCGCCGAGGAGCCGTTCGAGGCTGGTGGCCGGAAATTCAATCGCGGGACCTATCTGATCCGCGGAGTGGACGCCGGCGAACTCGATCGGGTGACGAAGGAACTCGGTCTCGCGGCGGTGGCGCTCGACGCCGCGCCGTCCGTGGCCACGCACCCCGTCCGGGCCGCGCGGGTGGCCATGATGCATACCTGGCAGAGCACGCAGACCGAGGGCTGGTGGCGCCAGGCATTCGACTTCAACGCCATTCCGTTCGACTACATCAGCGTCCAGGACGTCGCCGCCACGGCGGACCTGGCCGCGAAATGGGACGTCATCATCTTCGCGCCGGGCGGCGGCAATCCCCAGACGATCGTGGCCGGGATGCCGATGTGGCGGAATCCGATGCCGTGGAAGACCACGGACCTGACGCCCAACCTCGGCAAGCTCGCGTCGACCGACGACATGCGGCCCGGTCTCGGCCTGGGCGGCGTCGAGCACCTCCGGCGCTTCGTCGAGGGCGGCGGTGTCTTCATCGTCGCCAACAGCTCGGCGGAGTTCGCGGTCCAGTTCGGACTCGCGACCGGCGTCGGCACCGCCGACACCCGCGGCCGGGTCGTCGGCTCACTGCTGCGGAGCCGCCGCGTCGACGACACGAGCCCGATCATGTACGGGATCATCGACAGTCTGGCCGTGCTGAGCGACGACGGCGCCACCCTCACCGTCGGCAACACCGCCGGCGGCCGCGGGTTCCGCGGGCGCTTCGGCGGCGGCGAGGCGAGCCGGCCGACCGGGCGCGGCCGGCCGGACGAAACGGACGTGCCGCAGGGCCGGCCTGCGCTCGATCCCAAGTTCGAGCTGCCGCCCCGGCCGACCGTGGAGCCGTGGCAGGTGGCACCGGTGCAGGATGACCAGCTCCGGAACCCGCTCTATCTGATCCCGCCCGATCAGCGTCCCCGGGTGCTGCTCCGGTACAGCGACCAGCGGGACCTCCTCGTCTCGGGCCTCCTCGACGGCGGCGGCGACATCGCCCAGCGGCCGATTCTCGTGGACTCCCCGGTCGGGAAGGGGCACGTGGTGCTGTTCTCGTTCAATCCGATCTACCGGGGTACCACCGTCGGCAGCTATTCGCTCGTGTTCAATGCGATGCTGCACCACGACAACCTGAACGCCGGCCGGGTGCTGGAGACGAAGTAGCCGCCGCGGGACGGGCCGGCGGGCGAACCCGGTGCGGGAGGACGGAACGCGCGAGATGGGACCGCTGGGATGGCTCTTCCTCGGGGCGGCGCTGGTGGCGGGACTTGCCGCGACCGGAACGCTTTATCTCTCGACGATCCTCCGTTGGGAGGAGGAGCAGACCGTCGGTCTTCGGTACTACGGCCTGTCGCGGGCGGAGCGGGCCGGGTTCAGAAACCGGCTCCGCAAACACGCTCGCCGGCTCCGGCCGATGACCTGGCTGCTCGCCAAGGTCAGCCGCTTCGACTTCGCCCGGGTCTGCTTCCGGTTTCGCGGCGTGCCCGGCCCTCGGGGCAGTTGCAGCCCCGGCTCGTTCGCCCGCGGGGCCGACTACCAGCCGCGTGCCGGCGACGTGTTCGTCGTGACACAGATGAAGAGCGGGACCACCTGGATGCAGCACCTTGTCTACCAGATTGCCCTCCGCGGGCATGGCGACCTGGTGGAAACGGGCACCGCGCTCTACGCCGTGAGCCCGTGGCTCGAGGGGCGCAAGAGCGTCCCGGTGGCGGACGCCCCCCTCGTCGGCGACCGGTTCCGGATCATCAAGACCCACTTTCCCGCTTCACTCTGCCCGTGGTCGCCCGAGGCGCGGTACGTCTACGTCGTCCGGCATCCGGCTTCCTGCTTCGCGAGCTGCGTCGACTTCGTCCGGACCAACGTGGGCTCCCTGGCGCCGGATCTCGAATCGTTCGAGCAGTGGTTCCGGTCGCCGGAAATGATGTGGTGGGGGACCTGGCCCGATCATGTCCGCGGCTGGTGGGAACGGGCGGCTGCGTCGGATCGGATCTGCTGGGTCACCTTCGAGGAGATGAAGCGGGACCTGCCCGGCGTCACCCGCCGGGTGGCGTCGTGGCTCGGGGTCCCGCTCACCGAGGCGGAAGTGGCCGCCGTCGTGGCCAAGTGCGGCTTCGACTACATGCAGGCCAACCAGGACTGTTTCGAGATGCAGCCGCCTCACCTGATGCAGACGGACGCGGAGCTCTTCGTCCGCGGCTCGGCCGACCGGTTCCGGGACGTACCCGCGGACCTGCGGGAACGGATCGTCGCGTGGGTCCGGGCGGACCTCGCGGACGCGAGCTCCGGTGCCGGCGAGGCGCCTCCGGTGCCGGTCGGGCAGTGGTATTCCGATCTGGCGGCCGAGGCTCGACCCGAATGAAGGAGTCGGCATGACGTGCGTTCTCGCCCTCGACCAAGGCACCACCAGCTCCCGGGCGCTGGTGATCCATCAGGACGGCACCATTCTGGGCCAGGCCCAGTACGAGTTCCCCCAGCACTTTCCGGAGCCGGGCCGGGTCGAGCACGATCCCCGGGATCTCTGGGAAACGACCCTGCGCGCCGCCCGCGAAGCGATCGCCGCCGCCGGGGCCACCCCGGCCGCGATCGGCATTACCAACCAGCGGGAGACGGTCGTGCTGTGGGACCGTCGAACCCTCGAGCCCGTCGCGCCGGCGATCGTCTGGCAGGATCGGCGGACCACGGCCCGGTGCGCGGAACTCAAGGCCGCGGGGCGCGAGGCCGAGATCCGGCGGCGGACCGGGCTCGTGCTCGACCCGTACTTCTCGGCCACCAAGCTCGAGTGGCTGTTGCGCGACCCGGATCTCCGGGCCCGCGCCGAACGGGGCGAGATCGCCTTCGGCACCGTGGACAGCTGGCTGGTGGCCAAGCTCACCCACGGGGCCCATCTGACCGATCCCACCAACGCCTCGCGTACGCTGCTCTATCGCCTCGACACGGCAGCGTGGGATCCGGATCTGCTCGCCACCTTCGGCGTGCCTGCGGCCGTGCTGCCTGAAGTCCGGCCGTCGAGCGGGATCGTCGCCGAGACCACGCGGGACCTGTTCGGCACCGCGATCCCGATCGCGGGAATCGCCGGCGATCAGCAGGCCGCCCTGTTCGGGCAGGGCTGCGCCGCGCCGGGCATGGCCAAGAACACCTACGGCACGGGGGCTTTTCTGCTCCTGTACACCGGGTCGGAAGCGCCCGAACCCCCGCCCGGACTCCTGGCGACTGCGGCCTGCGATCCGAACGGCGGGCTCGGCTTCGCGCTGGAAGGGAGCGTGTTCATCGCGGGGGCGGTGATGCAGTGGCTCCGCGACGGGCTTGGGCTGCTGGCGAGCGCGGGCGAATCCGAACTGCTCGCCGGATCGGTTCCCGATACCGGCGGCGTCTATTTCGTTCCCGCGTTCGTGGGGCTCGGCTCGCCGCACTGGGAGCCGGACGCCCGGGGTACGATCACGGGCATCACCCGGGGTACCAGCCGGGCTCACCTGGTTCGGGCCGGGCTGGAATCGATGGCGCACTCGAGTCGCGATCTCCTCCGCTCGATGCTGGCCGGCACCGGTCTGCCGCTCGAGCGGCTTCGGGTCGATGGCGGGGCGACCGCCAACCGCTGGCTGATGCAGTTCCAGGCGGACCTGCTGGGGGTGCCCGTGGAACGCCCGGACTGCGTCGAGACCACCGCGCTGGGCGCGGCGGCGCTGGCCGGCCTCGCCACCGGGGTCTGGCCGTCCCTGGCCGCCTTCACCGCGGGGCGCCGGTTCGACGTCTTTACGCCGCGAGCCTCCACCGAGGATCGAACCCGCTGGGTCATCGGGTGGGAGCGGGCGGTCGGCGCGGCCCTTCATTGGGCCCGCCAAGGCGAATAACAGCCGGCGCTGACGACGGTGGCGGGGGCGCGGGCGCGGTAACGTGTTGTGAAGCAAAACGATACACGGCCGGGAGGCCTCCCGATCCCGGCGGATGGCCCGGTTGTCGGGCGGCCGCAACCTTAAGCGGATTTCATGTTGTTCGCGGGCCGGTTTGCTATCTTGGAGACATGAAAGCCGGAACGAAATTCGCCCTCGGGGCGACGGTGATTGTGGCGGCGATCGGGATGCTGATTTACACCGGCGTCAGCCAGACGGGGGTCTACTTCCTGAGTCCCTCGGAACTCGTGGCCAAGACGGAAGCCGATCCCTCCTTCCACGACGTCGGCCTCAAGGTCGGCGCCAAGGTGGTGCGGGGCACGATCAAGCGGGATCCCGCGGCCCAACGGATCGACTTCCAGGTGTCGGACAGCACGGCAAGCTTCCCGGTCACGTACGTCGGTCTCGTGCCGGACACGTTTACCGACGCCAACGAGATCGAAGTCATTCTCTCGGGCAAGCTCGGCCGGGACGGCGTGTTCCACGCCACCGAGGTGCTGGCGAAGTGCGGCTCCCGCTACGAGTCGGAGTTGACCAAGCTCAAGGCGACCTGATCGGGCTCGGCGTAGCGCGCCGGGTCCCAGTCCGCCAGCAGAGTTGCGAGGTCGGCTGCCTGGAGCGGCCGTGAAAACAGATAGCCCTGCCCGTAGGTACACCCCAGGGACCGGAGCCATGCCAGCTGGTCCCTGGTTTCCACCCCTTCCGCCACCGTTCGCATTCCGAGACTCTGCCCGATCGAGATGATCGCGCGGGTCACCCCGTCCTTCGAGGCATCTTCGCGCGCCCACGAGACGAAGCTCTTGTCGACCTTCAGCACGTCGATCGGAAAGTGGCGCAGATAGGCCAGCGCCGAGTACCCGGTGCCGAAGTCGTCCAGCGCCACCCGCACACCCAGGTCCCTGAGCCGCTGGAGCCGCTCCGTCACGACCCGTTCCGATGACGCCAGCACCGTTTCGGTGAGTTCCACCGTCAGGGCCTGGCCGGTGACGCCCGCCGCCTCGGTGGAGGCAACGACATCCTGAACCAGGTCCGCGGCCAGAAGTTGCCGGGCCGACAGGTTGACGGCGACCCGCAAATCGGGCTCGAAGGTTCGGAACCGGGCGGCATCCCGGGCGGCGCGCTCGAGCACCAGTCGGCCGATGGCCAGGATCAGGTCGGATTCCTCCGCGACCGGAATGAACCGCCCCGGCAGGATCACACCCTTGGTCGGGTGATGCCACCGCACGAGCGCCTCGGCGCCGCTGATCATGCCCGTCTTGAGGTCCACGACCGGCTGGTAGATCACCTCGAATTCGTCGCGCTCCAGGGCGTGGCGGAGATCGGCCTCGACGTCGTGGCGCTCCGCCACGCTGGCGCGCATGGCCGAGGAGAACCGCTCGATGCAGGCGCGGCCCGAGTTCTTGGCCCCGTACATCGCCACGTCGGCATCGGTGAGCAGGTCGTCGACGCCCTGCTCTTCGCCGGCCCACGCGATACCGATGCTGGCCCGGACCGTCACCTCGCGGTCGTCGAGCATGAAGGGGCGGTTCAGGGCATGGAGAATCCGCTCCGCGGCGTGATCGGCCTCGTCGGGGTGGGCCAGATCCTCGAGGAGCACGGCGAATTCGTCGCCGCCCAGCCGCGCGATCGTGTCGGCAGAGCGGAGCACCGTGCGGAGCCGGTCCGCGACCGCGACGAGCAGGGCGTCTCCCTTGGCGTGGCCGAGGGAGTCGTTGACGACCTTGAAGTGGTCGAGATCGAGCAGGACCACCGCCACACTGCCCGGGACGCGCCGCCGGCGGGCCAGGGCGTGAGCCACCCGATCGCCGAAGAGCCGCCGGTTGGCCAGGCCGGTGAGCGGATCCCGGAGCGCCTGCTCGAGGAGCTGGAGCTCGAGCTCGCGCCGTTCGGAAATGTCGCGGCCGTTGAGGACGAGCCCGCCGACGGCCGGTTCGTCGAAGAGATTGGTGGCCACGGTCTCGATCCAGCGCCACTCGCCGGAGGCGGCCTGGATCCGGACCGACAGCGATTCGCGGGGCGACTCGCCGGTGGCAAGGCGGCTCAGGGCCCGGTCCGTCTCGGCGATGTCGTCCGCGTGGAGCTGGCTCCGGTATGCGCGACCGACGAACCAGTCCGCCGGAATGCCGAGGATCCGATCGTGCGACGGGCTCGCATAGGTCACCCGGAGATCGGCGTCGAGGATCGTCAGCATGTCGCTGCCGTGGCGGACCAGCGCCGCCAGGCGAGACTCAGCCTCGGCCCGAGCCTGGTGTTCCTGGATCTGAGCCACGTCGCGGAGGGCCAGGTACTGGCGAAGGAGGACGAGCCCGGTCAGCACCCCGAGAGTGACCCCCATCACCTCGGTGAGCCGGTGGTGATCCTGGACGATGGCCACGGCGAACATGCCGTAGCAGGCCGCCGCTACGACGTAGGGGAGCCGCGAAACGCCGGCGGCCAGCGCCAAGGTGCGAGGCGGCCCGGCGGCCTGGGCAGCGCCGATTCCGATGACGGCCCAACTGCCGTACCAGGCGCCGGCCACGAACCAGGGCGAGGTCCGGCCGACACTCGCCGGCAGCGCGTACCAGAAGTCGCCGATCATCGTGATCAGGAGTGCCAGGCCGAGGGTGCCTGCCCACACCGGGAGGCGGCCGCTGTGGCGCCGGACCCAGAGCAGGGCCAAGCCGGCCAGGGTGGCGGCATCGATCACCGGCGAGGCGAGCAGGACGAGGTCTCGGACACTCGCAACGGGCCGGCCGCCGCCCCCCGCCAGCACCAGCATCGCGTAGGCGAGCATGACCGCCCCGATGGCGATGATGACGGCATCCAGCGACCGGCGGCGCCGCTCCTTGGAATCGACCTCGACCGGCGTGCCGCGAAGGACGCCGATCAGGATCGCCGGCGCGAACCAGAGATTCATGAAATCCGCGGCCAGCGCGGTCGGGTCCGAGGCGAAATACCGGCCGAGATACCAGAAGACCTCGTAGGCGAAGAAGCCGGCGACCCCGATCAGGACCCAGGTCCACGGGCCGGCCGCTCCGCGGGCGCGCAGCCGGGTCCACGCCCGGATCGTGGCGGCCACCGGGAGTGCAGGAATCAGCAGTGAGGAATGGGTGTAGATCGGGTCGAACAGGGCGGGGGGCAGGAGGATCGCGCCGAGCGTGGCCAGGCACGCGACGGCGGCAAGCGCCCACGCGGCCCGGGCCCAACGGTCATTGTGATCGACAGGTCCCACGGCCGCCTCCGGATCGAACCAGCCCGTCGTGCCGTGGTGCATGAAGCGGTCCACCCTTGGGAATTCCCTGGAGAGCCAAACGTTCATCTGGTTATCGGCCTGCGGGGAAACCGACTCAAGACGCTGCCGCAGGTTCGGGCCAGCCGAGACCCTCGCGAGGCCCGAAGGCGGTGCGTCAGGGCCGAATGACCCTGGCTGAACGCGGACCGGGCGTTCCGGCGGCCGGTACCCTCCCGGCCGCCGGTTCGATCCCGGGGGTCAGCGGACCTCGAGGCGCAACGCGCCGTTGAGGTTCTGTTCGGCGCGAACGATCCAGTTCGCCCCGGTGAAGTAGTTCCTGGCGGCGTCCGGATCCCCGATGGCATTGCCGAGGATGTCGTCGTTGCTGATCAGGAAGGAGTGGGCGGCGCGCAGGAGGTTGAGGAAGTTGGTGACCTTCTTCCACGTCGGAACGCCGGCGCCGTCGGTTCCCTTGTTGCCGCCGGTGTAATCGCCGTACACGAGCTTGGCCGAGTTGAGCAGGGCGGAGATCCGGTCCTGGTCGGCCTTGATCTCGCAGGCCGTATCGTCGTCCTCGACGACCATGATCCGGAAGTTCTGCCCCGGGTGCTGCTGGTTGTACTGATCGATCTGGGCCTGGCTCAGCAGCATGACGTTCCCCTGCCAGGTGAGATCGTTCTGGTCGAAGGTGTACGGGCCGCCGGCGTGTTCGCCGGCGCACTGGTAGGTCGTCATCTCGTTGGTCGAGCCGGTCTGCCCGAGGACGTGCACTTCGAATTCCGGCGACCCTTTGTACCAAGGCTCGAACTTCTCGGTGAACCGGGTCGCGGTGAGGAAGAGGCCGTGGACCGTGGTGGAACTGCCGGTACCGGTGGAGCCGCCACCGCCGGTATCGGTACCGCAATCCACCAGGCAGTCGAGCAACGCCGGCCGGCGGGCGAAGTCGGTCTCCGCGGGTGACACCATGAGGACCGGCGTATCCGGCGCGATGTCGCCGCTCAGGCTCGAACGCCGGCCGGTGAGGTCGAACGCCACCGGACGCTCGTCATCCCCGAGCGCGGTGGCTACGACGACGTCGGTGCCCCCGTGCCAGCGGCCCCGGTGCTCGGGAACGGGGAAGTACACCTCGACCGCCCGGCCCCGGTCCACGTCGTTGGCGATGGTGGTCTCCGACGCGTCGGCGAGCCGGACGAACTGCCGCCGTTCGGCGCCCCCGTCCCGATCGAGGAAACTCCGCAGCTCCACCTTGCCCTCGGGAAACGGCGACTCGGCAAGCGCCCGGTACACCGAGGCCCGAAAGGCGGGGTCGCGGAGTGCCCGGGCCATGCCGGCGGCCAGGCGCTCGTGGCGATCCCGCTCGGCGCGGGGCGAGGGCGCCGGGTTGTCGATCATGGGCGGGTTGGCACCCGGCGCCGGGCCGGTGACGGCGCCATCCGGCGAAGAACAGGCGGCGAGAGCGGCGAGCAGAAGAACTGCCCGGGTGAAGCGGGGACGATGCATGGCTGCCTCCGTGGCGGGTGGATCCCGGACGCCGATGCGTCCGGGGCACCCACGTTGAGAAGGCAGCTGGGTCGGGACTGAACCGGGAAAACCCGCCGCGGCACAAAAAACCGCGACGCCTCAGAGGCGGCGGATCAGGCGGGCGACGGTCCGGCTGGCGAAACGACGGAGCGGCGCGATCTGGCGGTAGAAATCGACCTGCCCGCCGAACTCAAGCCGATCGAGCTGCCAGACGACATCGAAGCGGAGGCTCTGGTAGTCGAAGACGGGGCCGTTGGACGGTTCGATCCGTCCGGCCTCGCCAGTGACCCGGAGCTGGACCGCAGATCCGAGCGGCCAGCCCACGTGCGCTGACGCCGTGGTCCCGTCCTGCCGCTCGGCGTCCGTCCGGCTCGACGTCCAGAGCAGGGCGAGGGCACCTTCGAACGGGCCAACGTGCTTCGGGGTCAGAGACACGTCGGCCTGGTACTCGGTTGCCTGCGCGCCCCCGCGGTCCCGGGAGCGAACCCCGGCCCGGGCGTCGAGCCGGCCGAGGCGGTGGGCCCCCTGCAGGATGACCTGGAGCCGCTCGTCGTCGAAATCGTCCGCCGCGGTGAGCGGAACGCCGCCGTCGGGTACCACGACGCCGGTGCCGGACTGCCGGAAGGAGCGCTGGTACTGGACGGTGACTCCCCCGGCGGACAGCGTGGCCGAGCCCTCGCCGCGGAATCCGCTCGAGCGCCCGCCGCCGGCCTCGGCATAGCGATAGCTCACCAGCACTTGCTCCCCCACCGCGATCCGGCTGGACGGTGGAATCTCGAGGCTGACCTCGCGCCCGGTCGTTCGCACCAGGTAATCCTCCCCGACCCCGTAGGTCAGCGAGCCATCGGCTCGGCGGACCACGAGGGATGCGGCATCGACGCCGGTCCGGTCGAGAAGGATCAGCCGGCTCGCCGGCACCGCATACGGCTCGTCCACGACCGGGATGCCGTCGAACGCACCGCGAACGTCGCGGCGTTCGATACCCACGGCCCCGGTGACGTTGAGCCGCACGCCCCGCGGCTGCCCCACCCGGACCGACGCCACGGGGATCACCGACAGCGTCTGGTCCCGGAGGGCCGCCCGCGTCACCCGTTGCGATCCCAGCCTGACGCCAAGGGATGTCGTCCGGCCCAGATACCCGGTGAGTTCGGACCCGAGACTGGTCGAGGTTACCGGGACGCCGGCGTCGAGAACGTTCCGGCTGAGATAGTGGCTCGTCCGGACGGCGGGATCGTGGTAGAGGTAGAGCCGCTCGCTCCACTCCCGCCGCCGATAGGCGAAGTTGCCCTCCTGGTCGGTCGTACCCCAAGCGGACTCGAGCCGGCTGGCGCGGCCCCAGCGGAGGGTGTGCGTGGCGTTGACCGCGGTGGTTGCCTGGTCGAAGTCACGGAGGAGATCGTCGAAGGTGGACCGGGTGGCGACGAGGGACACTTTCGAGTTGGCCGCGGCGATCTGGGTCACCGCGTAGCGGGTCCGGGTCTCGAGCGGCGCACTCCCCGGGTTGCGCCAGGTCTCGTCGAAGCTCTGCCGCTGGTGGCTGGCGTGCACCGGGAGCGGCCGGAAGCGGACCCAGAGGCTGGCGGACCGGAAGCCCATGTCCAGGTCCCGCACGGCCCCGAGGCCGCCGGAGCTCGTGGACGACGTCCGGGTGGCCCCGAGCGTCAGGCCGACCGGGCTCGCCGAGAAAAGGTTCGCGCCGGCGGAGAAGTTGAGCTGCTTGATCCGCGCCGGATCGGGTTCTCCGGTGCGGGTCTGCCAGACGAGCGTCGGCTGGAGGCCGAACTGGAACGTGGCCAGCCGCGGACTCAGGAGCGTGCCCGACCACGGCAACCGGACCCAGAGGCGATAGTCCGTCCCGGCAGAGCTACTGCCCCCCTCGGCGAAGCGCTGGCCGTCCACGCTGGCGCCGACTTCGCCGCTTTGGGCGGCGGCGCCCGGCGCCCCGGCCGGCGCGGCCGCCGCGGCGATCGCGGCCAGAACGGCGGCGACCCGGCAGCCGGTCATTGCGACGGTTTCGGGGCGATGCTGCCGCGGTGACACACCTGGCAGTTGCTGATCGACGGCGCGAAGGCGTCGGCGCCGTTGTGACACCGACCGCAGGCCTCTCCCGCGGCGATCCGCCGCATCGTGACCCGGTTGGCTCCGGCTTTCGCTTCGAAGATCTCGACGTGGCACGCCTTGCACTGGAAGCGGACTCGATGGACCCAGTGCGGGAAGGTCGCCGCGGGCAGCGCGCCCGGATCGATCCCGCGGGCGTTGCCGGAGTCGTCGGCGAATCGGGTCAGCTGGTTGTCGCCGAGGAGTACCGGCTTGGTGCGGTTGGGCGGCAGGCTGGTGAACCGGGTGTGGCAGCGCTCGCAGGCGGTGGCCGGATTGAACGCGACCTTCCCGTGACAGGCACCGCAGTACTTTCCGGTGAGCACGTCGGCCATGGTGATCGTCGGGTTCCGGTACGGAAACACCCGAGGATGACACTGCTGGCACGCGATCATCTCGGTGTGGGTGGAGTGCGGGAAGGCCGCGTCGAACGTCGTGTCGGGTCCCTTGAAGACGAAGTCGAAGCCGAACTGGAAACCGGACGGCGGCGTGACCTTGCCCGGCGGGCCCGGCCGCGGCGCGATGACGCCGGTGCGCAGGGCCGTCACCCAGTCCAGGTTGCCGGCCCGGTCCCGGGGCAGGAGGGCCATGGCCGAGTCGGGCGACAGGGTCCCTTCGATCGCCGGCCGACCGGTATCGGCCGGGACGGCGCTGACCACGGGCCCCAGCGTCACCGGGCCCGCCGGGACCGGACCGGGGCTCGCCACGGGGGCGGCCGCCGGCCGGGCCGGTGGGAGGTCCAGTACCGCCGTGAGGGCCGAGCGGCAGGCTGCGCCGCCGAAGACGAGCGCCACGAGCCCCGTCACGAACCAGCGATTGCGGTACCGAGCCATGGTCGTGCGGTCCTACTTGATGTGGCAGGTCTTGCAGAGCGCGCTGCCCGAGTTCGACTTCCGCAGGAACGGCGCGTTCGTGGTGTTGTGCGGATTGTGACAGGTGCCGCACTGCACCTTCCCGAGATAGAGCGGCAACTCGCCGTTCACCTTGCCCGCGGTCACCGGATTGAAGGCCGGGTCGGCGGCGGTGCTGTACGACACCGAGATCGGATGATCGTTCCGGAGGTCGGTGCCGAGGTTGGCGAAGAACTGGTTGCCCGGGTCCTCGGCCGGCATGGTGTTGCCGCTCGGCACGAGGGTCGGACTGGCGTTCGGCCGGTTGATGATGACGTCGAGGCCGACCGTGCCGTCGTGGCAGGACAGGCACGCCAGCGAGACGCCGGTTGGCGCCGGGTCGACGGTCATGTCGATGGTCGAACTGTACGTGTTGTTGTACATCTGGTACGACGCCGTGGAGAAATTGCGGTTCCACAGGGGCGCGTTCTGCGTCTGCCCGCCGTGCGGCGTGTGGCAGTAGACGCAGACCTCACCGTAGTTGGTGAGCCCGCTGCGGGTACTCATGTTGTGCTTCGAGTTCGCCACGTCGTCCTGGGCCGCGAGCGGCGGGGACAGCATCGCGACGCCTCCGAGCAGCGCCCCGCCGCCGATCAACGAGCGGACGACGGTCCTGATGGACTGCCTCAGCATGGGTGGCCTCCTTCTCGGCCGGGTGAATGAGCCGTCGTCACCGCTGGTGCACCGGGTCCGACGGTTGGGTTACGTGACACACCAGACACAGGCCATTGCCGGCGTTGCTGCGCCGCAGGAAGTACCGAAACTGCTCCGAGTGCGGCTCGTGGCACGTGGCGCACTCGACCTTCCCGTTGAACAGCGGCAGGCCGCCTATGTCGTTTCCCGCGGCCGGCCGGAACTGCCCGGGGCGGCGCGAGGGATCGTAGAGCACCGAAACCGGGTGCTGTTTGCGCATGTCGGGCCGGAACCAGACGCCCTCCCAGTTGATTCCGCCCGCGGGGTTGCCGCCCGAGTGGCAGTCTTCGCACTCGTCGATCGGGTGATCGGCCGGACCGGGGCCCGCATAGCTGTTGGGCCGGTTGACGATCCGGTCGAGGCCGATCGTGCCGTCGTGGCAGCTGAGGCAGAGACGGCTCCGGTCAGACGGGCTCGGATCCTGGGCCATCCGGCTCCCGCTGTGCTCGGGCATCCGGTAGCTCGCCGCCGGACGGTCGCGGTTGAACAGCGGACTCCGCGGCGACGCCAGCCAGCCGGGCCCCCCGTGCGGCGAGTGGCAGTAGACGCAGATCTCGCCGTAGTTGCGGATCCGGCCCCGCATCTCCGGGTTCGGATTGCTCGCCGGCCGGGTCAGGTTGTGGGGCGTCTGATCGATGGTGATACCGTTCGGCCACTGGGCCGCGACCGGACGGAACCCGCCGATCGCGGCCACCAGGCCGAGGAGCCCCACCCGTCGGCGCATGGTTACCGGTCGGCGCCGGGCGTCGACGCCGGGACGCC
Organism: Gemmatimonadales bacterium; assembly: GCA_050183815.1. Taxonomy (GTDB): domain Bacteria; phylum Gemmatimonadota; class Gemmatimonadetes; order Gemmatimonadales; family GWC2-71-9; genus SHZU01. The sequence goes on along the minus strand of JBFXAY010000007.1, from coordinate 21,423 downwards.
GAGGTACTGGTAGATCGCCGCGCGGTTGTTGTAACGATCCGCGACGTAGATCCGGTTGGTGCCGTCGACGCACAGGCCGAGGGGCATCCAGTGCTGGCCCGGTCCGTGGCCGAGTCCGCCGAAGGAGAGCAAGAGCCGGCCGTCGGCGTCGAACACCTGGATGTTGTTGAAGGCGGCATCGGAGACGTAGAGGTGCCCGTCGCCGTCCACCGCCACGCCCTTGGGCCGGGCGAACGCGCCGGGCTGGTCGCCGAGTTGTCCGATCTGGCGAACGAAACGGCCGGTCCGGTCGAAGACCTGGACCCGGAAGTTCATCTGATCGACGACGTAGACGCGGCCGTCGGGGCCGACGGCGATGCTCGACGGATAGCGGAACTCGCCGTCGCCGCCGCCGCGATTCTCCCAGAGGTCGCGCGGTTCGCTCAGCGACACGCCGGCGGACTGGTGCTGGCTCACGATGGCCGGGTCGGCCTCGCCGTTTGCCTGGGTCGGGGCGGCGGGTGGCGACGCGCCGCCGTGCGGCTCGGTCGCGAGGATCCGGATCGGGCGCTCGGCCACGCTTCGGGTCGCCTTGCCGAGACGTCCGGTTACCGCGCCGCTCCGGTCGAAGATCACGACCTGATGGAGGTACGCGTCGACGACGTAGATCCGCTCCGTCCCGGGATCGACCGCCACGTCGACCGGGTTGTAGAGAATCTCCCGCCCGCCGAAGGCCCGTTCGTAGCTGCCCGTCGGGCCGAGCACCACCACCCGCGCCGCGCCCGGATCGGCGATGTAGACGCGGCCTTGGCCGTCGCCACCCATCCCGAGGGGCCGGACCAGGCCGCCGGGCACGTCCTGCCCCAGCAGCCGGGCCTTCTTGGTGCGGCGGTCGAACTCGACGACCCCGCTCGCGCCGTCCGAGAACAGCAGCGTGTTGCCGTCCCGGGTGTAGACGTCGAACGGGCGCTGGACCCGGATGCTCGCCTCGGGCCCCGCTCCCGACAGCGAGCGGCGGAGCCGGCTGAACAGACCTTCCTTGCGACCGAGATCCTTTTCCGAGTGAAACTCACCGAGAAACTGGATCCGGGCCGGTTCCGGCGGCGCTGGCCAGACGAGCTGGCCCCCGTTCTGGGCCATCGCCGCCGTCGGCAGCAGCAACGCCGCCGTCAGGATCGGGAGTCCGAGGCGCATGAGTCGCCTCCTCTACTTCTTGACCGTGAAGGAGCCCTTCATGCCCATCGCCTCGTGCGGGGTGCAGACGAAGTTGTAGACCCCCGCGGCAAACCGGCCGTCGATCACCACGTCGTACTTCTCGCCGGCGGATGTCAGGAACGGGCCGGTCTTGATACCGTCGATTGTCGACCCGGCGGGCACGTCGCGGAATTCGACGTTGTGCGGCATGACCGTCGTCTGTTCGAACCGGATCGTATCGCCCGGCGCGGCAACGACGCTGGCGGGCGAGTACTTGTACTCGGTGGCGCTGATGTCGACCATCTTGACGACGATGAGCTTGCCGGCCGGCGGCGGATCGTTGCGGGTGAACGCGGTCGTGCCGAGGGTCAATCCGGCGAGGGCGGTCAAGGCGACGAGGGACTTCCGGGGCATCGTGAACTTCCTCCGTTGGGTGCTGCGGGAAAAACCTGCCTGCGGACGGCGGGACCGCCGCCGCTGAGAGACAAGGCAGGCGGCGTGCCCGCGCCCCGGTCGGAAGCCTTCCGGCCAAGTCGTTGTCGCGGAGAGAGTTGGTTGTTCGAGGCTCGAACGCTCGCCGGCCCGAGTGTGACGCCGGGCGTCACACTGGGTCGGGACGGGTCACACTAGAAGGCGAGGTCGAGCCGGATCCAGAGACCCCGCGGGGCGCGGCCGGGGATGGCCGCTTCGTAGGTCGGATAGGTGTCGCCCTCGACCACGAGCCTGATGTTGGGGCGAATCAGGGCGGCGGCGCCCGGCATCACGTGGGACCGGACCGCATGGTCGGTGCCGGTGCCCGCCGCGGCGGGGAAGGACTGCCGCAGCCATTCCCCCTTGAGCGACGCGATGAGCCAGGGATAGACGAACCACTCGCCCTTGGCGAAAACGCTGGTCCAGGCGAGGCGTCCCGCGGTCGGCTGGTAGGGATCGTCGTGCACGGCGCGGACGACGCCGGCTCCGAGGTCCAGCGGTCCGGTCAGGACGCGCAGGTTCGCTCCTACGGCGCGATGATCGGTTTCCCCCGTCGCCGCCGCCTCCCGCCCGGCGTAGCCGAACCCTTCGAGAATGACGCTCCGGTCCCGGATCTGGCCGAAGGCGCCGGGGCCGGCCGAATCCAATGGGTAGGTACCGTCGAGGCCGAACCCGCCCAGCTTGAGCCGGATCTTGCCGTACACGTCCTTGTGGCCGTCGTCGTCCTGGCGCGACTCGCTACCCTGCGCCAATCCCACGGCATAGAAGAGGCGTTTGCCCGCGAGCCCGTTCACCTCGATGGCAGGCTGCGTGGCGCCCAGCGCGAACTCCGTCGCCGGCGTGACCGTCGTGGAGCCGCGGCGGATCGGCACGTCGGCCGCCGAGAGCCGTTGCCAGAGGAAGGGTTGCCGCGTGGCCCGGTCGATCTGCCGGTCGGCGAAGGTGAAGAGGTACAGGTTCTGCAGGCCGAGCCAGAGATTCACCGCCCGCGGGCCGAGGCTGGGAATCAGTCGCTGGAACGTCACCTTCGCCTGGCGCAGCTCGACGCCGTCGTCCTGGTTCCACTCTCCCTCGAAGAAGAAGCCGATCCGCTCCCCGAGGCTGCCGCCCGCGAGGACGTAAACGTCCTGCGGAAACCGGAAGTTGAGCCGGTTGGCTTCGCCCGCCGCCGGGGCCCGCACCCATTCGACGTCCGACTGGATTCGCAGCGAAACGGGCACGGCGGCGGGGATCTCTCCCGGGTAGACGGCCCGGGGCCAGAGGTCCTTCCAGGGCTCCTCGCCGAGCGGCTGGGGCGGATCGCCCTTGGTGGGCGGCTCGGCTTCCGGAAACTGGTATCCGTTGAGCCGGAACGCCTCGCCGACCGGGTTGAGCTTCGGGGCCGCCGAATGGCAGCGGGCGCAGCTGACGCGATAGCGGCGGGCGAAGGCCGGAATGTGGAGCAGGTCGGCGTGACTCGCGACCGGCGCCGACGCGGTGACCAGCGCCGCGACGAATGTCAGCATCAGTGCCTCCCGGAACGCTGCGTGAGATCGAGGTCCACTTCGAGCCGCCGGTCGGCGGGCACCGTGATCCGCCGCTCGACCGGGCGGCCCCGGCCCGGCCAGACCCGGAGCAGATAGCGCCCCGGCGGGACATCGGGAATGTCCCAGCGGCCGGCGGCGTCGGCGACGGCGAACCACCGGCTCCGGATCGCGAAGACGTACGCCACCATTTCAGGATGGACGTGGCAGAGAATCACGGCCACGCCGGGTTCGTCGAACCGGTGCGTCCGGCCGTCGCCCTGGGGATACGTCCCGAGGTTGAAACCGGGACCGGGACCCGGCGGACTGAACACGTTGTGCAGGATCGGATCGCTGTTGCGGAACCGGACCGTGGCGCCGACGGGCACGACCGCCATCGTCGGAACGAACGACAGGTCGCGCTGGTCGATCGTCACGGTGTCGGTGGTCGGCTCCGCGGTGCCGCTGTCCGCCGCGGCGACCAACTCGACGACCGGACGAAGCTGCGGCGCCACTCGCCCGTGGACAACGCCGCCCACGGCGGCCGCCACCTGGAGCAGCAGCGGGATCACTCGGCCTCCGGGGTCACGCTGTCGCCGACGTCCGCGATCCAGCGGTGCAGGGTCCGGCGGCTCACGCCGGCGGCCGCCGCCGCCCGGGAGATGTTCCCGCCGTGATGGTCGAGGAGCTGCCGGACGTAGCCGCGGAGGAAGTCGATCTGGGCGGCCTCGCGAGCGGCTTCGTAGGCGAGCGGCGGTCCGCGCCGGGGCCCGTCGGCGCCGGCCGGCCAGCCGCGAATCGAGTCGGGCAGGTCCGCCGTGGTGATCCGGCCGTCGTCGTCGAGGACCACGAGCCGCTGGGCGGTGTTGCGGAGCTCTCGGATGTTGCCCGGCCAGTGGTACTCCTCGAGCGCGACGAGCGCCTCCGGAGACACCCTCGGCGGCTCCCGGCCCGCGGTTCGGGCGAACTCGCCGAGGAAGTGATTGAGCAGGATCGGCACGTCGCCGAGCCGGGCCCGGAGCGGCGGCAGCCGGAGCTCGACGACGTTGAGCCGGAAGTAGAGGTCGCTCCGGAAGCGGCCCTGCTGGGAGGCGGCTTCGAGATCCACGTTCGTCGCGGCCACCACCCGGATGTCGATGGTCATCTGCTCGGTGCCGCCGACCGGACGAATCCGCCGGTCCTCGAGCGCCCGGAGCAGCTTGGCCTGGAGGGGGAGGTCGAGTTCGCCGATCTCGTCGAAGAAGACGGTGCCGCCGCTCGCTTCCGCCAGCAATCCGCGCTTCCGGCTCACCGCCCCGGTAAAGGCGCCCCGCTCGTGACCGAAGAGTTCGCTCTCCATGAGGGCCGCCGGCAGCGAGGTGCAGTCGATCGGGACGAAGGAGCCGCCTCGGCGCGGGCTCAACTCGTGGATCAACCGCGCCAGGACCTCCTTGCCGGTGCCGCTCTCGCCCAGGATCAGGACATTCGCCTCCGTCGGGGCGGCCCGGCGCGCCTGCGCCACCACCTGATCGAGCGCCGGGCTGTCTCCCAGCAGCCGCGAGGCCGGATCGGACGACGCGGCCTGTTCCCGCAGCGTCCGGTTTTCCACTGCCATGCCCCGGTACCGGAGCGCCCGGTCAACCGCGACGACGAGCTGGTCTCCGGTGAACGGCTTGGTCAGGTAATCGAACGCGCCTTCGCGAATCGCCCGGACCGCGGAATCGACAGAGGCGAACGCCGTCATGATGATGACCGGGAGCGTCCCGTCGGCGGCCAGGGCGGCGGCGAGTGCGGTGAGTCCGTCCACCTGCGGCATCCGGAGGTCGAGCAGGAGCACCTCGGGGCCGAACTCCTGGAGCATGCCCGGCAGGCCGGTCGGGTCGTCGAGCGTTCTGGTGTCGAAGCCGGCCCGGCTCAGGAGGCGGCGGCAGTTGTCGAGCATGTCCAGCTCGTCGTCCACGACGAGCACCTTGCCGCGGCTCATGCGCTCTCCTCGAAGCGGGGCAACGCGAGGACGAACCGGGCGCCCCGGGGCTGGCCGTCCTCGACCCAGATCCGGCCGGCGTGGCGTTCGACGATGCTCCGGCAGAGCGACAGCCCGAGACCGGTGCCCCGGGTGCCCTTGGTGGTGAAGAAGGCCTCGAAGACCCGCTCCTTGAGATCGTCCGGCACGCCGGGACCCTCGTCGGCGACGGTGAGGCGAACCTCGTCGCCGGGCGGCATGTCGATGCCGATCCGGCCGCCGGACGGCATCGCGTCGGCCGCGTTCAGCACCAGATTGAGGATCACGGTCTCGATGGCGTGCTCGGCGCCGAAGACCGTGGCTGGCGCCGGTGCCCGTACCGCGATCCGGATGTTCCGGCCGGCCAGGGTGCGTTCGAGCAGGTCGGCCACCCGGTGGGCCACCGAGCGGACCTCGACCGGCTCGAGCCGCTCGTTCGGCTCCCGGGCGAAGCGGAGCAGGTCCTGGGTCAGCGTGGTGAGCCGGGTGGCGTGGCCCCGGAGGACGCCGAGATCCGCCACCAGGCCGGGCTGGTCGAGGGCCTCGAGCTCCGCCTCCATGCACTCGATCCGGTTGCCGATGATCGCGAGCGGGTTGTTGAGTTCGTGCGCCAGGCCGGCCGCCATCACGCTCATCGCCGCGAGTCGTTCGGACCGGCGCATGTGCTGCTCAAGTTGCTGCTGGACCGAGATGTCGCGGAAGATGAGCGACGTGCCGAGGAGATTGCCCTCGCCGTCGTGCAAGGGGGTCTGGGTGACCGACACCGGGACCATCCGGCCGGTCCGGGTCCGCCGCAACGTGGGCAGATCGACCGCGGCGCCCTTTTCCGCCACCTCCCGGCGGACGAAGTCGGCTTCGGCGTCGAAGCCTCCGCCGCCGCGGAGGAGTGCGTCGGCGTCTTCGCCGATGACCTCCTCGGGCTCCCAGCCGAAGAGCGTGGCGGCTCCCCGGTTCCAGATCCGTATCCGGCCGGCCGGATCGAGCCCGATGATCGCGTCGGCGGAGCGATCCAGCACGTCGCTCAACTCGGCGTGGGTCCGGTCGAGTTCCCGGGTTCGCTCCGAGACGGTGGCCTCGAGGCGCCGGCGCTGCTGCTGGAGGGCGGCGGCCATGCGGTTGAAGTCGCTGGCGAAGTCCTCGAGTTCGTCGTTCGTCTCGATGGCTACCGGCGCCGGGGCGCCGCCGCCGGAGAGCAGCCGGGCGGCGTCCCGGAGCGAGTAGATCGGCGAGGTGAGCTGGCGCGCGGCCACGAGCGAGACGCCGAGAACCCCGAGGAGCAGGCCGGCGCCGCTGGCTGAAAGCCAGCCGAGGAATTCCCGGACCGGCTCGTCCACGTCGCGGATCCGCACCGCGCGAACCAGGCTCAGGGAGTCCGCGCCCGGGAAGTTGCCTAACGGAATGGCTTCCCCCGCCACCAGCAGTTCGGTCGTCCGGGCCAGGCCCCGACCCGCGGCGGCGGCCGCCCGGAGGGCCGGTCCCGCCGCCCCGGGGCCGGTGTCGGCGGCAAGGAGATTGTCCCAGTCCCGCTTCCGGGTCGAGTGATAGAGGTAGTGCTCCTCGCGGTCGAGCAGGCTCGTCGTGGTGCTCGGGTAGGCGGCCGCCACCCGCTCCAGGCTGCTGAGCAGCGTGGCGGCGTAGGCCTCTCCGACGATCGCGCCCCGGAATTCCCCGCCGTCGAATACCGGGACCAGGACCGCCACCACGGGCAGGGTCCGCGGATCGCCGCTGACGGCGTCGATGCTCTTCACCTCGACCGGGAGCAGCATCCGCCGGCCGGGCGGCAGGCTCTGGGCCCGCCAGGCGTAGTAGAGCCCGGGGGAGTCGGGTCCGGCCGGTTCGGTGGCGGCGCTGGCGGCGAAGGCCACCATCCCGTCGGGCGTGATGGCTTTGACCCGGAAGAGATACGGGGCGTGGTCGAGAAAGGCGGCGACGGTCCGGGTCAGATCGCCGTCGGGCAACGGTTGTGACAACACCTGATTGGCCGCCAATGCGTCGGCCAGGAACTCGACGTCCCGATCGACCTGGTCGAGGGCGCGGGTGACCTCGGCGGCCGCGGTGCGCACTTCGCGCTGGAGCGCCGAACCGGCCGCCGCCCGAAGCCGGGTGATCGTGATCCGGGTGGTGACGGCGGCGACCAGCGCCAGCGGAGCCAGGGCAAGGATGGCGAACGCGATCGCGAGCTTGGCGCGAAGCGAAAGGCGGGGGAACACCTTGTTGATGTTCACCCGCCATGTGTATCGCCGGGCTCAGGTGGCGTTCATGAGAGTATCATGAGGCAACCTTCACGACCCCTTGTAGCGCTTCGAGTCAGTCGGCTGGCGCGGGCGGGGCCTAGACTTCGAATGCCTCCAGCCGCCGGAGGCTCCGCTGGAGCGGCACCAGGGTGGCAAGGGTGCAGAGGAGGAACACCTTGCCGATGGCGAGCCAGAGTTCCGCGGTGAACTCGCCGCCCGACACCCCCATCTGATACTCCTGGAGGTGGGCCGCCACCGGCCGCGCCTCGATCACGATGATGCCGGCCAGCAGGAGAATCGCGCTCATCATGAACACGAGCCCGCCGAAGCTCGTCGGGATCTGGGCGGCGTTCTCGGTGTCGAACTGGGGATAGAGAATGCCGAGCGAAAGCGCCAGCGCCCCCGCGGCCATGGTGAAACAGGTGATCGTCACCACCGAGAGCAGCATCATGAACTGCGACGCCCTGAGGATCTCATTGGTGACCACGGTGATCGACAGCGCCACGATCAGCAACGGTCCGGTACCGACCCAGTACTTCGACCACATCATCGCCCGGAGGTCGAGCGGGCTCGACTTGAGCAGCCAGAGCTGCCGGCCCTCGAGCGACACCGACGGGAAGATGAACCGGGCCGCGATGGCCGCCAGCACGAAGCCGGCAAGCCCCTGATTGAGGAACACCACCAGCGTGACCAGCAGGTAGGGCACCCGCTCACCGGTGTACAGGGGCAGCGCCCGGATGTTGAACACGTAGACGATCAGCAACACCGCGAGGAGAATCAGCTGGCTCCACTGGGTGGCATCCCGGAAGAACACCCGGAGATCCTTCAGGATGAACTCGCGCCGGGTGACCGGCAGGAAGGCCAGAGCCCGGCCGACCCAACGCTGCCAGAGCTGGCCCGCGGCGTACTTGTCGGCGCCTTCCTGGGCCTTCGAGAACCCGCCCGGATACAGGGAGGCGTGCAGGGCCGCGCCGAAGACGACGAAGGCGCCGGCGGTGGTCCAGAGGAGGACGAGCGGCAGGGGATCGGCCACCCGCTCGAGCCAGTTCATCACGGCCTGGGCCGCCCACTCGCTCGGCATCAGCGGGTGACTCGGGGCCCGCAGCTCGGCCACGAAGTCGACCAGGCTCCGGAACCCTTCCGGCCGCGACAACCGCTCGGGCCGGATCACCCGAAGGACCAGGGCCACCATGCCGGCGGCGGCAATCGCGATCAGGGTGAGCAGGTCCCGGGCCCGCCGCGCGGGGAAGACGTTCACCAGGAGGAGCGTGATGGCCGACCCGACGACGGTCGGCAACACGAAGAGCGGGGCCAGGGCGCCGATGGCGGCGACCGGAAAGAGCCACCCGCCGTGATAGACCACGCCGTAGGCCGTCAGGATCGGCACCAGCATCAGGGCCACCATCCACGACGAGTGGACCAGGGTCTCCCCGAGCTTGGCGAGGTAGAGTTTGCCCCAGTCGACCGGCGCCGACACCAGCATGTCGAGGTCCTTCGCCAGGAAGAACGTCGACAGGGCCGTGACCAGGTTGGAGAGCAGCAGGATCGATCCGAAGGCCAGGATCAGCATGCTGAGGATCTTGCCTGCCAGCAGCCCGCCGATTTCCGGCGTGGTGCCGAGGTACTTGAGAACCCGGTAGAACACCAGGAACGAGCCCAGCCAGAACGCGCCGCCCACGACCGTGAGCAGCAGCACCCGCCAGATCGCGTCGGACTTGGCCCGGCCCCGCGCCATCCGGGCCCGGGCGCTCCGCAGCTTGGGATAGAGGATCTGGGCGATCCCCACCCCTCGGCCGAAGACGACGTCAGTTTCCGAGGACGGCACTCAGCTCGCGCTCCGCCAACCCGCCGGTCAGCTTGAGGAACAGTTCTTCGAGGCTCGCGTCGCCGGAGGCGGTCTGCTCCCGGATCTCCGCCATCGTACCCGCCACCGCGATCTTGCCGCCGAAGACGATCCCGATCTGATCGCACATCACTTCGGCGATCTCGAGGGTGTGCGTGCTCATCAGCACCGTGCCGCCCCGGTTCACGAACGCCCGGAAGAGATCCTTGAGGAGCCGGGCGCTCTTCGGGTCGAGGCCGACCATCGGCTCGTCCACGACGATGACCTCGGGCCGGTGCACGAGGGCGCTCGAAATGATCAGCTTCTGGCGCATCCCGTGGCTGTAGGACTCGGTCAGTTCATGCTTCCATGGCGCCAGCTCGAACAGCTCGAGGAGCTCGTCGATCCGGTGATCGAGATCGGGCCCGCTCTGCCCGTAGAGTCCCGCCACGAATCGAAGGAACTCGGCGCCGGTGAGCTTGTCGTAGACGAAGGGCCGGTCCGGAATGAAGCCGAGGCGCTGCTTGGCCTCCATCGGCTGCTTGACGACGTCGTAATCGGCCACGGTCACGGTCCCGCTCGTGGGCCGCAGGATCCCCGCGATCATCCGCATCGTGGTCGTCTTGCCGGCGCCGTTGGGTCCGAGCAGGCCGTAGAGCGTACCCCGGGGGATCTCCAGCGAGATCGAGTCCACCGCGGTGAACTTGCCGTAGCGCTTGGTTAGCTGGGTCAGCTGAATCATCGGTCGGTCACGGTGGTGGCCGGCGCGAACGTCGCCGAGCCCATGAAGGGAAGCAGATCGATAGCGCGGCCGGTGCCGCCGGGCGCCACCCGGACCAGCGTCGGCGAGGCCGGCAGCTGCCCGAACGTCGGGTCGACGGCGTGCCATTGCCCGCTCACCAGGATCTCGGCCCACGTATGCCCGTAGTTCCGGCCGCGGATCACCGCCACGCCGCCGACGCGCCGTGCCGTGAGCCCGCGGGCCCGCGCCAGATCGACGAACAGTTCCGTCATGCCTTCCGCGCCGCCGCGCCCGGACTCGAGCACGTGGGCGGAGAAGAGCGGGGCGTCCATCCCGGCGTCGCGCCGGACGGTCGCGGCGACCCACTTGGCGAGGGCGCCGGCCACCCGCACCGGATCAGACTCGCTCGGGGCGATTGCGGCGGCCGCCGCCGCCACCGAGGCGGGCACCGGATGGATGGCGGCGGCCGGAGCCAGGAAGTCGGACTTCGTCGAGTCGCGCGCGGCCGGCTCCAGGCCGACCCGCACCTCAGCGTCACGCGCGGCCTGCCGGCCGCCGGCCAGCCACGCGAGCCGCGGCATCAGGAACCGCTCGACCGGCGTGTTCTCGATCCGGTAGGCCCGCTCGGCGCCACCGGCGGGCGGCGCCACGTTCGCCTCGACCAGGGTCGTCATCGCCGGCACCTGCCGATGCTCGCCGGGGCCGGCGGAGTCGAGGGCGATTCGGTAGTTGAAGCTCACGACCTCGAACGCGGACCGCTCGAGCCGGAGGCCGAGGGCCGCTTCGGTGGATACCAGCCCGCCGTTGCGGTCGACCCAGTCCACCTGGGGCGTGCCCAGCGCCGCATGTTCGATGCGCCACGCCTTGACCGTGTCCCACGTCACCGGCCGCCAGTGACCGCTCGGCCGCTGTTCGACCGCGCTGTCGGCGACCACGAAGGTGGACTCGGCCGTGGCCGCAAATTCGATCCGGTTGATGGTACCCGTGGTGAGATCGAGCACGTTGGCGGACACCGTCCGGCCGACCTCCAGGCGCTTGCCGAACGCCAGCCGGTACGGCAGCACCTCGGGCAGGACCACGTCGGCCGCGAGCCGGATCGTCCATTCGTCGGCGGGCCGTTCCCGGCTGTCGCGCTGGGCCATCCGGAGGAGCGTGTCGCCTTCGATCGTGCCGGCGAACTCCTCGTACAGGCCGCCGCCGGTCAGGGCCCGGTTGAAGCTGCGAAGCCGGAGGCTGCGGGAAAGGATCACGTCGGTGCGGCGGGTCACCCGTCGGACGGAATCCGCCTCGGGAACGTCCAGCGCCATCACTTCGGTCAGGCGGAAGCCGCCGGGAATGGTATCGACCGTCACGCTCGCGTAGCCGATCTGCCGGCTGCCGGCGCGCACCGCGAAGAAGTTCGCCTCCGGGTTGAGCCGGACCGTGGCCTCCGCGATCGTGGCCGACTCGTCCTTGCCGTACTCGCGGCGCGCCAGCCACGCGAGCGAGCCCGCCCAGGCCAGCAGGACGAACTGGGCAAGGACCCGGCGGTTGAGGACGCCGACCCTCACTAGGCTCCGGCTTCCCGCGACTTGCGATGCATGGCCCTCGCCTCCTCGGCAAGGCCCAGCCGGTCGAACAGCCGGCCGAGCAGTTGGTACCCGCGCGGATCGTCGGGCAGCAGGCCGACGGCCTCCTCGAGCGCCCGCCGGGCTTCCTCGTGGCGTCCCTGCACCAGCAGGGCCTCGCCGAGGTAGAGCACCAGTTCGGGGTCTTGAGGTGCCAGACTGAGGGCTTCCCGAAGGACCGTTTCGGCCTCTCGGGCTCCCCCCGTCCGGAGCCGGGAGGCGCCAAGGTAACGGTATGCAAGCCAATAGCTTGCATCCCTCTTGATGGCGTCCCGGTAGTCCTGCTCCGCGCCTCGTTGATCCCCCAGTTGTGCAACGAGTGCGCCACGGCGAACGAGAAGGGGGGCAGGCCGCGGACTGATCCCGATGGCTCCGCTGACGGCCGCGATCGCCTCCTCCAGATCGCCGCCGGCGGCGAGAAGGTCCGCCTTGGCCAGCCGGAGCTCGACCTGGCCCGGAAAGGCGGCAATCGCCTGGTCGAGGGCCTGGAGCGCTTCGAGCCGTCGCCCCCGTTCGGCGAGGGCCAGCGCTTCGAACAGCGCGGCGGCCTCGGGCGGCCCGTCCTGCGGCGGCCGGACCAGCCGCGCTTCCGGCATCGCCCGGCCGAACGGCCGCAGGGCCGCGATCGCATCCGCCCCGGCGGCCAGTTGGTCCCCTTCGAGCGCCGTCGAGTCGATGCCTTCGAGGGCCGCGGGATCCGCGGTGCCGGTTCGGGAGTTGGCGAGACGGCGGGAGGTCATTCGGTGGCCTTGGTGAGCGGCGGTTCGGACGTGAAGAAGTCGCGATAGAAGTCGGTGACGTAGCGGCCGCTCAGCTCTTCGACTCGTTCGAGCTTCGGCGCGGCCACGATCAGCCCGGCGTGGTGGCGCTTGCTGAGCCGCCAGACCACTTCGGGCGCGTCATAGGACGAGAGGTCGGGCCACTCCTGCCGGGCGAGCGACAGCAGCAAGCCCGCATACTGCCGGCGCGGCGGCACCAGCAAATAGGGTTCGTTCTCGGCGAGGTATTCGAGCCGCGCCCACTCGGCCCACAGATTGACGCCCGTGGCCGCTTCGACCAGGTCCACGATGTGGGCCCCTCCGACGCGGGCGGAGGTTTCCAGGAAGTACAGTGTGCCGTCGCTGTCCTGGATGAACTCGGTATGCGACACCCCGCGGCGGAGGCCAAGCGACTTGAGCAGCCGCTGGTTGAACGCGAGCAGCGCCTTCTCCTCCGCGCTCCGGCGGCGGAGGGTCGTGGTGGTGAAGACCCGGCCGTCGTGATGGGTTTCGAGGGGAGGGGTGCCGTAGCGGCTCGCGACCGCGAACCGGACCTTGTAGTCCGCGACGATCGAGTCCACGTGGTACACGGCGCCCGGGACGAACTGCTCGAGCAGGTAGAACGACTGGAGATCGCCCAGTTCCTCGAGGACCGGCCAGAGGGCGGCCCCGTCGGCGATCTTCCTGATGCCGATCGCCGCCGCCATGCTGCGCGGCTTGACCACGTAGGGGCCGGGCACCCGCTCGATGAACGCCCGGATCTCGTCATGGTTGACGAGTGGCACGAACTCGGGGACGGCGAGCCCTGCTTCGCGGGCCCGGGTCCGCATCGCCAGCTTGTCGCGGAAGTAGCGGGCGGTCGTGTCGCCCATGCCGGCGACCCGGAGGTGCTCGCGGAGCGCCGCGGCCTTCTCGACGTCGAAGTCATCGAGCGCGACGATCCGGTCGATCCTCGTATTCCGGGCGAGCCAGCTCACGCCCTTCACCACGTCGGTCATGTTCCACTGCTTCTCGACGTCGGGGATGAAGTAGATGTCGTCGATGACGTCCCGGGGCCAGTCGGCATGTTCGAGGCTCTGGGAGGTGAGAAGGACGACCCGGGCGCCGAGTTGCTTGGCGGCCCGCAGGAACGGGTCTCCCTTCCGGAAGCTGGCGATGCAGAGCAGGGTCTTGGGCGAGGACATGAGCACGGTCCGATCGGATGGCTTTCGCGAAGGCTAGCGGTCCGCCGGGGGCCGTCAAGCCGCCTCATGGCCGGCTGTCGAGGGACGGAGGCCCCTTCTCAACCCGGCCGCCCCACCAGCCGATCCTTTCCCGGAGGCTCCCCGTGTCGGGCGGGCCGGACGAGGAAACGGTGCCGCACACGATCGAGGAAAAAGCCGCGCGACTCGAGGGGCGGATCCGGGCCATCCATGCCCACCAGGATTTCCCCGTGCTCTCGGATCAGATCCGGGAGGTCGTCCGCGTCTCCGAGGATGACGACTCGGCCCTCGACCGGCTGGCCGGCCTGGTGATCCGGAACTACGGCCTCACCCTCAAGGTGCTCCGCACCGTCAACTCGATCCATTACAACCGATCCGGGCAGACCATTCTGAGCGTGGCCCGGGCGGTCATGCTTCTTGGCGTCCGCACGGTGCGCGAGTTCTGCGCGTCGTTCCTGCTCTTCGATCACTACCAGAAACAATCGGACGAGCTCAAGGAGCTGATGCTCCTGTCCATGCTCACCGCCACCCAGGCCGATGCCCTGGCCGAGTGGGCGCCGGGAGCCGCCACCGAGGAGGCGTACGTCTGCGGCATGTTCCGCAACCTGGGCGAGGTGCTGATCGCGCATCATTTCCCGGAGGACTACGGGCGGATCCGGGAGACGGCTCGCGAGCGCGACATCCCGGTCAGCGAAGCGGTCGCCCGCGAGCTCGGGTTCAGCTATGAGGACCTCGGTGCCGCGATGGCCCGCTACTGGGGCATGCCGATCGTGGGGCAGGCGATGCTCCCGCACGGGACCGGCACGACGCTCCGCGCCGTCACCGAGTTCAGCCATGCCCTGACCGACCTGGTCTACCGGTCGCCTCGGCCTCCGGCCGAGGAGGCAATCCTCGCGCTGGTCCAGCGGTTTCGTCGGGAGGTCCCCGTGCCGGCCGACCGGATCGCAACAGTGCTGGACCAGGCGCGCGCCGAGGTCCGCCGGGCCTTCGCCGGCGCGGGCGGTGCCGAAGCCGATCTCGACCTGCTGACCCGCGGCGCGGCCGAGCCGCCGGTCGAGGTGCCCGCCGTCGCCACCGATCCCCAGGCACTCCGCCAGGTTCGCGATCAGCTTCTCGGTGAGGTGGCGGCCGCCGAGCGCGGCGGCCTCGACCTCCACCGGACGATCCTCATCCTCCTCGAAGCGCTCCACCGGGGCGGTCCGTTCGACCGGGTCTTGTTCTGCCTCGTGGAAACCGGCCGCGAGGAACTCCGGGCCCGGCTGGCGTTGGGAGACGGTGCCGAGGCGCTGATGAAGACGTTCCGGTTCGCCACCAGATCGGACCAGAACCCGGTGGCCGCATGCCTCGCGAACCGGGAGCCCGGATTCGTCACCGACTCGGCGGCGAGCCCCGCCGAGGAGCGGATCCTCAAGGCCCACGGCGCGGCCGAGTTCGGCGTGCTGCCGCTGGCCGTCGAGGGCAAGGCCATCGGCTGCCTCTATTGCGACCGGCGCACCCGCGGCCCGGCCGACTTCGCCAGCACCGTGTTTCTGGGCCGGGTCCAGTCGCTCGCTGAGGCGGCCCTCGTTCGCCACCGCGGCGGCTGAGCCCGGCGGCGGCCTCGAGGGTGATCAGCCCCCCCGGGGCCGCCGCCCGTGGTCCCGTCCGAACCGGGAGAATTGAACCCCGGCCTGTTTCGGGATATGTTCAGGGGCTATGGCCCAGGAATTTCTCCGCGTCCGCGGCGCTCGGGAGCACAACCTCAAGAACATTTCGGTCTCGATTCCCCGGAACCAGCTGACCGTCATCACCGGTCTCTCGGGTTCGGGGAAATCGTCGCTCGCCTTCGACACGATCTACGCCGAAGGACAACGGCGCTACGTCGAATCGCTCTCGGCCTATGCCCGCCAGTTCCTGGGCCTGATGGAAAAGCCGGATGTCGACGCCATCGAGGGCCTCTCGCCGGCCATCTCCATCGAGCAGAAGTCGACCGGGAACAACCCGCGCTCGACCGTCGGCACCGTCACCGAGATCTACGATTACATGCGGCTCCTCTGGGCCCGCGCCGGCGTACCGCACTGTCCCAACGACGGCTCTCCGGTCACCCGGTCGAGTGCCAGCCAGATCACCGAGCAGGTCATCGCCTGGCCGGATGGTACCCGGATCGAGGTGCTTGGCCCGATCGTCCGGGGCCGGAAGGGCGAGTTCCGCGATCTGTTCGACGATCTCGCCAAACGAGGGTTCGTCCGGGTTCGGGTGGACGGCACCACCTACGATCTGACCGACGTGCCCAAGCTCAACCGGCGGCAGAACCACGACGTGGCGGTCGTGGTGGATCGGCTCGTCGTCCGGGCTCAGGACCGGACCCGCCTGGCCGATTCGATCGAGACGGCCCTGAAGACCGCCGACGGCGTGGTCGAGATCGTCCGGCACGAGGCCTCGGGGAAGGGGTCGGGGCAGTCGGTCATGTTCTCGGAGCGGTTCGCCTGCCCGAAGTGTGGGCTGTCGATGCCGGAACTCGAGCCCCGCCAGTTCTCGTTCAACTCGCCGTTCGGGGTCTGCCCCGACTGTCACGGCCTCGGCACCAGGCGGGAGGCGGTGCCCGAGCTGGTCCTCGGCGATGCGGGGATCTCGATCCTCGAAGGCGTCGTCCTTCCCTGGGGTGAGCCGAGCGGCTACCTCCGCAAGGTCGTGCTGCCGACCCTCGCGAAGACCTACAAGTTCGACCTCAACGCCCCGTGGAAGACGCTGTCGGCTTCGGTGCGCGACATGCTCCTCAACGGTGCCACCGGCAAGACGTTCAAGTTCCAGCTCGACGGCCCGAAGTTCAAAGGCGAATACGAGTCGAAGTGGGAGGGTATCCTCCGCAACGTCGAACGCCGCTTCTACGAAACCCAGAGCGATGCGATTCGCCTGCAGCTCGGCGAGTTCATGGTGGAGCGGCCGTGCCGTGCCTGCCACGGCCGGCGGCTCAAGCCGGAGAGCCTCTCGGTGCTCGTGGCCGGCAAGAGCATCGGCGAGATCACCGACCTGCCGGTCGACGAAGCGCTGGCGTTTTTCGATGCCATTCCCGTGGGGCGGGGCAAGAAGGGTGGCATCGATCCGGAGATCGGCGGACCGGTCCTCAAGGAGGTCCACGACCGCCTCACGTTTCTGCGCGACGTGGGGCTCGAGTACCTGACCCTCGGTCGCGCCGCCGGGTCGCTCTCCGGCGGGGAGGCGCAGCGGATCCGGCTCGCCACCCAGATCGGGTCGCGGCTGGTCGGGGTCCTCTACATCCTCGACGAGCCCAGCATCGGCCTCCACCAGCGGGACAACGAGCGGCTGCTCAGAACCCTCAAGGAACTGCGCGACCTCGGCAACACGGTGCTGGTCGTGGAACACGACGAGGACACCATCCGGGCGGCGGACTACGTCATCGACCTCGGACCCCGGGCCGGAAGATTCGGCGGCGAAGTCGTCGTGGAGGGCGTGGTCGAGGACGTCCTCAAGCATCCCGACTCGCTGACCGGCCGCTACCTCCGGCGTGAACTCCGGGTTCCGGTGCCCTCCGCCCGGCGGCCGATCGACCCCAAGCGGAAGCTCGTCGTTGTCGGCGCCAAGGAGAACAACCTCCAGAACCTCACCGTGGATTTTCCCCTCGGCGTCTTCGCGGCCGTCACCGGCGTCTCGGGGTCGGGCAAGTCCACCCTCGTCACCGATATCCTCTATCACGGGCTGGCCCGGCACCTCTATCGGGCCAAGGTCGTTCCCGGGGCGCACAAGTCCATTCAGGGACTCGATCACCTCGACAAGGTGATCGAGATCGACCAGAGCCCGATCGGACGGACGCCGCGCTCCAATCCGGCCACCTACACGGGTCTCTTCACCCCAATCCGGGAACTCTTTGCCCAGCTGCCGGAAGCCAAGATGCGAGGCTACGGGCCGGGCCGGTTCTCGTTCAACGTGAAGGGCGGCCGCTGTGAGTCGTGCGAGGGCGACGGGCTGGTCAAGATCGAGATGCACTTCCTTCCCGACGTCTACGTCCCGTGCGAGGTCTGCAAGGGCAAGCGGTACAATCGCGAAACGCTCGAGGTCCGCTACAAGGGCCGGAGCATCGCCGACGTGCTCGAACTCACCGTCGGCGACGGGCTCGACTTCTTCTCGGCCCAGGGCCGGATCAAGGAAAAGCTGGAGCTCCTCAACGACGTCGGGCTCGGCTACCTCCACCTCGGCCAGGCGGCCACCACGCTCTCCGGGGGCGAGGCGCAGCGGGTCAAGCTGGCCACGGAGCTTTCGAAGCGGGACACGGGCCGGACCCTGTACATCCTCGACGAGCCGACCACCGGCCTCCACTTCGAGGACGTTCGGCTCCTGCTCGATGTGCTCCACCGGCTCGTGGACAAGGGCAACAGCGTGCTCGTCATCGAGCACAACCTCGACGTCATCAAGACGGCCGACTGGATCGTCGATCTCGGTCCCGAGGGGGGGGCCAAGGGCGGCCGGGTCGTCGCGGCGGGACCGCCGGAGGAAGTCGCCAAGGTGGCCGAGAGCCAGACGGCGCGCTTTCTCGAACGGATCCTGGCCGAGTAACACCCGGGAGCCGGGGTGGACTACCACGCGATCGTCGAACTGCTGACCTGGGCCAGTGCCCGGCAGCACCCCGTCATCATCGTCACCGATGCCGGCGACCGGATCGCCGCCGTGCCGGTAGACGTCGACCCCGGCCGCGACGCCTTCGAGGTCTGGATCCGGCCGGCCGAGTCGCCGGAAGCCGAGGTGTCCCTGTCCCTGGGGCGGATCGTATCGGTCGAGCTGGCTTGACGGGGCGTGAAACATTCTGCAACGTGCAGTCGTAGGCCAGAACGAGTCCCCGACGGGGGCAGTAGCACGGCGGCCTGAACAGTCGTATCCTTTTTTCAGTCATAGCCTTAGGGAGCAACCGCCAGATGGGGCCTGACCTGCTTGTTCCGCTTGCCGGGATGCTGACGGGGGTCCTGATGATGGGCGGCCTGGGCTATACGCTCATCCGGATCTTCAACGGCCCGGTCGGGCAGGCGCTGGCCCGCCGGCTGCAGGGCAAGGGCGGAGCGGCCGATCAGGAGTTGATGAACGAGGTCGGCGAATTGCGGCACGCGGTCGAGTCGATGCAGCAGCGCCTCCTCGATACCGAGGAACGGCTCGACTTCAGCGAACGGCTCCTGGCGCAGCGAGCCGAAGGTTCCGAGCGGGGGGGCTGATGGAGGACGTGTTCGAGTTCGCCGGCGTGATGATTACCCTGCTCATGACGGGCCTCATCGGATACGGCGGCCTGGTGTTCATCAATCGAATGAAACACAACCGGCCGCTGACGGGCCTCAATCCGGACGAGGTCGACTGGGTTCGCACCCAGATCGGCGAACGGGACGACCTACGACACCGGGTCGTCGAACTGGAGGAACGGCTGGACTTCGCCGAGCGGATGCTCGCGGAGCGGCGGGACCCGGCGCTCGAGCCCGGGAAGGGAGACTGAGCATGCAGGTCACCGTGCAGGTCCCGGCCCCGCCGGCGCCACCCGACATTTTCGTCGCCAGCGGTCCGCCCGAGGGCGTGCTCATTGCCGCGGTCCTCGTCGTGGGCGTGATCGTTGCCGGCGTGATTCTCATGCCGTTGATCAAGGCGTTCGCCCGGCGGATCGAGGGACGGAGCCTCCCGCCGGGCGTCACCGAGGAGCTGGATCAGCTCAGGGCCCGGGTGGCGGAACTCGAAGGGGTCACCCATCGCCTGGCGGAGCTCGAGGAGCGGGTCGATTTCAGCGAGCGGTTGCTCGCCCAGGGGAGCCGGGAGTCAGCGTCCCGGCGGGAGGCCTGATGCCGCCGGGAGATGTCGCACCGGTCATTCTCACCAGCCTGATTGCGCTGGTCGTTGGGGCCGTCCTGGTCCTCCGAGGGCCGGTCGGCCGGGCGATCGCCCGGCGACTCGAAGGTCCGGGGGCCCCGCCCTCGGACCTCGAAGCCCGGCTGCAGGACGTGGAAGCGCGGCTCACGGCCGCGGAAGACGAACGGCACGAGATCCAGAATCGCCTCGACTTCGCCGAGCGGATGCTGGCGTCGGCGCGGGAAGAGCGCCGGGAACTGCCCCGGTGAGTTTCTTCCGCCGCCATTTCGGGCTCGATGCGATCGATTTGCTCGTGCATGCCGTGGTCACGGGCATGATCATGGGGTT
>JBFXAY010000007.1:0-1669 GCA_050183815.1 Gemmatimonadales bacterium | reverse complement strand
GGGCTCACCAGCGGCGAGATGGCCGCCGAGCGGCTGGCACTGATGGAGGATCGGCTGGCCGAACTGGAAGCCGCGCAGGGGCGGGTCGAGGAACTGGAAGCGCGGCTCGAGTTCACCGAGCGGCTGCTCACCAAAGGGGAAGAGCGGGTCATCTCCGGAAAGGGCGGGCTCTAGACCATGGGCGACGCAGGCTTCTTCGCGATGTTCCTGATGGTTGGCGGGATCGGTGTGTCGCTGTTCCTGGGCCCGGTCGGCGTCGCTCTCGGCCGGCGCCTGACCGGCAAGCCCGGCGGCGATGGACTGAGCACCGGCGAGATGGCGGCCGAGCGGGTCGGCCACCTCGAGGCCCGGGTGCAGGAGCTCGAGGAGCGCCTCGACTTCGCCGAGCGAATGCTGCGGCGCGGCGAGAGCGAACCGGCCCTCCTGACCCCGCCGGATGGTGCCGCATGAGCGAGGATCGTTCCGGCTGGTGGATGGTGCCGGCGACGTTCGCCGGCCTCGGCCTGTTGTTCGCCCACGTGGTGATGAGCCTGAAGATGGGCGAGGGCTACGCGATCCCGACGACGCTGATCGGGATCATCGGGGCGACGGTGGCGCTCCGGGGGCCCGTGGGGCAGGCCATCGCCCGCCGGCTCCAGGGACCGGCGCCCAGCGAACTGCCACCTGAGCAGCTCCTCAACGAACTCGACGAGCTGCGCGGCCGGATCATGGAACTCGAGGAGCGCGCCGACTTTTCCGAGCGCCTGCTCGCCAGCCAGCGGGAAGGCGAACGGCTCCCCGGCGGCTGATGGAGTGCAGTGCTGGCGCGACCGGCTCGCGCTAGATTTGAGACGCCCGATCCGAGGAGGTCAGGGGCATGGTGACGAAAGAGGACCTGCAGTCGTTCATCGACCGGCTCGAGGGCGGGTCGGCCGAGTCCCGGGAGGTCGAACCCGGCCTCTGGCTGATCAAGACCCAGAATGGGTCCGAGGTGGTCGTGACCTACGCCCCGCCCGTGGTGATTCTGCGGGTCCGGGTGATGGAACCCCCGGCGGCGAGCGACCGGCGTGGCGGGCTGTTCCGCCGGCTGCTCGAACTCAACGCCCACGACCTCGTCCACGGGTCCTACGGCCTCGAGGGTGAACACGTGGTACTGACGGACACGCTGGAACTGGAAAACCTCGACTACTCCGAGTTCGAAGCCAGCTTCGACTCCTTGACGCTCGCGCTCTCGTCCCATCTGAGCGCGCTGGCGCCGTACCGGGAAAGGTAAGCCGCGCATGGGAATCTTCGAACGTTTTTCGACGATGCTCAAGTCGAACATCAACGATCTCATCTCCCGGGCGGAAAACCCCGAGAAGATGCTGAATCAGCTGATTCTCGACATGAAGTCGAATCTCGCCAAGGCCAAGCAGGAGGCCGCGGCGGCCATCGCCGACGAGAAGAAACTCCAGGCGGACGCCGAGGCGCTCAAGAAGCAGTCCGAAGACTGGGAACGGCGGGCCATGCTTGCGGTGCAGGAAGGCCGCGACGATCTCGCCAAACAGGCGCTCGTCCGGTACAACGAGGCGCTCCAGGGAGCCCAGCAGCTCCATGAGACCTGGCTCAAGCACCGGGCGGATACCGAAAACCTGAAGCTCCAGCTCCGGCAGCTCAACGACAAGATCGAAGAGGCCAAGCGGAAGAAGAA
>JBFXAY010000006.1:0-118842 GCA_050183815.1 Gemmatimonadales bacterium | reverse complement strand
GGCGAGCAGGCCGGTCGCGTAGGCCGCCTGGCCCAGAACGTCCGCCGCGGACCAGCCGGCCGTCCGCAGGGAGGCCAGGCTCTCCGATTGGCGTCGCTTGCTCAGCTTGACGCCCTGTTCGTCCCTGATCAGCGGGTGATGGACGAACCGGGCCGGCGCCGGGCGGCCGAGCATCTCGCCGAGCAGGATCTGGCGGCCCGTGGAGGACAGCAGATCCTCCCCTCGGATCACGAGGTCGACCCCATGCGCCAGGTCGTCGACGACGACCGAAAACTGATAGGTCCAATTGCCGGCCTGGTCGCGCAGAAGCAGGTCGCCGCACTGGGCGGCCGGGCGCTGCGTCTGCGGTCCGAGCCGCCCGTCGGCGAAGCGCACCTCGCGGTCCGGGAGTTCGACTCGCACCCCGCGACCCGCCGCCGCGGGCAGCCCTTTCAGCCGGCAGATGCCGGGATAACGGGTCTCCTCACCCGCCACCTCCGGCACCCGGGCCGCGATCGTCCGCCGGGAGCACTCGCAGCCGTACACGCGGGCTCCCGCCGCGAGGCGCCCAAGGGCCGCGTCGTACCGGGCAGCGCAGTCGCTCTGGCGGAAAGACGACGGCCCCTCGAACGAGGTGAAGGCCGGCGCCGAAGGTTCGAGTCCGAGCCACTCGAGGTCGGCCAGGATGCCCCGCTCGAATTCGGGCCGGCACCGGGTCCGGTCGTGGTCCTCGATCCGCAGCAGCACCCGGCCTCCGAGCGCGGCGGTCAACCCCCAGGTCCAGACCGCGTTGGCCACATGGCCAAGATGGAGTTCGCCCGTCGGGCTCGGGGCGAAGCGGCTGGTCGGTTGAGCGGGGAGCGCGGCGAGGTCGAGCGGCGGCATGGCCGAAGGTAATGGCTTGCGACCGTGGCCGGGTTCCGGGCATCCTCCCCGTAACCTCGTTTCCCGTGGAGTCCCCGTGTTCCGACCGACCTTCGCCGGGCTGGCGGCCCTGCTTGCCGTTTGCCCCCTTCAGGCCCAGACCAGCGTCAGCCTCACCAAGCCCGCCGCCGAGCTGGACGAGCCATTCACCAGCATCGCCGCTGTCCGGGAGCTGCCGTCCGGTAAGGTGCTGGTTGCCGACCGGCAGGACAAAGTCGTCCAGCTGATCGACTTCGCGAGTGGCTCCGTCACCAAGGTGGGGCGCGAAGGTCAGGGGCCGGGGGAGTACGCCCTTCCGGTCGGGCTCCTGGCCATGCCCAACGGCGTGACCTGGATCAACGACATCGGCGGCCGGCGGTTTCTGGAGGTCGATCCCACCGGCAAGCCCGGCAAGACCATTCAGCCCCCGGGAGCCGGCAACGGCGGCATGATGATGATTTCGATCGGCGGCGGCGGCACCGACTCCAAGGGGCACTACTACTATCAGGCCCCACCTTTCAACCCCAGCAACCTTGGCGGCGATAGTCCCGACTCACTGGCGATTCAGCGCTGGGACGGCGCCGAGAAAGTGGACACCGTGGCCTGGATGGTGGGGCCGAAGGCCAACGTTTCGACGTCGGGCGGCGGCAACCGGACGTCGGTTTCGATCCGGCTCGGAAGCGGCAAGGTCTTTTCCCCCGCCGAGGCCTGGGGCGTGGCCGACGACGGATCGGTGGTCCGGGTCCAGCCGAACCCGTATCGGGTCCTTCGGTACCCCGCCGGCAGCACCAAGCCGGCGGTCGGACCGACGCAGGCATACACCCCGATCAAGGTCACCCAGGCAGACAAGGACGAGGTGATCGAGGCGCGGAAACGAAGCCGCCCGATGTTCATCACCTCGGGCAACGGCGGGACCCGGACCACCGCGGGCAACAACATCCAGATCCCCGACCCGGAGTTCGAGGAAACCAAGCCGCCGTTCAGCGGCGGAGCCGGCGGGGGAGCGCCGGTTCTGGTCGCTCCGGAGGGTGAGGTCTGGGTCCTTCGGAACCAGGCGGCCGGCGCCAAGAACCCGGTCTATGACGTGTTCGATCGAGCCGGCACGATCGCCAAGAAAGTGACTCTGCGGCCGCGGAGCCGGGTGGTCGGATTCGGAAAGGGCACGGTGTACGTCGTGCGCCTCGACGAGGATGACCTCCAGTACCTCGAGCGCTACACCCGCTAGTGCCACCTCCCCGGGCGGGGCGACCGTGCCGGTCGCACCGCCCGGGATCCCAGCTGCGCTTCAGCGCCCGCCCGCAGCCGCTCCCCCGCCCCACCGCCGGAACCATTCGACCAGATAGACCTGGGTCCGCATCCAGTTGGACGGCTTCGACCCGGTGCCGTGGTATTCGCCTTCAAACCGGACCATGGCACTCGGCACCCCGCGCATCTGGAGCGCGGTGAAGTACTCCTCGGTCTGGGCCATCGGGGTCCGGAGATCGAGTTCGCCGGTCATCAGCAGTGTCGGCGTCTTGACCTTGCCGACGTGGTAGAGCGTCGAGTGCTCGAGCCAAGGGAGCGGATCTTCCCAGTAGGGCTTCTCGAACCAGTTGAATCCGAACAACGGGATGTCACTCGTCCCCGCAAAGCTGATCCAGTCCGTCACCGGGCAGCGGACCGCCGCCGCCGCGAACCGGTCCGTGTGGGCTATCACCCAGCTGGTCAGCACCCCGCCCCCGCTGCAACCCGTGACGTACATCCGCGACTCGTCCACGTATCCCCGGCCGATCACGGAGTCCACCCCGGCCATCAGGTCGTCGAAATCCACCCCCGGATAGTTCTTGTCGATGGCGTTGCCGAAGGCGGTCCCGTAGCCGGTACTCCCCCGCGGATTGAGATAAAGCGTGACGAATCCAGCCGCGGCGAAATTCTGGTACATCGGATTGAACCCGACGTGGTACATCGCATGCGGCCCGCCGTGAATCTCGAGAATCAGCGGCCACTTCCGGTCCGGGGTGAACGACGGCGGCTTCACGATCCAGCCCTGCACCCGGGTGTCGCCGGACCGGAACCAGATTTCTTCGACTTCGCCCAGGTCGAGACCGGCGAGCAGATCGCGGTTCAACGCGGTGAGGCGGGTGAGTCGCTCCGGCTTCTTGAGGTCGACCAGCACGAGATCCGGGGGCGCGCTCGAATGGGTCCGCACCAGGACGCCCTGATGGCGGCGCGACACCGACAGTCCGGTCAGCATGTGGGTCCCGACCGTGAGCTGCCGGACGCCGCCGCCGCCGGTCGAGACGAAGTGGATGTTCGAGGTTCCCTGGTTGTCCGCCGTGAAGTAGAGGCCGGAATTGTCCGGGGCCCAGGTGACCGACGCCGGCGTCCGGTCGAACCCTTCCGTCCGCACTTCCGCGGCGGCTCGCTTGCCGAGCTGGAGGAGATAGAGGTCGGCGGTTCGATAGGTCTGGCGGGTGAAGGGGTAGCCGAGCCAGGCGATCATCCGCCCGTTCGGCGACACGGTGGGCGAGGTCCAGTAGCCGCGGTCGGGCGTCAGCAGCGTCCGTTCGAGGGTCGCCAGATCGACCCGGTAGATGTTCGAGACCTGCCGCTGCCGGTTCGCGTCGGGATCGTCGTTTCCCTCGACGACGATGCTCTGGCCATCCGGGAACCAGGACCACCCGACGGCCGCGGGCAAGCCGTTACCCCGAGCGCCGACATTCCACTTGCCCGACGTGATCTGCCGGAGCACTCCACCGGTCGCGGGCACGGTGAACAGGTGGGTGTAGCCGGGCACCAGCCAGCCCCGCCGGTCTGCCCGGTAATGGAGGCGTTCGACGAGCCGGGGCGCCGGGGTCCAGGTGGCCCCCTCCGGTGCCGGCGGCAGCGGGACCTGCCATTCCGGCCCGGCCGGGACGACCATCGCAAACCCGAGGGACCGGCCGTCCGGCGACCACTGAACGTCCTGGGGCGTTTCCTCGAGTCGGGTGATCTGGGTGACCGCGCCTTCGTCGTCCATGTAGCGGACGAAGAGCTGGACACCGCCGGACTCGCCCCGGCGCTGGAACGCGATTCGGCTCCCGTCGGGCGACCACACCGGGCTCGATCCCTCGCCGAGGTAACGGAGCCGACTGCCGTCGGCATCCATGACCCAGAGTCCGGTGCGCCAGTCGTCCCGCATGCGATCCGCGGACCGGCGCACGAAGACGATGGTGCGCCCGTCCGGCGCGATCGCCGGCTCGGCCACGGTTTCGTATTCGAGATACCGATCGACCGTGAAGACCGGGTCCGACGACCGGACCTGGGCCGGGGCGGAAGACGCCGTGGCGAACAGCACGGCACCGGAGACGAACAGGCGCATGGGAAAAACTCGAACGGGCCGGGATCCCGCAGGATACCCGGCCCGTCAACGAGCGGCAATTCCGCGACCGACTACAGGTGCACCGCCGCACCCTGCCAGGCGGCCTTGTCCTGGTCGCTTTCGAAGACGTGCTCCACATCGACGACGACGCTGGCGCCGTCGCGGCGGATCGGAAGCCGGTCCATGTTGCGGGTGGCCCGGCCGGACAGGAAGGTCCCGTCGGGTTGGTACTTCGACTTGTGCTTGGGGCACTGGAACTGGCCTTCGCTCTGATTCCAGCGCAGCGCGGTATTCTGATGGGGACACGACAACGCAAAGGCGTAGACGGCGCCCTGGTTCCTGACCAGGATGACTTCGTTCTTCTTGTCGATCGAGACCCCGTCGGCCGCGGGAATCGGATAGCTGACGCCCTGCCCGCCCCGGATCCGCCGGCCGGCGGCCGGCGCGATCGGCATGGCCACGGCCGCACGCCCGGTCACGCCCAGCGTGAACAGCGCCGCCGCCGCGATCGAAGCCGCCTCCCGCAGGAACGCCCGCCGATCACCCATCGAGTCACAGCTGCCGCCGCACGCATTCCGTCCCGCCGTGTCCGAATCCACCTGCCGCTCCTTTGGGGCGAACCAGCGCCCGCCAACGTTGTCGTTCACTGCTTCCGTTTCCTGGCCGCCTCGCGACCGATCCGGACCGTCAACCCGTCACCATGAGCTTGCCGAACAGCGTGGCGCCAAACCAGCACGCGAGGCTGATCCAGGCATGCCGCCGCGCCCCGCCCCAGGCCGGTCCGGCCTGCTCCGCCTGCCCCAACCGCGACTCCGCTCTTTGAATGAAGACGCCGTTCAGGAGGAGCATCACCACCAGGGCGATCTTGACCCAGTAGAGCCAGGAGCCGAGGTAGTGTTCCACATCCGAGCCGAACATCAGCACGCCGGTAATGGCGGAAATCGCCAGACCGACGATCACGTCCCGGTGGCTGGCCATCAGAAACCGGAGATTCCCCTCCCGAAGAAACGCCTCGGCCGAGGGTGAACGCAGGGTGACCACGTCCGCGACGACCGCCCGGCCACCGCCCCAGAGGAGCCCGGCCAGGTGGAAGAATGCAATCCACGTCGCAACCAGCTCGTGGTCGCCGTAAAAGGACGCCCAGGGCGCAAACAGATTCACAACGAAGTCGACCATTCGGCTCCCCAGGTTCGCGGGGCGTGCAAAGTCGTGACACCGCCCCCACCCAACCCCCTTACAAGAAATGCGCCGATGGGAGTCCATCGGCGCCGCGACTCCCTCGGCCGGCCCGGCCCGCCCGGCGGATTCAGTTCCGCCGCCGGGACAGTTCCATGAAGACCCGGGCCAGAATCATATCCACCCCGACCTGGTTGTGGCCGCCCTCCGGCAGGATCACGTCGGCATATCGCTTGGAGGGTTCGACGAACTCGAGATGCATCGGCCGGACGGTATCGAGGTACTGGCGGATGACCCCGTTCATGTTCCGCCCCCGCTCCTCGACGTCGCGGCGCAACCGGCGGATGAATCGGATGTCATCCGCCACGTCGACGAACACCTTGATGTCGAAAAGCGCCCGAAGGCGCGCATCGGCGAACAGCATGATCCCGTCGACGATCAGGACCTCGCGCGGCTCGACCGGAATCCGGGCGGCGGCGCGCGTGTGGGCCGCGAAGTCGTAGGTCGGCTTCTCGATGATCCGCCCGTCCCGAAGGCTCTCGATGTGACTCACCAGGAGATCGGTGTCGAAGGCATCCGGGTGGTCGAAGTTGAACCGGACCCGCTCTTCGAACGGCAGGTGCGCCAGGTCCTTGTAGTAGGCATCCTGATCGAGAAACGCGGCGTCGAGGCCCAGGGCTTCATAGATGCCCCGGGCCACCGTGGTCTTGCCGGACCCCGAGCCCCCGACGACGCCGATGATCAGGGGCCGTTCCACGTCAGTCCTCGTCGTGCTTGAGTTTGTCCTTGTTGTCCGCCGCCACCTTGGCCGCGACCTCCGCCGGTGCCTCGGCGTACCCGTGGAAGCGCTCCTTGTGGGTGCCCCGGCCGTGCGTGATCGAATGCAGGTTGGTGGAGTACTTGTACAGTTCCGCCTGCGGCACCAGGGCGCTCACCCTGGTCAGGCGGCCCACCGCCTCCGTGGTGAGGATCTGGCCCCGCCGCGGACTCAGGTCGCCGAGCACGTCGCCGAGCATCTCGTTGGGCGTGAAGATGTCCACCGCGATGATCGGCTCGAGCAGGACCGGCCGCGCCTTCGGAGCCACGTTCCGGAAGGCGAGAATCCCGGCCATCTTGAACGACATTTCGTTCGAGTCGACGTCGTGGTAGCTCCCGTCGAAACACTCGGCCCGGAAATCCACCAGAGGATAGCCGGCGAGTGACCCCCGGGCCGCGGCCTCCTGGATCCCGCGGTCCACGGCAGGAATGAATTTGCCGGGGATCACGCCGCCAACGATGCTGTCGATGAACTCGTAGCCCGAGCCGCGCGCCAACGGTGCAAGCCGGATCCAGCAGTCGCCGTACTGGCCGCGGCCGCCCGACTGCTTCTTGTGCTTCCCCTGCCCTTCCGCCATGCCCTTGATGGTTTCCCGATACGCCACCCTCGGGCGGGCCAGCTCGGCATGCACCCCGTACTTGCGCTGCAGCCGGCCAAGGAGGATGTCGAAATGGCGCTCCCCGAGGCCGTGGATCAGGGTCTGCCCCAGTTCCGAGTTGTACTCGAAGTGGAAGGTGGGATCCTCTTCGTGGAGCTTGTGAAGCCCGGCGGCGAGCTTGTCCTCCTCCCCCCGCTGCTTCACGACCACGGCCGACGTCGCCTCCGCCTCGGGGAATTCGATCGGTTCGAGGTGGACCGGGTGATCCTTGCGGCAGAAGGTGTCGTTGGTGTGCGTGTCGCGCAACTTGGCGACCGAGCCGATGTCGCCGGCGGCGAGATCGGGAATCTCGAACCGCTCGCGGCCCTGCTGCACCGACAGATGCCCCAGCTTCTCGGCCACGTTGTGCTCGTGATTCCAGACCTCCTCGCCGTTCTTGATCGACCCCGTATAGAGACGGAACAGGCTCACGTCGCCGACGTGGGGCTCCGACATGATCTTGAAGACCCGGCCCACCAGCGGCCCCTCGGCCGGCGGCGCCACCTCGGCGGGCGACGGGAACAGCTCGACCATCTCCGTCAGCAGGGTCCGGACGCCCATGATCAGTTCGCCGCTGCCGCAGAAGAGCGGCACGATCTCGCCCGCCTGGATCGCACGTTTCATGGCGGGGACGATTTCCTCGCGGGAGAGTTTCTCGCCGCCCAGGAACTTCTCGATCAGCGCATCATCGGTGGCGGCGACGGCCTCGGTGAACTGGTCCATGTACCGGTCGAACACCTCGCGGTATTCCTCCGGAATCGGCCCTTCCTCGAACTCGCCGGTCTTCGAGCCGCCCGTGAAGGTCTGGCAGAGGCCGGTGAACAGGTTGATGATGCCTTTGAACTCGGCCCCGTTGCCGACGGGGATCTCGACCGGGAGCACCTTCGGCGTGAGGTGTTCCTTCACGTCGTCGAAGACCTTCTCGAAATTGGCGTGCTCCTTGTCGAGCTGGGACACGAACAGGATCCGGGGCAGATGCAGGTGATCGCAGTGCTCCCAGACCTTCTCGGTGCCCACCTCGACGCCGCTCGTCCCGCTCAGCACCACGACCGCGGCGTCCGCCACGGACAGGGCCGATGCGACCTCGCCGTAGAAGTCGAGGAAGCCCGGCGTGTCGAGCATGTTGATCTTCGTATCCTGCCACTCCGCGAAGCCGATTCCCAGACTGATGGAATGCTTGCGGTCGATTTCGTCGGGGGAGGTGTCGGTGAGGGTGGTGCCGTCCTTGATGGAGCCGTGGCGCCGGCTCGAGCCGGAGACGAAGGCGAGGGCGTCGATCAGGGTCGTCTTCCCGGACCCGCCGTGCCCCACGAACGCCACGTTCCGAATCGCATCCGAGCCGTAGGTCTTCACGGGCACCCCCCTCGTGATTGTGATACGCGTGATAGTGCCGCCCCCCCAAGTCCTTGTCAAATGGGCCCGCGGACCGTGGAGGAGTCTTCACGACGGGCCGGGACCGGCCTTCACGGTTCCCCGTCCGGGCGCAGGGACCGCCTGCCGCTGCCTTCCGCCGGCAACGTATTATTGGAGCCTGCCCCACCACCGGACCGGAGCGTCCATGGCCACCGCCCGCCCGCGCAAGAAACGCAAGGAAGCGCCCGAACCCCGGGGTCTGACGGCGGCCGCGGTGGGATCCGGAAAGCCGCCGGCGGCCCTCGAGACGCTGGCCACCCAAGTGGAGGCCGACGGGGGCGCGGTGGTCGGCAACTACCGCGAGCCGCTCGGTGGCCACTGGCAGCTGCTGGCGGCCCTGCCCCTCGACCGGGTCGAGCCGACGCCGTACCAGCGGGATCTCTCGCCGACCCATGTGGCCCGGCTCGCCGACGCGATCGACCGGCTCGGACGGTTCATCGACCCGGTCGTAGCCGTCCGGACCGCGGACGGCCGCTACTGGACGCCGAACGGCAACCACCGGCTCGCGGCCATGCGGCAGCTGGGCGCCCGCGCGGTGCTCGCGATCGTGGTGCCGGACCAGTCGGTGGCCCACCGGATCCTGGTGCTCAACACCGAGAAGGCCCACAATGTCCGGGAACGGGCCCTCGAAGTGATCCGCCTCGCCGAGGCGCTGAGTGCGCTCGACGACCGACCGGAACGGGAGTACGAGACCGAGTTCGAGGAGCCCGCCCTGCTGACGCTCGGAGCCTGCTACCAGCTGAACGGCCGGTTTTCGGGCGGGGCGTACCATCCGGTCCTCAAACGCACCGAGTCGTTCTCCGCCGCCCGGCTCTCCAAATCGCTCGCCACCCGCCGGGAACGGGCCGAGCGCCTGCTGGCGCTCGACGCTGCCGTCGTGGAGAAGGTGGCGGAACTGAGGGCCCGAGGGCTCGAGAGTCCCTATCTCAAGGCCTTCGTGATCGCCCGGATCAATCCGATCCGCTTCAAGCGCGGCGCGAAGATGGATCCCGACGAGATCATCGAGAAGATGACGGCGGCCGCCGGACGCCTCGACGCCGGGAAGATCAAGCCCGGACAGGTCGCGGCCGCCGGTGGGCCGCCGGACGAATGACCGGCGGGGCGTCGGCCGGCGCGTCGGCTGCCGCCCAAGCGGAGGGACGTGCCGCCGGCATCGCTTCCGGGACGGCGGTGCCGCCGGCGACCCACCCCGTTTACGATCCACGTCCGCACGGCGAAGCGCGGCCTCGGGCATGCCGGACGCTGGCTCGTTGGCCCGCCGCCGACCGAACCCTGACGATACCTCGATGACCTTTCCGAACCTGACATTGCCCACCCGCTCCTGGCCCGCCGCCGTGCTCCTGCTCGCGGCCTGCGGGGGCCACGCCGCTCCGTCTCAGCCGATGACCGACCCGGGCGCGGCCTACCGGCTCCTCGCCACCCTGTCCGACGACTCGCTGGCGGGCCGGGCCACGGGCCGTCCGGGCGCAGTATCGGCCGCCCGCATCATCGCGGAGGAAATGCGCGGGGCTGGCCTCACCCCGGCCGGCGACAGTGGCTTCCACCAGCGCGTGCCGCTGGTCATGGCGAGTCGCACGTTCCGCAATGGCGGCCAGGAGCGAACCGTCCGGGGACCGATGGTGGCGGCAAGCTTCGCGGCGCGCGACTCGTTCCCGGCCGCGGACCGGCTCCCGGGGTCGAACGTCGTCGGCCTGATCGCGGGAGCGGATCCGGCACTCGCGGACGAATACGTGCTGATTGGAGCGCATTACGACCACGTCGGTATTCGCGCCCCCGTCAACGGCGACTCGATCTACAACGGGGCGGACGACGACGCGTCAGGGGTGGTGGCCGTCCTGGAAATCGCCCGGCAGATTGCCCGCGGACCGCGGCCGCGGCGGACCCTCGTCTTCGCGACCTGGATCGGCGAGGAATCCGGCCTCCTCGGCGCGCGATGGTTCTCGGACCATCCGGTCCGCCCCCTCGACCAGATGGTGGCCAACCTCGAGATCGAAATGATCGGCCGTCCTGATTCGCTCGCCGGCGGACCGGGCCGGGCGTGGCTGACCGGGTACGAACGAAGCACGATGGGAGAGGCGCTCGCGGCAGCGGGCCTTCCGATCGGGCCTGATCGCCGGCCGGCCCAAAACTTCTTCCGCCGGAGCGACAACTATCAGTTCGCCCTCAAGGGCATCGTCGCGCATACCTTGTCGACGTTCAACATGCACGAGGACTATCACCGGCCCAGCGACGAAATCAGCCGGGTCGACCGCGACCATTTTGCCCGGGTCATCGACGCGGCCGCCGCCGCGGTGCGGATCCTCGCGGACGGTCCCAAACCGGAATGGAAACCGGGCGGGCGGCCCACGCCACAGCCCTGACGGCCGCGCCGCGGCGCGCCGACCCCGACAACCTGAACGAGACCGCCATGCCGAAAGTCGATTGGGCGTACCTGCGCCCCGGGTGAATCAGCTGCAAACGTACGCAAGGGTTCCTTGCGCAGCATGACGCCACCGTCACCGAAACGGTGGACGCGAAGAAGCGGACCATTCCCGGCAAGCAGGCCCTCGCCGTGCTCGAGGGCATCGACCACCTGTACGTCACCAAGGGCCGGAAGGTGCTTCACTTCGATCTCAAGCGGGATCAGCCTTCCCGGGCAGACCTGGCCGCGGTCCTCGTCGGACCGAGCGGAAACCTCCGGGCGCCGACCGTACGAAAGGGCCGGACGCTGCTGGTGGGGTTCGACCAGGAGACCTACGAGAAGTTCGTGAAGTAGCCGCTCAGCGCGGGACCTGGCCGCCGAGAATCGCGGCCAGCCGCCCCGCATCGATGTTCCCGCCCGACACGATGCAGACGATCCGGCGGCCGGCCGATACCTCCGACCGGCTCGCCGCCAGTGCCAGCGCGCCGGCTCCTTCGGCCACCACGCGGGCCCGCTCCGCCAGCAGTCGGACGGCGTCGGCCGCCTCGGCGGGGCTGACCGCTACCGCGCCGGCCAGCAGAGCCCGCGCGATCGGCCACATCGCGGGCAGGACGCTCTTGCCTCCCGAGCCGTCGATGAAGCTGGGCTGGTAGTCGAACGACACCGGCCGCCCGGCCGCGAGCGAGGCGCCGAACGGGGCGGCGGTTTCCGGCTCGACGGCCAGCACCCGGGCCGCCGGAGCCGCCTGCCGGAGCGCCGCGGCAATCCCGCTCGACAGCCCGCCCCCGCCGAACGGCACCAGGACCAGGTCGACCTCGGGCAGGTCCTCGGCGATCTCGAATCCGATCGAGGCGTTCCCGGCGATCACCTCCGTATCGGCCACGGGGTGCACGAAGAAGCCCGGCGCACCTTCGAAACGGCGGTCCTCGAGCACCCGCCACCAGGCGTCGAATCCGATCCGGATGACCCGGCCGCCCAGGCGCTCGATCGCCTTGAGCTTGGTGACCGGCGCGTGGTCGGGTACCACGACCGTGCACGGCACGCCGAGTTCGCGGGCACCCCAGGCCACGCCCTGCGCCATGTTGCCGGCGCTCGCCGTGACGACCCCGCCCGCCAGGACCTCCGGCGCGACCGACGTCAACACGCTCGTCGCCCCGCGCAACTTGAACGACCCGATCGGCTGGAGGGTCTCGAGCTTGAGCCAGACCTCGCGGTCGTCCGTCGTATCGTACCACCGGATCAGCGGCGTCCTGACGACCCGCCCGGCGATCCGCTGCCGGGCCGCGGCGAGACACTCCGGCGTCAGGGCCTCGAGCGTCGGGACCGGGCCGGCGTCGCTCACCGCCGGTCCCGCTCGAAGGTGTAACCCGCGAAGCGAATCGCGCTCGCGGCACCGCGGCGGTCGAGCACGAACGTCAATTCGTCGCCCGACTCGAGACTCGCAACCCGGTCGGCTGCAACGAAACCGACCTCGGACCGCGGCATGACACCCGCCGCTTCGACGAACAACTTGTCGCCGTCGGCGCTGACCTCGATGGTGACCGCCTGCGGTTCGGTGATCGAGAACCGGCCCAGGAACGGCGCGAACTCGCTCGCCGGCCGGGAAATCAGCGTGAGCTTCTTCGGTCCGTAGTCGGGCCACCCGTACTCCGCCGCGATCGCGAGCATCACCTCCTGAACCAGGGCCCCGCCGTTGTCGCCGTTGCTCATCACGGCAGCACCTTGCCCGGTCTCGGGGAAATAGACCAGATCGCAGCGGAAACCCTCGTTGGCTCCCCCGTGGCCGAACCGGAACGAGCGGCCGGCCCCGGTGAGCATCGGGCCAAGACCGGAGGTGCCGTGCTGCAGCGTGAGCATTGCGGTGGCCATCCGGGGCGACAGCAGCGACGAATCGCGGCCGGCCCTCGCCGCCGCGATGGCCATGGCCCATCTGAGCAGATCCGTCGGCGTGGTCCAGAGACCGGCGGCCGCCATTTCGGGATAGACATGCCAGCGGCCCGCAATCACGGCGCCGGTGCGATCGTGCGCCGCCGACTCCACGCCCCGCCGAGCCTCGGGCAGCGGCTGGTCGTAGCCGCTCGAGGTCATGCCCACGGGGCCGAGCACGAGCCGCTGCATGAGCGCGGGGAACGCCTCGCCGGTCACATCCGTCAGGAGCAGCTGCATCACCGTGGTGCCGCCACCCGAATAGCGCCAGATCGCGCCGGGAACCGTGTCGACCCGCACCGGGGCCGTGTTGGCCGGCTTGAGCCCGTCGAGAACTTGCCCGACGGAGGGAATCGAGTCGGTGACGGCGTAGCCGGGAAAGCCGTGTACCGTGAGGCCGGCAGAGTGACTGACGATCCGCCGGAGCGTAACCGGGGCCAGCGCGGTGAAGCGGTTCTCGGGGACCTGCCACGACTTGAGATAACGATTCACCGGTTCGTCCAGCGACAGCGTGCCTTGCTCGACGAGTCGCAGCATCGCGGTCGCGGTGACCGGCTTCGAGATCGAGGCCGCCTGGAACAGCGTGGCCGCGGTCACCGAGTCGGCGGTGCCGGCTTCCTTGAGGCCGAAGCCGTGGGCCCACACGATCCGGCCGCTGTCCACCACGGCAATCGAGACACCGGGCACACGATGACGGGCGAGTCGGTCGTCGAGCCGATAGGTCGCCGGGGTCGTGCCTTCGACGACGACCGGTGGCCGGAGATTGCCGACGATCCGGTTCATTCGGGCGGCATCGGCCGCCGGCATCGAGGCCCCGCCGGCGCACCCGGCCAGGATCACCGATCCGGCCAGCGAGGCGGCCCAACCGGCCGGGGTTCTCATGAGGGGTCGCGCACTCATCTGCCGCTCCTTGGTGTCATTGCCCGTGGCTGGGAGACGACGCCGGCCCTGCCTACCTTCGCCGCCGGCCCGGCTTCGGAATCCGGCGCTTCTGCTTGCGGTGGCGATGAGGATGGACCTTCGGTGAGGGCTTCCGGAGCAACGCCCCCAACGCCTCGAGACTCTCCGCTTCCAGCGGCGCCTCGCCGCCCCGGGCCACCAGGAACCGGACCGGCCGGTCGAAATCCGGAAGGTGGCCTGGATTGAGCCGCCGGGCCTGCCCCTCCCGCAGCCGAAGGCGCACCACGCCCTGACCGCGCTCGATCGCGTACTCGAGTGCCGTGGCATCGCCAAGGAGATGGATGGTACCCGGCAAGGCGTCCAGCGCGGCCCGGCGCCCGGCCGGCAGGAACCGCTCGGCATCGAGGTCGAGGCTTCGGCCCTGGAACGCCCGCCAGCTGTCCACCCCCTCGAGTTCGGCACGGAGGGCCTCACGAATCCGGTCCGGCGCCACCGCGGGCTCCGATCCGCCGGACCGCCGCCAGTACTCGTCCAGCGATCGCACCGCCCGCCGGACGCGCCCATGATCGGCGTGGGCAACGCTTCCCTCGACCAGTCCGTCCACGAGGGCATCGACGGCGCTCGCCCGGAGGGCCTCGGGGACCTGGCCCGACAACGGCTCGTCGATCGTCTCGAGTTCGAAGCCGTGGTAGCTCAGCGTGTGCGTCACGATGAACCCCTGATGCTTTCGCGGTCCGGCCACGGCCACGACGGGGTTGCCCCGAATCGCAAAGCGGCGGACCAGATCGAGCGGAATCGTCGTCCCCTCGATCGACGCCCGCGGAGTCCCGAACCGGTCGGCGAAGTACCGGATCGATCCGGCGATCGCCCCCCAGGTTCCCGCGAGCGACGTCTTCGACACCCGGGCGTCCTGCCCGTCGGCCGTCTCCTCGTCGATCACCAGGTCGAACGGCATCACCTCCGCGACCAACTCGACGAACCGCTGGCGAAGATCCTTGGTCGCATAGGGGAGACCGCGCGGCAGGCCCAGCTCGAGCGAGCGATAGATCGACGCCATGCCCATCGCCGCGTCCTCGATCGCTTTGGCCAGCACGCCGCGTTCCTCGGCCCATTCGTCGAAGCCGTCCCCGAACAGATGGCGCTCGAGCCCGTAGACCTTGCCGACCGACCCGAACCGGTTGACGGCCTCGGCGTAGATGTTGTAGGTCGTGAGGTGGTCGCTCCCGGGCACCGCGACCCCATGCAGGTCCCGGTCTTCCCTGGTCATCCGATGGAGCGAGTCCACGCTGGCCGCGACCGCGAGGACCGGCGCGAGTTGCGGATCGGCTTTCACCAGCAGTTCGCCCCACGGCCGCTCGACCGGCATCGCCTCGACGTCGCGGCCGAAATCGGTGAGCCGTCCGCCGGCCACCAGACCGCGGGTCGTCAGAACTTCGAGCGCCCGGCGATAGGCCACCTTGTCGAGCGGCACGGGCAGTTCCAGATCCGTGGCGTCGACCCCGATCGCGGCACAAGTCAGCGCCACCCGCTCGGCGTCACCGGCCAACTGGAAGTCGGGCGGGGTCGGGCGGAGGTCCTGGAACCGGAGCGGCCGGTTCGTCAGAATGGACACCTCGCCCCGGGCTACCCGGCCATGCACCCGCCCGGCCATCTGGAGGATCTCGTTGGCACCGAGATAGAGCCGGTGGAGCACGTTGCGCCCGCGGTCGACCACGTTGCCATAGCGGGCGTCGTAGATCACCACGGTGTCGAGTCCGGGCACGTTGATCGCCGACTGGCCGGCGGCCGTCATCGCCAGCAGGAACGGTTTCTCGACCTGGCCTTCGAGAAACGGCCGGATCACCCGGATCGGCTCGCCGCCATGATAGAACGCGGCGTTGAGCCGGTTCCACCGGGCGCCGAGTTTGCCGGCCAGCCGTTCGACTTCGGCCCGGGTCGGCACGAACACGGCCACGCCGCGCCCCTCCCGAATGATCTTCCGGATGTAGCGCTCGTCGAGAAAGTCGTCGACGTCCTTGGCCACCACCTCGACGCGGGCCCGGAGGGCGGGGTCGAAGGCACTGGTCTCGAGGACATGGTCGCTCCGGAGATAGCTCGAATAGAAGGATGGATCGACCGTGGCGGAGAGCCAGATGAACCGGCACCCGGCCCGCTTTCCGAGCGCCAGGCAGAGTTCCAGTTCGGCGGACGTCTGGTGAATCTCGTCCACGACCAACGTGTCGCGGCCGGAGATCAGCTCATCCTGGAACCACCGCCGCGCGATGCCCGTGGTGACGACGACCACGTTCCAGGTCGGCGTTTCGGGGGTGGCCTCCCGTTCCCGGTTCACCACCCCGTACCGAAGACTCTCGCCCAACAGGGCCTGCGCGATCGGCCGGACCGCCAGCGTCTTCCCGGTCCCGGTGCCGGCCACGATCCCGAATGCCTGCCGCCGCTCGGCCCAGTCCACCAGCGTCGGGCCGTGCTCCCGCATCAGCAGGGTTTCGATTTCGGTCCCGAGGGCCAGCTCGATCGTCTCGCAGGCGGCCCGGGTCGGGGCGATGACGATCACCCGGCCGCGCGGATGCCGCGCGGCCCGGTACGCAGCCGGGTCGACCGGCAGCTGATGATCGCGGGACGGATGCACCCGGGCGCGCCCGGCCTACGGCTCGACTTCGACGATCATCTCGATCTCGACCGACAGGCCGCGCGGCAGCGCCGCCATGCCCACGGCCGAGCGGGCGTGTTTGCCGCGCGGCCCGAAGACCGACACCATGAGATCGGAAAACCCGTTGATCACCTCGGGCTGCTGGCCGAAACCCTCGGCGGAGTTGACCATCCCCAGC
Source organism: Gemmatimonadales bacterium (assembly GCA_050183815.1). Taxonomy (GTDB): domain Bacteria; phylum Gemmatimonadota; class Gemmatimonadetes; order Gemmatimonadales; family GWC2-71-9; genus SHZU01. Next base: position 102,525 of record JBFXAY010000006.1, on the reverse strand, counting down.
ACCTTCACGATCCGCCTGACCTTGTCGAGGCTGCCGACCTCGGCCTTGAGCGAGGCCAGCAAGTTGATCCCGACGTTGCGCGCCGCCTCGTAGCCCTGCTCCACCGTGAGGTCGCGGCCGACCTTTCCCGTGGCCGTCGGCCCCCAGGGCTGCGCCGGGCCGTGCCCCGCCAGGAACACAAGGTTTCCGGACCGGACGGCCGGCAGGTAATTGGCCAGCGGCGGAGCGACCTCGGGCAGGGTGATCTTGAGTTCCCGAAGGCGCGCCTCGGCTCCTTGCGCTGCCACGGTCGCCGGAAGCACCGCGCCAAGTACCACGAGCGCCAGCAGTCTGGTCATCGGAGTGCCTCGAGTCGGAAGGAGAGAGACGGGAAGGTAGGCGAAGGCCCCGATGGGGACTAGTTTCCACGGAACCCGAACCGTCCCGCCATGGCTTTCATCCGTTATCGCCCCGATTCCGAGCTGGACCCCGAAGCCCGGGTGCCCGATCCGGACAACATCATCCAGATCCACGCCATTCACCCGGCGGCGATGCGCAACCACTTCGACCTTTACCGCACGGCCATGCACGGGCCCGGCCCGTTGTCCCGGCGGACCCGCGAAATTCTCGCGGTCCGGGTGTCGGCGCTCAACGAATGCCGGTATTGAATTCACCACCACGGAGCGGGTCTCCGTCAGCTGCTCGCCGCGGAGGGACTGCCGAAGGACCGGCAGGACGCCCTGGTGGCCGCCCTCCAGACCGAGGCCGCGGCCGCGGCCGCCGACCTGGATCCCGCCGAACAAGCGCTCGTGCGCTACGCTGAGCGGCTCACGCAGCGGCCCGCCGGCGTCACCGCGGGCGATATCGTCGCGCTCCGGACCGCGGGCCTCGACGACCGGGCCATCCACGACGCCTGCGTGATCGTCGCCTACTTCGCGTACGTCAACCGGATCGCGGACGGCCTCGGGGTCGAACTCGAGTCGGAGCGGTAGCGGTGCTCCCGACGATCACCTACCAGGTCCGCCGCACCTGGGTGCTGTTCCTCCGCCGGATCCAGCGGGAACCGTCATCAGAAGACGTCGTCATCCTCGGCCTGGCGGTGCTCACCGGCATCCTCGGCGCGCTCGCGGCGGCGCTGTTCTACAAATTGCTGGCCCTGGCCTACTCCGGCATCTTCGCCTGGCCCGTGAAGCGCCTCGCGTGGGGCGGCGAATGGTTCTATCGGCCGCTGCTGACCGGCGCCGGGGTGGCCCTCGCGGCGTGGATCGTCCGCCGCCTCGGCGATTCCTACGACGGCCTCAATATCCCCGACGTCTACACCGCCGTCACCTCCCGCTCGGGCCAGTTGCCGGCCCGGCCGGCCGCCGCCAAGACCGTGGCCTCGGCCGTCACGATCAGCGGCGGCGGTTCGGCCGGCGCCGAGGCGCCGATTGCGGTGCTCGGGGCGGTGCTCGGTTCCCAACTCGCCCAGCGGCTCCGGCTGCGGGTCGCCCGGACCAGGGTCCTCGTGGGAGCCGGCGCGGCCGCCGGCATCGCGGCGGCCTTCAACGCCCCGCTCGCCGGTGCGTTCTTCGCGCTCGAGGAGATCCTCAAATCGTTTTCGACGGTGGCATTCGCGCCGGTCGTGATCAGCAGCGTCACGGCAGCCGTCTTTTCGTCGGCGATTCTTGGCCCGCACCCCGCATTCCCGACGCCAGTAGCGGCCGGCTACACCTTCTACCGGGAGATCCTCGTCTTCTTCCCGGTCCTCGGAATCGCCGCCGGCCTGGTCGCCGGCTTCTTCGTCCGGCTCGAGGACACCCTCGCGCGCCATCGCTGGCGCCGCCAGGTCCACCCCCAGCTCCGGCCGTGGCTGGGCGGCATCATCGTCGGGCTCATTGTGACGGCGTCGGGCGGCCTCCTCGCGAGCCGCGGCAGCACCGAGATCCACCTCGACAGCATCATCATGCTGCCGTGGTACCTGGCGCTGGTACTGGCGGTCGGCAAGGTGATTGCCACGGCGGTCACGCTCAATACCGGTGGGTCCGGTGGGGTGTTTGCGCCCTCGCTCTTTACCGGAGCGCTGGTCGGGAGCGCCGTCGCCGGGCTCTTCGGCATCGGCTTTCCGAACCTGCCGATCGAAACCAGCGCCTACGTCGTGGTGGGAATGGGAGCCATGCTGGCGGCGGCTACCGGCGCGCCGATCACCGGGATTCTCTTCGTCTTCGAGGTGACCCGCGACTATGGCCTCCTGCTACCGCTGATGCTGGCCGTGGTGTTCGCCGTTGTGGTGCGCCGGTTGATCATCGGCGACACCCTCTACACCAGCTGGCTCAGGCGCTCGGGTCGGGGCTCCCCGGCGGAGGCGGAGATCGCTACTACGGCGACCCGGCCGATTCCACCGCCGGCCCGATGATCATCCCGGCGCCGACGGTGTCCAGGGTCGTCTCGTCGATGAGAATGAAACTCCCGGTGGCCCGGTTGCGGCGATACTCGTCGTAGCAGATCGGGGTCGCCGTGCGGAGCAGCACCCGGCCGATGTCGTTGAGACCGAGTTCGGGGGCGCCTTCCTCCCGCGAGAGTGAGTTGACGTTGAGCCGGTACCGGAGCGTGTCGATCCGGGCCCGGGCCGACCGCGTCGTGTGCTTGAGCGTGTACGTGGCGCCGCCCGTCATCGGCCGGTCGCTGAACCAGCACACCATCGCTTCAACGGCCTGACTCACCTCCGGGGCGTTGTTCGGCCGGCAGATCAGATCCCCCCGGCCGACGTCGAGGTCGTCCGCCAGCCGCAGTGTGGCGGAGACCGGCGCGCGGACCTCGTCGCGCGGCTGCCCTCCCAGGTCGATGCCGGCGATCCGGGTCACTTGGCGGGCCGGCAGCACCATGATCTCGTCGCCGGGACGAAACACCCCGGCCACGACCTGACCCGTGAGGCCCCGATAGTCGTGGTGTTCGCCCGTCATCGGCCGGATCACGCCCTGCACCGGGAACCGGGCATCGATGAGGTTCCGGTCCGACGCGATGTACACGTTCTCGAGATGCCAGAGCAGGCTCGGTCCCTCGTACCACGGCATCCGGTCCGACTTCTCGGCCACGTTGTCGCCGTGCAGCGCCGCAATCGGGACAAAGACGACGTCACCGAATTCGAGCCGGGCGGCGAACCGGCCGAATTCCTCCCGGATCGCGTCGAAAACTGAGGCGGAATAGTCCACCAGATCCATCTTGTTGACGCAGACCACGAGATGCCGCACCCCGAGGAGCGACGCGATCAGCGCGTGGCGGCGGGACTGCTCGACCAGTCCCTTCCGCGCATCGACCAGCACCAGCGCCACATCCGCGGTCGAGGCGCCGGTGACCATGTTCCGGGTGTACTGCACGTGTCCCGGCGTATCCGCGATGATGAACTTCCGCCGCGGCGTCGCGAAATACCGGTACGCGACGTCGATCGTGATCCCCTGCTCCCGCTCGGCCCGGAGACCGTCGGTCAGCAGCGCCAGGTTGACGTAGTCGAAGCCCCGCTCCCGGCTGCTCTGTTCGACCGCCGCGAGCTGGTCGTCGAGGATCTGACGGGTGTCGAAGAGGAGGCGGCCGATCAGAGTGCTCTTGCCGTCATCGACCGAGCCGGCCGTGGCGAGGCGGAGGAGGTCCATCAGAAGTACCCCTCGCGCTTCCGGTCTTCCATCCCCGCGTCGCTGATCCGGTCGTCGGCCCGGGTGGCACCCCGTTCCGTCAGGCGCGAGGCGGCGATCTCGGCGATCACCGCCGCAACGGTAGCAGCCTCCGATTCGACCGCGCCGGTGCAGGTGGCGTCCCCGACGGTCCGGAACCGCACGCTCCGCGTCTCCACGACCTCTCCCGGCAGCCGCTCGACCGCCGCGATCGCGGCGAACCACATCCCGTCCCGCCGGAACACCTCGCGCCGGTGCGCAAAGTAGAGCGACGGCAGCTCGATCCCTTCCCGTTCCACATACCGCCAGACGTCCAGCTCGGTCCAGTTGGAGAGCGGAAAGATCCGAAGGTGCTCCGAGGCCCGATGGCGGAGATTGTAGAGTTGCCAGAGTTCCGGCCGCTGCTGGCGGGGATTCCACTGCCCGAACTCGTCCCGGATGCTCGCCACCCGCTCCTTGGCCCGGGCCTTGTCCTCGTCGCGCCGTGCGCCGCCGATCAGGGCGCCCAGCCGGTGCTCCGCCACTGCATCGAGGAGGGTGACCGACTGGAGCCGGTTGCGGCTGCTCCGGGGCCCACGCTCCTCGCGAACCCGGCCGGCATCGATCGAGTCCTGCACCGACGCAACCATCAGCCGGTGCCCCCGGGCGACCATGTCCCGGAACGCGATCACCTCGTCGAAGTTGTGTCCGGTATCGACATGCAGAAGGGCGAACGGAACCCGCGCGGGCGCGAACGCCTTCCGGGCCAGGTGCAGGAGGACCGTGGAATCCTTGCCCCCCGAAAACAGCAGGGCGGCCCGTTCCACCTCGGCCGCCACTTCCCGCAGGACGAAAACCGCCTCCGCCTCCAGGACATCGAGATGGTTTTCCCGGTCCGTCATCGCGACTCGATCGCCATGGCGGGAATATACCGCGCCGACTCGGGACCGAGGCCCGGCCGGCAATGGAACGGCGCTAGTTGCGGAGGAACTGAATCGTGATGACGCGGGGCCGGTCCCCGGGGGCCGGAGCCGCCGCCCGGCGGGAGGAAATCACCGTCGCCAGACCCGCCTCGACCCGGCGGGCTGACGCCGACAGGGCGAGCGACCGAGCCACCGCCAGCTGACCCGCCCCAGCCTCCGGCCGGACCACGACCACCCGGGCCTGAAGCGCCCGCGAACCGGCCTGCGCCTGCGCCGCCGCCGGCAGAAATCCCACCGCGGCAAGGCCGAGAAACACGCCAAACCGACGCCGGACCCCGGGCTCGGGCGTTTGGGGCCGAACGGCCCCAATTGCCTCAGAAGGGGGCAGGAATGGCTTCATCAAATGGCCAGGAATCGGACACCTAGTCCACTCTATAAAAGTATACGTGACAACGCATTACAAATCTCAATCCCGATAAAGCGACTTCGATGTTCACACCTGAATTTCGCTGGCACGCCGGTTGCCCCCTCCCTCAGTCAGTTCGGCGGAGCGGCCACTCCCCGAACCAGGAAAGCGAACCCGAACATCCGACAGAGGGAGCAGGGCACCATGCGTATCTTCACCCGAGTATCGGTCGCTGTCGCCGCCGGCTTGAGCCTGGCCTCCGCGGCTGCCGCCCAGACCAACGGCACCATCAACGCCCGAGCCGTCGTCCGCCAGCCGATCACGATCGCGGCCGGCCAGGACCTCGACTTCGGCATCGTGCTCCAGGGCACGCCCGCCACGATCGCCTCGACCGCGGCCGCGGCCGGCCGGTTCGACGCGACCGGCACGGTCAACGCACCGGTCAACATCAACTTCACGCTGCCGGCGAACCTCGTGAACGGGGCGAACAACCTGCCGATCGGCACCTGGACCGGCTGCTACAACCAGGCGGCGGCCGTCAACACCAGCGGCTGCACCGCCATCGCCAACATGGCGGGCACTACGGCCACGAGCTTCGGCAACGTGACCGGTACCGGCCGGCTCTGGGTGTTCGTCGGCGCCACGGTGTCGCCCGCGGCCGGTCAGGCCGTCGGGACGTACACCAACACGGTGACGATGACCCTGACGTACTTCTAAGGCCTGGGATCCTGCTCCGGCTCGCGCCCGGCGGGTGCTGACTATGTTTGCCGGCAGTCCGCCCGGGCCCGACCCGAGCGCACCACGCCCCGATGCCGAGATCGAGTCTCGCTCTGCTGACCCTCGTCATGACCGCTGCGCCGTGTTCGGCGCAGCTGGTCGTGCAGGGCGTCCGCGATCTGGATTTCGGTCCCGTGCTCCAGGGAGTCGACCAATCGGTCAGCCCGACCGACCCGGTCCGCAGTGGTCAATTCTACTTCAGCACACCGGGCATCGGGACCCGGATCCGGATCCGTCTCACGCTGCCGAGCCGGCTCAATGGCCCGGGCGGGGCCCAGATGCGCATCCGCTTCGGCCCGAACGATGCGATGGCCCAGGGCACGGGGCCGACGAGCCTGCCCGCATTCTTCAATCCGAACAGCAACGTCAACTACACGATGGTGACGAGCGCCGATGCGAACATCTGGCTCGGCGGCACGGTCCAACCGGCCGCCAACCAGCCGGTCGGTACCTACACCAACACCGTCGTACTCACGGTAACGGTTTTCTGATGAAGGCCGTCCTGCTCCCCGTACTCGCGGCCGGGCTGCTTGCCGGCCTCGCGCCCGAACGGGCGGCGGCCCAGGGCGTGCTCGTCGCTCCGCACGCGGTGGTGGTCGACCACCGGACCCGCAGCGCCTCGATCACGCTCTACAATCCCGGGTCGGAACCGGCGGAGATCTCAATCTCCACCTTCTTCGGCTATCCGGTCACCGACTCGGCCGGCGACTTCGAACTTGCCACTCCGCCCGGAACCGGCGACCGCCGCTCCGCCGCAGAATGGATCGAGGCCTACCCCCGTCGAATGGTCATCGGCCCCCTCGAGCGTCAGACGGTGCGGCTCCTCGGCCGTCCGCCGGCCAACCTCGCCGACGGCGAGTACTGGAGCCGGATCATGATCACGGCGCGGGGTGGCCAGGCACCGGTCACGCTCGCCGACTCTGCACCGGCCGGCATCACGGTCGGCCTGAATCTCGAGGTCCGGACCATCATCCCGCTCCAGTACCGCAAAGGCGGGGTCTCGACCGGCATCACCGCCGAACCGCCGACGGCCGAACGTCAGGGCGATTCGCTGCTGGTCCGGACCCGCCTGGTCCGGCAGGGCAACGCCGCCTTCATCGGCACCGTCTCCGGCACGCTGCTCGACGAACGCGGTGGCGTGGCGGGCCGGTTCTCGGCCCCGATCGCGATCTACACCGAGGCTGAACCCCGGTTCGCCCTGCCCCTCGGCACCGCGGCCGCCGGCCGCTACCGCCTCCGCCTCGAATTCCGCACCGATCGCACCGATCTTCCGCCGGAACAACTGGTCCAGGCCGCGGCCTCCAGCACCGAAGCGACCGTCGTCCTCCCGTGATCGCGCTCGGCTTCGTCCTCGCGATCCTCCCGGTCGCGCCCCTGACGCTGCAAAGCGTTGCGCGGGATTCGGCCCCCGAGCCGGTGATCCTCGAGGTGGCCCTCGGTCGACTCGCCTCGCGTACCCTTCCCGCCTTCCGCCAGGGCAATGACGCCCTGCTCCCGGTCGGCGCGGTACTCGAACTCGCCGAGGTCGAGGCGCGGGTTCGCGAGGACCGCTTCGTCGCCGTGTTGCAACCGTCGGGCGTTTCGCTCACGATCGATCCGGTCCGCGGCACCGTGCGTCGCGCGGAGCGGGAATGGCCGTTCGCGGCCACGCAGCTATTCCGGCAGAACGGGGAATGGTTCCTCGCCGCCACGGTCCTGGGCCAGCTCCTCCAGGGTGACTGGAACGTCAACTGGCCCGACCTGACGGCCACACTGGTCGACCCCTCCGCGCTGCCGCTCGCCGTGCGGATCACCCGCGAGTGGCGTCGCCGGACAGCGGCGAGCCGCGGGGATGGGCCGATCGAGGCCCCGCTGCTCGCCGAACCGCGCCGCGCCATCGATGGCCTCGTCGTTGACTACGGCGTGTTCGCGCCCGCGGGCACCAGCCTCCGCAACGCTGCCTATTCGACCGCCCTGGGCCTCGACCTCTTCGGCGGCTCCTTCACTGCGGCCGTACAAAGCGGCACCGCGGCAACCGGCGGCCCCCGCACCGACGTCGCCTGGGCCGGGACCTGGCGGAACAATCCCTGGCTTGCCCAAGCCCGCCTCGGCGACGGCGTCAGCTCCGGACCCCGGCCCCGCTCGGTTCGCGGCCTTACCATCGGCAACGCGCCGTGGCTTCGGCCCAACGACCTGGGTGAGGTCGCCTTCACGGGAAACCTCGGACCCGGCTGGGAGGTCGAGGCCTACCGCGGCGGCCGCCTGCTCGCGTACGACTCCGTGAACGCCCTCGGGCAGTACTCCATCGACGCGCCGATCGCCTACGGCGAGAACGCGGTCGAATTCATCGCCTACGGACCGTTCGGCGAGGTCCGCCGCTTCAGCCGGGCCCACCGGGTCGACGCCAACCGGGTCCGCGCCGGCCGGGTCGAGTACGGTGCCTCGCTCGGCGCCTGCCGCACCGACCGTTGCGATGCCACCGCGAACGCCGACGTCCGCTACGGCCTCTCGACCCGATGGACCGCCCAGGCCGGCCTCGATCGCTTCTGGCGACCGGATTCCGTGGGCAACCTCTTCCACCCATACGCGGGGATCGTCGGCTCGGTGGGCAACGCCTTCGGCGTACAAGCCGAGGTGGTGGGCCATGCGATCGCGCGGACCGCCCTCCGGTTCGAACCCAACGTCGGCCTCGCACTCGGCATCGAAGCCACTCGCTTCGCCCGCGGGGTGGCGGATCCGATCGTCACCGTACCGGGCCGCCGTGAGCAGGTCACGTTCACCGGCCTCTACCGCCCCGCCGACGGATCGGGCGACTGGTTCGTGGAGGGCGGCGTCGATCTGATCAGAACGGAAACCGGGACGCTGACGAGCGGACGCCTCGGCGGTGCCGTTCAATACCACGAACTGCAACTGCTGCCGGCCGTGCGATGGCAGCGCGGGGCGGGCGGCGGCCCGGCGCGGCGGACCAGCTTCGAGGTCAACGGCTATCTGCTTCCGCTCCGCAGCCTCGGACCGGTGCTCGGCGCCGCCACCGCGCGCTTCTTCGTCGAGGCCGAGTCGTCACTCCGGCCGTCGGCCGTCACGGTCTTCGCCGGCCGGAATCTCTCCCGCTCGGTGCGGCTCGAGGCCGGTGGCGGGTGGAGCGCCCTGCAGGGTCCGCTGCTCAGCGTCAACGTCGCCGCCAACCTCCAGACGGTGCGGGCGTTCGCGACGATGGCGGCCCGCCGGACCGGCACGACCGCGAGCCAGTACGTCCAGGGCTCGGTCCTGCTCGACCGCCAGGCCGGCCGGGTCCAACTCTCGGCCGGTCCCTCCGTCGAGCGCGCGGGCGTCGCCGGGCGGGTGTTCCTCGACGAGAACGGCAACGAACGCCTCGACGACGGCGAACCCCTGCTTCCCAACGTCCGGGTAAGCGTCGGCCTCGAAACCCGGGTCTCCGACGCGCGGGGCGAGTATCGCCTCTGGAACGTCACGCCCTATGAACCGGCCGTGGTGGCGGTCGACTCGGCCACGCTCGCCTCACCGCTCTGGGTCCCGACCCGGGCTGCCGTGGCGGTCGAGCCGGGACCGAATCGGTACCGCATCGTCGACATTCCCATCGCACCCGGCGGCGTCATCGACGGCAAGGTCCTCCGCGCCGACTCGGCCGGGGCACCGGGCGTGACCCTGGTCCTCCGGCATCTCGGCACGGGACAGATACGCCGAATCGTCAGCTTCAGCGACGGGGAGTTCTACGCGATGGGGATCCGGCCCGGCGAGTACGAGCTGTCGCTCGACCCGGCCACCGGTCAGCGCCTCGGCCTTGCCGCCGAGGCGCTGCGGTTCACCTTGGCGGCTTCAGCGGACGGTGCAGCGGTATCCGGCCTCACCGTCCGGGTTCGGCCCGTCGAGCCGGCGCGCTGACGCCGCTCCAAGCTGGTCGAGCAGGTCGGTCACGGTGGAACGGCCGCGATCCTCGCGATACCACTCCGCCTTGTTCCGGCCGCCGCCCGCCGCGAGCCATGCTCGCAGCGCTGCCGGACGCTCGACGAAACAGCCCGCCTCGCGACCCTCCTCGTCGATGACGATCATCGTCGGCGTTGCCGCTCGCCCGTCCGGCGTGGGGTGGCTCGCCATCACCGCGCGGCCCACCGCCGAGCCAATGATGCGGATCTCGAGCGCGGAGCCGGCCTCGGCCAGCCGAGCGACGTAGGGCAACGTGTTGACCGAATCGGAGCACCAGTCCTCGGCTACGACGAGCAGCCGCCAGCGACCCGCCAGCTGCCGGACCCGTTGGACGGCGGCCGAGTCGGCTTCGCCATCCCGATAGTTGCCCACCCAGGCGTCGCGGCGGGCGTTGGCCCCGGCCAGGAACTCCGTCCACGACCGGCCCTGCTGATAGAGAGCGGCCAGCGAATCGGCGGCGGCGGCCCCCGCCGGAGGGGCGGTACAGAGAACGGCGACGGCGAGCAATCCGACCATGACCTGACCTCGAGACGGTGCGTTGCGGAAATGTCACCCCGGGCGACGAGCGGCGGGAGCCCGGAGACGAAAACAGAACAACCCCGCCGTCGCGGGGTTGCCCTGACCCTCGGCTGGGAGCCTCGGGTGTACTGGATCAGCCGTTGGTCTGAGCAAGGGGGCTCAAAGGGAAGGGTTGGCTGACCCTACTGCTACTGTGATGCGCGGGAGCTAGTGATGGTCGTGCTCCCAGGCGCCGTAATCGTCATCTCGGTCGCGCCGATCCCGATCATCCCGCCGGTCATACCGGTCCCGGTCCCGATCGCGGCCCCGATCCCGATCCCAGCGACGATCCCGCGGGTCGAGCCGATAGAAGCGGTCCCTCTCCTGATACACCCGAACCTCGACGAGACCCCTACGATACCGATCGAAGTACAGGTCGCAGTCCCGATCGTAGTAGAGAACGACGACGCGGGCGTTGCGGATTCGTCGGGCGTCGAGGGCCCGGCGTTCGATCGAAACCCGCCGCGGGAAGACCCGCGTGTAGACGACCCGGCGCGGACGAGGATAGTCACCGACGTGCACCGTACCCGACACCGGTCCGCCCCCGATTCTGATGTGGGCGGAAACCCGCTGCGCCTCGGCCCGGCCCGAAAACGTCGCCAGTGCTGCCAGGGCGAGTCCGTATGCGAGTACCTGATGGCGTCCTTTCACGGTGGCCTCCTCGTCCGGTCGTTCGGACTGTTTGTGGTTCGTCTCCGAAGAGCTGAAATGCGAGGAGCGTGCCAACATCAAAGCTGTTATTTGACAACAACTTGACGATTTCGAGCTCCGTCATGGTGTCCTCAATCGTGGACGCCGATTCCCCTGAAATGGACACCGGCCGAGTCCGGGACGGTCGCCGGAGCAGGCCGGGCCGGGGAAAACCGTGCCCAAAGCGGCTACGTTGTTCGACCACCGGCAACCGGGTGGCGGCGTCATGAGGAGGTGGTGGTGACAGCGAGAGAGATCGCGCCGGAGCGCACCGGCCCGTGAGCCGGCCGGCTGACCGATCGTGGTACTCCTGGTATGTGGTCGCGGTCCTGATGATCGCCTACGTCTCGTCGTTCATCGACCGTCAGATCATCGCACTGATGGTGACGCCGATCCGTCGAGACCTTGGCATCAGCGACACCCAAATGAGCCTCCTCATGGGGCTGTCGTTCGCCGTCTTCTACAGCGTCCTCGGCCTCCCGATCGGCCGCCTGGCCGACCGCATGAGCCGCCGAACGATCATTGCCTGGGCGATCGCGACCTGGAGCGTGATGACGGCGTTTTGCGGCCTGGCCCGGAACTACTGGCAGCTGTTCCTCGCGCGGGTGGGCGTCGGTGTCGGCGAAGCCGGGCTCTCGCCACCGGCCTACTCGATGATCGCCGACTACTTCCCGAAGGACCGTCTCGGCGCCGCGATCGGCATCTACTCGCTGGGGATCTATCTCGGGAGCGGCCTGGCGCTGATGCTGGGCGGCTGGATCACCGGCCGGGTGAGCGGCGACGCCGCCGTCGTCCTGCCCGTGCTGGGTTCGCTCCGGGCCTGGCAGGTTGTGTTCCTCGCCATCGGCATTCCCGGTCTCCTGATGTCGCTCTGGGTCGCCACGCTCAAGGAGCCGCGGCGGGGCGGCATGGCGAGCGGTCCCGTCGATCCGGTTCCGGTCGCCGGCGTGGTCGCCTACGTGCGGCGGCACCTGGGCGCTTTCGCCGGCCACAACTTCGGCTTCGCGGCCATCGCGCTGGTGAACTACTCGTGGGCCTACTGGGTGCCGACCTGGTTGCAGCGAATCCACGGCTGGACGCCGCGACAGGTCGGGCTGACCTACGGCCTCTGGACGGCGACGTTCGGCGTGGCCGGCGTGGTGATCGGCGGCTTGCTGGGCGACTGGCTGGCCCGTCGCGGCTACGCCGATGCCAAGATCCGGATCGGACTGATCGGCATCACCGGCGAGCTCGCTTCGGCCTTCCTCTTCCTCTTCGCGCCGACGTCGATCGTCTCGTGGGCGCTGATTCCATCTACCTTCTTCGCCTCGTTCGGGTTCGGCGCGGCGGCGGCGGCTATCCAGGAAATCTCTCCGGTCCCGATGCGGGCACAGACGTCCGCCGTCTACCTTCTGGTCGTCAACCTCATCGGTCAGACCTTCGGCCCGCTGCTCGTGGCGGCACTGACCGACTACGTCTTCGGTGACGACATGCTGATCGGCCGTTCGATTCTGGTGGTGACCGTCGCCGGTCTGGTGGTCGCCGCCGTCACCTTCTTCCTGACCCTGGCTCCGTTCCGGCGCGCCGCCGCGGGAGTCGAAGCCTGGCGGGCGGAGCACGCCAGATGACGGGTTCCCGGCTTCCCGGACGGTTCTCGGTTTCGGTATCGAAAGACTACCTGACCTTTTCCGCCGCGCACTTCCTGACGATCCCCGGCCATAAGTGCGAAGCCCTCCATGGCCACAATTACGTGGTCACGGTCGTAGTCGAAGGGTCAGTCGACCAGGCGAGCGGCTTCGTGGTGGATTTTGCCGTGGTGAAGAAGGTGCTCCGGCCGGTGATCGACCGGATCGACCACCGGGTCCTGGTTCCCGGCGAGAATCCCGCGGTCTCGGTCCACCAGGCGGGCGACGCCACCGCGGTTCACTACCGGGGGAGCCGCCGCTTCGTCTTCCCCACCGCCCACGTGGCGATCGTCCCAGTCCAGGACACGACCGCCGAACTCCTTGCCTGCTTCCTCACCGGGGAGGTCGTAGCCGGCCTTCGCCGGGAAGGTGCGGCGGGGGTCACGCGGGTCACCGTTGACGTCGAGGAAGGACCCGGCCAGAGCGGCCGGTTCGAGACGGAACTCGCCCCCGAAGGGAGGACCCATGAGTGAGACGCGACTGACGCCGGAGGAGCTGGCCACCGGCCTGGTGGGACTGCCCCGGTGGAAGGCCGATGGCGGCCGGATCGTGCGCCGCTTCGAGACCGATGGCTGGCGCGGATCGATGCTCGTGGCCGGAGCGGTGGCGTTCGTCTGCGAGGCGGCGGACCACCACGCCGACGTACTGGTGACCTGGCCGGCCGTCACGATCTCGCTGTCGACCCACAGCGCCGGGGGAATCACCGGCAAGGATCTCGAGGTGGCCGCGTTGATCGAAACCCAGGTCACTTGGCAACCGGGCCCCGGGTCGTCGCTCCGGGGCCCGGCCACTCCCTTCGTGAAATCCTGAGGCAGGCGGTCAGTCGCCGAAGGAGATGCCGAGGTTCCGGGCGGTAAGAATGATGCCGCTGTCGAGGGGCACGGTCTTCTGCCGGCCCATCACGTCGGCGATCGGACGGCGGCTGACCGTCGGCGGGGTGAACACCACGACGGTGCCGAACGCTTCCTCGCCGATGGCCCGCACCGCGGCCGAGCCGAAGCGGAGCGCCAGCAGCCGGTCGAAGGTGGTCGGCGACCCGCCCCGCTGGAGGTGGCCGAGGACGAGACTCCGGGTTTCCTTGCCCGTTCGTTCCGAGATCAGCGCGGCCACCTGCGCCGCCATGCCGCCGAGCCGTTCGACGGAGCCGAGCTTCGCTTCCTCGAGGAGGGCGGCGCGGCCGCCGATCGGCCGGGCCCCTTCCGCCACGACCACGATCGAGAAATTGCGGCCGGCGCGTTCGCGGGCCCGGATCTTCTCGCAGACCTTGTCGATGTCGAACGGAATCTCGGGAATCAGGATGACGTCGGCGCTGCCCGAGAGACCGCTGTGGAGGGAAATCCATCCGGCATAGCGGCCCATCAGCTCGACGACCATGACCCGGTCGTGGCTTTCCGCCGTGGTGTGCACCTTGTCGAGCGCTTCAGTCGCCGTGGACACGGCCGTGTCGAAACCGAACGTCGCCTCGGTCCCGACGACGTCATTGTCGATCGTCTTCGGGACCCCGACGACCGGAATGCCTTTCTTCCAGAGCCCGTGGGCGATGGTCAGACTGCCGTCGCCGCCAATGGCCACCAGGGCGTCGAGCCCATGCGCCCGGAAGGATTCGACCAGTTCGTCCGAGCGATCGACTTCCTGGATCGATCCGTCGGGGAGCCGGGTCGGCCAGGAAAACGGGTTGCCCCGGTTGCTGGTGCCCAGAATCGTGCCGCCGAGGTGAGTGATGCCCCGGACCTCTTTCGGGCCGAGGGGCATGAGACCGCCGAGCGGCTCGCGGCGGCGGTCGGGTCCTTCGTACGGCTTGTTGTAGGCGTAGCGCAGTCCGCCGCCCCGCCGGTAGAGTCCGTCGTATCCCCGGCGAATGCCGAAGCATTCCCAGCCGCGCTGGTGCGCGGACAGGACGACCGCCCGGATGACGGCGTTGAGGCCCGGAGCGTCGCCGCCGCCGGTCGAAATCGCGATACGCATCCGATCTCCCCCGCCCTAGTGCGGCCGGCTCCGAATCAGCTCGAGCACCTCACCGGGCCCGGCGTGCCGACCTAGCGCCTTCTTCGAGAACAGCAGCGTCCCGTCGACCGTCACCTCGAAGACCCCGCCGCTCGACGGAACCTTCTTGATATCGACGTCCGGAAACGCCTCCTTGAGTTCGGCCGCCAGCCTGGCGGCCCGCGGTTCGTAGTTTCAGGCGACGCAGTACTGGATCGAAACCTGCATTGTCCCTCCGGCATGGCTGCGAGAAACGCTTCGGAAGCCGGTATGCTAGCGCCCTCGGCTACTGCCGCCAAGAGCGGAGCGCCGCCGATCGGCTGCTTGCCGGGCACCGGTAAGTTCCCTATCTATAACGTTATGCGCTTCTCGTCCGCAGTCCTCGCCACTCTCGCGCTGAGCGGGGTGTTCGAAAATGCGTCGGCCCAGCGCGCCGGGACGTTGGAGGTGTCCGCGCTGGGCGTCTGGCACAATAAGACGACGACGCTCGACGGACTCCGGGCCGTCGGCGCGGGAACCCGGCTGGGGATCTGGCTGCCCGCCGGGTTCGAACTGGAGGGCCAGTTCGACATGACCCGCCCCCACAATTCGGCGGTGGACAACACGTTTACGCTCCGGTATCTCGCCGGAAACGTGCTGTTCAATGTGAAGGCCGGGAGCGGCACGGTGTACGTTCGCGGCGGCTACGGTCTGATCCGCCACTCCGGCTGCATCTTCAACACGACCGTATGTCCGACCCACGGCGCCGCTTCGGGAGGTCTCGGCTTTCGCCTGCCTCTGGCCGGCACGGCCCAGTTGCGCGGCGAGGGGATGGTGCGGACCCGCCCCGTGTATCGCTACACGTCGTTCGGCGCGAGCGTCGGCGTCACCTTCCTCACCGGCGTGAACCGGACGCCGAGCGGCGATGGTCCGGACAGCGACCTCGATCAGATTCCCGATCGACGGGACCGGTGCCCCGCCACGCCCCGGGGAGCGCTGGTGGACAGCCGGGGCTGCCCCACGGATAGCGACGGCGATGGCGTGCTCGACGGGCTCGATCGCTGCCCGGCCACTCCGGCCGGCACCGAGGTAGACACGTTCGGATGTCCCGCGCGCCGTCCCGACTGATCGCCCTTGTGGGGCTGATGCTGGCCGCTCCGGCCGCCGCGCAGCCGGCACCGGGCGGCCCGTGGCGGGCGCTCTATGTGAATGCGTGGGCCTTCGGCACTTCGCGAATCTGGGACCTGGTTCGCCTCGCCGACACGACCGAGATCAATGCCCTGGTGATCGACGTCAAAGACGACACCGGGTACCTCACCTATCGCTCCACCGTTCCGACCGCGATCGCGATCGGCGCCAACAAGCAGCTTCGGGCCCGCGATGCAGCTCGCCGCCTCCACGAGATCAAGCAACGCGGCATCCGGACCGTTGCGCGGATCGTGGTCGCGAAGGATCCGCTCCTGGCCCGGAACAAGCCCGAATGGGCCATCCGCAAGGACGACGGCTCGCTGTGGACCGACCGGAAGGGCACCAACTGGGTCGACGCGTTCAACGACTCCGTCTGGGTCTACGCGGCCCAGCTGGCCCGCGAGGCGGCCGCGATCGGATTCGACGAAATCCAGTACGACTACGTCCGCTTTCCCGACGAGCCCCGCAGCCGGATGGCGACGGCCGTCTTTCCGGCCCGCCGCGAAGGCGAGTCGACCCGCGACGGCGTCGCCCGCAATCTCACGCTCATCGGCCACCGGACCCGGGCCTTCGGCGTCCCGTTCACGATCGACATCTTCGGCCTGACGACCACCGCGGTCGATGACATGGGAATCGGACAGTTGTGGGAGGACCTGGTCACCACCGCCGACGTGGTGCTGCCGATGGTCTACCCGAGTCACTATCAGCGGGGCGTCTACGGGGCCAGCCATCCCAACAGCGCACCGTACCACATGGTCCGGCGGGCGCTGCAGGACGGCCTGCGCCGCTCGGCGGCGATCCGGGCGGACCGGGTCGCCGAGATCCGACCCTACCTGCAGTCGTTCACCCTCGGAGCGCCGCGCTACGGGGTCTTCGAGGTCCGGGAACAGATCCGTGCGGCGGAGGAGCTGGGGGTCCGCTCGTGGGTGCTCTGGAATCCGGGGTCGCGGTATCAGGCCGGCATCTTCGAGTCGGAGGAAGCGGCGACGCGTCGGCTGGCGCGGCTGGCCGCCGCCCGGACCGCGCCTGCCGATTCAGCCGTCGCCGCGGACCGCGGCGGCCGCCGCGAGAATCGCCCGTAGGCTCCGGTCGACGTCGGCCTCGGTCGTGGCCCACGACGAGACGCTGATCCGCATCGCCCGCCGTCCCCGCCAGGTCGTTCCCCCGCACCAGCATTCGCCGGAGTCCTGGACCAGCGCCACCACCCGATCGGTCGTCGCCTCGTCGCCGAACGGCACGCAGACCTGGTTGAGGACCACGTCGTTGAGCGGTGGGTAGCCGGCGGCTTCGAGGCCGGCCGCGAAACGCCGGGCGAGCCGGCAGCATCGCTCGACCAATTCACGGACGCCGTCGCGGCCGAGGGCCCGAAGCGCGGCCCAGGTTTCCACGCCGCGGGCGCGGCGGGACAGCTCGGGGGTGAAATGATCCGGCTGGCGACCCGCGCCGCTCGGGAGGTAGGCGGCCGACAGCGCCATCGCCGCTCGCAGCGCCGCGCCATCGCGGACCAGCGCGTAGCCGGAATCGTAGGGCACGTTGAGCCATTTGTGACCGTCGGTGGCCCACGACGACGCCCGCTGGTAGCCGGCGACGAGCGCCCGGGTTTCGGGGGAGATCGCCGCCCAGAGCCCGAAGGCGCCGTCGACGTGAATCCAGGCCCGGGTGCCGACGACGTCCGCGATCCGGCCGATCGGATCCGAGTTGCCGCTGTTGACGTTGCCGGCCTGGACGCAGACGATCGTCGGCCCGGCGATCGGCGGGAGTGCCTCAGGGCGCATCCGGCCCTGGCCATCAGCGGCTACGGTCACGACGCGATTCCGGCCGAGGCCCAGCAAACCGAGCGCTTTGCGCAGGGTCGGGTGGACTTCCTCGCCGACGATGACGGTCACCGGCGGCGCGCCGAAGAGTCCATCCGCCTCCACGTTCCAGCCCGCCCGGGCAAGGACCGCGTGCCGGGCCGCCGCCAGCGCCGTGAAGTTGGCCATGGTGGCGCCGGTGACGAACGCGGTGGCGGTGTCGGCGGGCAGCTCGAACAACTCCAGCAGCCAGCGGTGCGCCACGGCCTCGATCGCGACCGTAGCGGGTGAGGTGGCGGCCATGCCGGCCTCCTGGTCCCACGCCGTCGCGAGCCAGTTGGCGGCAACGGTCGCGGGTAATGCCCCGCCGACGACGAAGCCGAAGAACCGACCGCCCGCACTGGCCACGGTGGCCGGGGAGCCGACCCGATCGAGCTCCTCGAGCACCGTCTCCGACGGCGTCCCGGCTGCCGGCATCGGAACGTCGAGTTCCGCCAGCGCCGCCACGGCGTCGAGGGGCGGTTTCACCGGACGGTGGTCGAGCGACGCGAGATAGCGCGCGGCGAGGTCGGCCGTTCGATGCAGCAACTGCTCCATGTCACACCGCCGGGATTGACGAGGGGGGACCACCGGATACCCTTACACCTGCTTCAGGAAGGTAGACGGGCTTGAGCAACGGCGGGCGGACCATCCGGGCAACGGCGCTATCGATCGCCGGCTTCCTCACCGTGGCGGCGAACCCGGCGCGGGGTCAGACCACGACGGCGGCGGCCGAACCCGGCGCCGGCGCGGATTGGCCTACACCCGGCGGCGACCTCGCCCTGACCCGCTTCAGCCGGCTCGACCGCCTGACGCCGGCAAACGTCGCGGGACTCAAACCGCTCTGGACGTTCGACCCGGGCATCCCGGGCCCGCACGAGGGCAACCCGCTCATCGTCGACGGCACCATGTACGTACTTGGCCCGTTTCCCAACACGGTCGCGGCGGTGGACCTGACGGTGCCAGGCCATCCGGTGCGATGGCGGTACGCCGTCCCGGCGGCCGTCGCGCGGCTCAAGCTCCCGACCGGCTGGCGCGACGCCGGGACCCGGGGTCTCGCCTACCATCCGAAGGGCGTGGTCCTGGTTCCCCTCCTGCACGGCGAGATCGCGGGACTCGACGCCCGGACCGGCCGGGAAATCTGGCGGGTGAAGAACACCGACTGGCGATCCGGCGGTACCATGCCGGGGGCGCCGCTCGTCGTCAAGGATCTCGTGATCGTGGGCACGGCGGGGGCCGAGTACGGCGTCCGGGGCCAAATGAGTGCCTACGACGCGCTCACCGGACGGCTCGTCTGGCGGGCGTGGCACACCGGGCCGGACGCGGACGTCCTCATCGACGGCGAAGCGAACTCGAACTACGCGTCGCATCGCGGGATCGATCTCGGCGTGTCCACCTGGACCGGCGCCGAGTGGCAGCACGGCGGCGCGACCGCATCGGGCTGGATCTCCTACGATCCGGGCCTCGATCTCATCTTCTACGGAACCGATCATCCGGGGACCTACAACGCGGCCCAGCGACCGGGCGCGAACAAGTGGGGCAACACGATCTTCGCCCGCTCGGCCGCCACGGGCCGGGTCCGCTGGGCGCTGCAGCTCACCCCGCACGACGAATGGGGCTACGACGCCTCCAACGAGAGCCTGCTCGTCGACCTGACGATCGGCGGCCGGGCGGTGAAGGCTCTGGTGCATTTCGATCGCAACGGCTTCGCCTACACTATCGACCGGACGACCGGGCGGATCCTCATTGCCGAACGGTTCGGTCCGCTGAACTGGGCCTCCCGGATCGACCATCCGAGCGGCGAGCCCGTGCTCGCGGCGAAGTACCGGCAGGGCACCGGCAAGACGGCGGGCATCTGCCCCGCCGCGGCGGGCGCCAAGGGTCTCCAGGCCGCCTCCTGGTCGCCGCGTACCGGTCTCTTCTACGTACCGACCACCGACCTCTGCATGGACCTGACGCCGAAAGCCGTCACCTACACCGCAGGTCAGTTGTACGCCGGGGCCACGATATCGATGTCACCGGTGCCGGGACCGAGCCAGGGCCGGTTGGTGGCGTGGGACGCGACGCGGGGCTCGGTGGCGTGGCAGGTACCGGAACGGTATCCGGTAACCGGCGGGACGCTCACCACGGCCGGCGGGCTGGTGTTCTACGGCACCATGGACGGCTGGCTCAAGGCGGTCGACCAGACATCCGGTCTCGAACTGTGGCGCTTCAAGACGCCCTCGGGCATCATCGGCAATCCGGTGTCGTTCGCGGATGCTGCGGGACGCCAGTACGTCGCCGTGTACTCAGGCATCGGCGGCTGGATCGGCGGCACCGGCGGACCGTTTCCGGACATCGCCTCGATCGCCCCGCCCGGGGGCGTGGTGACGGTGTTCGGCCTCACCCCGTGAGCGGCCGCCGGGCGCGCCGCATCGCCGCCGCGATGGCGTTGGTGCTGGCCGGCTGCCACGACGCGCCCCCCGGAGACTTGGCGGCCGAGCGCATCCGCCAGCCCGGCGTGCTGCCGCGGGCGGCCCTCCCCGAGGCCTCGGGCGCCGCCGCGTCGCGCGGGTATCCGGGCCGCTTCTGGACGCTCAACGATTCCGGGAATCCCAGCGTCCTCTACCTGCTCGACACCCTCGGCACGATCGTCGGCACCGTGCGACCTCCGATCCGCAACCGGGATTGGGAAGCGCTCGCGAGCGGGCCGTGCGGCGATACCACCTGCCTCTACATCGCCGACATCGGCGACAACGGCGCCCGCCACAAGCAAGTCACGCTGTACCGGGCGATCGAACCCACCGCCGCGGAACTGGCGGCCGGCACCATCCGGATCCGCGATTCGCTCGAGATACGCTACCGATCCGGTCCCCGCGACGCCGAGGCCCTCGTCGTCGGCGCCGGCGGCGAGGCCGCGATCATTTCGAAGGGATGGGAAGGCACGATCGAGGCATTCCGGATCCCGGCCGAAAGCTGGGGCAGCGCCCGGATCACCGCCGAACCGTTCTGGACGCTGCCGATCGTCGCGGGCCGGCCTCCCGGCGGGGTGGTGACCGACGCCACACTGTCGCCGGACGGGGAGCGGCTGGCGGTGCGGACCTATCGCGAGGTCCATATCTTCACCGGCGCGGAGCGGGCCGGCTTCCTGCCGGCCCATCCTGCAGCCAACTGTTTCGTCGGCGGACTCGAGCCGCTCGGCGAGGGAATCACCTGGTGGAATGACTCCACGCTGCTGCTCACCAGCGAAGCCCGGTCCCGGCCGGGTCCGATAACCCTGCTCGAATGCCCCGCCCGTTGAGACTCCGACTCTGGTGGCTGGCGGCGCCGGCACTGGCCGGACTCGTCTTCCTGCTCGACCGACCCCGGTCGACAACGCCCGTCCACGAAGCCGAGTGGCTGCCGGCCGGCGATGCCGTCCTGCGCACGGTACGGGCGGGCCAGGGCGACACCACCCTGCTGCTGCTTCATGGTTTCGGCGAGTCGCTCTTCACCTGGCGGGCGGTGCTCGACCCGCTGGCCCTGCATCACGCCGTGGTGGCCGTCGATCTTCCCGGGTTCGGCGGCAGCAGCAAGGTGAATGGCCCCTACACACTGGCCGCGATGACCGACCGGCTGGCCGATTTCGTCGACCGCTGGACCACCGGGCCGATCGTGGTCGTGGGGCATTCGATGGGGGGCGAGCTGGCTGCGTCGCTCGCGCTGGCCCGACCGAAGCGCATCGTAGCCGCCGTGCTGATTGCACCGGCGGGGTGGGCCGTGGGCCTTGGCGGGATCGCCGACTCGATGTCGCCCGGAAAGGCGCGGGCCATCGGGTGGTACCTGTCGAGCCGGGCGTTCGTCCTGCCCGAGCACGACGAGGCGTGGCTGGGTGAGCCCGACTCGCTGGCCGGCTACACCTTGATGGGCGACTCCGCCTATCAGCACAGCGCCAGCCGGGTGCTCGAGGAATTCGACTTCCGGGCCCTTCGCGACCGGTTCGCCGAGATCCGCGTTCCGGTCCTCCTCCTCTGGGGAACCCTCGATCCGGTGATCCCGTTCGCCATCGCCGACAGCGTGCTGGCGACCCTTTCCTGCGGAACTCTGGTGACGTTTTCCGGGGCACTTCACAGGCCGCAAGTCGAGATACCAGATACAGTTACCTCAACCATCAAGGCCTTCGCCGACGACCCCTCCTGCCCGAACACATCCCGGCATCCCACTAGTATTCCCCAGTAACAACTACTATTTTCGCGCCGTTTTCGCTCCAATTGGCCATCCCCTGACCCGGGAGCGTATTCTGGAACTGCCCACCCAGCACCGTGTTCCGCTCGGCTGGCTGCTCGAGCATGGGAACGATACGATCAAGTTGCGGGCCTACGAGGAGTTCGCCGCTCCCGGTCTGGTCCCGCCCGAGACCATCGAGTCGCTTGGCGCGGCCATCCTGGCGGCCAAGACCACCCAGGCCGTCGTCAAGAAACAGAAAGACACGGGCGTCTGGGGCGGGAACCTCCTCGGCCTCGCCCCGTCCGCCAAGGATGGGATCAAGGAAATCGGCACGGTTCCACAGTACCGCCGTCTCATCCAGCTCGGCGTGCCGCATTCGGCGCGGTCGTTCAAACTGGCTGAGCGGGTGCTGTTCCGGATCCTCTCCCGGGACGATGATCCAGGGCTGCTGTTCGAGCACCAGAAGTTCGCCAAGGAGGGCGCCGACCCGATCGAATGGGTTCGGGAGCACTACCGCGAGGCGGCCACCGCCGCGTTGGCGGAAGCGGGGTATCAGGAAGACCCGCGGATCCGGGGGGCCGCCCACAAGATCGCCTCGAACGTCTCGGCGTTCCTCCGCAGCCCCCTCGCGGAGAAGCCGTTCGCCCGGGTGTCGGGCAAGACGGTGCTCGATCCCGAGGCGCATCCGCCGACCTGGTATTCGGTCGCGATGATCGCGTCGCTCCCGAACCTCCAGCGGGAGCGGGCCGGCTTCACCGAGCGGCTGGGCCAGTACCTGTCGCAGTCAGCGCCGAAGAAGGCCTTCACGATCATGGTCGGGAAGAAGTCGTTCAAGCCCGACGCCTTCCTCCTCGGCGATCCGATCGACGCCGATTCGAAGGGGAACGCCAAGGACATCCCGCTCGCCCTCTACACGATCGAACTGCTGGCCCGGCTCGGCGCGCTGCATACGGCGCCCACCGCCTCCAAGGTCCTGGCCCGGCTGCTGGCTGATTGCGACGACCGGGGGGTCTGGCAGCCGAAGGGGCTCAAGGCGCTGCCCAAGGCGACCAACAAATTCACCTACCACTGGTACCCGCTCTACGGCGACGGCAAGAGCCCCGAGTCCCGGGCGGTGGATGTGACGTTCCGGTTGGCGATGATCGCCAAGCTCCTCGGCTGGTCGCTGGAGTTCGCCTGAGGCAGATGTCCTCGCTCGATTTGACCGGCTTCGGGTTCACCCCCACCGAGAGCCTCGCCTACGAGGTGCTCGTCCGGGGCGGCCCCGGGACCGGCTATGCGATTGCCCGGGCCGCCGGTCTGGCCCGGGCCAACGCCTACAGCGCGCTCGAGGGACTGGTCCAGAAGGGCGCCGCCCGGGTCGAGCCGGGGCGTCCCAAGCGCTACCGGCCCGAACCGCCCGCTACACTTATTGCCCGCATTGTCGATACTCAAGCGCAGGCCCTCGACACACTGTCGGCGGTCCTCGACCAGATCTCGGTACCCCCAAGTCCGACCCTGGTCGAGATCGACTCGACCCGGGGCGCCTTGCAGTTGCTGTCGCACGAGATCGCCCGCGCCGAAGCGAAGGTCAGGGCACTCGTCCCGGGGGACGGGTTCCCGGCCCTTACGCCGGCGCTCAGAAAAGCGGCCGCCGGGGGGGTGGCACTGGAGCTTGGGACCATGGGCACCATCGAACTGCCGTTTGCCACCGTGGCCACGATCGCGCCGGTCTCCGACTGGCCGGGCGAGCCGCTGGTGGCCGTCATCGATCAGCGCGGCGCGCTGATCGCCGCCCGCACCGGTGATGCCGTGTCGGGTCACTGGGGCACCGACGCGGTCCACATCGCCTCGGCCCATCGGGTACTCGACTCCTTCCGGGGGGCCCGATGAGCGGCGCCGCGGATTTCTACGAAGAACTCCGGCGCGAGTATCTGTCGGAGGCGCCCGCGCGGCTGGCCGAGCTGCGGAAGGACCTCGCGGCCGTGCAGGCCGGCGAGCCTGACGCCGCGGTCTCGCTCAAGTCTCGTTTCCACCGGCTCGCGGGATCGGGCGGAAGCTACGGCTTCCCCGAGATCACGTCGCTGGCCCGGGGCGCCGAAGCCTGGCTCACCGAACATCCTGACCCGCGTCCCGACGGGGCGGCCACGGTGGAGAACATGATCCGCCAGATCGCGGCATCGTTCGACCGGGCGGCGTTGGCGCTGGGACTGCCGACGCTCGAGCCACCGGCGGCCGCGGCGTTCGGCTGGCGCGCGCTCGTACTCGGGTCGGCCGGCAGCCGGCGGGACGACATCGAAACGCTGCTGCGCGACGCCCAGTACGTGGTCGACCGCAAGCCGCTCGGCTTCGAGCCAACCGAGATCCCGGTCTCCGAGCGCCCCGACCTGGCGGTGATCCTGGCCGAAGACGGCGAGGACATGCGGTCACTGGTCGCGGCCTGGGGCCAGCCCGGCCCGGTGCGCCCCGGGGCCGTCGTCCTGGTCGAAGCGTCGCAGCCCATCGATCCGCTGTTCCACCCGTTCGCCAGCGTGGATGCGGTGATTCCGGCCGGCCACGCCGACCGGGAGTTGGTGGCCTTCGCCCGGGCCCTCGGCCGATCGGCGACGGCACCGCGGTCCGTGCTGATCGTGGATCACTCCGAGCCGGAGGTCCGCGGGCTCGTCGGCGCCCTCGAGGGCGTTCAGGTCGACGCCAAGGTGACCGAATCGATCGCGGGCGCCCGCTCCGCCGTCGAGGAGGGCCATTGGGACGCCGTCGTGGTGGACTGGCGGCTCCGGGAAACCACCGCGCCCGCGGTGATCCGCTGGCTCCGCCACCAGCCGGGACACCGGCTCACGCCCGTGATCGTCCTCGGGAACGACCTGTCGGACGCCGATCGTCTTGCGGCCATTCGCGCGGGTGCGGACGACGTCCAGTCGAAGAACACCCCGCCGGCGCACCTGCTCCATGCGATCGCGGCCCGGATCGACCGGAGCCGGGCGATCCGGAGCGCGGCCCACCGCGACGAGGCCACCGGTCTCCTCAACCAGGAGGCGCTGACCGACGAGCTCGAGCGGGCCATCGGGATCGCCCGGCGGAACAACGAGCAGGTGGCCTATCTCACCTTCGACGTCGACCATCTCCGGCGGGTCAACGAGCAGCACGGCCAGCACGCCGGCGATGCGGTCCTCCTCCGGGTGGCCCGAAGTCTCGCGACGACGATCCGCGCCAGCGACCTCACTGCCCGAATGGGCGGCGAAGAGTTCGCGGCGCTGATCCGCCGCTGCCGGGTGGAGGACGCCGTGATGGTGGCCAACAAGGTCCGGGCGGCCATCGCGGCGGCGCCGGTTCAGGTCGGGGGCGTGACGATTCCGGTGCGGGTGAGCGCGGGCGTGGCGTGTTATCCCGATCACGGAGCGGATGCCACCGAGGTGCTCCGCGCGGCCAACAAGGCACTCCAGGCCGCGAAGCATGCGGGCCGGGATCAGGCCCTGGCACCGGTCTGAGCGACGGGCCGGATCGGAAGCGGAACGGGGCCGGCGCATCGCCGGCCCCGTTCGCGTTCAGGCACCTTCGCCTTCAGTGCGGGTAGCTGATCGACAGCGGCGCCACGTCCCGGGGGTTGTCGTCGCCGAAGAGGAGTCGGCCTTCCTTGAACGTGGCGCCCCGGAGGGTCAGCGCCAGGACCTCGCCCAGCACGGTGACCGGGTGGACCGTGATCCGCCGGCGGACGTCCTCCGGCAGGTCGGCGAGGTC
Organism: Gemmatimonadales bacterium; assembly: GCA_050183815.1. Taxonomy (GTDB): domain Bacteria; phylum Gemmatimonadota; class Gemmatimonadetes; order Gemmatimonadales; family GWC2-71-9; genus SHZU01. Next base: position 77,094 of record JBFXAY010000006.1, on the reverse strand, counting down.
CGCCTCGTTCTCCTTCGGGATGATGAAGGTGGAGATGCCGGCGCGGACGCCGCCCAGGATCTTCTCCTTCAGACCGCCGATCGGCAGCACCCGGCCGCGCAGGGTGATCTCACCGGTCATGGCGATGTCGTGGCGGGCGGGTCGGCCCGACAGGGCACTGATCAGCGCCGTGGCCATGGTGATGCCGGCCGAGGGACCGTCCTTCGGGATCGCGCCGGCGGGCACGTGGATGTGAACGTCGCGGTCGAACATCTCGTCCGGGATCCGGAGGCCGGCCGCATGCGAGCGGGCGTAGGTCCACGCCGCCCGGGCGGACTCCTTCATCACGTCGCCGAGCTGGCCGGTGAGGGTCAGCTCACCCTTGCCGCGCATCGTCGAGGCCTCGACGAACATGATGTCGCCGCCGACGGCCGAGTAGTACATGCCGGTCGAGATCCCGACCTGGTCTTCCCGCGCCGCCTTTTCCGGGTGGACCTTGGGCCGGCCGAGAAAGTCGTCGACCATTTCCTTGGTGACTACCACCGGACCGGCGACGTCTCCGGCGGCGATCTTCCGGGCCACTTTCCGGGCGAGCTTCCCGATCTCCCGCTCGAGCTGGCGGACGCCGGACTCCCGGGTGTACTCGGTGATCACGTCAGTCAGCGCCGGCTCGGAGATCGTGACGTTGCGCCCCTCGAGCCCGTTCTCCTCGAGCTGCCGGGGAATCAGGTATCGCTGGGCGATGACCTGCTTCTCCTTCTCGGTGTAGCCGGAGAACTCGACGACCTCCATCCGGTCGAGCAGCGGGCCCGGAATGTTCTGGACGAAGTTCGCGGTGCAGATGAACAGCACCTCGGACAGATCGAAGGGCACGCCCAGATAGTGATCCACGAAGCTGTCGTTCTGGGCCGGGTCGAGGACCTCGAGCAGCGCCGAGGCCGGATCGCCCTGGAACGACACGCCGAGCTTGTCGACCTCGTCGAGCAGGAACACGGGGTTCTTGGTCCCGACCTGCTTGAGGCCCTGGATCACCCGCCCCGGCATGGCGCCGACGTAGGTCCGCCGGTGGCCGCGGATGTCCGCTTCGTCGCGGGCGCCGCCGAGGGAGATGCGGATGTACTTGCGGCCCATGGCTCGCGCGATCGACTTGGCTACCGAGGTCTTGCCGACGCCCGGCGGGCCGATGAAGAGCAGGATCGGTCCCTTCGCCTTGTCGTCGGCGTTGCCGGCGACCGCCTTGCCGTCCTCGGGCCGGGGGCGCTCGAACTCACCGGTCAAGGTGTTGTCGGCGTCCTCGGCGGCGCCGAGTTCCGCCTCGCGGGCAGACGCGGCGTCGGCCTCCGCCCGCTCGGCGGCCTGCTTGAGTTGCCGGACCGCCAGGAACTCCAGGACCCGGTCCTTCACGTCCCCGAGGGCGTAGTGGTCTTCGTCGAGGATGTCGCCGGCCGCCTTGAGATCAAGGTGCTCCTCACTCCGGACATTCCAGGGGAGTTCCGCGATGGTCTCGAGGTAGGTGCGGATGACCTGGGTTTCCATCGACTCGCGGCCGATCCGCTCGAGGCGGCCGAGTTCGCGATCGACTTCCTTGCGGGCCTCGGGCGGCAGGTCGAGCACCTCGAGGCGGGCCCGGAGGCCTTCGAGTTCGTCGGCCTCGTCTTCCTCGCCGAGTTCCTTGCGGATCTGCTTGAGCTGCTCGCGGAGGAACATCTCGCGCTGCCGCTCGCCGAGTTCTTCCTGGACCTGTGACTTGATCTCTTCCTGGGCGTCGAGCACGGAGATCTGCCGCTGGACGTGCACCAGCACCCGGCGGAGGCGTTCCTCGACGGACAGGGTTTCGAGCAGGGCCTGACGCTGGGTGGCCGGAACGTCGATGTAGCCGGCGACCAGGTCGGCGAAGCGCCCGGGTTCCGTGGTACTCGACAGCACCTGCTGGACGACTTCATCCGGCAGGCCGGACTTGTGGCCCAACTCGGCCGCGCGCTGCCGCACTTCCCGATGCAGCGCGACGAACGCCGGGTCCTCGGCATTGAGGGGCGGCATTTCTTCGGCCTCGCGGCAGATCGCTTCGAGGAAGCCGTCCTTCTCACCGACGTGCATGACGATGGCCCGCTTCTGCCCCGTCAGCAGGACCTGCATGCCGTTGAGGCCGCGCTGGACCTGGGTGATGTGGGCGATGGTGCCGATCGTGTAGAGACCGTCCGAGGCGACCTGTTCGGTATTGTCGCGCTGGCAAACGGTCAGAATCGTCTTGTCGGGGGTCGCGAGCGCGGCTTCGATCGCGCGCACCGTGCCGGGCCGGCCCGCGCCAATCGGCGTTGTGACCCCGGGGAACAGCACCAGCTCTCGGAGGGGGAGCACCGGGAGGGTGAGTCGTTCAGTCATGGCTGGCACCTTCCGTACTGATAGCGTCGATCGGCGCGGGGGGCGCGAGTTCGTCCTCCGCGGCGACGCGGTTGGAACCATGTTGGGCATCCGCCGTGCCGTGCCGGCCCGGTTTGGGTTAAGCTATTGTCGCGGCGTCGGTTGTCGATTCGGCGTCCCATCGGGGGTCGAAAAATCGTGGTACGAAGCCTGCCCCTACGCCATGTGACGGTCCGTCGAACATGCCAGATTGGCTGGACCTCAGCCAGGTGCCGGGAGAGTATGCCAGCACGACTCGAACGGTTGCCCTCGGGGCCCGCTTGAGCGAAATTGGTAAGCTCTTGCGGCTTCAACGTTTCGCCGATTGGAACGTGCCAAAGGGATGACCGAACCGAACGACTCGAGTGATCGGCCGCTGGCCCAGCGTCTCAAGGAGGCGTTGGGCGAAGCGTACACGATCGAAGGCGAAATCGGTCGCGGCGGCATGGGGGTCGTCTTCCGGGCGCGTGACGAACGTCTTCACCGGCGGGTGGCCATCAAAGTGCTGCCGCCGGAGCTCGCCTTTCAGAAAGACATTCGAGAACGATTCACCCGCGAGGCGCAGACCGCTGCGCGGCTGAGTCATCCGCATATCGTGCCAATCCACGACGTCGGCGACGGCGCCGGTCTCGTGTATTTCGTCATGGGGTACGTCGAGGGCGAGTCGCTTGGGGGCCGGATCAAGCGCCGCGGCAAGCTCCCTCCGGACGAAGCCCGCCGGATCATGAAGGAAACGGCCGACGCTCTCTCCGCCGCCCACAGCCTCTCGATCATCCATCGCGACATCAAGCCGGACAACGTCCTTCTCGAGGGAACCCGCGGGCGGGTCATGGTCACCGACTTCGGGATCGCCAAGGCGGTGTCCGGTTCGTCGGGGGCGACGCTCACCGGTGTCGGGGTGGCGATCGGCACGCCCCAGTTCATGAGCCCCGAGCAGGCCGCCGGCGAGCGCGAGATCGACGGCCGGTCGGACATCTACAGCCTCGGCGTGGTGACGTACCAGATGCTGACCGGCGAGTTGCCGTTCAACGCCCCGACGGTCGCCGGGATTCTGATGAAGCAGATCACCGAGCCCGCCCCGGTGCTGCATCTGTCGCGTCCCGAGGTACCGGAGGATCTGTCGCTCGCGGTGGCCCGGTGCCTGGAAAAAGATCCGGAGAGCCGCTGGCCCACGGCCGATGCGCTCCGCCGTGCGCTCGAGAGCCGGACCGTAACCGGGTACCGGCCCGCCGCGACGTCGAGCCGTGAGATGCGGCGGCCGTCCGGCGGTTCCACGCGGCCGCGGCCGTCGAGCCCCTACCGATCGCCGCAGCGGCTGGCCGGCGGCGCCGCCGGCCGGGCGCCGTTGGCGCCGCGGCCGAGCCAGGCCCAGCGGCCCGCCTCGCTCGGCGGCGGCCAGTGGGTCCGGAACGAGCGGGGTGAATGGATCCGCCGCGACAGCCGGGACGAGACGATGCCGGTGCCGGATACCGGCGAGCCGAAGATCGTCCAGCGGGTCCGGGACCAGTTCGCCCGGTGGGCCGCGGTTACCGGCGGCTGTCTCCTTCTCAACGTGGCCGTGGGCGACGGACCCTGGTTCCTGCTGCCGGCCGCGGTGATGGGTTTCCCGCTGCTCAAGAGCTACGCCCAACTCTGGCAGGCGGGCTACAGCTGGCGGGACGTGCTGGACCGCCCTCCGGCCCCCGACGCGATCCAGGCGGCATCCGGCAAGGGCAAGGCCCGGCGGACCATCGGCCCGCCGCGGGCGGCGGAGTTCGGGGCGCACTTCGACAAGGTCGACCAGGTCCACAAGGACCGCGCGGCAATCCTCGGCATGATGCAGCGGCTGCCGGCCGCCGACCGCGAGTTGCTGCCGGAAGTGGTAGAAACCACCGAGGCGCTCTACTCGCGGGCCATGGACCTGGCCAAGACGCTCAACGACCTCGACCAGGGCTTCACGACCGAAGCGCCGGACCAGATCAAGGCCCGACTCGAGGATCTCTCGAACCAGCCGCAGACCGATGAGCGGGATCGGCAATTCCGGTTGTTGGAGCAGCAGTTCCGGACGGCGTCGGAGCTGTCCAACCGGCGCCAGGCCATCGCCGACCGGCTCGAGTCGAGCGTGCTGGCGATGCAGAACGTGCGGTTCGATCTGATCCGGGTCCGCTCCGCGGGCGTGGGCGGCGTCGTCGGCGACCTGACCCAGGCCACGCAGGCGGCCCGGGCGCTCTCGCGCGACGTCGATCACTTGATCGCGGCCGCGAGCGAGATCAAAGAGGCGACTAGTTGACGCAGCCGTTTGCCGCGCAGGATTACTGGGAACGACGCCTTCGGGATCACTTCAATCTCGAAGGCGTCGGTTATTTGCGGCTGGGCCGCCGGTTCAACGAGTGGATGTACCGGGTTCGCGGAGAGGTCTTCGACCGGGTCGCCGACGACCTGGGGCTCGGTGCCGGTCACCGGGTGGTGGACGTCGGGTCGGGGACCGGGTTCTACGTGGAGCGGTGGCTGGCCCGCGGTGCCGAGGTCACCGGCGTGGACCTGACCGACGTGGCGGTCGAGCGGCTGGCGGCCCGGTTTCCCGCCGGGCGGTTTCTCCGGGCCGACATCGGGGCGCCGTTCACGGGCCCGCTGGCCGACGAGGCCGGCCGGTTCGACGCCGTGAGCGCCTTCGATGTCCTGTTCCACATCGTCGACGACGCGGCTTACGCGCGGGCCCTGGCCAATCTGGCAGGGCTGCTCAAGCCGGGCGGCGTTTTTCTCTGGTCGGACAACTTCATCCATCAGCCGACGATCCGGGTCACCCATCAGGTGAGCCGATCCCTGGCCGAGATCACGGCCGCGCTCGACCAGGCCGGATTCGACATCGTCGGCCGCGTCCCGATGTTCGTCCTGATGAATTATCCTGCGGATACCCGCTCGCGACTGGTCCGGTGGGCGTGGACGGCGCTGGTGTCGCCCGCGGTGGTGAGCGACCGACTGGGGGGCCTCCTCGGCCGGATCCTCTATCCCGTCGAACGGAACCTGGTCCGGAACCGGTCCGAGAGCCCGAGTACCGAGCTGATGATCTGCCGGCGCCGTTAGGCGGCGCCGGTCAGCTCTCGCCGCCCTGCCCCTGCTGGGGCTTCCACCACATGAAGAATCCGGAGAGCGCCTGGATCCCGAAGGAAAGGGATGCCAGCGCCCAGACGACCTTGAGGGGCGGGGGAAAGGTCCGTCCGGTGTGGAGCCGGTAGAGGGCCTCGTCCTCTTCCCGGACCCGTTCCTCTTCGCGGGAGACCCGGGCCTCCCTTTCGTGCTCCTCTTCCTCGATCACGATCCCGATCCCGGTCCCCGCGATGAGCAGGGTCACGACGATCGCGATCATGCCGAGGGCGTGATGGAGGTCGAAGAGGGTACGCCACCAGCCGCGGCCGCCGCGAATGGTGAGAATCTTCCGGCGCCACCAGAGCACCACGCCGCCGACGGCCAGGAAGAGGAAGATCGCGGTGCTCGCGATCAGCAGCCATTCCCCGAATTCGCCGAGGAAGAGACGCTTGTGGAACATCTCGAGGGTCTCGGAGTCGCTCCAGACCAGGAGCATGCCGGACACCCCGGCGAGCGTGAGAAACAGCGCCGCGCCGAGACCCAGCCAGCGGTGGGTGACCAGGAAGAAGCGCCGCATCAGAACTGCAGGGTTCCTTCCATCGCCGCCTTGATGCTTTCGACCTGGGGCAGGATGACGTCTTCGAGCTCCGGCGCGTACGCCACGAAGGTATCGGTGGCCGCCACCCGGCGGACCGGAGCATCGAGCCAGGCGAACGCCTCGTCGGCGATCCGGGCCGCGATCTCGGCACCGTAGCCCCACGACAGACCGTCCTCGTAGACGACCAGGGCCCGGTTCGTCTTGCGGATCGACTGGAAGATGGTTTCCCAGTCCACCGGGGAGAGGGTGCGGAGATCGATCACCTCGACCGACCGGCCCTGTTCCTCCTCGAGCGCCTTCGCGGCCACGAGTGAGCGCTGGACGGTGGCTCCGTAGGTGACGACCGTCAGATCGGTGCCTTCGCGTACGACCCGCGCCTTGCCGAACGGGATCATGAAGTTCGGGCCGGGATTCGGCGCCTTGTTGTAGGTCTGGCGATAGAGGTGCTTGTGCTCGAGGAACAGCACCGGATCCTCGCACCGGATCGCGGTGCGGAGCAGGCCGTTGGCGTCGAGTGCGGTGGCCGGGCAGACGACCCGGAGCCCGGGCACCGACGTGAACACCGACGCCCCGGTCTGGCTGTGGTACGGCGCGCCGCCCTTGAGATAGCCGCCGTAGGTCACCCGGACGACCACGGGCGCCGGCCAGGCGTTGTTCGAGCGCCACCGGAGAATCGCGAGCTCGTTGCGGAGCTGCATGTAGGCGGGCCAGATGTAGTCGAAGAACTGGATCTCGACGACCGGCTTGAGCCCCCGGGTGGCGAGGCCGATGGCCCGGCCCACGATGTTGGCCTCCGCCAGCGGCGAGTTGTAGACCCGGTTGGCGCCAAAGGCCTTCTGCAGCCCCCAGGTCACCTTGAAGACGCCGCCCTTGCCCTTCACGTCGCCGAGGTACTGGTCCCGGCTCACGTCGGCGACGTCCTCGCCGAAGACGAGGACCCGGGGATCGCGGGCCATCTCGTCCTTCATGCAGATGTTGAGGAGATCCACCATGGTGGTCGGATCGCCCGAGAAGCGGGGATCGTCCTCGGTGTCGAACTGCTCCGACGTGGGATCGACGTCCGGCGAGTAGACATACTGGTAGATCGACGACACCGGCGGCTGGGGCGAGGCCAGCGCGGTGGCGGTCGCCACCTCGACTTCGTCCTCGACGGCCTTCTTGATCAGCTCGATCTCGGCCTCGGTGGCAATCCCCTGCTCCACCAGGTACCGCGGAAAGGCAAACACCGGATCCCGGTTGGCCTCGGCCTCCCGCTCGGCGGTCGGCTTGTAGTTGACCTCGTCGTCGGAGAGCGAGTGGCTGTACGGGCGGATGACGTGGGCGTGGACCAGGGCCGGGCCCTTGCGCTGGCGCGCGTACTCGATGGCCTTCTGCATCACATCGTAGGACGCGAGCGGATCGCAGCCGTCGACTTCCTGGATGAAGAGCCCCGGGAAGCCGGTGAGGAGCTTCGAGATCGAGCCGCCAGCCGTGTTGACTTCGACCGGGACCGAGATGGCGTACCCGTTGTCCTCGACCAGGTAGACGACCGGCAGTTTGAGGTTGCAGGCCGTGTTGAGCGACTCCCAGAACTCGCCCTCGCTGGTGGTGCCGTCGCCGGTGGTGCAGAGGACCACTTCGTCCCCGGCGATCATCTGCTCGCGGCCGGGCACCTGGTCGTTTTCGCTGAGCCGGACCCACGCCTCGGCGGCGCCAACGGCCTGGAGGAATTGGGTGCCGGTGGGACTCGACACCGACACGATGTTGAGATCCTTGTGGCCCCAGTGCGACGGCATCTGGCGGCCGCCCGAATTGGGGTCGTCGGCCGCGCCGACAGCGCTGAGGAGCATCTCCGTCGCCGTCATGCCGAGGCCCAGGCAGAGGGCCCGATCGCGGTAGTAGAGGTAGAACCAGTCCGAGCCGGGTCGGAGAATCCGGGCCGCCGCCGCGAGCACCGCTTCGTGGCCCGCGCCGGAGATCTGGAAGAAGATCTTGTTCTGGCGCTTGAGCTGGATCTCCTTGTCGTCGATGCGGCGGGACAGCAGCATCGTCTTGTAGAGGTCGAGCAGGTCGGCCTTTTCGAGGCGGGAAGCGGTCCTGGCCCGACTGGATGCGCGCGTTGCCATGAGATTCCGTGGCTCGGGTTTGGTTCGGAAGCCGGACGGAAAACGGTCCGGAGCAGCCCGCGCAATTTAGCCGTCGCCGCCGGAGGGCGCGAGGCGGAACTGCAGAGCCCTGCACCCGGTCGGAGCCGCCTCGTTCAGAGGGAAATCGGCGGGCGGGCCGGCCTCGCCGTCACGCCCGCCGGGGCCAGGACGCGATGACGACGAGGGCGACGAAGAGCAGGGCGAGCAACGGCGGCGACAGGGGCAGGACCCGGCCGACCGCCGCGGTGAGAATGAGGCTCGGGCCGGCCGCCACGGCGCCGGCGATCCCGACGGCTCCCGACGCGGGCAGGGCCAAGGCCTTCCGGCGGGTGGTACCCAGCCGCCAGCCGACCAGGGCGAGCGCCGGCAGGAGTCCCGCCAGGAGGTGGAATTCCTGCGTCGCGACGAGGGCAGCGGGCGCCACCAGCCCGGTGGCCCCGGCGAGGCGGAAACGGATCGTGGCCATCACGAGCGCGGTGACGAGGGCTGCCGCCAGCGCGAGAAGGGCCCCGGCGACACCGAGGCTGCGGGACACCGGTGGCCCGTCGAGCCGCGCCGCCAGCGCGCCGAAAAGGGCCGCGAGCGGCGTCGCGCCGATCGCATAGGGCCAGGCGCCGGCCGCCGACTGGCCGCTGCCGGTGGCCGCGACGAGGTATCCGAGCGCGGCACCCAGGACCGGCGCCAGGAGTCCGAGAAATACCGTCCGACCGACGAGCCTCATGGCGCCCGGTAGACGGTTCGGCCGCCGACCATGGTCCGGAGCACGCGGGCGGCGGGGATCGAATCGACCGGCATCGTGAGCAGGTCCCGATCGAAGATCACGAGATCCGCCTTGAGCCCGGGAGCGAGGCGGCCGACGACGCCATCGAGGTACATCGCGTACGCGTTCTCGACGGTGTAGGCCCGGAGCGCCTGGTCGACGGTGATCCGCTCCTCAGGCACGAAGATCTTCGCGCCGTCGATGGTGCGGCGGGTAACCGCCGCCTCGACCCCGAGGAGGGGGTCGAGCGGGGCGACGGTCCAGTCGGAGCCGAACGTCAGGCGGGCACCCGCGGCGAGCAGCGACCGGAACGCATACGTCGTCTTGATCCGCACCGGCCCGATCCGTTTCTCGGCCCACCGCCCGTCGTCCGCGGCGTGGTAGGGCTGCATCGAGGGAATCACGCCGAGTTCGGCGAAGCGGGGAACGTCCCGGGGCCGGAGGTGCTGGGCGTGCTCGATCCGCGACCGGCGGTCACGCGGTCCGTTCCGGGCGGCCGCCTCCGCGAAGAGATCGAGCACCAGGCCGTTGGCCCGGTCGCCGATCGCGTGGACGGCGAGCTGGAGGCCGGCCGAATCGGCGCCGAGGATCCAGCGCCGGGCCGAGTCCTCGGGAATCGTGAGGAAGCCCGCGGTGCGGGGGGCATCGGCGTAGGGCGCATCGAAGTAGGCGGTGGTCGAACCGAGCGAACCGTCGATGAGCCCCTTCACACCGGCGGTGCGGATCCAGGCGTCGCCCGGCCCGTTGACCCGGAGCGACTCGGCCGCGGCCTGCCAGCCCGCCAGCGGTGTGTAGTTGCTGACGCGGAAGGTGAGCGCGCCGCGGTCGCGGGCCCGGCGCACCGCCGCGATCTCGCTCCAGCTCGTCGAGACGCTCGCGATCCCGGTGACGCCTTTCTCGGCGGCATGACGCATGGCCCGGGTCAGGGCCGAGTCGAGTTGGGCGGGGGACGGTTCGGGAATCGCCCGGCCCACGAGGCCCTGCGCCTCGTCCTTCATGACGCCGGTGAGCTCACCGTCGGCCCGGCGGACGATCTCCCCTCCCGCCACGGTGCCGACCGACCGATCGATCCGGGCGGCCTCGAGCGCAGCCGTATTGGCGAGCGCCATGTGGCCGTCGAGCCGGGTGACGAAGACCGGGTTGTTCGGCGTGACCGAATCGATCCAGCTTCGATCCGGGAGCGGTGTTCCCGGCCAGAGCTCGTGATCCCAACTGCCGCCCTGGATCCACTCGCCGGGCGGGAGGGTGGCCGCGAACGTCTTGAGGCGCCGGGTGAATTCCTCGGGCGTGGCGGCGTCCCGGAGATCGACGCTGGCCAGCTGGAAGCCGCCCATGAACAGGTGGACGTGGTCGTCGAGGAGCCCGGGCGTGACGAGACCCGGCGCCGGCACCACCTCGGTCGCCGGTCCGACGAGGGCGACGACGGCGACGCTGTCGCCCGTCAGCACGATCGAATCGCCCCGCACGGCGAGGGCCGCCGCGACGGGCGCCGCCGGATCGCCGGTCCAGATCCGGCCGAAGATCACGAGATCCGCGTCGGTGGGCGACGGCCGGGCGCAGGCCGCCGCGAGGAGGAATCCGGCGACGAACGGGAGGCGGGGGGACATGAGGGCTCCGATCAGCGGAACTTGGTGAGGCGGCGGATGGCCTCGAGTTTCTCCAGGGCGGTGCCACCGGTCTTGGTGGCGGCCGGGGTCACCGAGAACAGATCCCGGATGTCGAGCAGGACCTCCATCGTCAACTGATCCCGGACGTAGGCGCAGTCCAGGTCGCTCATGCGTTTCGTGTCGTCGGTTTCCCGGGCCCGGTCGTAGGACTCGCGGTAGATGGTTTCGAGATTGGCGAGGATCTGGTCCCGGCTGCGCATGGCGGTCCGAATCGGTGGAGGGTCTGGACGGCGGAGTATGTTTCCCGGGGAAAGATACTCCACAACCGACGCCGAGGCGCCGATGCCGCTCACCGGAAAACGCATCCTGATCTTCGCCGCGAACTGGTACGAGGACCTGGAGCTGTGGTACCCGAAGATCCGACTCGAGGAGGAGGGGGCGACGACGGTCGTGGCCGGCCTCGGCGAGCCGACCTACCAGGGCAAGCGGGGGTATCCGCTGACCGTCGACACCAGCGTGGACGGGCTCGCCGCCGCGGATTTCGACGGCCTGGTGATTCCCGGCGGCTACGCGCCGGACATCCTCCGGCGGTCGGCGAAGGTCCTCGACCTGACCAGGGAAATTTTCGCGGCCGGGAAGCCGGTCGCCTTCATCTGCCACGCCGGCTGGGTTCCGATCTCGGCAGGCATCGTCAGGGGCAAGCGCGGCACCAGCGTCGGCGCGATCCGGGACGACCTCGTCAACGCCGGGATGCAGTGGGAAGACAGCCCGGTCGTCGTGGACGGCCATCTCATTTCCTCGCGGACCCCGGCCGACCTGCCGGCCTTCATGAAGGCGCTGATTCGGGCGCTCGGCGGGGGTTGAACCGATGTCGCTCACCGAATGCCAGGCCCGGGTCGACGCGTGGATCTCCCGGTTCGAGGAGGGTTACTTCCACCCGCTCACGAACCTCGCCCGGCTCACCGAGGAAGTCGGCGAACTGGCCCGCGAGGTCAACCATCGGTTCGGCCAGAAGACGAAGAAGAAGGACGAACCGGAAGGCGATCTCGGGATGGAGATGGCGGACATCATCTTCGTGCTGATCTGCATGGCCAATCGGGAAGGCATCGACTTGCAGACCGCCTTCGACCGGATGATGGACAAGGTCGACCGGCGCGACACCAGCCGCTGGACGCTGAAGCCCCGGACCGAATAGAGCGCCGGCCTATTCCGGGCGCAGCGCCAGCGCCGGGTCCACCGCGAGGGCTCGCCGGATCGGCCCAATGCAGGCGACCAGCGTGACTACCACGATGGCCAGCATGGCTGCGCCAAGGGCCACCGGGTCGAGGGTCGAGATCCCGAAGAGGAGACCTCGCAGCAGGCGGCTGAAGGCGACAGCCATCGCGACGCCCACCCCGAGCCCGAGGGCCACCGGCGCCGCCGCATGCCGGAGTGCCATCAGGACGACCTGTCGGGAGGACGCCCCGAGGGCGATCCGCACCCCGATCTCCCGGCTCCGCTGCAGAACCACGAAACCAATCACCCCGAAGAGGCCGACACCCGCGAGGCAGAGGGCCATCGCGGCGAAACCGGTGAGCACGAGCATCCGGAGCCGCGGGCCCGCGACGGCCGCACCGACGGCGGTGTCCATCGTGCGGCCCTCGAACGGCACCATCGGCTCGAGATCGGCGAGGGTCCGGCGCATCGCCTCGAGCACCGGCGCGGACCCGGCTCGGCCAAGCCGGACAGCCACCTGGAGATCGCGGTACGGTTGCGGCCGCTGGAGGAAGGTGTAGTAGATCGCCGGATAGGCGCGGGACGCCGGGCCGCGTTCGCGGACGTCGCCGACGACACCGACCACGGTGGCCCACCGATCGGCCCCGCTCCAGTCCATTCCCGGAAACCGGACCTGGCGGCCCAGGGGGCTTTCGCCGCGAAGGTGGGTCCGGGCGAACGCCTCGTTGACGACCGCCACGTAGGGGCTACCGGGCTGGTCGGCGGATTCGAACTCGCGGCCGGCGACGAGGGGAATACCGAGCGTGGCGAAGTAGCCGGGGCTCACCACGCGGAGTTCCGAAACCGCCGCCGGACCGCCTGCATCCGACGGCTCTCCCTGAATACGCGCGGCGCCGTCCGGAGACGAGCCGAGGAGCGGCAGGGCCGCACCGGCCGCGACCGACTCGACGCCGGGAATCGCCGCGACCCGGTCGAGCAACTGGGTGACGAACCCGCGGTACCGGTCGTGGTCGCGGTACGGGGACCCTTCCTGCGTCGGCAGACTCACGCTCATCGCGAGGCGACCGGACGGGTCGAACCCGAGCGGCTGATCGAGCAACCGGGCCAGGCTCCGACCCAGCAGGCCGGCGGCCGCGAGGAGGAGAAAGGTGAGGGCCACTTCGCCGGCCACGAGGAGCCACATCGGCCGCGAGGCACCGGTGAACCGATTCACGGCCGCGGCAGACGATCCGGCGGTGGCCCGGGCCGACCAGAGGGCCGGCACGACCCCGGCCAGCAGTCCCGCCGCCACGATCACCCCGACCACGAAGCCGATCACCCTGAAGTCGAGCGGCAAGTCCCGCACGAACCGAACGGCCGCCACGACGGGACCGGTGACCACGGGCCGGACCAGGAGCCAGAGGCCGAGACCCAAACCGGCCCCGAGCGCCGTCACCAGCAGGCTCTCGACCACGGACCGCTGGGCCAGATCCCGGCCGGAGGCGCCGAGGGCGAGCATCAGTGACGTCTCGCTCTGGCGCTTCGCCGCGCGGGCCAGGAGCAGGGTGGCGAGGTTGAGCACCGCGACCAGCAGGAGGAGCGCCACGGCCGCCTGCAGCAGACGGAGCACGCCGGGCGTCTCCCCCAGCAGCGTTTCCCGGAGGGGCAAGACCCGCACCCCGTCCGCGAGATACTCACTCGGCGGTGCGGACACCGTGACCCGGCGGGTCAGCAGGGTGAGCGACCGCTCGGCGGCTTCGGCTGAGACGTCCGGTTGCAGCCGGCCGACGACGTCGTAGTTGTGGCCGGTCCGGCTCGCGCCGTCGAGAAACGGTTCCAGCGGCACCCAGAGGTCCGCACCCACCGGGAGGTCCGCCTCCGGCGGCAGCACGCCGACGATCGGGAGAAGCCGGCCGTCGACCCGGATCGGCGTGCCTAACGCCGCCGAGTCGGCGCCGAGGCGATCGCGCCAGAGCCGCCAGGAGACGACGACGACCGGTGGCCCGCCGGGGCGGGCCTCATCCGCCGAGAACCAGCGGCCGACCCGGGGCGCGCGACCCAGCACGGTGGCGAAGCTTCGGGAGACGGCAGCGAGGGTCAGCTGTTCGGGCCGATCGCCGGTGGCAAACACGACCGGATAGGAGAAATAGCCCGCCAGGGCCGTGAACCCGTCGGCCTGAGCTTCCCAGTCGAGATAATTGGCGCCGGCGACCCGCATCAGGTGCCCCCGGCGGGTCTCAAGCACGGAGACGAGCCGGTCCGGCGCGGGATACGGCAGCGGCCGAAAGAACGCGGCGTTGACCACGCTGAAGATTCCGGCGTTGGCCCCGACACCCAGGGCGACGAGGACGATTCCCGCCAAGGCGAACCAGGGATCCCGGCGGAGCCCGCGGGCGGCGAGCCGGAGGTCGGCGCCGAGGCGGCTGAGGCGTTCGCCGCGGACCGTCTTCCGCCGGGCGGAGCGGTCGATTGCGACCATTTCACCCGCGATGCGGCGACGACCGGCCATCGCCTCCCTGGCCTGGCGGCGGGCCTCCCCGGCGGCGATTCCCCGCCCGATCAGTTCCTCCTCCAGCAGGTGCTGGTGGAGATCGAGTTCCGCCTCGGCGTCGGAGACGGCGTGGTCATCCCGGGAGGCGAGCCGGAAGATCCGGCGGAGTGGCCGGTTCATCGGGCGCGCGCGGCGGCCATGATCTTGTCCACCACCGCGACGTAGCGACGCCAGGCCGTCGTCTGGATCCGGAGCTGGTCCCGCCCTTCCCGGGTGAGCTGGTAGTACTTGGCGCGGCGGCCCTGTTCGGTCACGGCCCATTCCGAGGAGAGCCATTTCCGGCGCTCCATCCGGTGGAGCGCCGGATAGAGGGCGCCCTCCTCGATGGCCATGGCGTCGTCGGTCGTCCGGAGGAGCCAGCGGGACACCTCGAATCCGTGCATCGGGCCCCAGGTGAGGGCCTTGAGGATGAGGAGGTCGAGCGTGCCCTGCAGCACGTCGATGGATTCGGCCATGGGGACGGCTCCGCGGTCCGGTCTGACCTAAACATCTTAGCCTAAGACGTTTATGTCAATCCGGAGTCGCCACCCCGGCGCCAGGCGATGCCGTGGCGGGCTACTCCCAGGCGCGGGGAGCGGCTCCGAGTTCGGTGAGGAGACTGCGGTAGGTCTGGTAGCGGTCGTCGGCGATTTCGCCGGCGTCGACCGCCGCGCGCACGGCACACCCGGGCTCGGTGACGTGGTGGCAATCCGGAAACTTGCAGTTGGCCACGAAGCGGCGCATTTCCGGGAAGCAGTTGGCCAGCCCGCGGGGCTCGACCCCGGCGAGGCCGACGTCGCTGAACCCGGGTGTGTCGACGAGAAAACCGCCGGCTTCGAGCGGCACCATCACCGCCGACACCGTGGTGTTCTTGCCGCGCTGGATCTTCGCCGAGATCTCGCCGGTGGGCAGGGCCAGACCCGGCTGGATCCGATTGAGGAGGCTCGACTTGCCGACGCCCGATGGACCGGTCAGCAGCGTCGTGTGGCCCCGGATCTCGGCCGCGAGGTCGTCGACGCCTTCGCCGGTCCGAATGCTGACGGGCCAGACCGGGTACCCGGCATTGCGGAACCGGACGCCGAGATCGGCGTGGGTGGCGAGATCGATCTTGGTGATGACGACGCCCGCCGGGATGTCGTTCGCTTCGGCGATGACGAGAAGCCGGTCGATCAGACCGGGATTCGGCTTCGGCTGGGTCACCGCCGTGAGCACGAGAACCCGATCCAGATTCGCGGCCACCGGCCGGGCGGCGCGGCCGGTGGGGCTCCGGCGCTCGAGCACGTTGCGGCGCGGCTCGGCGCCGGTGATGCCGGCCACGCCGTGGCTGTCGACCCGGTCGAGGGTGACGACATCACCCACCACGATCCGGTCGCGGTCGTCGCGCTTGACCTTGCCGCGCAGTACCGCCGTGACCTCACCCATCGGCGTGGCCACGCGGTACGTGGACCCGGACCGGGCCATCACAGTGCCGCGCTTGGGCATGATTACCAACCCTCCGGCCGGCGACCGATCGCCTCGTCGAGGGCGGCTTTGGCGTCGAACAGCGAGATAGCGCCCAGGCGCTCGCGGGTTTCCTCCGGGGTCCGGCCGTAGGCCAGCACCGGGCTCTCGACGTGACCCGCCGGAGCCGCCCCGGCCTCGTCCCACCGGACGAACAGCAGGGACCCGGCGAAGCGTCCGGCCTCGTCCGGCTCGTCGTCCACGTAGAGGGCGCAGGAGTAGGCCCGGCCGTCGGCACCGCCGAAGGCGGCGGCCCGGTCGTGCTGCTCCATGTATCCCCCGAGGGTGACCACCGGTTTCATTCTGCCAGGGTCCAGTTCACCAAATCGTTACACCGCAAGTACTTGCATCAACGAACGGCGGCCGGATCGGCTTTCAAGCTACCGATCGGGCCGCCGTTAGGCTAGGCGTCCCGCCGGGCCGTCTTGGGGAGAACGATTCGGGCCTCGGCGCCGCGCCGGTCGGTCCGGTTCGCCACCAGGAGGTGGCCGCCGTGGGCCTCGGCCACCTGGCGGCTGAAGACGAGGCCGATCCCCGAGCCGCTGGGCTTGGTGGTGTAGAAGGGGACGAAGAGGTTGGCCGTCGACCCCAGACCGGGGCCCTGGTCCCGGACCGACACCTCGACGGTGTCGGCATGCTCGACCCAACCGATCTCCACCGGTCCGCCGGACGGCAGGGACGCCTCGATGGCGTTCTTGACCAGGTTGATGAGGAGCTGGTCGAGCTGATCGGCGTCGGCCTCGATGGTGAGTTCGGGCCCGGGTTCCACGACGACCGGTACCCGCTGGTCGAGCGGGGCGACCCGGGCGATCCAGGCGCCGATACTGACGGGCCCGAAAGTCGGGGGCGGCAGTTTCGCGAGGCGGGCGTAGGACGCCATGAACCGGTTCAGCGAATCGGCGCGGGCGGCCACGACGTCGAGGCCGCTGCGGAGATCCTCTTCCCAGTCCGGCGGCCGGGGGGAGCGATCCACGAGACCGGTCAGCGTGGCCGCCACCGACTTGATCGGAGCGAGCGAGTTGTTGATCTCGTGGCTCAGCACCCGCACAAACCGCTGCCAGAGCTGGCGTTCCTCCGACCGGAGCACCCGGCTGATGTCCGCCAGCACCACGAGCTCGAGCGGAAGACCGCCTTGCCGGAAGTTCCGGCGGCGGAGTTCCCAGCGCCCGGATCCGGTGCCGGGCAGGGTGAGTTCGATGATCCGAGGGGTCTCGCCCTCGAGGCAGGTCTCGAGTCCGAGGTACCGCGCCGTTCGGCCCAGCATCCGCTCGCTCGGCTGGCCGAGGAGACGTTCGCCGGCCCGGTTGGTGACCCGGAGCACGCCTTCGGGGTCGAAGGCGAAGACCGACACGTCGATCTCCTCCATCAGCCGCTTGAGGAGGGCATCCGCCTCGAGCGCGCCGAGGCGTTGCTCCTTGAGCGTCTCGCTGAGCTGATTGAGCTCGCGGCGGAGCGCGCCGAGGACATCAGTGCCCTCTTCGGCGCGGGCCCGGATGGTAAAGTGGCCCTCGCGCAGGCCGGCGACGATGTTGGCGATGACCTGGAGCGGGCGGGCCACCCGGACCTGGGCGGCGCGGGCGGCGCCGAGCCAGACGGCGGCCAGCAGGCCGAGGATGGTCCAGCGAAAGAGGCCGCTGGTGTCGGTCCGGAAGAGGAGAATGCCGGCGGCCACGAGAGCGGGCAGCCCCGCGAGCAGTGCCAGGGCGAAGATCCGCTGGTCGTGGGCGAGCCGCCTCACCCCGCGGCCTGGTTCACGAGGCCGAAATCCCGTATCGCTGGAGACGGCGGTAGAGCGCCGAGCGGCTCAGCCCGAGGGCCTTGGCGGCGACACTGACGTTCCCGTCGGCCCGGGCCAGCGCCTGGCGGATGGCGTCCTGCTCGAGTTGATCGAGGCTCTTGTCGGCGGACGGTTCCCCGCCTTCGGCCGCGGCGGCGCCGCGGAGGGCGAGATCCCAGGCTTCGACCCGGTCGCCCTGGGCGAGGAGAACCGCGCGTTCGATGGCGTGGTCGAGTTCGCGGACGTTGCCCGGCCATTCATAGGAGCGCATGGCTTGGACGGCGTCGTCGCTGAAGCCGAGGAGCGGCCGGCGATAGCGCTTGCTGTGGATCGCCAGGAAGTGCTGGGCCAGCGGGACGAGGTCCTCGAGCCGGTCGCGGAGGCCCGGCAGATGCAGCTCGATGGTGTTGAGGCGGAAGAGGAGGTCCTCGCGGAACCGGCCGGCCGCCACTTCGGCGCGGAGGTTGGCGTTGGTTGCGGCGATCACCCGCACGTCCGCCCGTCGGGTCTGGGAGGAGCCCACCCGCTCGAGTTCGCCGGTCTGGAGGACCCGCAGCAAGCGCGCCTGCTGGGCCAGACCGATGTTGGCGATTTCATCGAGGAAAAGGGTGCCTCCGTTGGCCATCTCGAACCGGCCGATCCGGTCCGTCTTGGCGTCGGTGAACGCGCCTTTGACGTGACCGAAGAGCTCGCTTTCGAAGACGCCTTCCGGCAGCCCGCCGGCATTGACGATGACGAGCGGTTTCTCGGCGCGGTTCGAGTTGGCATGAAGCCACCGGGCGACGACTTCCTTCCCGGTGCCGTGCTCTCCGGTAATCAGCACGTTGGCGTCGCTCGGCGCGATCCGCTCCATGATGCTGACGATCGGCCGCATCGCGGGCGCTTCGGCGATGAGGGTCGGGGCGCCCTCGCGGCGGAGCAGCCGGTTTTCCTGCTCGAGCCGGTTGGCGGACCGGAGGGCCCGGGCCAGTTCGATCTGGGTCCGGAGCGTGGTGAGGAGGCGGGCGTTGTCCCAGGGTTTCTCGATGAAGTCCCGGGCGCCGATCCGCATCGCCTCGACCGCCTTGTCGACGCTGCCCCACGCCGTCATGACGACGACCGGGAGGGTCGGGTCGATCGAGCGAATCCGGGAGAGGAGGTCGAGCCCTTCCCGGCCGGAGGTCGTGTCGCGGGTGTAGTTGAGGTCGATCAGGGCGGCATCGACCGCGTTGCGCTCGAGGAGCGCGATGACCCCTTCGGGGACGTGCGCGGTGAGGGTGAGGTACCCTTCCGCCTTGAGCAGGAGCCGGAGGGCTTCGACGACATCGGGCTGGTCGTCCGCGATGAGGACGACCGGCTTCTCGGTGGTCACCGCACCCGTTCCTCGCCCACGACCCAGCCATCCTTGAGCTGGATGATCCGGTTGCCGTACTGGGCGTTTTCCTTCGAGTGGGTCACCTGGATGATCGTGGTGCCCTCCCGGTTGAGCCGGGTGAACAGCTCCATGATCTCGCGGGCCTGATCCGAGTGGAGGTTGCCGGTCGGCTCGTCGGCGAGGATCAGCCGTGGCTTGGCGACCACCGCCCGGGCCACGCCGACCAGCTGCTGCTGGCCGCCGGACAACTGGTTCGGGAACAGGTCTTTCTTGCCGACGATCTGGAACCGGTCGAGAATGTCGGCCACCATCGACTGGCGGTCACCCCGGCCGTAGTCCCGGTAGGTCAGCGGGGTCTCGATGTTCTCGTAAACCGTCAGACTGTCGATCAGGTGGTACTGCTGGAACACGAAGCCGATGTACTGCTTGTTGAGCTCCGCCCGGTGCTTGGGCTTGAGCGCATGGACCGGCTCGTCGAGGAAGTAGTACTCCCCGCTCCAGGTGGCGTCGAGCATGCCGAGAATGCCGAGCAGGGTGGACTTGCCGGCGCCGGACGGACCCATGATGGTCACGAACTCGCCGGGCAGGATGGTCAGGTCCACCTGGCGGAGCACGAAGGTCCGGGTCGGCCCGGTCTGGAAGAACTTCTCGATGTTGGCGAGGCGAATCATCGGTCGGTTGGCGGAGTGACGGTCACGGTCCCCGTGGAAACTATCCCGGGAGCGCCGATCGTCCTACTCCGCCTTGAGGGAAATGACGGGATCGATGCGGGCTGCCCGGCGGGCCGGCACGAGGCAAGCCACCACCGCCACGGCCACGAGCAGGAACACGATGGCGGCGAAGGTCAGGGGATCGGCGGGGCTGACCCCGAGGAGGAGGCCCTGAAGGAGACGGCCGGCACCGAGGGCCGCCACGACGCCGACCGCCGCACCGATCAAGGTGATCCGGAGCCCCCGGCCGATCACGAGTCGGCTCACGGTGCCCGCGGCGGCCCCGAGGGCCACCCGGATCCCGATCTCGCGGGTCCGCTGCGTCACGAGGAAGGACATGACGCCGTAGACACCCACCGCCGCGAGCAGCAGCGCGATCGCGCCGAACACCGCCAGCGTCCGGGATCCGATTTCCTGTCCGATCGTCGACTGCTGCATTTCCTGGCGCATGGTCCGCGGGCTCAGGAACGGCAGGTCCGGATTGACCGCGAGGAACTCGCGGCGGAGGGCGTTGACCAGCCCGGAGGGATCGCCGTCCGCCCGGACGTGGATGGTGAAGCCCTCGGTATAACTCTGGGCAAAGCTCCGGTAGATGATCGGGAACGGGTCGCTCGCGAGGGTGCGGTATTTCCCATCGGCCACCACGCCGATGACGGTGAAGTCGGCCCCGGCCTGGCGGATCCGGCGACCGATCGGCTCGAGGCCGTTCCAGTACCGGCGCACGAAGCTCTCGTTGACGAGGACGACGCGCGGCGCGGTTCGATCGTCGGAGGCCTGAAACGTTCGCCCGGAGCGGACGGGAATCCCCATGGTCTCGAAATACCGGGGGCTGACCCGTGAGTAGACGACCGAGGTGTTCTCGTTCGGGCGGGGCGTGTAGCCCTCCGGCTCGGCGGAGGCGGAGTTGCAGCACGACCACCCGAGCGGGACGAAGCTGCCGGTCGAGGCATCCACGACTCCGGGAACCGACCGGAGCCGGTCGAGGAGGGCCGCCACTGCGGGCGGCCCGTTGTCGCCATCGAGTCCGGCGATCGAGAGATCGGTGTCGACGAGCAGCAGGGTCTCCGGCTTGGCGAAGCCGGGGTCCAGTCTGCGCGACCGATCGATGGCCCGGAGGAAAAGACCCGCCGAAACGAGCGCCACGACGGCGAGGGCCATCTGGCCGCCCACGAGGACGGAGCGGGCCGCGCTCTTCGCGATGCTGCCGCTCGGTAACGACCGCAGCACCGGGGCGAGGTCCGGCCGGGTGGCGCGGAACGCGGGCCAAACGCCGAAGAGCAGCACGGTGCCAAGCGCTGCGACCAGGCCGAAGCCGACGACCCGGTAGTTCATGTCGAAGCGGAAGTCCACCGGGAACGGCGCCGGCGGGAGCATTTCGACGAGGGCACCGCGACCGAGATAGGCCAGGAACAGCCCGACGGTGGCGCCACCCAACGCCAGAAGGACGCTTTCGGTGAGCAGCTGCCGGATCAGCCGAAGCCGGCCGGCGCCGATGGCCGCGCGTACGGCGATTTCCCGTTCCCGGCTCCCCGCCCGCGCGAGCAGCAGGTTCGCGACGTTGGCGCAGGCAATGAGGAGGACGAGCGCGGTGACGCCCAGCAGCGCGAAAAAGATCGGCTTCATGGTCGACGGCGCGCCCTGGCCATCGAGCGGCTCCACCACGGCATGATTCGACGCCTCGGGAAGATCGGCGTCCAGCTCCCGGCCAACGCGTTCCATGTCGGCCTGGGCATCGGCGAGGGAAATCCCCGGCTTGCGCCGCCCGATCCCCTCGAGGAACATCGATCCGCGGTCGTCGAGCCGACTGCGCCCGAGGTTGAGGGCTCGATAGTTCGAGACCGGCAGGTAGAGATCGAGGTCGAGGCCGACGTAGCTGCCGCCGAACCGGGGTGGCATCACGCCGACGACTTCGACCCGCTGGCCGTTGATCACGATGCCGCGGCCGACGATCCCCGGGTCTCCCCGGAACCGGCGCTGCCAGTAGTCATGCCCCAACACCGCCACCTGGGCCGCCGACGAATCCTCGTCCGGATAGAACGTCCGGCCGTGGAGCGCCCGGACCTGCATCACGTCGAAGTAGTTGCCGCTGACGAGCAGGGCGAAGGCGCGTTCGACGGCCTCACCGTCGCGTTCCCGCACGCCGACGCGCTCGAGGGTCATGACCGCGAGCCCCTCAAAGGCGCGATTCCGCTCGGACCAGTCCCTGAAGGTCGGGTAGGAGATCGAGTAGATCGCGTCCTCGGGCCCGCGGGTCCGCACGAACGTCAACTCGTCGCCGCCCGGCACCGTGGGCAGCGGATTCAGGATGAAGCGGTCGGTCCAGAGGTAGATCGTCGACATCGAGCCGATGCCCAGGCCCAGGGAGAGCACCGCCACGACGGTGAACCCCGGAGCCTGGACGAAGGACCGGAAGGCGAGCCGGACGTCCTGGAAGAAATCTCGCATCGTGGTGATCCCGGACGGGTGGGTCGGCGAGCCCGGGCCGCTCAGGCCCGGGTCATTGACTCTTCTTCGACGACCTTGCCGTCGAAGAGACGGACCTCGCGATCGGCCCAGCGGGCGTAGCGCGGGTCGTGGGTGACCATGCAGATCGTGGCCCCGCCCTGATGCAACTCGCGGAGCAACTCCATCACGGCCTCGCCGTTCTGCGAGTCGAGGTTACCCGTGGGCTCGTCGGCGAGGAGGATCGCGGGATCACCGGCCACGGCACGGGCCACCGCGACGCGCTGCTGCTGACCGCCGGAGAGCTGCGACGGATAATGCTTCATCCGGTGCGCCATCCCGACCCGCTCGAGCGCCTGGGTAACCCGCTGATTCCGTTCCGAAGAGGGCATGCCCCGATAGGTCAGCGGCAGTTCGACGTTCTCATAGACGGTGAGATCGCCGATCAGGTTGAAGGCCTGGAAGATGAAGCCGATCTGGCGGTTGCGAACGCGGGCCCGCTCCGACGGCGTCAGGCTCTCGACCGAGTGCCCGGCCAGCGTGTACTTCCCGCCGGTGGGGGTGTCGAGCAAGCCAAGGATCGACAGCAGCGTGGTCTTGCCGCAGCCGGACGGACCCGAGATCGAGACGAACTCACCCTTGTGGACGTCGAGGTGAATGTCGGCCAGCGCGTGGGTTTCCAGTTCGTCGGTGTAGAAGACCTTCTTGATCCCTTCGAGCCTGATCAGGGTTTCGCCTGGGGCCGTCATTGCCGCTCCACGGTTGTGAGGTGTTCCTGGGGGATGGGGCGGAACGGAGGCGCCGAAACCGGTAACCGAGGATCCAACCAACCCGGCCCGACACCCCCGTCCCTCCCGCGAACTGCTCCTACGAATTCACCGGCTATTTGATTCGAACCCGGTCGTACTCGTCCCACTGGGACATGTCCGACATGATGATCACGTCGCCGGGTTCGAGGCCTTCGACGATTTCCACCCGGCTGACCGACGTCCGGCCGAACCGGACCTGGACCCGCTCGGCGTACTTCCCGCCGTCAACGAGCCGGAACACGGTCCCCGGACTGTTCTGCTGCGCGATCGTCGGCCGGCCGACGTGGAGGACATTCTCCAGCCGCTCCAACTCGATCACGCCGTCAACGCTCAGATCGGGCCGGCTCCCGGACGGCGGCGCGTCATCGAGACTCACGTCCACGGTGACCGTCCCGTTGATCGAGGCCGGATCCATTCTAATGATCCTTCCCGGGGCGATTCCGTTGCGTGTGTCGATCATCGCCTTCTGGCCGAGGGCCAGGTCCTTGGCCTGGGTCTCGGGGATCCGGAGCACCGCCTTGAGGCGAATCGGCGTCGGAACCACCTTCGCAAGCGTGGCACCCGGCAGGGCGTACTGGCCCACCTGGAACGGCACTTCCTGGAGGATCCCGCGGGCGCCGGCGCGCACCGTCATCGAGGCGGCGAGGCCGTGCTGGAACTGGGCGATGGACCGGAGCCGGGCCACCTGCTCCTCCTGGACCCGGATCTGGTCCTCGATGGTCGAGGACAGGATCTTGAGCCGCTGTTCCTCGATCTGGAGCCGCTCGATCAGCGCCTCCGAGCGATCCTGCGCCTGCTGCTGGTCGAGCGGCACGATCAGGTTCTTCTTGAGCAGCTCCGCCCCCGCCTCGGCCCGACGGCGGGCATCGGCGGACTCCTGCTTCATCTGGGCGACCGTGGAGGCCTGGTTGAGCCGGTTGTTCTCGAGATTCGTCTTGAGGGTAACGAGCTGGGCCTCGGCGTCGGTGAGCTGGCGGTCGGCGTTGAGCGTTTGAATCTGGACGTCCGGATTGGCCAATTCGAGGAGCACCGTCCCCGGTTCGACCTCGACGCCGGCCAGGTGATGGATCTTCTCCACCCGGCCGGCCGTGACGGCCGTGATCCACCGAATATCCTCGGGGACCAGCGTGCCCGGGCCCCGGACCTCGCGGACCATCTCGCCTCGGACCACGGAGTCGAAGTAGATGGTCCCGCCATCGACCGACGGAACGGCCGGGTCGAGGTTCATCACGGCCGCCGTGAGGCCGATCACCCCGACGGCGATCACCGACCCGATGATGATCCTTTTCTTGCTCGTCGGCTTGTCGCGAATGATGTCCACGGTCGCTCCGTACTGGTTCGGGCAGTCGCCTCCTCAAAGGGAATGTTCGTGCCGTCGGATCAAAGAACGTAAGTCATTAATAGACAACACGATACAAAATCACACCATGCCCCAGGTGCCGCCCACCCTGTTCGGAAATGGGACGCCCGGTTTCAGCGGTGGGACCCGCTGTGGGCCTCGGGAATGGGCGAGATTCTCGGCCCCGCCAACCGGCTCCGTTCATGAAAGAACCTTGCCCCGCCCCGGCCATCCGGCCCTAAAGTCCGTCCGGTCGGTGTCGATGATTCTACCTGTTCAGTCGAAGGAGGGCGGACCCTTCTTCCCCACCCGATCAGCCTGTGAAGACATCTTCGAACATGAATCAACAACCGGGGATGATCTGAGCTGTGGCAGGGGAATTCCCGCTCTTCGGGGTCCTGATGCTGGCGTCGGCGCTGCTGGGGTCCATTACCCTCCGCCGGGTCGCAAGACCGGTTCTGAGCCGGCTGCTTGCGACGGGAGCCTTCCTCCTCCTCACCGTCGTTACCTGGCTGGCCGCCCACAGGGCCGAACAGCTGGCCATTGCCCGGTTGGCCGACCGAGTCGCCGTCGTGGCACCGCAGTTCGCCACCTGGCTTTTCGAGGCAGCCGGGTCGCCGTTCCCCGATTCGGCTCTGGCCGCCGCCGTCGAGCGGGAGAATCGGTGGCTCACCGAGGACACGCATTTCGAAGCCGCGTACCTGCTCGACCGGGCCGGTCGGGCGATCGGTGGGGCGGCGGTCGCCGATTCGACCCTTCTCGCGGAGGCCCCGGCTGCCGAACTCGAGCGGGCCTGGGCCGGTACCCCGGCGCCGGTCGTCCTGATCGGGAACCGGGAGTTCGGCCTCCAGCCGATCCGCGACGACGGCGGCCGGGTGGTGGGCGTCGCCGCCATCGCGTACCGGCGTGCCGTGGTCGGCCGCGAGGTCGCGCGGTCGCGGCGTATCGTCCTCGGATTCGGCTCCCTCCTCGCCGTGATCCTCCTGGGCGGGATTCTCACATTCGGGTACCAGCGGCGCGCCGCCGCGCGGCTGAACGCGGCCGAAGCCGAGACCGCCGCCATCGCGGACTCGAGTCCCGTGGGCCTCTTCACGACGGACGCGGCGGGAATGGCGGTCTACGTCAATCACTCCTGCGCGGCTCTCTTTGGTGTGGCCGCCCGCCAGCTGCAGGGATTCGGGTTCGCGAGCTACGTCCACCCGGAGGACCGGGAAGCGACCGTGCTGGCCTGGAAGGCGGCGATCGCGAGCGCTGAGCCCCTCGACCGGACGTTCCGGATCGTGACGCAGGCAGCAGAGGTCCGGTGGGTCCACGCGCGGACTCATCCGCGCTGGTTCCAGGGCCGGGTCACCGGACACCTCGGCAGCCTCCAGGACGTGACGGAGCAGCGGCGGACCCAAGATGAGCTGGCGGCGGCCGCCGCCCGCCAGCGCGAGATCTTCAACGCGACCGCCGATGGCCTCCTCGTGGTCGGTCACGACGGCCTGATCCAGTCGGCCAATGGAGCGGCCGTCCGGCTCCTGGCCCGGCCGGCAGACCAGCTGGTTGGGGCGCGGGTCGACAGCATCGTCGTCGACCCCGGTGCCGATCCGACCGAGCCGCTGGTGGATCGGTGGGCCCGGCGCGAGGAGCCGGTCGAGGCGCTGATCCGCCGACCGGACGGCGCCATGGTCGAAGTGGAGCTGGCCGTGCGGCGGGTCTTCCTCGACGGGGTGCCAACCTGCATCGCAACGCTGCGCGACATCCACGCACAGAAGCGCCTCGAGGAAGAGCGCCTCGGCTACCTCCGGGAACTGGAAACCGCCAAGGCCGCCACCGAGCGAACGGCGGCGGAACTGGCCCGTTCGATGGAAGCGGTCTCGGAGGCGCGGGAACGCGCCGAGAGCGCGGCCCAGGCCAAGAGCGAGTTTCTCGCCACGATGAGCCACGAGATTCGAACGCCGATGAACGGCATCATCGGCATGGTGGGCCTGCTCCTCGATACGAACCTGACGGCCGAGCAGCGCGAGTTCGCCACCACGGTACGTTCCTCGGGCGAGTCGCTGCTCACGATCATCAACGACATCCTCGACTTCTCGAAGATCGAAGCGGGGCGGCTCAGCTTCGAACCGCTGCCCTTCGATCTCCGGAACGCGGTCGAGGAGGTCATCGACCTCCTCGCATCTCGAGCGAGCGAGAAGGGACTCCGGCTCGCCGCCCGGTTCGCGCCGGGCACGCCCCGCCGGGTGATCGGCGACGCGGGCCGGGTCCGCCAGATCCTGTTCAACTACACCGGCAACGCGATCAAGTTCACGGCCGAAGGACACGTCCTGATCGAGGTGTCCGGCGAGGAACTCACGGGCGGCGAGGCGGTGCTCCGCCTTGCCGTGACCGACACCGGAATCGGGATTCCGCCCGAGCACCACGCCCGGCTGTTCCAGAAGTTCTCCCAGGCCGACGCGTCCACGACGCGGCGGTTCGGCGGGACCGGTCTCGGCCTCGCGATCTCCAAGCAACTGGCCGAGCTGATGGGCGGGGCCGTCGGACTCAACAGCGAGGCCGGCCGCGGGTCGACCTTCTGGGCGACGATTCGCCTCCCGCTCGATCCGCACGCGTCGGCGCTGCCGTCGAATCCCGGCCTCAAGAGCGTCCGGACGCTCTACCTCGACAAGAATCCGATGCAGCGGCTGGTGATGGCCGAGTTCGCGATGGAACTGGGCATGCGGATCGACGCGACGGACTCGCCGACCCGGGCCTTCGATCTGCTCAACCGGGCCGCCGCGGGCGGCGACCCCTACCGGCTGATCATCGTGGACTATCATCCCCACGCACGATTTTCGGTGGACTTCGGATCGCGGGTCCGCTCCAACAACGAACTCGGCGAGCCGATCCTCGTCCTCGTGACCGACGGCGGTACCCGGGGTCGCGCCGACGAGCTGGCCGCCGCAGGCTACACCGCCTATTTCTCGCGGCCGTTCCGGTCCGACACCTTCGCCGAGAGCCTCGAGCGGCTGGTGGCCCCGCGGTGCGACCTGGCGCCGGCTGAAGGTCTCGCGGCGTCGGCGGACGGACCGGAAGCCGGTCTGACGCCGATGCGGGTCCTGCTGGTCGACGATAACCCGGTCAACCAGAAGGTGGCCGCCAAGATGCTGACGAAGCTGGGATGTCACGTCGACCTGGCGACCAACGGCAAGGAAGCCGTGGAGATGTGGCAGCGGATGCCGTTCGAGCTGATCCTGATGGACTGCCAGATGCCGGTGATGGACGGCTACGAGGCCACCGCCGCCATCCGGACGTACGGCCAGCGAGAGGCCCGGGTCCCGATCGTGGCGCTCACCGCCAACGCGATGGAGGGCGACCGGGATCGCTGCCTGCGGGCCGGGATGGACGACTACCTCGCCAAACCGATCAAACTCGAGGAGCTCCGGACGGTGCTGACCCGGTGGGCCCCGACCGCGCGGGCAGCCGAATCCTAGGCGCCGCGGCAGTCGTGGTCTAACTTTGTCCGATGGCCCGAGGACCCGCGAACTCGCTCTCGAGGGAGACCGGCCCGGCCGGCGAGGACCGCCGCCTCGCGAACCAGGTTCCGGCCCGGGCGGCTCAGGCGCTCTGGCGGGCCCTCGCCGACGGGCTGCCGTACTACGTTGCCCTGATTTCGCCGGAAGGCCGGTTGCTGTATCTCAACCGCACCGCAGACGGGGCGCCGCCCCCCGAGACCTGGACCGGCCAGTCCGTCTTCGAGCTGATTCCGCGGCTCGAGCCGCCGCTCAAGGCGGCGTTCGACCGGGTGGCCGCCGGCGGTGCGCCAACCGAGGTGGACTTTCCGTTCACCTTCGGCGATGTGACCCGTTGGCTCCGGGTGGCCCTGAGCGTCGTCCGGGGCGACACGACGGAACCGCTCGGCGTGCTGGGCATCGCACAGGACGTGACCGAAGCGCGCCAGACGGCCATCGAGCTCCGGATGAGCGTCAACGCGCTCAACCGTCTGGTGGAGGCCCGGGAGCAGCTGGCCGCCGACCTGCACGACGGCATCCTCCAGTCGCTCTACGGGATCGGGCTGCGAATCGAGGCGGCCCGGGCGGCCACCAGCGACGAGGCTGCGGCCGCCGGCCACCTCGATCGGGCGCTGGGCCAGGTCCGGGCCTCGATGTCGGAAATCCGGCGGTTCATCCGTGACGAGCGGGCCTCGAGTGCGCTGGCCAGCTGGGAAGAGACGCTCGCGGGGATGCTGCGGGGCCTGGTCGTGACGGGGGGCCCGAGCCTGACGCTCAGTGTGCCGCCGGCGATCGCGGCGCGGGTCCCGGAAGCATCCCGCCGGGACCTGGTGTTCGTCGCCCGGGAAGCCGTGAGCAACGCGATGCGCCATTCCGGCGGCACCATGGTCGCCGTCCGGCTGCTCGACCGGGGCAACGGCATCCGCCTCGAGATCGAAGACGACGGCCGGGGGCTCGGTAACGAGGGCGGCACGGAGGGATTCGGCCTGCTCAACATGACGCGCCGGGCATCCCAGATCGGCGCCACGCTGACGCTGCAGCCGGGGTCCGTCGCGGGCACGGTGGTGATTCTCGACATTCCGAACGAAGGAGACCAACGATGACGATTCGGATGATGCTGGCCGACGACAGCGAGGTCGTCCGCGTCGGGCTGGCCTCGGTGCTGTGCCAGGACCCGGACCTCGAGATCGTCGGTCAGGCGGCGACCACCGGCGAGGCCGTGGCCCTGGCCGCGTCCCTGACGCCCGATCTCGTGCTGCTCGACATCCGGATTCCCGAGCTGGGCGGCATCGAGGCGGGTCGCCTGATTCTCGACAACCTCCCGGCCACCCGGGTGCTCTTCCTGAGCGCGTTCGCCGACGACGAGCTGGTCCGGGCCGCGATCATGATCGGCGCCCACGGCTACCTGCTCAAGGAACTCGACGCCAAATCGCTGATCCAGTCGATCAAGCGGGTCGCCGCCGGCGAGTCGATCCTCGACCCGGGGCTCCGCAGCGGTATGGTGGACTGGGTGCTCCGGAGCGTGACGCCGGTGGACGCCCCGACGCCCGCGTTGACCCCGCAGGAACAGCGGATCGTCGCCCTCGTGGCGGAGGGCAAAACCAACAAGGAAATCGCCGCCGCGATGGAGCTCTCGCCCAAGACGGTGAAGAATTACCTCCACAACGTCTTCGAGAAGCTGGGCATTACCCGCCGCTCCCAGGCCGCCGCCCTGCACGCCAAGCGACAGCTGTAGCCGGCCCGATCAGGTGGAGCCGGCACCATCGGGTGTTGCCGGCGCGGTCAAGCCGGATAGTAGGCCGCTCCCCGACGGGCTCGGTCGGCCAGCGCCTCGCACGGGGCGAACCGGTCGCCGTGGGCCGCGGCCAGCGACTCGAGCGTCGCCACCACCGCCGCCGCGCCGAGGGCGTCGATGGTTCGGAGGGGACCGCCGCGAAACGGCGGGTAGCCGATCCCGAAGATCGCCCCGATGTCGCCATCGCGGGGGCAGCGGACCACGCCTTCCGCTTCCGCCCGGGCCGCCTCGTTGAGCAACGGATAGACGAGCCGTCGTTCGACCGCGGCCTCGTCGACCGAGGCCAGCGGACTCACGCCGATGAGCCGGTACGCCTCGGGATCCGGGGCGCCGCGTTTTCCGTCGCGGTAGGAGTAGAACCCGGTGCCCGTCTTCCGGCCGAGGCGCTTGGCGTCGACCAGCGCCGCGATCGCCGTCGCCGGTGCCAGCCGGTCACCGAAGGCCTCGCGCATCACGACACCGCCCTTGGCGGCGACGTCGAGGCCGACCTCGTCGAGCAGGTTGACGGGGCCGACCGGAAATCCGAACCGGACCATCGTCCGGTCGACGATCTCGATCGGCACGCCTTCGCTCACGAGATGGCCGGCCTCGACGAAATACGGGGACAGAATCCGGTTCACCCAGAATCCGGGGCGGTCCCGGACCACGATCACGGTCTTGCCCAGTTTCCGGCCGAACCGGACCGCGGTGGCGATGGTGTCGGGACTGGTCCGTTCGGTGGGGATCACCTCGAGCAGCGGCATCCGATCCACCGGCGAGAAGAAATGCATCCCGAGAATCTGCTCGGGCCGCCGGGCGCCCTCCGCGATACGCGCGATCGGAATGGTCGAGGTGTTGCTCGCGAAGATCCCGCGGTCCGGCAGCGCCGCTTCGACTTCGGCGAGGACCGCGCGCTTGACCGCGAGGTCCTCGAACACCGCCTCGATGACCAGGTCCGCCTGCTCGAAACCGCGATAGTCGACGCCGCCCGAGACCAGGGCCGCGAGACGCTCGTACTCGTACCTGGTCATCCGGCGGCGGGTGAGCCGGGCCCTGGGCACGTCGAGGGCCGCCTTGATGCCCTTCCCGACCCGCGCCAACTCGGCGTCGCGAAGCCGCACCTCGACCCTGGCGGTGGTGATGGCCGTCCCCGCGATCCCGGCACCCATGAAGCCGGAGCCGATGACGCCCAGGCGCTTCACCTCGCGCGCCGCCCCGGTGCCCGGCTCGATGCCGTCGTCCTTCTTGAGCGCGGTGGTGGCGAAGAAGATCCCCACCAGCTGCCGTGACACGGGACTGACCGCGAGATCGCCGAACGCCTTCGCCTCCGCGGCAAAGCCCGCCGCCCGCCCCTGTTCCAGCCCGGTCCGGATCACGTCGATCGCGGCGAGCGGCGCCGGGTAGTTGCCGCGGGTCTTCGCGAGGACGGTCTTCCGCGCCGTGCGGTAGACGACCCGCCGCCCCAGCGGATTCCGGTCGAGCAGGGCGCCCACCGCGCCGCGGCCGCGGGGCGCCCGCCGGGCCGCCCCGTCGCGAGCCAACCGGTCGGCGGCCCGGACCGCCGTCTCGACGAGGATGCTGTGCGGCACCAACTCGTCGATCAAGCCGAGCTTGAGGGCCTTGGCCGCGCGCTCGCTCTTGCCGGCGAGGATGATGTCGAAGGCCGCCCGGAGGCCGATGAGTCGGGGGAGCCGAACGCAGCCGCCGGCGCCGGGCAGAATGCCGAGCTGCACCTCGGGGAGTCCGAGCTGGGTCTTCGGATCGTCGGTGGCGATCCGGTAGCTGCAACCGAGCGAGAGTTCGAGGCCGAGGCCAAGGCAGGCCCCGTGAATCGCGACGACGACCGGCTTGGCGAACGACTCGACCCGGGCCACGAACGCGTGGCCAGCCTTGCTGGCGGCCTCGGCGTCACCGGCGCTGGTAAACGCGACGAACTGGTTGATGTCGGCCCCGGCGATGAAGCTGTCGGGCTTGCCGGATCGGAGCACCACGGCGCGGACGGCGTTGTCGGCGCCCAGGGCGTCGAGGGTGGCTGCGAGCTCCTCGCCGTGCGCCTGGCTCAGGGTGTTCACCGGCTCGCCCGGCACGTCGATGGTGACGACGGCCACGCCGTTCTCGAGTCGTTCGGTGGTCAGGATGCCCATCACTGCCGCTCCAGGACCATGGCGAACCCCATCCCGCCCTGGGCGCAGATCGACACCAGCCCGAACTGGACATCGCGCCGGACCATTTCGTTGGCGAGGGTGGTCACGATCCGGGCGCCGGTGGCACCGAACGGGTGACCGATGGCAATCGAGCCGCCCATCACGTTGGTCCGGTCCCAGTCGATCTCGCCGACCGGCCGGGCCCGGCCCAGCCGATCGGCCCACGCCTGCGAACCCCACGCGGCGACGTTCGACAGCACCTGCGAGGCGAACGCCTCGTGGATCTCGACGACCCCGCAATCGGCCAGGGTGATGCCGGCCCGGTCGAGCGCTTTCGGCACCGCGAAGACCGGTCCCATGAGGAGCTGCCAGCCGGGGTCCACCGCCGCGACGGCGTAGCTGCGAACCGTGGCGAGCGGCCGGTAGCCGAGGGAGACGGCTTTGCTCCGCTCCATCAGCATCACGGCGGCGGCACCGTCGGTGAGGGGCGACGCGTTCCCGGCCGTCACGGTACCGTAGCGGCGGTCGAACACGGGCCGCAGCCCGGCCAGGGCTTCGAGCGTACTGTCGGCCCGAATCCCGTTGTCGCTGGCCACGACTTCGTCCATTCCCCTCCCGCCGAACCACGGCGCGATCTCTGCCGGGAGCCGGCCGTCCGCCGTGGCCGCCGCGGCGCGCTGGTGGCTCATCAGGGCGTAGCGGTCCTGCGCATCCCGGGTGATTCCGTTCTCCTTGGCCATCTTCTCGGCCGACTGGCCCATCGACTCGCCGGTGGACGGCTCCGCGATGGCCGGCGTGACGGGCACCAGATCGCGGGGCCGGATCTTCCCGAGCACGGCGAGCCGCGCGCCGAGGGATTTCGCCTTGCTGGCCTGGACCAGCAGGTCGCTCATCCGGCGCGAGTGGAGAATCGGAATGTCGGAGAGCATTTCGACCCCGCCGGCCAGCACCGTGTCCGCATGGCCGAGGACGATCTGGTCGCAGCCGGCCGTGATGGCCTGCGCGGCGGAGGCACAGGCCCGGTTGAGGGTGTACGCCGGGACCGTCTTCGGGAGTTGCGGGAGGAGGCTCACTTCCCGTGCCACGTTAGGCGCGAGGACACTGGCCACCACCTGACCGAAAATCACCTCGTCGACCTGGTCACCGCCGACGCCGCTCCGATAGATGAGCTCGCGGGCGGCGTGCCGGGCGAGCGCCACGGCACCGGCGTCCTTGAGGACGGTTCCGGCGCGGGCGAAGGGGGTCCGCACTCCGGCGATGATCGCGGCCTGCCGGTGGGACATCGGTTACTTTGCCCGCTTCGCGACGATACTGGCCACCGCGGCCCACTGGGCATTGTCGGCTGGCTCGAACGCCTCCCTTCCGTGCAGGGGCGTCAACGGGGCTACGAGGCCCGCAACCTCGCCGTACTTGAGCAGGTGGGCGTCCCGTTCCGGACCCCAGCCGAGTTGACGCTGGATCTCGAGGAAGGTTTCGAAGAGCAGGTGCCCGCCCGGGGCAACCGCCTCGAGGATCCGGGGCATCCGGGGCCGGTCGAGGTAGTTGAACAGCAGGACGACGTCGAACTGGCCGAGATCCGGCCAGGGCTTCTCGAGATCGGCTTCGCGCCACTCGATCGACGTGAGCTGCCGCCGGGCGGCGTCCGCCTCGGCTTCCTTGAGGCGGACCGGATCGCGGTCGACCGCCACGACCGTCGCCCCGAGGGCGGCGGCCGCCAGGGCGTGCCGGCCGACGCCGCAGGCAACGTCGAGCACCCGGGCCCCGGGGCGAATCAGGCCCGCGTTGGCCGTGAACCAGAAACTGGGGCGCTGTTCGAAGCCGAGAACGGGAACCGAGGAGTCGATGTTCAGAAGATGAATCCTTCCGCGCGCGCCACTGTCTGGGATCTGTCGTCCCGCCGATTCGACCTGCTCGTCATCGGCGGGGGGATCACGGGGGCCGGCATCGCCCGCGAGGCGGCGCACCGCGGCCTCGCGGTAGCGCTCGTCGAACGGGGCGACTTCGGTTCGGGAACCAGTTCCCGGTCGAGCCGCCTGATTCACGGCGGCCTGCGCTACCTCGAGCAGCGCCGGTTTTCCCTGGTCAAGGAATCGCTCGCCGAGCGGAGCGTCCTGCTCGGCATCGCGCCTCACCTCGTCCGGCCGCTCGAGTTCCTCTTCCCGAGCTTCACGGGCGATCGGGTGGCCCGCTGGAAGCTCGAAGCCGCCCTCACCCTCTACGATGTCCTGGCCCTGCGCGGAAATGTGCGCCGCCACCGGGCCCTGAGCAAGCGAGCCGTACTCGATCACGAGCCCCTGCTCCGGGATCGCGGGCTGCGGGGCGGCGCGCTCTACTGGGACGCCCAGTGCGACGACGCCCGGCTGACCCTCGCGACCCTGCGGTCGGCGGCCCGTCACGGGGCGCTCCTGGCCAACTACGCCTGCGTCACCGCGCTGGAACTCGAGGACGGGCGGGCCGCCGGCGCCACCGTGGAGGACCAGCTCACGGGCGCGCAGGGAACGGTCCACGCCCAGGTGGTGATCAATGCCACGGGCCCGTGGACCGACGCCCTCCGCCGCCTCGAGAACCCGGGCGCCCAGCCGATCCTCGCGCCGAGCCGCGGGGCCCACGTCATGGTGCCGCGCTCCCGGCTGGGCCACCATCGCGCCATCACCTTCCTCAGCCCGATCGACGGCCGGGTGATGTTCGTGCTGCCCTGGGGCGACCGATCTTACATCGGCACGACCGACACCGACACCGACGACTCGCCGGACCATGTCGTCGCCAGCGAAGCGGACATGCTGTATCTGCTCCGGTCGGCCAACGCGATCTTCCCCGCCGCCCGGCTCGGGCTCGAGGACGTCTCGCTGTCCTGGGCCGGACTCCGCCCACTGGTCGGGACCGGCGGCGAAGCCGGCTCCCGCTCCCGGGAACACACGATCCGGGCCGGCCGCGCCGGCATGATCACCGTCGCCGGCGGGAAACTGACGACCTACCGCCGCATGGCTATCGAAACCGTCGAACGCGCCTGGGACGCACTCGGCCGCCCGAAGATCCCCACCGACCCGAGGAAAACCCGAAGCGCTACAGAACCGCTCCCAGGTGGCGATCCCTATGAGGTGGCGGCGCTGTTCGCGGCCGGGGTCCGGCGCGGACTGGGCGAGCCGACGGTGGCGCATCTGGTCGGGCAATACGGCTCGGAGACGCCGACGCTGCTCGAGTACGTGAAGGAATGGCCGGCCCTCAAGGATCCGGTCCATCCGCATCACGGCGCGATCGGTGCCCAGGTGGTCCACGCGGTCCGCCTCGAGTTCGCGCGGCGGCTCGACGACGTGCTGTTCCGCCGGCTGTCGATCGCGTCCGAGACGCCGGATGCCGGTCTCGCGGCCGTGGAACCGGTGTCGCGGCTCATGGCCCGCGAACTGGGCTGGGACGAGAGCCGCCGCGTCGTCGAAGCGGACCGGTACCGGGACCTGGCCGCGGCCATTCCGAGAGGGCGGGCGTTATCTTCGTAGGTTGAACGAGTTAGGCAGCCGGATCAGGCGATCCACACGGGGCACGCATGTCAGAGCAGTCGATCGATCCGAACGTTTTCGAAACCGCCAACGCGGGCTTCGCCCAGGCGATCTACGAGGAGTTCCTCAAGGATCCCAACACGGTCGCACCGGAGTGGCGCCGGTTGTTCGAATCCGGCCGGGTCGGCGAAGTGCCGCCGCCTCCGCCGCCCTCGACCAACGGCGCCGCGGCGGTCGCCGGCAACGGAGTCGCCCCGGCGCCGGGCCAGCCGATGAAGGGCCCGGCCGCGCGGCTCGCGGCCAACATGAACGAAAGCCTCACCGTGCCGACGGCCACCACCTTCCGTGAGGTGGCGGTGCGGACGCTCGAGGCCCGCCGGGCCGAAATCAACGCGGCCCTCAAGGCGGCCGGGCGACCCGAAAAGATCTCGTTCACGCACCTGATCGGATACGCCCTGGTGCGCGCGGCCGCCGCGCATCCGGTCATGACCCACACGTTCCTGATGGTCGACGGCACGCCCCACCGGGTCGACCCGGGAGCCGTCAACCTCGGCATCGCGGTCGATGTGGAGCGAAAGGATGGCTCCCGGGGCCTCGTCGTCCCGGTCATCAAGCACGCCGAGGGACACGACTTCGCCGGCTACCTTCGGGTCTACGAGGGTCTGGTCGAAAAGGCCCGCGGCAACAAGCTGATGCCCGACGACTTCGCCGGGGCCACGATCACCCTGACGAACCCGGGCGGCCTCGGAACGGTCGCTTCCGTCCCGCGGCTCATGGCGGGCCAGGGCAGCATCATCGCGGTCGGTTCGATCGCCTACCCGCCCGAGTTCTCCACCATGCCCGCGGACCAGGTCCGGGCGCTGGGCGTGAGCAAGGTGATGATGCTCACGAGCACCTACGATCACCGCGTGATCCAGGGTGCGGAGTCGGGCGAATTCCTCCGGGTGCTCGAGCAGCTGCTCCAGGGCGACCAGTCGTTCTACGAACAGGTCGGCGCCGCACTCGGGCTCGTCCTCGGTCCGGTGGCGGCTGCCGCCCCGGCGGCCCAGCCCGGTCCGGCTCGCCCGGACCGTCCCAGCGCGGCGATCCCGATGCCGACGGTGGCCCCGACCCCGGCCTCGTCGACCGACCTGCGGAACGTGGCGGCCGCCATGGCGCTGGTGAAGGCGATCCGGACCCATGGCCACCTCGCGGCCCAGCTCGATCCCCTCGGCAGCCCGCCGATGGGCGATCCCGCCCTCGACCCGGTCCCGCTCGGTCTCTCGCCCGAAGTGATGCGGTCGATTCCGGCCGGTGTCCTCCGGATCGCGGTGCCGGGCGAGACGCTTGCCGACGCGCTCCCGGGCCTGGAACAGACCTACTGCGGGACCATCGCCTACGAAGTCGAGCACCTCGCCAGCCACGAGGAACGGGTCTGGCTCCGGTCCCAGATCGAATCGGGCGCCCACCGCACACCCCTCGACCGCGACGGCAAGCTCGAGCTCCTCGACCGGCTGATCCAGGTGGAGGCCTTCGAGCGCTTCCTCCACAAGGCGTACCTCGGCCAGAAGCGATTCTCCATCGAGGGCGTGGACCTCCTGGTCCCGATGCTCGACACGGTCATCGACATGGCCGCCGACCAGGGCGCCCGCGACGTGGTCCTCGGCATGGCCCACCGCGGCCGCCTCAACGTGCTGGTGCATACCCTCGGCCGGCCGTACGTGACGATCTTCGCCGAATTCGAAGGCAAGAAGGCGGGCAAGGAAGGCGAGGACGACGGCACCGGCGACGTGAAGTACCATCACGGCGCCGAGGGTTCGTTCATCACGAAGTCCGGACGGTCGATCGCGGTCTCCCTCGCCCACAATCCGAGTCACCTGGAGTTCGTCGGGCCGGTGGTCGACGGGCGCGCCCGCGGCCGGCAGACCCAGCGTCATACGGCCCAGGCCTATCACGATCCCACCGCGGCGCTGCCCGTCGTGATCCACGGCGATGCCGCCTTCGCCGGCCAGGGCGTGGTCCAGGAAACGCTGAACCTCGGCACCCTCCGCGGGTACCGGACCGGCGGCACCATTCACCTGATCACCAACAACCAGGTCGGCTTCACCACCGACGCGATCGACTCGCGCTCGACCCGCCACGCGAGCGACCTGGCCAAGGGTTTCGACATCCCGATCATCCACGTGAACGCGGACGACGCCGAGGCCTGCCTCGCGGCCGTCCGGCTCTCGATGCAGTACCGGGAACGGTTCCGCGAGGACGTCCTGATCGACCTGGTCGGCTACCGCCGCCACGGCCACAACGAGGGCGACGAACCGGCCTACACCCAGCCGATGATGTACGAGACGATCCGGACCCACCTGACGGCGCGCGAGTCATACGCCGCCCGGCTGGTGCGGGAGGGTGTCCTCACGGCCGAGGAGGCGGACCTCCGCTACCAGCACGCCTACGACCACCTCGTCGAGCTGCAGCACGGCTTCAAGGCCAGCCAGACCCAGCCGGCCCCGGCCGAGGCGGCGCCGGCCAAGGTGGTGCGGGAGGACCCGGCCACCGCGGTGAGTGCCGAGACGCTGGGCGGGCTCAACGATCAGCTGCTGACCTACCCCGAGGGGTTCACGGTCCATCCCAAGCTCAAGCGCCAGCTGGAGCGGCGGCGGACCACGATGGGACCGGAAGGCGGCATCGATTGGGGCCACGCCGAAGCGCTGGCGTTCGCGAGCCTCCTCGGCGAGGGCGTGCCGATCCGGCTCACGGGCCAGGATTCGGAGCGCGGGACGTTCAGTCACCGGCACCTGGTCCTGCATGACGCCGTGACCGGGCAAACGCTCTGCCCGATGCAGCGGCTGCCCGGGGCGATGGCCTCGTTCGAGGTCCACAACAGCCCGCTCTCCGAGCTCGCCACGCTCGGCTTCGAATACGGCTACGCCGTCGCGGCATCGGATGTCCTGGTGCTCTGGGAAGCGCAGTTCGGCGATTTCATCAACGGCGCCCAGGTCATTGTCGACCAGTTCATCGCCTCCGGGCTGTCCAAGTGGGGGGTGACGTCGCGGCTCACACTGCTCCTCCCCCACGGCTACGAGGGCCAGGGGCCGGAGCATTCGAGTGCCCGGCTCGAGCGGTTCCTCCAGCTCGCGGCCGAGAGCAACATCCGGATCAAGAACTGCACGACCGCGGCGCAGTACTTCCATGCGCTCCGCCGCCAGGCCCGCCGCAACCGCCAGCGACCGATGGTGATCTTCACGCCGAAGAGCCTCCTCCGGCTGCCGCAGGCCTGCTCGCGCCTGGAAGACCTGACCGAGGGCCGGTTCCGGCCGGTCCTCGACGATCCGGCCATCACCAACCCGGACGCGGTTCGCCGCGTCGTCCTGTGCTCGGGCAAGGTTTACTACGATCTGCTCGCGGCCGCGGACAAGCACGAGGGCAACCGGCCGGCGCTGATCCGGATCGAGCAACTGTATTCGTTCCCCGACGATGAACTGCGGGCGGTGCTGGCGCGGTACCCGAACGCGGCCGAGTTCGTCTGGTGTCAGGAGGAGCCGCGGAACATGGGCGCCTGGACCTTCGTGGCGCCCCGGCTTGCGGCCGGGCTGCCGCACCCGCCCGCGTACGCCGGCCGGCCGGATCGGGCGAGCCCCGCGGAGGGGTACCACCAGGCCCACGTCAGGGAGCAGGAGCGGATCGTGCGGGAAGCGCTGGGCTAGGTTCGGCGAGCAGCCGGCGCACCGCCGGCTCGAAGGAAGCCATCGCCAGCGGCCCGAGCGCCTGGTGGCGGATCCGGCCGCTCCGGTCGAGCAGAATACTGGTCGGATATCCCACCACGCCGCCGAACGCCCTGATCTCCGCCGGGCCCACGATTGCCACCGGATAGCCGATGTCGCGCTCCGCGAGGAACCGACGAACGGCGGCGGGACCCTCCTGATCCACCGAGAAACCGAGCACCACGAGACCCGCGTCGCGATGGCGGCGCGCCATGGCGTCGAGCAGCGGCATCTCGACCCGGCACGGCAGGCACCAGGTCGCCCAGAAATTCACCAGCACGACCTTGCCCCGGAGGCTGTCGGCGGTGAGCGGCCGCCCGGCCAACGTCGTGACCGCGAAGGCCGGGTAGCTCCGATTTCCGCTTTCGATGCCGACGACCGCCCCGAGGTGAGGCGCGAGCTTGACGAGG
The DNA here is from genome assembly GCA_050183815.1 of Gemmatimonadales bacterium. GTDB lineage: Bacteria > Gemmatimonadota > Gemmatimonadetes > Gemmatimonadales > GWC2-71-9 > SHZU01. The sequence goes on along the minus strand of JBFXAY010000006.1, from coordinate 37,871 downwards.
AGATAGATCCAGAGGGCCGCGAACAGCAGATTCACGGGCCGGAGCCGGCGCCGCCAACCTCCGGCGGCGGGCCGGGCGGAACCGTTCGGCGGCGCGGCGGGATCCGGACCCGGTGCCGTCACTGCAAGGCGGAGAGGTAGGCCTTCCACGGCCCGACTTCCTCGCGATACTGACGCGCCATCGTGCGGGCGATCTGGACCAGGTGACCGAGGTCATGCGCGACCCAGGTGGCGAGCAGCTGCCGCAACGTGACCCGACCGAACGCCGGATGCTCGCCCTCGAGGGCCAACTCGTGCGCCGTGAGGGACCATTCCTGCAACTGCGCCACGCCGGCCCGGCGAAGCACGGAAAACTCCTCGAGGAGTTGCCCGAGACTCTTCCCCTCGCTCTCCCGGAACTGCGCCATCCGATCGAACGGCTCGAAGCGGCGACCCTCCTGCGCGAGGATGATCCGGGCCCGGGGAATCCAGTCGGCCCGCTCCCCGTGGATCAGGTGACCGACCACCACGTACGGACTCCAGGTCTCCGGGCCGTCGGTCGCGTCGGTCCAGGCGGCAGGCAGGCCGCCAAGAAGCGCATGGAGCGCGGCCGGCGTGCGGTCGAGCACCGCGATCGCTTCGTCCAGTTGATAGTCCACGAACATCCTCGGATTGCCGGGGCGATGCTGCCAATGTAGCCCTAGGCACCGACGGCGTCCGAGGTTCCCCCAACCCGCCCGGCCGGTGGCCCGGCCGCAATCGGGATGGCCCGAGCCCCGGTGAAGCGGCGCACCAGCCAGAACCGGAGGCCGAACGCCGCGGCGATGGTACCGAGTTGGGTGACGGTGTGCTTCGTCTCCCCGGCGAGGTGCGGCAGCATCGCCCGGGTCAGAATCCCGACGAAGGAGGCGTGGGTGCCCTGCTCGAGGAACGGGACGGTGACGCTGCCGCAGCGCTGAATCGGTTCCTCGAGGCGTGGTTCGCACACCTGCCGGTGATCTATCCGGTGGCGGTCCTGCTCGAGGCCGCCCGGGAAACCGACCCCGCGGCCCGGGCGGCCTGGGACGATCGGATGGAAGGAATCCGCGCGGGCTTCACCACCCTGCTCAAGCGCGCCCGGGCGGCGGGCCGGCTCAAGGCCGACTGGTCGGTGTCACAGGCGACCGATCTGGCCTGGTCGCTGTCGCACGTCGATGCCTGGCGGCATCTTGTGGTGGAGTGCGGCTGGCCAGCCTCCCGGTTTGTCTCGACGACGATCCGGACCATCGAAACCCTGCTCCTCGAGCCGCGCGCCCGCCGGGGCCGCGCGCCCCGACCCTGACCGGAACCGCCAATGCGCCTCAACCCCGCCGTTTTCGACATCTGGGTGTTTCGCCGAACGCCCCAGGGCCCGGAGTTCCTGGTCCTCCACACCTCCGAGCTCAAGGCCCAACGGCACTTCAACGGAGGCCGTTTCTGGCAGATCCCGTGCGGCGTCTTCGCGGAAGCCGAACCGGTCCCGGCCGCGGTCGATCGGGAACTGGCTCGTTATGGCCTCGCGGCCATCGCGATCTGGGCGGCCGAGCATGTCTACACGATCTACAACCGCCGGTTCGACGAAATCGAAATCATCAGCGTCTTCGCCGCGGAAGTCGCCGACATGGAGGTGCCGGTGACGTTGAATCCCGCCGAGCACGCCGAGGCAGCCTGGCTGGGCTATGACGCCGCACTGGCACGGGTGAACTATCGGGGACTCAAGGATGGTCTCCGCTCGACTCACGAATACATTACCGGCCCGACCCGGCCGGCGCCCGAACTCCAACTCCGGTAGCGGAGGCCCAGATGCCGACGCGAATCGCCGTTTTCGTCGCGACCCTGATTCCGTTCACCATCCTGGCGTTCTGGCCGCGCTACTTCTCCCGGCTCGGCGAGGTCGACGGCTACACCCACCTTCATGCCAGCCTCGGCGGTACCTGGCTCCTGCTCCTGCTCACCCAGGCGCTGCTGATGCACCGGGGGCGGCTGGCGGCTCACCGGCTCCTCGGCCGCGCCTCCTACCTCCTCGGTCCGGCGTTCGCCGTGTCCGGCGTACTGCTCGCTCACCATCGCTTCAGTCGGATGAGCGCCGAGGCCTACGCGGTCGAGGGACGGTTTCTCTATCTCCCGCTGATGGTGAGCGCGCTGTTCGCCGCCGCGTTCGCGCTGGGCGTCCGATGGCGGGCATCGCGCGCCGTTCACGCCCGGTTCATGGTCGCCACGGCGGTCGTCCTCGTCGATCCGGTGTTCGGACGGATCATGGGCTTCTATTTGCCGCCGATGCCGGACGTCTGGTATCAGGCCATCACCTTCTCGACGACGGCGGCGATCCTGCTCGGCCTGGCCCGGAGCGTTTCCGGCGGCGGGGAGGCCGGCCGGGCGTTCCGGACCTTCGCCGTCGGGGCAACGGTGGTGCTGGCCTTGTTCTTCGCGGTACCCCGGACGGGGGCGTGGCTGGCGTTCGGGGAGTGGTTTCGGCGTCTGCCGTTGACCTGATCGACCGATCAGGCGGGCGGGTGGCGCTCGGCCCACTCGAAGCCGTCGGGGAGCGGCGCCGCTGCGAATTCCGCGTGAATCACCCGCCGGTGCGACGGTGCTGCGGCCGGTGCGGACGAGTGGAGGAGGAGCGGCCGAAGCAGAAGGACTCCGCCGGCCGGCACGAGGCAGTCCACCGGGGGCGCCGTCCGCGCCACCCGGTCGACGTCCGCGTCGCCCAGGCGCCCGTGCCGGTGCGACCCCGGAACCACCCGGACCGGCCCGTTGGTGGCACCACAGGGATCGAGATGCAGGCGGGCCGTCAGCATTCCCTCGAGGACCGCGGCCGGCGGCCGGACGTGCCAGCCCCCGTCCTTGCGGGACCACGGACCCCAGCCAGGCGTTTCCCGGTAGTCGGTGACCCCGATGGTCACGTCCTGGTGCCAGGTGGCTTTCCAGTTGGCCAGCGGCGTCTTGTCGAAGAGGAGGACCCGGACCGCGAACGCGTCGGGACCGAGAATCGGCACGACGAGATCCCGCAGCATCCCCGTTACCACTCGCTCCAGACCGGGGACCCGGGCGATCGCATGGCGGACGCCGCCCCGATCGGCCGCTTGACCGAGGACCGGCGCGACGAGGTCGAGTAACGCCGCGATGCCGTCGGCGTCGACACAGCCCGGCACGACCTGATAGCCGACCTGGGCAACGGGGTCCCGCGAAAGGTCGCCGTTCACCACCGGAATATGGCGCCGCCGGCCCGTCGCGGTAGTCGCCCGGCCGCCCCGGCCGGCGAGTCAGCAGGTCGGTCGGGGAGTGGCCTGGCGGCAGCGTCGGTCGGCCCCGGACGGCGCGTAGTTGATGCGCGGCTCGTTGACGCGGAGCGACGCCTTCCGGTCCACTTCGCAATCGAGGTAGACCGGGCCGGCCGCAAGCCAGAGAGAGTCAGGTGCCTCCCCGTTGCACTTCCCGTGTTCTCGTTGCGCCGCGACTGACTGGGATCCGATCAGGATGAGCACGAGCACAACCGTGATGATCCGGCAGAGAGCGCCGGGACGCCGCCAGTGCTGTGGTGACATGGGTGACTCCCGCGGGAGACTGGCCGGAAATTACTCGCGAAAACGGCCAGCGCCAACGTGGAGTTAGCAGCACTTCGATCGACGCGACGAGTTCGACGCCGCTCGCGGGGACGACCGGCAGAACGGCAGGACTGGACTAGACGATCGGCCGTTCGACCAGGTCGCGAACGGTCTGCTTGATGCCGTCGGAGAGGTGGTCCCCGTAATGGAGCAGGAAGACGCCGCGGGACCGCCGGGCCAGGATGAATCCGAGAAAGGGCATGTCCGCTTTCGCGGCGTTGCAGGTCTTGCAGGCGAGGACGAGGTTGTCGGACCGGTCGTAGGCAATCTTGCCCTTGCGGGGCTGCACGTGGTCCAGGGTGATCTCGTCGGGCGGAAAGGCCCCGCCGCAATACGCGCACACCGGGCCGAAGCGTTCCATCAGGGTTTCGCGGAACCCCTGGTACGACTTGCTGCCGGTCCGGCGTAGCGTCTCGGAACTGCGGGCTTGGGAAGCGGTGGCGGTGGAGCCGCCCCGACGGCGGCGTTTCGGCTTTGGCACGGGGAAGAATAGTAATCGACCCGGCCCGAAAATGCGGCGGACGGCGGCTAGTCTCGCATCGGCGGGGGGACTATTTTCCCGGGTCCGCCGCCCCACCACCGTCGAACCGATTTCTCGCCCGAGGAGCGCGCCTTGACGGCCTCCGCCGCCTCCCTGTCGCCCATGCCGCTCGATACCGCCGATCCGCTGGCCTGGTCCGCGATCAACACGATTCGGACCCTCTCCATGGACGCGGTCGAGAAGGCCCAGTCGGGCCATCCCGGCACCCCGATGGCCCTGGCCCCGGTGGCCTACGTCCTCTGGACGCGCCATCTCCGGCACGCCCCCGCCCGCCCTGACTGGACCGACCGGGACCGGTTCGTGCTGTCCTGCGGCCACGCCTCGATGCTGCTCTATTCGCTGCTGCATCTGACGGGCTACGACCTCCCGCTCTCGGAGATCGAGCACTTCCGGCAGTGGGGCTCGCACACCCCGGGGCATCCGGAATACGGCCACACGGTCGGCGTCGAGACGACCACGGGCCCCCTCGGCCAGGGGATCGGCAACGCGGTCGGCATGGCGATGGCCGAGCGCTTCCTGGCGGACCGGTTCAACCGGGCGGGCCAGGCGATCATCGACCACCGGACCTGGGTCCTTTGCAGCGACGGCGACGTGATGGAAGGCGTGGCCAGCGAAGCGGCATCGCTGGCGGGCCACCTCCAGCTCGGCAAGCTCAAGGTGATCTACGACGCCAACCGGATCACCATCGACGGCACCACCGACCTGACGTTCAGCGAGGACGTCGGGGCCCGGTTCGCGGCCTACGGCTGGCAGGTACTCCATGTGGCGGACGGCAACGACCTCGCCGCCATCGACCGGGCTCTCGAGGAGGCGGCCGCCGAAACGGCCCGGCCCAGCCTGATCGTCCTCCGGACCGTCATCGGCGACCCGGCCCCGAACAAGCGCGACAAGCCGGAGGCCCACGGCGCCCCGCTCGGCAAGGACGAGATCGCGGCCACCAAGGCGATCCTCGGCTGGCCGGCCGAGCCGTTCCACGTGCCGGCCGAAGCCCGCGACCACATGCGGGAGTGCGTCGAGCGGGGCCACGCGCTGACCGAGGCATGGGACCGGCGCAAGGCGGCCTGGGCGGAGGCCAACGCCGATGCCGCCGCGGAACTCGACCGCTGGCTGGCCGGGGACCTGGCCGTCGATTGGGACAAGACGCTCCCGGCGTTCAAACCGACCGACTCGCTGGCTACCCGCCAGGCGTCGGGCACGACGCTCAACGCACTGGCGCCGGCCATCCCGAACCTGATCGGCGGTTCCGCGGATCTCGCCGGCAGCACCGGGACCGCGATCAAGGGCGCGGCAACTTTCAGCGCGGCAGCGCCCGGCCGCACGGTGGCCTGGGGCATTCGCGAGCACGCGATGGGTGCCGCGATGAACGGCATGGCCGCGCACGGCGGCGTTCGGCCGTTCGGCAGCACGTTCCTCGTCTTTTCCGACTACATGAAACCGGCCATCCGCCTCGCGGCGCTGATGCATCTGCCGGTGATCTACCTGTTCACCCACGATTCGATCGGCGTCGGCGAGGACGGACCGACGCACCAGCCGATCGAGCACGTCGCCATGCTTCGGGGCATTCCGAACCTGGTGGTCCTCCGGCCGGGTACGCCGGCCGAGACGGCGGCGGCCTGGCGGGCGGCGCTCGAGCGACGCGATGGCCCCACGGCCCTGATCCTGTCCCGCCAGAAGCTACCGGCGGTGGATCACGCGAAGGCCCCGGCCGACGGGACCCGCCGGGGCGGCTACGTCCTGCTCGATCCGCCGGGCCACCCGGAGGCGGTGATTCTCGCCACCGGCTCCGAGGTCGGGCTGGCGCTCGCGGCGGCCCGGCGCCTCACGGCGGAGGGCCTGCCGACCCGGGTGGTGTCGCTCCCCTCATGGGAGCTGTTCCGGGCCGAGTCCGCCGCGTACCGGGATCATGTCCTGCCGCCGAGTCTGCGAGCGCGGGTGTCCGTCGAAGCCGGCATCACGATGGGCTGGCTCGCCTGGACCACCGAGCGTGGCGAGGCGATCGGGATCGATCACTTCGGCGCCTCGGCCCCGGGCGAACGGCTCTTCGCGGAGTTCGGCTTCACCGTCGAGCACGTCGTCGCCGCGGTGCGGCGGGCCCATGAGCGGAGCAACTGACCGATGACCAATCCTCTCGTCCGCCTCGGCCAGCTGGGCCAGAGCCCCTGGTACGACTTCATCACCCGCGACCTGATCGCCTCGGGCACCCTGGCCCGGCTGATCGCCGACGACGGCCTCCTCGGCATGACGTCGAATCCGACGATCTTCGAAAAGGCGATCGCCGGCAGCGCGGACTACGACGACGACATCCGCCGGCTTGCGGCGGACGGGCTCGAACCCGGTGCCGTGTTCGAAGCGCTGGCCGTGGCCGACGTCCAGGCCGCGTGCGATGCCTTCCGCCCGGTCTTCGACCGCACCGGCGGCCGGGATGGGCACGTGTCGCTCGAGGTGTCGCCCACGCTGGCGCACGATGCCGCGGGCACCGTGACCGAAGCACGGCGGCTTTGGGAGGCGGTCGACCGCCCCAACGCGATGATCAAGATTCCCGGAACCGAGGCCGGCCTTCCCGCGGTCGCGGAGTGCATCGCGCTCGGGATCAACGTCAACATCACGCTGCTGTTTTCGGTGACGCGGTACCGGGCGGTCATCGAAGCCTACCTTGCGGGTCTCGAACGCCGCGTGGCAGCCGGTCAGGCCATCGACCGGATCGCTTCGGTGGCGAGCTTCTTCGTGAGCCGGGTCGACGGCCGGGTGGACGCCGCACTCGACCAGGCAGGCCCGTCACCGCTTCGGGGCACGATCGCCATCGCCAATGCGGCGCTGGCGTACCGGGCCTTCGAGAAGGCCGTTGCCTCGCCTCGCTGGGCGGCACTCGCCGCCAAGGGCGCCACCCGGCAGCGGCCGCTCTGGGCGTCCACCAGCACCAAGGATCCGGCGTACCCCGACGTGTACTACGTGGAGGCGCTGGTGGCACCCGACACCGTCAACACGCTGCCCCCGGACACCTTCACGGCGTATCGCGATCACGGCGACCCGGCCGTCCGGATCGCCGCCGCGATCGCGACGGCCGACGAGCGGATCGCCTCACTCGCTCAAGCGGGGATCGACCTGGACGACGTCACGAGCTTCCTCGAAACGGACGGGGTCGCCAAGTTCGCGGCGTCCTATCAGTCGTTGCTGTCCGGGCTCGAGGCGAAGATGGGCTCCCTGGCCGGCCGCTAGCGAACCGACCCGCCGAAACCCGAACCGGCCGCCTCGAGGGGCGGCCGGTTTCGTCTTGGGGACCCGAGGGCGGCGACGGAGCTATCGGCCCCAGGTAGTGTCGGGCGGGACGGCCGCAGTGTCGACAGGCGGCTTCTTCTGCTTGGGGCGCCGCGGCGGAGGCGGCCGGGTCCACAGCGCGATGGCGCCGCAGCGGCTTCGGTAGCCTTCGAGTTCGGGCGGCGTTTCCGACGGACCGGCATAGACCTCGATGCCGTGAATGTCGCTCACCGGCGTGAGCCAGAGGACGGCCTGGTCCGCCGGCACGCCGTCGAGGAAATACCCGGGCGAACAGCCGCGTGGCGCGCGAGACATCCGGGCCACGCAGATCCCGTTGGTCCGGCACTCAATCCGGACGCCGGGGATGATCCGGAGGGCGTCCGGCAGCGTGGCCACCCGGCGGTTCTCGAGCTGGGCCCGGGTGATGTAGCGCCCCTGCCCTTCGGTCCGCCGGCGATTCCAGTCGGCGGGCTCGTTCCGGTTTTCCTCCTCGACCACGAGATCCGGCAGGTTGGCCGCCTCCGCGTGTGCGACGAACTCGACCTCGAGGGTTTCGCGCTCCTTGAGCAGCAACGGCGAGCTGAGCGTCGTGAACCCGATGGCGGACGCCTGGATCGTGTACGGCCCGGCGTCGAGTCCCTCGAAGGCGAACGTGCCGCGCGAATCGGTGGTCGCCGAGTGAGGGGTCCCGACCAGGACGATCCGCGCGCCGGCGATCGGGCGGCGGGGTTCGGCCATCAGGATGCGTCCTTTGATGACCGACGACGCGGCCTGGGCCGCGAGCCGGACGAGCGGCACGGCGATCAGCATCACCACCAGCGCAAACCAGCGTCCGAGGGTCTTCATGGCTGGCGCCCTCGGCGGGTCCAGATTGCGATCGCGCCGCCGCAGCGGGCCACATCGTTGTTGAGTTCGGGCGGCGTTTCCGACGGGCCCCGGTAGATCTCGATGCCCTGGACATCCGTCGGCGGCGTGTTGTCCAGCACCGACAGGCTGGTGCGTTGCTCGTCGACGAAGATCGCCGGCGGGCAGCCGCTGGGATCGTGGTTCAGGAGGACCAGGCAGTTGAGCCCCTCGCACCGGCTCCGGACGCCGGGCAGGAACCGGATCAAGTCGAGAATCCGCATCGGATTGCGCCGGAGGATCTCGTCGCGGGTGATGAACCGGCCGTGGCCGTGGGTCATCCGCCGTTCGAACGTCGTCATCACCCGGATCAACTCGGGCGCGGGCTCGCCCTCGACGTAGATCGTCGGTAGCAGCTGGCCGATCGAGTCGGTGCGGAACTCGACGTCCATCCGCTCACCGTCGTTGACTGTAACCAGCGCCGAAAGCGGCGGATACCCGATGAGGCTCGCCTCGATGCGGTAGGAGCCCGGCCGCAGGTCCGCGAAGGCGAACCGGCCGACCGAATCGGTTGCCACGATCTTGCGGGGTTGCAGCATCACCACCCGGGCGCCGGCCACCGGCTCCCGGGAATGGTTCACCACCCGCCCCGTGATCGAGGCGGACTTCGTCTGCGCGCTTGAGGGGGCGGATACCGCGGAACCGACCGCGAACACGACTGCCACCAGGGCCAACTGCAACCTGGGATTCATGCGATCCCCCTCCAGAGGGGGTGAGAGGCGCCGGGCGGATTCGAACCGCCGAATGGAGGTTTTGCAGACCTCTGCCTTACCACTTGGCTACGGCGCCGAGGGCCGGGAAACTCGCACCGGTCCGGCGTGACCCGCAAGTCGTTGGAGAGGTTGCACGGAACGTACCTCAAATCCGTACGCGACCGACAACCTCTCCCGTTTCACGAGCGTTCCAAAACGAAACGAAAGCCGTGATTTACATCGATGGGCCGATGAAAACGGCGTTGGCGAACAGCGGCAGGAGCCCCCGCCAGAGATCCCGGAAGTTGGGATCGCCGGAAAATGCGATGATCCGGCCTCGGCCGATCCGCTCGGTCCAGAGGAACGGTGTTCCGGCCAGCCGGGCCGCACCCTCGGGCCAGAAGTAGCCCGCCAGCCGAAGCCGGTCGGCGGGCGCATAGCGGACGACCGCCTCACCGGGCGCGAGGTTCCTGGGCAGGTTGAGCACCATGCTGCCGTTGGCCATGACCGGGATCTCCGCCTCCCGGACCCCGGCCAGCAGCGGCGACAAGGTGTCGACCGATGCCCTTGCGATGGCGCCGGGAATGGACACCGGCAGCGCGGCCATTCCGCCGGCGGCGGAATCCTGCCGCACCCGGATTCGGCCCAGGCCGGTCCGCTCGGCCGCGGCCCACGCGGTGGCGCCTTCCATCGTGATGAGGGTCCCGCCGGCCCGAACCCAGGCCGTGAGCCGATCCCGGCCGGCGTCGCCAAGGGTTCGGTCGAGGCCCCCGCCGAAGACGCCGGGCAGGATCACCACGTCGTACTTCTCGAGCGGCGCGCCGGCGAGCGAGCCCAGGTCGATCGAAGTGACCGGATAGCCGAGGCGCTGGTCGAAGAGGAACCAGGCGAACCCGAACGAATTGCCGTTGACCGGCGCGCCTCCCACCAGCGCCACGGCCGGCGGTTTGAGGAACCGCACGCTGTTGCTGCCGAGATCGGTGCCGGTATCCACGGCGGCCGTGGCGAGCGGAACCACCCGGGCGCCGCTTTCGGTCGCGGCGGCGCTGACCCGGTCGTGCACCGAATCGTCGTTCGCCGCCACCCGGACGAGGAAAGCCCCCCGGGGGAACTGGTTCGCGCCGACGGTGAAGGCCTTGGGCGCAAACCAGACCCGGACGCCGGCCGCAAGCAGCCGGCTCAACATCCGGAGGCTCGCCTCGGAGCCGGGCTCGAAGGCGTAGGCGGCGCGGGCGCGGGCGATCGACGATGGTGCCGAGGTGATCCACTGCACAGGCTCGAGTCCGGCCGGCGGGGCGGCGAGGGTCCAGGCACGCACCCGGTGGGTGTACGGCAGCGACCAGGCGGTGATGTCGTAGAAGCGGTCGGACTGTCCGGTGCGGCGCGACTCGAGTTCGGTGCGGATGAAGGCCGAGTCGAGTGCGGCGTCCGGTTCGAGGAGCGCCCGGGCCAGCCGACCTTGCGGCTGGGCCAGGTCGACGACGTAGCTGCCGGCGGCGGCGCGCGTCGGGCGCGCGGCGGCCGCCCCGTATTCGGCGGCGAGCAGGTTCTGCTCCGCGGCCAGGCGGGTGGTAACGATGCCGTTGGATGCCAGCCGCTGGACCAGGCTGTCGGCGCGGCCGTCGGGGTCGCGTTCGAGCAGCACCGCCCGGAACGGCGCCCGGGCCGCCTCGCTGACGGCGGACTGGCGGAAGGCCAGATAGTCACGGACCCGGTCCCGGGCCCGCCTGGCGCTGGTGGTGACGGTGGCCCACGCGGCGGTGTAATGATGCCAGGCCGCGTCATGGAGCGTCAGCACCGTCCCATCCCGCCGGGCGATGGCGCCGCCCGAACTCGACGCCTGCTCGTAGGTCATCCCCACCGCCCCGGTGAGAATCGGCCAGGAGACCCCGTACCCGGGATAGAACTCGTCGTACCCCTCCCGCCGGAAATACGGCCAGCCGTGACCGTCGAACGCCGCGGAGTTGGCGGCCGCGAAGATGTCCCACCATTCGAGGATCGAGCCGTGGACGTTCGGGTTGATCGGCTCCATCGGCGGCGCGAAAAAGTAGCTTGCCTCGGACCCCTGTTCGTGCAGATCGACGGCCACGTGAGGCCACCAACGCAGGAACGTCGCGGTCCGGCCCCGGGTCTCCGGATGGGAGTTGAGGAACCAGTCGCGATTGAGATCGAAGTAGTAGTGGCTGGTGCGGGCGCCGGGCCAGCTGCCGCGGTGGATCATCGCCTCGCTGCCGGTCGGGACGCCGAGGGCCGAGCGGGCGCGGGTCACGTCCTGGACGTGACGCTCGTGACCGTCGGGATTCTGGGCCGGATCGATCAGGACCACGGTGCTGTCGAGCACCATCCGGGTCTCGGCGTCGGTCCCCGCGGCCAGCTGATAGAGGAGCGCGAGCCCCGCTTCCACGCCGGACGCCTCGCCGCCGTGCACGGAGTGGCCCAGCCAGACGATGGCCGGCAGCCGGGCGGCCGCCGCCTCGACCTCGGCGGCCGGCTTCCCGCGCGGGTCGGCGACGGTGTTCGCGTCGCGCCGGATGTCCTCGAGGCGGGCCTGGTTCCGTTCGCTGGTCACGATCGCGAGCATCACCTCCCGCCCCTCGAAGGTGACCGCGACGGTGTCGAGGCGGACCCGGCGGCTGGTGGCCGCGACCCGCTCGAGGTAGCGCATCAGGAGGTGATGGGGCGTGAAGCGTTCGCCGATCTCGTAGCCGAGGACCGAACGCGGCGTCGGGACGGCGGGATCGAAGCTGCCGTCGGGATGGAAGGCGTGCTGCGCGGCGAGCGGGCCCGCGGAGGCGACGAGGAATGCGGCGGCAGCGATAATCTTCATTTCGGCTCGGTAACGAGGCGGACGGCGTCGACGAAGTACTGGGTATCGCCGAAGCAGGTGGTCGGAATGCCGCGGTGCTCGCCGTAGTGGAGCACCACCGCGCGGCCCAGGGACTCGTTGATCTGTTTGGCGACGGCGTCGTCGCGCACGGTGAAGTTCCAGATCGTGGGCGCGGCGGCGCCCGGGGTGAGATTGAGTTCGCCCTCCCAGGTTTTGCAGACCCATCCCTTGTGGGAGAACTTGTAGAGCACCCCGGACCGATCTCCCTCGGAATAGGACCAGGTGAGCGCGGTCCAGACGAAGAGGACGAACAGCAGCACCGGCGTCACGACCACGAGCGCCAGGATCAGTTTCCAGGGACGGCGGCGGGGCGGCACGGCGGGCGCCGGCGGCACGGTGGGCGGCGCGGGCTCGGCGGGTTCTTCGGGAACGTCGGCGTGGGTGTCGGTCATGGCCGCAAAATTACGGCCCGGCGGGTTAGCGGGCCAGCTTGCCGTTCAGATCGAAGGTGAAGCCTTTGCCGAGCGTCCAATTGACGGATCCTTTTTGGAAGGGTCCACCGCGGGTATACGAAACGTCGATCCGCACCGCCGAGACGTCCGAGGCCGCGTTGATGCCGAACCGGGCACCGAGGCCGACGGCGGTGCCGGTGCGCCGGGGCGAACCCCGGTACCAGGCGCCGCCGTAGTCGACGAAGCCTGCTACCCCTGCGCCGGCCAGGCCAAGCAGGCGATCGAACAGGCGGTAACGGTACTCGGCGGTGAGCAGGAACGCGTTGTCGCCGCTGAAGGCATGCGGATCGAACCCCCGCGGCCCATGGTTCACGCCCATGTCGAACTCGCTGCCAAGCGCCGGGTTCTTGAGCCAGCCGCGGGCGGCGTGCGCAATGATCAGCTGTCGTGACGAGGGCTTCATCACGACGGTTGCCCCGAGATGAACTGAGCCCGAGTCCACGGCCGCACCCTTGATCAGCCGTCCCTGAGTTGACGCGTTCAGCCGCGCAAAACCGCTCGGCCAGCCCAGTCCGGTCCGAACCTCCAGCGTCGGCACGACACCGTCATCGCGGTACCCGAACGCCCGGGGCGTGGCTGCCAGTCCCAAATGAATCGTCGTGCTGAGGTCTACATCCTCAACCCGGCTGAGGCCTCGGAGGCCCGCCACCGTCTGGAAGCGGGCGATTCGCCACTGCAGGTAGGCGCCTACGGCACCGGTAACCGACCGGCCGAGCGTGTCGGCCCGATCGCGAAGAGCATAGTCATCGCGGCGGAGCTGGGTCTCGATCCCGAAACGGGTATACCCGGCGGTCGATGCCCTGAGTGCCCACCCGGCACCCGCCCGGAACATCCAGTACCGCCGCTCGTATTCCGCCGTGAGGTCGCCGTCTCCCTCGAAGAACTGGAGAATGCGGCCCTGACGCTCCTCACCGGAGAGATACCAGCTGGCCGGCGAGGCCAGTGACAAATAGGGCAGCCAGACGACCCCGTACGCTGCCCGCCCGTCCGACAGGTCCGAGTAGAACCCGCTCACGCCGATCCGACCATCGACGAGGCGAGTTCGGTTGAATGAGCCGGTAACGGCGTTGCGGTCGGTGTCGTGCGAATAGCGGAGGGATACCTGAGTCGCGCTGCCCAGGAGGTTCAGCTCCGTCAAACCGATCCAGTAGTTGGAGAACGAGCCGTTGGCGAGCGTCCCACCCCACTGCGGCAGCGTGGTAAACGCGTCCTGGGTCCGGACCCGGAGCACCAGCCCCGAGTCGGTCGTGGCCGAGTCGATCCGGGCGCTCTGAAACACCCGCAGGGCCCGTAACCCCCGCTCGGATTCCGCGACCAGCGCGGAGTCATAGGGCTGGCCGGGCCGGAGCAGCAATTCCCGCTTGATGACCCAGGGCCGGGTCGTGAAATGCAGTCCGTTGAGCGCCCGGGCGACGAACGTCGTGGTCTCTTCGGGCCCGAACACGTCGCGGTTGTTGACCTCGATGGCGCGAACGACGGGAGCCGCCTTTTCGAGGCCACCACCAGAGGACTGCGTCTGGGCAACGAGGGACGAGGCGACGAACAGACTGCCAACGACGAAGGGCGCGCTGCGGAACATGAGGACCAACCTGGTGCCGGACCGTCTCAGGAGAGACTTTCGAGCACCCTCCAGAGCTCGAGCGCGCTGAACTCGTGGAATCGCTGGAGCAGATCCTGCTCGGTGGGCTCGATGAAGATCCATCCGGTTGAACGCTGCCCCTGCTCCGTCACGAAATGGACGCGCCCCCGCACCGGCATGGTGTCGGTCTGGATTTCCAGGTAGACCTGCCAGGTCACCCCGCCGCGGGCCAGGTCGCCGATGTGGTGCGCGCTCTGAGCCGCGGGAATCTCGGCCGGCGAGGAGTGCGTCATAAGTCCTTGCTGTGAGCCCGAATAGGATGGTAGCGGAGGAGTCGCCCGGACACCAGACCCCAACCGCGGGCACGCCCGGGATCCGGCCCCTCACCGGAGGCCGCCGACCGGCTTACTTTTCGCCCGCGATGACCAACCCAATCACCGAATGCGTCAGTTGCGGCACCGCCGTCACCGGGGCGTTCTGTCCTCAGTGCGGGGCCGCCACCGGCCCGCGGTCATGTGCCCGTTGCTCAGCCCCCCTGTCGCCTGGGGCCGGATTCTGCCACCGGTGCGGAGGCGCCGCCGGCGCGGCGGTCGCCCCGGGCGGCGCGCCTCGGGAACGAATGGCCCTCGGCATCGGTGCCGGGGCCATCCTGGTCGCGGTCGCCACCGTCGCCTACCTGCTGGGACGCGGGGCCAGCCCTGCCGCCGTGCCGGACATGGCCAACGCCGGGAACGCGGGCGCCGGGGCCGCCGCCGTCACGGGCCGGCCCCCTGATATCAGCAGCATGACGCCGCGGGAGCGGTTCGACCGGCTGTTCGACCGGGTGGTCCGCGCGGCCGAGGCGCAGAAGGCCGACACGGTGATGCTGTTCGCCCCGATGGCGATCCAGGCCTACCAGATGCTCGACCAGGTGGACGCCGACGCCCGCTACCACGCGGCCATGATCCACCTCGTCGTCGGCGACTTTCCGGGCGCACTGGCCCTGGCCGACACGATCCTGGCCGCCCGGCCGACCCACCTGTTCGGCTTCGTGATCCGGGGCGAAGTGGCCGAGCAGCAGAACGACGGCGGGGCGCTCGCCCGCGCCTACGCCGACTTCCGCAAGTCCTACGACGGCGAGATGAAAGCCGGGCTCCAGGAGTACTCGGAGCACCAGCCGGTCCTCGCCGATTTCCGCAACCGGGCCGACGCCAACAAGAGCTGAGTGCCCCCCTTTCCCCCCGAGGCCGGTCGCCGATGCTGATCCGTGTCGCCCATTCTCCCGACTCCGACGACGCTTTCATGTTCTACGCGCTCGCGTCGGGGCAGATCGACACCGGCGATCTCGAATACGTGCATGAGCTGCAGGACATCGAGACCCTGAACCGCCGGGCGCTCCACGGCGAGCTCGAGGTCACTGCCGTGTCGATCCACGCCTACGCCTACCTGGCCGACCGCTACGCCCTCCTCGGCAGCGGCTCGTCGATGGGCGACGGTTACGGCCCCCGGCTCGTGGCCACGAGCCCGGCCCCCGCCGACCCGCGGGCGGCCATCGCCGGGGCGCGGATCGCGATACCGGGCACCATGACGACCGCCTACCTGGCCCTCCGACTCTATCAGCCGGACTTCGAGCCGGTGGTGATGCCGTTCGATCAGATCGAAGACGCGGTCCTCCGGGGCGAGGTGCCCTACGGCCTGCTGATCCACGAGGGCCAGCTCACCTACGCCGACATCGGCCTCCACCTCTGGGCCGAAATGGGTGCCTGGTGGCTCGAGGACACCGGCCTGCCGCTGCCCCTCGGCGGTAACGTGGTCCGCCGCGACCTCGGGCCCGAGGTGCTGGCCCAGGTGGCGCGCGACCTCAAGGCCTCGATCGAGTTCTCGCTGGCCCACCGGGCCCAGGCGCTGAGCCACGCCAAACAGTACAACCGCGGCATTTCGGACGAACGGACCGACACCTTCGTCGGGATGTACGTGAACCATTGGACCGTCGACTACGGCGCGCGCGGCCGCGAGGCCGTCCAGCTGCTCCTCGACCGCGGCTTCGAACGGGGCGTCATCCCGAAGAAAGTGACCGTCGAGTTCATCGGCTGAACGGCGGTCCGACGGCGCCGCCCGACTTGCCGCCGGGTGACGACCCGAACAGATTCCGACCAGCATTGCGCCGTTTCCCTCGAACCCAGGGACCAGCCCGTGGACCAACCCGCCGCGCCATTCCCGATCGAGAGTGCGCCCAGGGGTCCGACCGCGATTCTGGTGGTCGACGATGAAGAGCCGATCCAGAGTGCGCTGAAGCGGTTCCTCACCCAGCAGGGGTATGAGGTGAGCACGGCGTCGAACGCCGCCGCGGCGATCGACACCCTGAACCGGCAGAAGATCGCCTGCATCCTTCTCGACGTCCGAATGCCGGACGCGAGCGGCGTCGACCTGGTGCCGCGGCTCCTCGAAATCGAACCGAACGTCGCGATCCTGATGCTCACCGCCGTCAACGACGCGGCGAGTGCGGCGCTCTGCATGCAGCGCGGCGCTATGGACTACCTGACCAAGCCGGTCGACCTCACCGATCTCCTCCGCGCCATCCAGCGCGCCCTCCGGCGGCGCGACACCATGATCGAGAGCCAGCAGATCAACCACTGGCTCAAGGAAGAGGTCGCGATCCGCACCGCCGAGCTCCGGATGGAGCGGGCCAACCTCGAGCGGATCTCGGTGGCCACCCTCGAGGCGCTGGTCAACGCGCTCGAGGCGAAGGATCCCTATCTCCGGGGCCACTCCGCCCGGGTGGCGGATCTCGCGGCCACCGTGGCGGCGGAAATGGGGCTCGACGAGGAGCAGGTCGAGCTGGTCCGCACCGCGGGCCGGCTCCACGACATCGGCAAGATCGGGATCCGCGAGGAGATCCTGAACAAGCAGGGGCCGCTGACCGACGACGAGTTCGAACACGTCAAGAACCACACGGTCACCGGCTCGCAGATCCTGGCCCCGCTGGCGCACCTCAAGCACATCATCGACATCGTCCGGAGCCACCACGAGCGGTGGGACGGCAAGGGCTACCCCGACGGCATCGGCGACGACGCGATCCCGGTCGGCGCCCGGATCATCGGCGCCGTCGAGATCTACGACGCCCTCACGACCTCGCGGCCCTATCAGGAAAAGATGGTGCCGGAGCTTGCGATCGAACGCCTTCGGGACCTCGTCGGCACCGTGATCGACCCGAAGGTCCACCGCGCCCTGCAGTCGGTCGTCGCCCGGCGCGAAGCCCTCATCTTCCTCGACGACGCGCGTGCCTGATCCCGAGTCGCTTCGGGTCCTCGTCGTCGAGGATGACCCCGCGACCGCACGACTGATTCACGCCATTCTCCGGGCCCACGGCTACCAGCGGATCACGCCGGCCGGGACGATCGCCGAGGCCCTCGCCGCGGCCTCGGATGCCGATCTCATTATCCTCGACCAGGAACTGCCCGACGGTCTCGGGCTCGACGCCGTGCCCCGCCTCGTCAGCCGGCCGGAACCGCCGTCGGTGATCATGGTGACCGGCGCCGGCAACGAGGGCCTGGCCGCGGCGGCCCTCCGCAACGGCGCCGACGACTACCTGCCCAAGAACGCCCAGCTGCCCGTCCTCCTGCCGGAAATCGTGGAGCGGTGCCGGCGAAAACGCGCGCTGGCCGAGGCCCAGACCGCGGTCGAGCGGGAACTGATCATGGCGGAGCGGGTCGCGGCCATCGGCGAGATGACGGTCACGCTGCATCACGAGATCAACAATCCCCTGATGAGTGCCACCGCCGAGACCGAATTGCTCCGCAGCCGGACCGATCTGCCGGCAGAGGCCGCGGAGGGCCTGGAGTCGATCCAGCAGAGCCTCGTCCGGATCCGCGACATCATCCGGAAAGCGGCGGACCTCCGCCAGGCGGCGGCGGCGAACTACCTCGAAGGCCTCCGGATGATCAACCTCGCCGGCGCCGCGGAGGAGCCGACGATCAACCGGGGCCGGGCCCTGCTCTGGATTCCGAGCGAGGACGTCGGCCGGGTGGTCGCACTCCTGCTGCGCCACGCCGGTTTCACGGTGGAGCGGGTCGGGACGGCGCGCGAACTCGGTACCGCCAGCAACCGTCTCGGTGTCAGTCTCGTCGTCCTGGCGGTGCCGGGCAGCGCCACGGCCGCCGGCGCCCTCGGGGATTTCACCTTGCCGGACGACCGGGGCTATGCCGTCGTAGCGCTCGTCGCCGGCGACGGGACGGGTGCCCGCCTGGCCGGCGCCGACCGGGTGGTCGCGCTGCCGATCGACCCCGCCACCCTGGGCCGCGAATTCACCGACGCCGTGGATCAGCACCTCGGCTGAGGCCGCCTAACGCCGACGATCCTCCTGGGGCCGGAGCCGCGGGAGGGACTCGTCGGTGTCCGCCGCGGGCGAGAGCGACCAGCCCTCCGCTCCCGCGACCAGGTGCCGCACCGAGTTGGCGTAGTACTCGAGCAGCGGCCGGGCCCCCGGAAGGATGACCACCGAGTCCGCCTCCCGGTGGAGCCAGTGCCGGGATCGGAACGAGCGCCAGGCCCGGTCCCAGACCTCGGTCACGGTCAGATCCGCCGGGACCAGCCGGGCCTCGCCCGCCCGGAGCCGGCCCCGCCACTCGGCCATCCGGTCCCAGAGCGCGTCGAGCGGCACCACGGAATCGTGGAACGAGAGCAGGGCCAGGGCCGCGAACGGCACCGGCGTCACCGGAATTGCCGCCCCGGTGCGAGCCATCACGTGCTCGGCCAGGCGCAGAATCACCGGCAGCCGCTCGGACCGTTCCGCCTCGAGCGCGTCGGGCGCTTCCGCCGCGAGCCAGTCCCGCACCGAAATCGGCGCCCCGAACGCCACGGCCACCTGGCCGTAGCGCTCGCCCCGGCCGGTCAGCAGTTGCATGCCGTTCCAGATCGCGAACCCCACCCACCCGGCCAGCTGCCGGATCCGCGATCGCGGCGGCGCGGTCGGGTCCAGCTCCCTGGTGAGCGTCCGGTCCTCCAGGACGCGGTCGTAGTTGATCGCCACCGGGACGAGCCAGAGATCGCCGTCGAACCCGGGATCGCGCAGGGTCCCGACCAGGTAGTCGAGTAGCCCGATCTTGGGCGGGCGGAGGGTCCCGTCGCGGGTCAGGCCGCCCTCGGGAAAGAGGCCCTGGGTCACCCGGTTCCTGGTGACCAGCTGGACGTAGCGCTCGAGGACGAGGTGATAGAGCGGGTCCCGGAAGTTCCGCCGGACGAAGTAGCTGCCGAAGCTCTTGAAGAGGTGTTCGAGCGGCCAGGTCCGGGCCCACTCGCCGACGGCGTAGCTGATGCTCACTGATTGGGCGAGGACGAACGACACCACGACGTAGTCCATGTTGGACCGGTGGTTCGAGAGGTACACCATCACGTCGCGGCGCGAGGTCCGGGCATGGGCCCGGGCATCGTGATCGAGGACGGTGACCCGATAGAACAGCCGGGTCACCATCCGGGCCAGGGTGTAACCGAGGCGGTAGTACGAGAGGACGTTGAAGAAGGGGACGATTTCGTCGGCGTAGCCCCGAACCCGGGCCTGGAGCGCCACCGCCGACTCGCCCGTCTCGACGGCGAGTCGGGCCACCGTGGCCGCGATCACCGGATCGGCGGCGAGTTCGTCCTTGACCCGGCGGCTTTCGGTGAGCTTGTGGCGGTCGAGGCGGGCGCGGAACCGGAGCACCGTGCGGGCGGCCCAGCGCCGGAGCAGTCGCCGGCCGGCCCAACTCGCCGCCGCCGTCGCGGTCAGGATCGCGGCCGCCGCCACCGGCCAGGTCATGCCGGCGCGGCGGAGCTCAGGCGGCGCCGCCCGGCTGCTGCAGGTAGCCCATGCCGCGGAGCCGGTCCAGCCGCTCGGCGATCGGCGGGTGCGACGCGAACATCCCGACGAAACCCGCCTGCCCGGCGAACCGCCGCTCGGCCGGATCGACGATGCACATGTGCGCCGCTCCGCGGGCGATCGCCCGGGTGGGCGCACTCGCGCTTTCGAGCTTCTCGAGCGCCCGGGCCAGCGCCAGGGGATTACGGGTGAACTGGGCCCCGGTGGCGTCGGCCAGGAACTCGCGCTTCCGGCTCACCGCCATCGCGAGGAGGCGGGTCACGATCGGGGCAATGATCAGGGTGATGAGCCAGACCGCCAGGACGATCAGGGCGAGAGGATTGCCGTCCTTCTTCCCGCCCCGATGCCGGCCGCCGACCCGGCCGCCGAACCGGAGATAGTTCCGCATCAGGTCGGACAGGAGCACAATGGCGCCGACCATGCCGGCCAGCAGGGTCATCAGGCGGATGTCGAAGTTCCTGATGTGGGCCATCTCATGCGCGACGACCCCCTGCAACTCGTCGCGATCGAGGGCGGCGAGGAGCCCTTCGGTCACCGCCACATGCGCCACGTCCGGCGCATTGCCGGTGGCGAACGCATTCGGATCCGGATCGGGGACGATCCAGATCCGGGGCCGGGGGAGCCCCGAGGCAATGGCCATCTCCTCGACGACGTTGACCAGCCGGGCCTGCTCGGGCGTGGCCGGCTCGATCAGTTCCGCGGCGCCCGTAGCCTTGAGCACCTGGTCGGCCCCGTGCTTCCAGGAGCGCCAGGCGATGCCCCCGGCAAGCGCCATCGCCACGAGGCCGATGACCGGGATCACGTGGTGATAGCTCTCGGGCGGGCGATCCCGGGTCAGCAGGTAGAAGCCCAGGTCACCACCGAACCCGACCCAGGCGGTGAACAGCACGAACCCCGCCGTGAGCCAGGCCGAGCGGCGCTTGTTGCCCGCCTGCTGCTCGAAAAGGTTGGCGTCGGTCACGCCACCGGCGACCGGCTGCTACTGGTTGAAGCCGAGATCGACCTTCGGCACCGCCCGCTCCGCGGCGTCCTCGATCTCCCAGAGCTCCGCCGGCGAGGCCTTCGCCAGACCCGCCACCATGTTCGTGGGGAACTGCGCCTGGCGGGTGTTGTAGAGCGTGGCCTCGTCGTTGTAGAGCTGCCGGGCGAACGCGATCTTGTTCTCCGTGCTGGTCAGCTCTTCCTGGAGCTGGGCCACGTTGCCGGTCGCCTTGAGGTCGGGATAGTTCTCGGTCAGGGCGAAGAGCCTGCCTAACGCCTGGGTCAACTCGCCCTCGGCCTTGGCGGTCGCGGCCACGCCCTGGGCGCCGATCGCCTTGTTCCGGGCCGAGATGACGGCTTCGAGCGTCTGCCGCTCGAAGTTCATCGCGCCTTTGACCGTCTCGATCAGATTGGGAATCAGGTCGTGCCGCCGCTTGAGCTGCACATCGATCTGCTTCCAGGCGTTGAGAACCCGGTTCTTGAGCGCGATCAGTGAGTTGTAGGCGCCGATCACCCAGAACACCAGCGCCACCACGACCACCAGGAAGATCAACATGCCCATGGCTCTCGAACCCTCCGTGCGAGGAAGCGCCGGGAAGCCCCATGCGGGTCCCGACCATTGAAAGATGGGTCACCGGGGGCGTGGCGGAAGGGGTTGGCCGGTCGCCGCCCGCGGCCGGTCGACGGGGCCGGCACCCACGGGGCGCAGCCGCCGGGATCCGGGTCGGCAGTCTGGCTTGCAACGGCTTGTCCGGAATGGAGTTACGTGAGCCGATGAGCCGCTGAAGGCTCGCGCACCGACCCCCGGGCCTGCGCGAATCGGATCACCCGGTCCCAGGAAGGGTTACCGGCTCGGCGGCGACGAAGCCACGTTGGATCGGCAGCCAGACCGGCCTAACGCCCAACCGCCAGGAGTGCTCGATGACGCTGATCGACCTGCTCGCCACCGTCGGCGTCATCGGCATTCTGGCCGGATCGGCGGCCGCGGGGGCCGCGTCCGGGGCGGATCGGACTCGGGTGGTGCTGCTGCAGGGGGAGGTTGCCACGGCGTTCCGCGCGGCGCAAGCGGCCGCCCGCGATCTGTCGGCGCCGGTGCTCGTCCGGGTCAGTGCCGAGTCGTTGATCGTGCGCCGGGTCGGGTCGGACAGCCTGCTGCTCGACGCGCGGCCCGGGCCGGGGGAAGCGGGGGTGGCCATCACCCCCGCCTTTCATGAAACGGTGTTCGAGGCCGGCGGCCTCGCCCGCGGATCGGCCAACGTCACGATCCGTCTGAGCCGAGGCGGCATCGAACGCCGGATCACGCTGTCCCGGCTCGGCCGACTGCGAACCAACTGAGGGACCGGGGTCAGGCCCGGTCGAGGCCGTACTTGCGGATCTTGGCCAGCAGCGTCGAGCGGGCAATGCCGAGGAGCTGAGCGGCGTTGCGCCGGTTCCCGCCGGTGAATCGGAGCGTGGCGGCGATATGGCGCCGCTCGACGGAATCGATCGGCTCCGGCACCGCGGGCCGATCGGTCGTGAAGGCCGCGCGGAGGCGGTCGAAGTCCAACTGAGGCAGATCGGGGTCGATGATGACCGCGTCCACACCGGGCGTGCCCAGCGCGTCGGAGACGCCGGACGCCGTCTCCTGGATCACCGTGTCGTGGCCCTGGGCCCGGAGCGACTCGGCCAGCGCCCGCGTCAGGCTCTCGCGCTCGCTGCCAATGAGAATGCTCAACTTCCGGCCCGCGGCCACTGCAATTGTCGTCATGAGTGCCACCTTCGGCTCGAGAACGGATCCATGAGGGAGCAGCGGATACTCCCGGCGACGGCGGGGGGGCCGGATGGTTCTCGGTCCCCCAAGCAATCCTATGACGACTGAGTTGGATGAATTTGTACGACCAAGGATTTGACGGGTGGCCAGAACCCGGGCGGCCGGCGGCCCCGGGAGGCCGGAAAAGCCGAACGGCCGCACAGACCCGTGGGTCTGTCGCGGCCGTTCGCCAGATGGGCATTTCGCGGGGGCGGAGCGTTCGCTCCGTTCTCCTCCTGGAGCCGCCGTGAGGCTGATCCGCCTCGACCGGTTGGGTCTCCTGGGCCTCGGAACCGATCCCCGGCGTCGGATGGCCATCCTGTGCCGGTTCACCCATCCGGGCGCTGCGAGTCGGATCGGGTCGCGGACCGACCCTTCGCACTGCACCCCGAGGCGCCAGATCGGGGTGGGTGAAGCACGCGACTGGCTTCACCACTTCCGCCGTTGTGATCACCGGGAGGTCGGGCCTGGCGACGCCAGCACGAGGCTGAATCGACCTGCTCTTCCCCTTTGGCTTTCGGCAGAAGCGGACCGCGAACCCGAGGTGCCGAAACACGCTCGACCCGCTGTCAACACCCAAGGTGCGAAACCGGCAGAAATCCCGCAAGTGCCTTTATTTCTTCGGGTTACGCTGCTGTGATGTGTGTGCAAACCGGGGGATAAGCGGGCGGGTGACAACTGGTTCCGGCGGTTGAGAACGCATGTGGAAACCGTGTATCCACATCGTCAACACCCGTCAGGGCTCGAGACCGACCTCGATGTAACGGTAGTTTGGCTCCGGGTCGATCGACCCGAACAGGGCGCCCGCCGAGGTGGCGGCGAACCAGCCCCCAACCCAGAGCTTGTGGCTCTCGAGCTCCTGGACGATGGCCGGGAACCAGCGGCGGACGTGGCGGACCTCAGGGGCCCGGCGGCCCAGGAGGGCGAGCAGGGCGCCGGCACCGGACGTCGCGCGGAGGAAGTGGGCCAGCGCATGGGCCCGTTGGGAGAACTCCACCGCTTTGACGCCGGGCTCATCGAACAGGACCCGGCCTTCGAAGACGTCCATCGGCGGCGCGTCGAGCCGGGGCCCGAGGTACACGAACTGCCGACCGCCGCCGGCCCGGCGCTCGACCACAGCGGCGGCGGTCTCGCTGGTCAGACGGACCGCCTGAATCATGTCTTCTTCGTGAATGATGCCGACGGCGCCGGTCCACTCGAGGGCGGCAAGTGCGGTGTCCACCGGGCAGCCGGCCGCATCGTCGAACGCGATCAGGCGGGGCGCTTCGCCGGCCCGCAGGACGAAGTGGGCGAGTCCCTCCGCCCGGTCCGAAAAGGTCCTGATCACCAGCGAGGTGGGGGTCGACGACATGGGGGTCAAGATAGCGTCGTTAGGTCGGGCCGGTAAGCAAGCGGCCGCAATGCCGGCATCCGCGGCGGTCGCCCGGGTGCGCGGAGACCGGACCTCGGTCCACCGGGCGGCGCCGTATTGACAAATCAGCGCGGGCGCCAGACAATAGCCTTGAAACCCATCCGTTGCACCGTCCCCGGAGGGTGCGGGTCAGCCCGACCCGCCGCGGCTTCCCGGTTGCCGTTTCGGACCGGGTGGTAATTCCCGAGCCGACATGGGCTCCCAGCAATGAGGTCACGACCGATGGCGAAAGGCACCGTCAAGTGGTTCAATGATGCGAAAGGCTTCGGCTTCATCGCCCAGGAAGGCGGCAAGGACGTGTTCGTCCATCACACCGCGATCATGATGGACGGGTTCCGTTCCCTCGCCGAGGGCGACGCGGTCGAGTTCGAGGTCGTGGACGGACCCAAGGGCCTTCAGGCATCGAACGTCCGCAGAGCCGAGTAGCCGGTCGTCGGCCAGAGACAAAACAGCAGCGCCGCGGCGAACCCGGGTTCGCCGCGGCGCTCATCGTTTCGGCCGGCTCGGAGCGGGCTACTTCTTCTTGACCCGGGCCGCCTTCTTCGCCGGCGCCGTGGCCCCTTTCGGTTTGGCCTTGGGCGTCACCTTGGCGGCCTTCGGGGCTTTCGCCACCGGCTTCTTGCCGGCCGCCCGGCCCCGTTCCCGCTCCGCCGCGCGCTCGGCCCGCTTCTCCGAGGCCGCCTTGACCTCGGCCAGGATCCGGTCCGTCTCGTCCTGGGTCATGAGGGTCCGCCGCACCGCGTAGCGGAGGATTTCCTCCGCGTCGGCCAGCTTGAATTCTCCGAGCCGGGCTCCGGCCCGGATCAGTCCCACGAACGCGTCCGCCACCGGATTGCGCAGGACCGAGGCAATCCCCGGCAGCGCTTCCAGCAGCGACGTGACCTGCATTCCACCCAACTCGGTTGCCACAGCCATTCCTCCCCGGGCCAGAACGTTAGGGTCGGCCGGGCGTCAACCTATCACGAGGCAACCGGGTCCGCAAGAAACCGTTAGGCACGGTTTCGGAGTACTACCCGCAACAGCGAACAAAACCCGAAACTGGTCGAGCCGGCTCCGGGGGCGGGGAAACGGCCTGCCGACGGCCTTAGTGAGGCAACGTGAACAACCGCCCCCACCGCACGTTCGTGAGGAATGGAAGCGGCTTGTAGGTATCCGGGTTGTAGCTGAAATACACGACCAGCGGCCGGCCCCGGACCGAGGTGCGGGGCAGGAAACCCCAGTACCGGCCGTCGTACGAGCCGTCCCGGTTGTCGCCCATCATGAAGAAGGAGTCCGCCGGCACCACGATCGGCCCCCAGTTGTTGAGGTCCGGCGAGTAGTGCTCGGCATCGGTGCCGACGTAGTGGCGGATCTGCCAGCGCCGCATCTGGGCCCGGCCCGCGGCGTCCGCGTTGGTATGCGGGTCGGTCCGGATCACCCAGGGCTCGTCCACCCGCTCGCCGTTGCGGAACAGGGCGCCGTTTTCCATGGCCAGCGTGTCGCCCGGCACACCGATCAGCCGTTTGACGACCTTGAGGTTCTCCTCCTCGACGGAGTCAAAGACGAGGATCTCCCCCCGGACCGGTTCCCGCACCGCCGGCAGGCGCTTGTGGATCAGCGGCACTTCCGCTCCGTAGAGGAGCTTGTTGACGAAGAGGAAATCACCGACGAGCAGGGTGTTCTCCATGCTGCCCGAGGGGATCCGGAACGCCTCGACCAGGAAGGTCCGGAGGAAGAACCAGACCACCAGGGCCACGGCTATCGATTTGATCCAGTCCCACAACCACTTGAGCGCGTTCATGCTGCCTCAGTCCACCCAGTCTGCCACGAAGAGATTGGTGTCGTGCGGGCCTGATCCGTTACGGTTTGACGCCCAGACGAGTTTCTTGCCGTCCCGGCTCCACATCGGGAAGCTGTCGAACTCCTCGTAGGTCGTAACCCGCTCGAGCCCGCTGCCATCAACGTTGACCAGGAACAGGTCGAACTTCCCGCTCCGGGGGTTCTCGTAGTTCGAGGAGAAGATGATCCGCTTCCCGTCGGGGTGGAAGAACGGAGCGAAATTCGCGCCGCCGAGGCGGGTGACCTGGCGGGGCTCGGAGCCGTCGGCGTTGGCTACCCAGACCTCGACCCGGGCCGGCCGGACCATCCGGCGCTCGAGGAGCGAGAGATAGTCGGCCGAGTCGGCGGCGGTGGTCGGATAGCCGGCCCGCCAGACGATCATCTTGCCGTCCGGCGAGAAGAACGCCCCGCCGTCGTACCCGACCCGGTTGGTGATCCGGCGGACGTTGCTGCCGTCGACGTTCATCGTGTAGAGCTCGATGTCGCCGTCCATCGTGGACGTGAAGATGATGGTCTTCCCGTCGGGCGACACGGTGGCCTCGGCGTTGTATGCCCCGTTGTCGGTCAGTTGCTGGAGGTCGGAGCCGTCGAGCTTCGAGGTGTAGATCTCGAGGTGGCCGAGGGGCCAGACGTACCCGGCCGACTGGTCCGGCGGCGGCGGGCAGGCGGAGTCGTGCTTGAAGGTGGAACTGTAGAGGACCCGCTCGTCGTCGGCATAGAAGAAGCCGCAAGTGGTCCGGCCCCAGCCGTTCGAGATCCGCCGGAGTCCGGTCCCGTCGACGTTGATGACATATTCCTGGTCGCAGCCGGAGTCCGCCTTCTCCTGCCGCTGAAAGATCAGCTTGGTTCCGTCCGCGGAGAAATAGGACTCGGCATTGTTCCCGCCGAACGTGAGCTGGCGGATGTTGGTCAGGTGGGTTTCACCGGGCTCCGCCGCGAGCGGACGGGCCGCCGGCTCGGGCGACTCCTTGGGCGCGGCACAGGCGGCAATCGTTAGGCCGGCCATCACGGCCGCGAGGCGAATCGACATCGGCATGGGGGTCGGTTGAAGACCCGCGCAATATAAGCTCCCGGCGGGAGAGGGTACTGCGGTCAGTCCGCCACGGCGCCGCAGCGCTCGCGGGCCTGTTCGACCCAGCGGTCCCGGTCGATCCGGCCCCGCAGGGCGCCGAGGAAGTCGCCGAACCGGGCCACCTCGGCCGGGGTCCAGTCCGCAATCTGCCGGAAGGTGGTAACGCCGTGATCGTGGAGGAGCCGCTCGATCGCGGGACCGATGCCGGCAATGAGCTTGAGGTCGTCGGCCGGCTCGGAGCCGTTGAGGTGCTCGGAGGACGCCGTGCCGTTCCGGGCCTCGCCGGCCCGGGCCCGGGCAATCTCCTCCCGCAGCCGGCCGACTTCCTCGCGGCCCGCCAGGACGGCGTCGCGCCGGTCGTCGAGGAGCCGCTGGAAGCGGACGTCGCGCGCCCGGATTTCGTCCGTGAGGCTCGCCACCTGGACCTCGGCCCGGCGGCGGGCCACCGCCTCTTCGTCGCGGGCGCGGACGGCGGCTCCCTCGGCGGCCTCCAGCTCCGCCACCCGCTCCTCGAGCCGGGCCGCGGCCGTGCGCAGGCGCTCGATCTCCGCCAGGCGCTCCGCCCCCTCACGGGTCCGAACCTCGAGATCCGTTTCGAGGCGGCCGGCCAGCCGGGACGCCTCGTCCCGCTCGTGCGCCATGCTGCGGACCAGCTCCTCGCGATCCGTCAGCTGCCGGCGGAGGGGCTCCACCCGTTCGGCGCGGGCAGTGGCCGCGCCCAGTTCGGCCCGAAGCGCGGCGACGGCCTGCTCGTGCTCCACCGCCTGGTCCCGGAGCCGGGTCTCGACCTCTCCGAGGCGGCGTCGCGCCTGGTGCTCACGATCGACGGCGTCGTTGCGCTCGCCGGCCAGGCCCTCGGACCGGGTCCCGGCCGCCTCGAGCCGCCGCTGGAGATCGAGCACCTGGGCGGCGAGCAACGCGCGAGCCGCTTCGAGCCGTTGGCGCTCGGCCCGGCTCGCCTCGGCCGCGCCGCGCAGCTGGCCGTCGAGTGACTCGACCTGGAGCGCCAGCCGGGTCCGATCGGCCTCCGCCTCCCGCCCCTGGCCGGCGACCCGTTCGAACTGCCCCTGCAGGGTCTTGAGGGCGTCCTCGAGGCGGACCACCTCGGCACGGGCCTCGTCGCGCTCCGCCGGGACCAGGGCGAGATCCGCCAGCCGGGCCCTCGCCTGATCCAGGTCGTCGCGGGCGTTGGTTGCCGCCGCCGAGGCCCGGTCGCGGGCGCGCTGGGCTTCCTCTGTCGCCAGGCGCTGCGCCTCGAGCTCGGCCCCGAGGGTGGTCATCGTCCGCTGCAGTTCCGCCTGATCCTGCTGGAGCCGGTGGCGCTCCTCGCCGAGGCGCGCCACCTCGAACGCGGTGGCCACAGCGTCCCGCTCGAACGCCTCGGCCCGCGACTCGACCGGCGCGAGGCGCCGCTCCGCCTCACGCTGGGCCAGGGCCCACCCGACCAGCGCGCCCAGTGCCGCCGCGGCGACGCCGACGAGGAGGAGCCAGCCCACGAACGAGGAGGTCACCGCAGCGCCCGATTCTGGGCCAGGGTCGGATCGTGCCGGTACACGGTCCCGCCCCGCATCACGAACACCACCCGGCCGACGACCGCGATGTCGTCCAGCGGGTTGCCGTCGAGCACGATGAGGTCGGCCGCGAGGCCGGCGGTGAGGCTGCCGGTTTCCCGCCCGAGGCCGAGGGCTTCGGCGGACGCGGAGGTGGCGGCGATCAGCGCGTCCATCGGCCGCTGCCCCGCCTGGCGGACCCGGCACACGAGGTCCTCGGCGTTGCGGCCGTGGGCGCCGGCCACGGCGTCGGTCCCGTAGACCAGCTTGAGGCCGGGCGTGGCAAGCGCTTCCCGGATGCCGCCGATCGCCAGCGGAATCGCCTCTTCCATCTGGGCGAAGCCTTCGTCGGTGAAGTTGCCGATGCCGCGGAACCACTGCCGGTTGTCGAGGTAGTTGCGGAAGATGAGCGAGCACTGCGGATCGAAGTAGGTCCCCTGCTTCGCCATCAGCTGAAGGACCTCCGGCGTCGCGAAGATGCCGTGTTCGATCTGATGGCAGCCCGCCTGGGTGGCCGCCGTCATGCTCTCGGCGCTGTGGGCGTGGACGACCGAGGGCAGCCCGCGGGCGCGGGCCTCGCCGCAGAGCGCCTCGAGCTGTTCGAGGCTCATCGTCTGCGCCCCGCCGTCGCGGATGCTCTTCGAGGCGAAGATCTTGATGAGATCGGCCCCGGCGTCGGCCCGCTTCCGGACCTCGGCGCGGAGCTGGTCGGGCGTCAGCGAGGCGTTGGTGATCGGATCGCGACTGGTGAGCAGCCGGGGACCGACCAGTTGGCCGGCCGCGATCCAGTCGCGGATGTCGGCGTCCTCGTCGGCCCCGAGGCTCGCGACCGTGGTGAAGCCGGCCATGAGCATCCGCCGGGCGTTGCCCGCGGCGGACAGTGCGGCCTGGGCCTCCGTGTCGCCGTCGTTCCGGGTGTGCATCCGGCCCTGGCGATTGACGTAGGCGGCCGCGTGGACGTGGACGTCGATCAGACCCGGCAGCAGCGTGCCACGCGGAAACTCGAACGTCGGCCGGTCCACCCGCCGGGGTTCGATCCGGAGAATCCGCCCCTGGTCCACGACGACGGTGGCGTTGCGGAAGGAGCCGCCTTTGCCGTCGAGCACCCGGCCGGCGAAGATCGTGACCGGTCCGCCGGGGCCGGCCTGCGCGGCGAGTCCGGACGCGAACATCAGGTTGAGAACGGCGACGACCAGGCGGCGCATGGCGGTTACCTCGGACGAATCGGGTAGGCGCGACCGATGGCTTCGGCGGCCCGGAGCGACAGCGCTGCGAAGGTCAGGGTCCCGTTCGCGCAACTGGCGCTCACACAGGTCGGGGCCCCCACGACGAACAGATTTTCGTGGTCGTGGCAGCGGCCCCAGCCATCCGTGACGCTGGACGCGGGATCGGCGCCCATCCGGCAGCCTCCCGCCGGATGGTCCTGAAACGGATCGCTCCGAACCGACAATATCTTCCCACCGCCGCTTCGCGCCAGCCGATCGAACAGGGCCCGGATCGCGGTCTCCGTTGCCTCCCGCCCGGTGCGGGACACGTCCGCGTCCCGCCAGGCAAGGACCGGGAGCGGGTCGCCCCAGGGGGTGCGCCGGTCCGCCGACAGGGTGACCTCGCTGTGGCGGTCGGGAATCACGTCGTAGTAGCTCCGGATCCGGGCGCGGCCGGGTGCGGCGCGGGCCCGCCAGTCCGCCAGCAGGTCGTCGCCGAGGAGGAGGCGGCCGGCATCGTCACGAAAGCGGGGCGCCTGGCCGAACGAGGATTCCCAGACCCGGAGGTCGTGCCGCCGGTAGTCGCCACCGGCCGGCACCCGCATGAACTGGGTCGTGACCAGGCTGTGCTGCTCGTTCTGGCCCGGGAAGAGTTCGAGCGGCAGTTCGACGAACGCGTTCACGTTTCGGTGGCCCGCGAGATACTTGCCGACCGTCCCGGAGCGATTGGCCAGCCCGTCCGGATAGCGGGAGGACCGGGAGTTGAGCAGCAGGTGGGCGCTCCACAGGTAGCCCGCCGCCACCACGAAGGTCCCGGCCCGGAACTCGAGTTCCTCCTCCGGGCGATCCCGCGAGACGCCGACGGCCCGCACAATCCGGGCGTCCGGCCCCGCCTCGAGGCGGCGGATCACGGTGCGAGGCCGGAGGTCCACCAGCCGACCGCGTCGCAGGGCATTCCAGGTGAAGTCGGGCGAGTACTTGGCGCCGATCGGGCAGACGGGAAAACAGGTGTCGTTCCGGCAGCACGGCGGGCGGCCCCGCCAGGGCACCGAGTTCTTGGCCGAGGGCTGGCTCCACATCCGGACGCCGGCATCCGCCGCCCACTGTTTCAGGAGGCCGAGGTTGTAGGTGAGCGGCAGGGGCGGCTGCGGGTAGGGCGCGGACCGGGCGTCGAGATCGGCCGGTCCGGCCTCGCCGGCCACGCCGAGTCGTTGCTCGGCCTCGAGGTAGAAAGGGTCGAGATCCTCGTAGGAAATCGGCCAGTCCTCGTGCACGCCGTAACGGGAGCGCAGCCGGAAGTCCTCGGGCGTCCACCGCGGCGTAACCCCGCCCCAGTGCATGGCGAGGCCGCCGACCTGCATGGACCGCGACTGCATGCCCGGTACGTCGCACCCGTCGATGTGGTCGTTGCGCCAGGGGCTCTCGCCGTAATCGAGAAAGCGCCGGCGCAGCGCGGCGCGAGTCCCGAGCGGATCCGACTCGTCACCCGCCTCGATCACCGTGATCCGGCAGTTGCGGGTCTCGGCGAGCTTCTCCGCTACCATGGCGGCGGAGATGCCGGAGCCCACGATGCAGACGTCGGTCTCGACCACGCGCCGACTCATGCCTCGCCCTCCCAGCGCGGCGGACGGGTCGGGTTGGCGTCGAGCGGCCGGCAGCCCAGCCGGCCGATCCGGGCTCGGTAGGCGAGGTCGGTACCGGCCGGGGAATCCGCCCAGAACCCGAGCAATGCCAGGGCGACGTGACCGGCCCGGGCCGGATCCGGCACCGCCGGCCCGCGTTCGCCCTCGAGAGCGGCCGCGACGAGCGCCCGCCGGATGTCGGCCGGCGCGGCCCGAAACGAGGCGGCCCCCCGGCCAACCGCCTGGCGATCGAGCTCGGTCGTTTGCGCGGTCCATCGAGGGGCCGGGGAGGGCGGGAGGTAGCGAATGTCGGCCGTCCCGTAGCCGTGGAGCACCTCGGCGCCGCCGCGGTAGCCCTCGATCCAGCGAAGCAGCCCGGCGACCGCCGCAACCCGCCCCGCGGCTCCCGCCGCCGCCGGCAACACCACGTCCGCCAGCGCGAGGAGGGTGTCGCGATCGAGTTCCTGGACGGCGGTGCGAGCCCGGCGGCGCCGCAGCACCGCGGGAGGAAACGCGACCGCCAGCAGCGCCACGAGGCGGCGCCGGGAGAGGATCACAGTGGGTTCGGATGACATGGTGGTGCCGTTCGAAGCGACAGGCACCGAAGAAGATACCGCGCTTTCGCGGGGTCGGTACCGGGCCGCGGCCCGACCCGCGACGATGGTGGCACCCGACGGGGCGACTCGCCATCTTGCAGACGCGATGGCACCCCTGCCGAAACTCGTTCCCGCCGCGCCCACTCGGGGCGAGCCGGTCGAAGTCGACCGGTCGCCGTGGTGGATCGGCTCGTCCGCGGGATCCGCGCTCCGGGTCTACCTGCCCGGGGTCGCCGACCGTCACGCCTCGATCACCGAACGGGAGGACGGCTACTACCTCTCGCCGATGCCGGGGGCGGCCATCATGCTGAACGGCCGGCCGGTGAGTGCCGCGACCCGGCTCGCCGACGGCGTGATCGTGGAGATTTCCCCGGCGGCGCGCTGGGAGTTCGTGACCGGCGAGCCCCGCATCGTCGCGGCACCCGAGCCCGAGGAGGAGGCGGCGCCGGAGTACGAAACGCTCGAGCCGTCCGGCAAGAAGATGGGCTGGTCGCGGCGGCGCCGGATCCGGTCGAACCGGGCGGGGTTTCCGCTCTGGGGCTGGGCGGCGATCCTGCTGCTCGTGGCGGCACTCGGTTTCGGGATCCGGACCGTGGTCACGGCCCTTCGGTCGGGCAACGCCGAGCCCGAGACCCCGGCGCCGATCACCGCCACCGAGCAGCAGCTCTACGACAGCCTGATGGTCGAGTCGACCCGGAACGTCGAACGGGGCGCCACCCTGCTCGACCTCGGCCTGCCCGATGAAGCGCTCCGCCAGTTCGCGCTCGCCATCAACGTGCTCGAAGTGAGCGACATCGGCCGGAGCGAGTGGGTCCAGCCGAGCATCAACACGATCATTCAGACGGTGCGCGACATCTACGCCGCCTATCGGCTCAACCCGCCGTCGGGGATCCGGGGCGTCCGCGGCAAGCTCGCCGATCTCTCCAAGACGCTGGGTGCCAATCTGACCAGCGACCAGTTCCAGAACGCGGTGGCAACCGTCGGCCTGGCCTTCAAGTCCGCCTTCAACGACACGATCGTGGTCACGGGCCGCGATCATCCCGAGCATGTCTCGCTCTATGGGCGGGGCAGTGCCATGGACATCCGGGTCCGGAACCTGACTCGGGACCAGGTGACCTTTCTGGTGGCCTCGTTTCTCAAGGTCGGCGTCCGGGTCAAGGATTTCTCCACCGACGATGTCCTCCAGGCGCAGATCGCGGCGGCCCGGGCGCGAGGCTGGAACGACCGGGCGGGCACCGGCCTGCATCTCCACATCGACCGGTTCCGCGACCGGCGGGACGCCTACACGGTCGGGGCGGCCCCGGGCGGCTGAGCCCCGCGGGGCGGTCGCGGCGAGAAAGGCCGGGACCGGAAAGCGAAGCGACCGACCGCCGCAACGCTGCCGTCGTCGTCAGCTGCCGGCCACCTACCCCAATGCCGCGAGCCCTTCGAGCCACGTTCGGAGCGGCACCCGCCGCGCCGGATCCGGTTCGAGCGCCCCGTGAACGAGTCTCGCCACCGCGGTGAACCGCGGGTCGGCCGCGGTGGCGTCCGGGACGGCCTCGGCCAGCAGCTCGGGGGCGACTCCGGCGGCGAGCCGGCCGCGGTACTCCGCATCGGACTCGCCGGGCAGACACCGGTGCGGCAGCCGGCCCGAGAGCAATTCATACAGCGTGGCGCCGAGCCCGTAGCTGTCGAGCGACGGGTTGGCGGCGCCGGCATCGCGCAGCAGTTCCGGAGCGGCATAGCCTAACGTTCCGGTCTCCTCCTCCACCCAGCCTTCGGGCAGCCCTCGCGGTGGCGACCCGTGGGCGGCAACCCCGAGGTCACCGAGGCGGATCGTGCCGTCGCCCATCAGGTGGAGATTGGAGGGCTTCACGTCGCGGTGGGTGACGCCGTTGGCATGAAGCCAGGCCAGGGCCTCCGCCGCCTGCCGGCCGATCGCGAGCGCCGTCCGGAGCGGCAGCGGGCCCGCCTCGAGGCGCGCGGCGACCGAGCCCTGCTCCGCGAGCTCCAGTACCAGCGCCGGCGGCGCCTCGATCACTTCGTGGCAGGCCAGCAGGTGATGCCGCCCGCCGAGGCGCCGGAGCAACCGCCCTTCCGCGGCGAACCGGAGGCGTCGGTCCTCGGTGGGGTCGCGAAGCACCTTGAGGGCGACCGGCGGCCCGCCGCCCTCCCGCTCGGCCGCCCAGACTTCCGTCGGGCCGCCCAGGCGGGACAGTGGGCGCCGCAGGCGAAAGCCCGGGACCGCCGGCGGGGCTGTCACGCCGTCCCGCCGGTCACGTATGGAGGAACTTGAGCCGCGAGACGTCGGCGAGGGTGATCTCGTCGCCGTCCTCGAGGAGGAAATGGTCGCCCCGTTTGAGGCGCTCACCGTTGACGGCGGTGCCGTTGAGGCTCGAGTCGACGAGGTAGTACTCGCCGTCCTTGCGAATCAGGGTGCAGTGGAAACGGGACACGGCGGCGGACGAATCGCTGACGATGAGATCGTTCCGCTCGGTCTCCTGATCGACCTGGGCGGCGCCGATCTTGA
Source organism: Gemmatimonadales bacterium (assembly GCA_050183815.1). GTDB lineage: Bacteria > Gemmatimonadota > Gemmatimonadetes > Gemmatimonadales > GWC2-71-9 > SHZU01. The sequence continues at coordinate 3,569 of JBFXAY010000006.1, read as the reverse complement.
AGATGGGCCGTTCCTTGTCGATCGTGACGAGTTTCCCGCGACCGACGCCGTCGACGATCTGGAGAACCGCGGAGCGCTTGGCGGCGATTTCGTCGATCCGCCGCTGGCGCTGTTCCCGGTAGCGGGCACCGAACCGCACCACCAGCACCAGCATGCCCGCGAGGACCAGCAGGACCGGGATGACGTACATGGCCTGCCGCTTCAGGTCGTCGAGCCGGCGGCCCTTCTCGGCTTCCACCAGCAGGCTCTTGGCGCGGATGTTGGAGCTGTCCTGGTCGAGAACGACCCGGATGTGCTGGATGGCCGTCGTGAAGTTGCTCGAACGGATGTCCTGCTCCGCCTGGTTGAGGCGGTCGGCGAGGAGCTGGCGTTGGGTCTGGGTCTGGTTCCCTGCCTGGAACGCCCGGTCGTTCGCCGCCTTCAGTTCGTCCTGCGCGGCGTTGAGCGCGTTGAGCGCCACGGTGTTGTTGTTGTCGATCAGGAGCACCTGGCGCCAGCGGGCGATCCGTTCCCGAAGGTGGGCGATCGCAGTGTCCGGGGCCGCGTCCGCCTGAAGCGCCTGCGCGATGGCGTTCTGGAGGGCCTGTTCCTCCTCGGGCGAGCGCAGTCCTCCGGCGCCCGGCGTGGTCGGCGTCACGGCCGGCGCGGCCCCCGCGTCCGGCGCCTGGAGGGCCGCCGGGGCCCCGGGCTTCGTCGAATCCTGCACCGCCGCCTGGCGCGCCCGAACCGATCCGGGAGCCGGCAGTTCCTCCGGCGGCTTCCGGGCCGAGTCGGCGGCCGGCTCCTTCTTCTTCTTGCCGAAGAACGGAATCTTGATCTGGGCCTCGGCCGTGCCGGCCAGGCCGGCCAGCAGGACCACGAACAGGAACCGGCGCATCATCCCTCCTTCGGCGCCTCCGGAGCGCCGGCGGCGGCCGCGGCCGCCCGGGCCGCTTCCTCCGCTTTGACCTTCACGGCCTCGGCATCGACTTCTTCCTTGCTGCCGGCCAGCAGGACCACTTCCTCGCCGTCCTTGACCACGCGCACCACGTTGCCGGGCGTCACGTCGCCGCCGATGATGAGGCGGGACAGCGGACTCAGCAGGTGGCGGTCGATGGTCCGCTCGACCGGGCGGGCGCCGTAGGCCGGATCGTACGCGAGCGTCGCAAGCAGACTCACGGCGTCGTCATCGACCGCCAGGGTGGCCTTGTACTCGTCGCGCAGCCGGTCGCCGAGGCTTTTGAGGTGCATCCGGACAATGACCTCGAGCGACTCCTGCTCCAGCGAATTGAACGGGACCACCCCGCCGAGCCGGTTGAAGATTTCCGGTCGCAACGAGTTCTGGACGACCTTCATGATGATGTCACGCCGTTCGTCGGACGTCTTGGCGACGGCGTTCGCCTCCTTGACCCCGAGGTTCGAGGTGAGGAGCACGATCGTGTTCGTGAAATCGCAGAGCCGGCCCTTGGCATCGGTCAGCCGGCCTTCGTCGAGCAGCCCGAGCATCAGGTCCATCACTTCGGCGTGGGCCTTCTCGATCTCGTCGAAGAGCACCACCGAGTAGGGCGACCGCCGGACCTGCTCGGTGAGGAACCCGCCCTGATCGGAGCCGACCAGCCCGGGCCGGGAACCGATGAGGCCCGAGATCGACCCCGAATCCTTGTACTCGGCCATGTCGATCCGGATCAGGGCGCTCTCGTCGTCGAAGAGTGCCTCGGCGAGGCCCTTCGCCAGCTCCGTCTTGCCGACGCCCGTCGGGCCCACGAACAGGAACGACGCGGGCTTCCGCTTCTTGCGGAGGTCGGTCCGCATCCGCCGGGCGGCTTCCGCCACCGCCTCGACGGCTTCGGGCTGGCCGATGACCCGGTCGCCGAGCCGCTCTTCCAGCTTGAGCAGCCGTTCCCGCTCGCTCTCCATCATCCGCGAGATCGGGATCCCTGCCCGGCGGGCCACCACGTCCGCCACGTCGGTCGCCCGGACGTCCTGCGGAACCAGCATGCCCTTCTCGAGGATCGCGGCGTGGCGCTTCTCCAGGTCGGCGAGCTGCTCGCCGAGGAACTTGAGCGCGCCGTAGCGGACTTCGGCGGCGCGGGCCACATCGCCACCCGCTTCGGCTGCTTCGAGTTCGGCCTGCTTCTCGGCGATCGCCTTGCGGGTCGACTGGAGGCCCTCGGCCACCGCCTTCTCCTCCGTCCACCGGGTGGTGATCGCCGCCAGTTCGGCTTCGGCCGCGGCTACTTCCTTCCCGATCTGCGCCGCATTGCCGTCGGCGCCGGCCTTGACCGCTTCGAGCCGGGCCCGGAGGCGGACCAGGGCCCGTTCCTTCTCGTCGATGGCGTTCGGCTTGGCTTCCCGCTGCATCCGGAGCCGGGCGGCCGCCTCGTCGAGGATGTCGAACGCCTTGTCGGGGAAGAAGCGGTCGCGGATGTGGCGCCGGGCGAGTTTCACGGTGGCTTCGAGCGCCTCTTCCGTGATGGTGACGCCGTGGTGGGCCTCGTACTTGCCTTTCACGCCCCGGAGCATCGCCAGGGTCATCTCGTCGTCCGGCTCCTCGCAGACGATCCGCTCGAACCGGCGGGCGAGGGCCCCATCCTTCTCGATCGACTCGCGGTATTCGTCGAACGTCGTGGCTCCGACGCAGCGGAGTTCGCCCCGCGCCAGCGCCGGTTTGAGGATGTTGGCTGCGTCCATCCCGCCGGCATTGCCGCCGGCCCCGACCAGGGTGTGAATCTCGTCCAGGAACAGGATGACGTCGGTCTGGTCACGGACCTCGTCGGCGATCATCTTGATCCGCTCCTCGAACTCGCCCCGGTACTTCGCTCCGGCCACGAGCCCGGTCAGATCGAGGGCCAGCAGCCGGGCGGCCTTGAGGGATTCGGGCACGTCGCCCGCCACGATCCGGAGGGCCAGGCCTTCCACGACGGCCGTCTTGCCGGTGCCCGGATCGCCGACCAGGACCGGGTTGTTCTTGGTCCGCCGGAGCAGGGTCTGGATGACGCTCCGGGTTTCCCCGTCGCGGCCGATCACCGGCATCATCTTGCCCTCGCGGGCGAGCGCCGTGAGATCGCGGGTGAACTTGGCGAGCATCCCCTCGGGGCTGTCGGCCGCCCGCTCCTCGGCGGGCTGCATCACTTCGGGCGAGTGCTGCGCCGACTCGAGCTTCTCGGCCGTCCAGCCCGCGTCGCGCAGGGCCGGTCCGAGGTTCCCCTGGTCGGCCGTCACCGCGCCCAGCGCCACCTCGACGGGGCCGACCGTGCGGCTGTTGCGCCGGTCGGCGACCGCCGCGGCCCGGTCCATCAGATCCCGGAGCGACCGGCCGGCGATCGGCTGGCGGCCCGGTTCGAGCTTGACCGCATCGCCGTCGTTAGGCAGTCCCTCGATCCGCCGGAGCGCCCCGCCGGCGTCGAGGCCGAGCCGTCCGGCCACCCGGCCGAGGGCGCCGTCCGGCGCCAGCAGCGCGAGCAGCAGGTGGCGTGACTGGATGTAGCCGAGTCCGGCGCGGGCGGCGAGACGCCGGGCTTCTGCCAGCGCGGCGCCGAGATCCATCGAGAGGCGGCTGTAGTCCATGACCGGTCCCCGTCCTCAGCGCT
>JBFXAY010000005.1:0-131470 GCA_050183815.1 Gemmatimonadales bacterium | reverse complement strand
GGGCCGACATCCTCAAGCTGCTGCACTTCCACCTCGGGAGCCAGATCACCGACATCCGGTACGTGAAGGGCGCCCTCGAGGAGATTGGCCGGTTCTACGTCGAGATCCGGGAGATGGGCTTCGACCTCTCTCACGTGGACGTCGGCGGCGGGCTCGGGGTGGACTACGAGGGTTCCCGGACCACCCGGCCGGCGAGTGTCAACTATACGCCGCGGGAATACGCCAACGACATCATCTACGGCCTCGGGACCATCTGCCGCGAGCAGAACATGCCGATGCCGAACATCATCTCGGAGTCCGGCCGGGCCCTGACCGCCCACCACGCACTGCTGCTCGTCAACGTCACCGACGTCGAGGCGCAGTCGGTCCCGACCGTGCCGCCGCTCCGGGCGGACAGCCACCGGGCCCTGGTCGAACTCCACGAGAATCTCGAGTCCCTGAGCGTCGAACGGGTCGACGAGATCTTTCACGATGCCCTGGCGGCCAAGGAGCGAACGAAGGAACTCTTCGCGAGCGACGCGATCACCCTGCGCGAGCTGGCCGAAATCGAGGAGCTCTACCTCGCCACGATGAACGGGATCGCGGCGCTCCTCGGGCCGGAAAAGGTCGCCCACCCGGAAATCGCGGCTCACCTCGAATCCACCCTGGTGGACCAGTACTTCTGCAATTTCTCGGTCTTTCAGTCGCTCCCCGACAACTGGGCCATCGAACAGCTGTTCCCGATCATGCCGATCCACCGGCTCAACGAGGAGCCCAGCCGGCGGGGCACGCTCCAGGACATCACCTGCGATTCCGACGGGGTCATCGACCGGTTCGCCGGCGGCCGGCGGGGCAAACCCTGCCTCGAACTGCATCCGTACCGGCCCGACGAGCCGTACATCCTCGGGATCTTTCTCACCGGCGCCTACCAGGAGATTCTCGGCGACCTCCACAATCTCTTCGGCGACACCAACGCGGTGCACGTGGAGATCAAGGACGGCGGCTACGAAATCACCGACCTGGTCCACGGCGATACGGTGACCGAGGTGCTCAACTACGTCCAGTTCCACAGCAGCGACCTGCTGGCCAACTTCCGGCGCAAGGTGTCGACGGCCAGGGGGATCTCCCGCAACGAGGCCAACGCCTTCATCGCCGACTACGTGGCCGGCCTCGAGGGCTACACCTACCTCGAGGGCGACATTCCGGCGACCGAACCGGCCTGACGACCGGCGGCCGCGGGTCCGACAACGACGAAGGGCTCCCCGCCGGGGAGCCCTTCGTGTCTTCGGCGGTGCGGATGTCCGCGCCCGGCTACTTCCGTTTCTCGATCGGCACGAATTCCCGCTCGGCCGGGCCGGTGAAGATCTGGCGCGGCCGGGCGATCTTCTGGTCCTTGTCCTCGAGCATTTCCTCCCACTGGGCCAGCCAGCCGGGCAGCCGACCCACCGCGAAGAGCACGGTGAAGTAGTCGGTCGGATAGCCCATCGCCTGGTAGATGAGGCCCGAGTAGAAGTCGACGTTCGGGTAGAGTTTCCGCTTGACGAAGTATTCGTCCTCGAGGGCGATCCGCTCGAGCTCGAGCGCGATTTCGAGCTTCGGGTTCATGCCGGTCTGGGCGAACACCTCGTCGGCGGTCTTCTTGATCAGCTTGGCGCGGGGGTCGTACGACTTGTACACCCGGTGGCCGAAGCCCATCAGCCGGCCCTCGCCCTTCTTCACGCTCTCGATGAAGGCCGGGATGTTCTTCTTGTTGCCGATGTGGTCCAGCATCTGGAGGACCGCTTCGTTGGCGCCGCCGTGGAGGGGGCCGTAGAGCGCCGCCACGCCGGCCGACACCGCCGAGAACGGATCGACGTGCGACGAGCCGACCGACCGGACCGCGCTGGTCGAGCAATTCTGCTCGTGGTCGGCGTGGAGGATCAGAAGGATCTCGAGGGCGCGCTGGAGGACCTTGTTGGGCTCGTGCCGGCCGCCGATCGAGAACATCATGTTGACGTAGTTCCCGATATAGCCGAGGTCGTTGCGCGGGAACTCGTAGGGGAGGCCGCGGCTGTGCCGGAAGCAGAACGCCGCGATGGTCGGAAACTTGGCGAGGAGGCGGACCCGCTGGACGTAGCGGTTGGCCGCGTTGCCGATGTCCTTGGCGTCCGGGTAGAACGTCGAGAGGGCCCCGACCGCGCCGAGGAGCATGCCCATCGGGTGGGCATCGTAGCGGAACCCGCCAAGGAACTTGATGATGTTGGTGTGGACGTAGGTATGGTACGTGATGTCGTTCGTCCACTTCTCGAGCTGGGCCGCCGTCGGCAACTCGCCTTCGGCGAGCAGGTACGCCACCTCGAGGAAGGTGGCCCGCTCCGCGAGCTGCTCGATCGGATAGCCGCGGTAGCGGAGAATGCCCTTGTCGCCGTCGATGAAGGTGATGGCGCTGCGGCACGCTGCCGTGTTCATGAACGCCGGATCGTAGGTCATCAGACCGAAATCGTCCTCGCCCGTCTTGATCGCGCGAAGGTCGATGGCCTTGATCGTGCCGTCGGTGATCGGGACCTCGTACGACTTGCCGGTCCGATTGTCAGTGATGGAAAGGGTGTCCTTGGCCACCGTCATGTCCTCGTTCCGATGTGAGCGGCGTGCTGCGGGCGCGGGAAGGGCCCCGCTGCCGAGAAACTAACCGGTTCAGGCCGGTTCTCCGACCCGCCGGTGAGTCTGGTATCGGCCGGGGCGGCCGGTTTCCTTGAGCCCCCGGCCGCCCGCATGCTCCAGGCTACTTTAGGGCCCATGAAGAGCGGACTCCATTCCCGATGAAGGCCCCCCTGCGGGACGCCGTTCGTGCCGCCCTCGTCGCCCCGCCGACCGCGGCCGGGGAAGTGGCCCTGATCGGGGCCCTCGACGCCGCGATCGGCTCCGGTGACATCGACCTGGCTCCGTTGGCCGGCGCCTGGGCGGCCACCCGACACTTGTCGTTCGACTGTCCGGCGGTGGCGACCGGGGCGGCCTGGCTGGCGGACCACGGCGCCCCGGCCCCGGATGGCGCCTTCGGACCCGGTCTGGGGGCGGCGGTGGTCGGGTTCGGGGCGGTGCCGGCCCTGCTGGGACAGCGGCGGAATCTGGTGTCCGGGGTCTACCACCTCGCCCGGCTGCTCGATCCCGCCCCTGAGGGGGTGTTCGCGGCCGTGGCGGCTGCGGTCGCGGGGGCAGTCTTCGCCGAGGGCCGCCGGGATGTCGTCCCGGACGTGCTCGAGAGCCTGGTCGTGAACGGCGCGCCGGCGTCGCTGCTCGACGCGTTGCGCCAGGTGCCGGTGGCCACCTCGGCGCCACCGTCGGTCGATCCGAGCGCCGTCCCGGGGCAACTCGCCCTGGTGCTGTGGGGCGTCCATCGCCTCCCGGCCGCCCGCGCGCCGGAGGCCTGGGCCGGCCTCGGGCCGAGCGCCGCCGCTCTGGGTCGCGGCCTGCTGGCGTGCCGGGAGGTCAGCCGCCCAGCGTGACGGTCGACGTCGTTTCGAAGCCGCCGCGCACGTTGTAGACGGTCCGGACCACGAGGCGGCGCGGGGCGACGACCCGGAAGAGGTCTTCGGCGATCCGGGCCGTGGCGTGCTCCTGGTAGATCCCGACGGAGCGGTAGCTGGTGATGTAGTACTTGAGGCTCTTGAGTTCGATGCAGCGATCGCCGGGTACATAGGTGATCGTCAGCCGGGCGAAATCGGGCAAGCCGCTGTACGGACAGACGGCGCTGAACTCGGTCGTTTCGGTGACGATCTCCTGCTCCGGGCCTTCGTACGGGAAGGTCTCGAGAATCTCGACGTCGATCTGGTCGGGGTCCACGAACGGGATTGACCGACCCTCGGCCTTGGCCATCGGGGGCTCCTGGGAGTTCGGCCGCAATCTAACCGGCAACGTCGGCGGGGGCGCCGGAGCATGTTTCTTGCACAGTCGGCCGGGCGCCCCGGGCGGTACCCGACCGTTCACGTCAGCCTGATTCGAGTGTCCCAGTGAATTCGTTTCGCCTCCTTGCCTTGCTCGGTTGCGGTGCCGCGCTGGCCTGCACGACGGACTCCACTCAGGCCCCGGTCGCGGCCGGACTGGCGATGGCGGTGCAGCCGTCGGGGCAGGCGGCCAGCGGGGCGGCATTCGACCAGCAACCGGTCGTGTCGGTCCAGGACCAGAGCGGGCAGCCGTTCGCGGCCCGGTCGGTCGAAGTCACGGCCACCGTGACCGGCGGCGGCGCAACCCTGATCGGGACGACCTCGGTCCGGACCGACGATCAGGGCCGCGCTACCTTCGGGGACCTCGGACTTCGGGGTCCGGCTGGTCAATACACCGTTCGATTCGCGGCCCCGGGCCTTACCGCGGTGTCCGCGAGCCCGGTCAACCTCGGCGCCGGCGCCGCCGCGGTGCTCGAGGTCAGCGGCGGCGACAACCAGGTTGCCCTCGCCGGAACGGCCGTGTCGGTCGCGCCGGCGGTCCGCGTGACCGACGGCGCCGGCAATCCCATTGCGGGCGTGGCGGTGACCTTCGTGATCGACGCCGGCGGCGGTACCGTCTCCGGACCCGATGCCACGACCGGGGCCGACGGCGTTGCCCGGGCCGCCGGCTGGGTGCTCGGACCCGTCGTGGGCCTCAACCGGCTCCGCGCCACGGCCGCGGGCGGCCTCGCCGCCACCCTCTCGGCGGTCGGCGTCCTCGGACCCGCCGCGAAGCTGGTGGTCGAATCGGGCGACGCGCAGGACGGCGTCGTCGGGCGGGCGGTGCCGGATACCGTCACCCTTCGCCTGACCGATGCCTTCGACAATCCGGTGCCGGGGGTCCTCGTGACCGTCGCCGTGGCCAACGGCGGCAGCGTGACGCTCAATCGGACCACGACCGATTCGGCCGGCCGGATCCGCGCGGTGGTCTGGACCCTCGGGCTCGTGCCCGGGCCGCAGAGCTTCACGGCCTCGATCTCCGGAGGCCTCAGCGTTACCGTCACGGCGGAAGCGGGCGCCTTCGCGGTGGCGGCGATCGGCGTTGGGTCGGCCGCCAGCTGCGCGCTGGATCAGGCCGGCGCTGCCTGGTGCTGGGGCGCGAACGACCGCGGGCAGGCAGGTACCGGCAACCTCGACGAGACGCCCCGCCCTGCCTTGGTGCAGGGCGGACTCACGTTCACGTCGGTGGTGACCGGCGGCGAGTTCGCCTGCGGCCTGACCGCGGCCGGGGAGGCCTACTGCTGGGGCGCCAACGACGTCGGGCAGCTCGGCGACGGCACCGGCACCGATTCCGCCGTGCCGGTGGCCGTCGCCGGAGGGCACGCCTTCACCCAGATCACCGCAGGCGCATTCCATGCCTGCGGTGTCGACGCGGTCGGCGACGCCTGGTGCTGGGGCTTCAACGCCAACGGCCAGCTCGGCATCGGAACGACCCAGGCCCAGGCGGCTCCGGAACTGGTCCAGGGATTCGTGGTCTACACCGCCATCGCCGCCGGCGGCGGGCACACCTGCGCCCTGCTCGACACCGGCGAAGCCGATTGCTGGGGGGCGGGCGCCAACGGCCGCCTCGGCAATGGGGCCACCACCGATCGGGTCACCCCCGCCGTGGTCAACCTTCCGGCCGGCGTCACCCTCGCGAAGATCACGACCGGCGGGGTCCATACCTGCGGCCTGACCGGTGCCGGCACCCTCTATTGCTGGGGCCTCGGGTCGGGCGGTGCCCTCGGCACCGGCACCACCACCCAGCGAACCACGCCGACCGCGGTGGCAGGCGCCGAGACCTTCGCCTCGGTGGATGCCGGATTCAACCACACTTGCGGCATCACGATGGGTGGGGCCCTGTTCTGCTGGGGGCTCAACTCCCTCGGTCAGGTCGGCGACGGTTCCGTCGTCAATCGGACCGCGCCGGTGGCGGTGGCGGCCGGATCGGCATTTGCCTCGGTGAGCGCCGGCGACGATCATTCCTGCGCCCGGCTCGTCTCCGGCGCGGCCCTCTGCTGGGGCGGCAACACCAGGAGCCAGCTCGGCGATGGAGCCACCATCCCCCGATTGAAGCCCGGAGGCGTCGACCAACCTTGATCGGTCACCTGCTCACCCTGCTGGCGGCGAGTGCCCCCGCCGACACCGTGAGCCTCACACCGGGAATGGTGATCGACCGTTCGGTCGTGATCCGCGCGGCACCCTACCAGCTCAAACCCGCCCCGGGCGACTCGGTGGTCGTCCGCGTCCGGGGTAGCGACCTCGACATCGACTTTGCCGGCGCGTCCCTGGTCGGGACCCCGTACGAGTCAGCGCCGGACGCGGCAACCGGCATCGGCGTCCTGATCGAGGGTGGCCGCAACATCACGATCCGTCGGGGCACGGTCCGCGGCTTCAAGATCGGGATCCTGGCACGGGGCGTGGCCGGCCTTCGGCTCCTCGACAACGACCTGAGTTACAACTGGAAACCGCGTCTTTGGAGCGGGCCGGGTCACGAGAGCCTCGTCGACTGGCTCTATTTCCACCACAACGAGGCGGAGGAGTGGTTGCGCTACGGCGGTGGGGTCTACCTCGCCGACGTCGACGGCGGAGAAATTCGCGGCAACCGGGCCTTCCATGGCATGAATGGCCTCCTGCTGGTTCGGAGCCGCGGATTGCTGGTGGCCGGCAACGACTTCTCGTACCTGTCGGGTCTCGGCATCGGGATGTACCGGTCGTCGAACAACCGGATTCTCCAGAACCGGGCCGACTATTGCGTCCGCGGCTACGTGGACGGCGTCTACGACCGGGGGCAGGACTCGGCCGCGCTGCTGCTGTACGAGCAGAGCTCGAACAACATCGTCGCCTACAACTCCTTCACCCATTCGGGTGACGGCGTGTTCCTCTGGGCCGGCCAGTCGACGATGGACGACGGCACCGGGGGGGCCAACGACAATCTCTTCTTCGGCAACGACGTCAGCTTCGCCGTGGCCAACGGCATCGAGGCCACCTTCAGCCGCAACCGGTTCGTGGGGAACCTGATCGAGGGTGGCCGCTACGGCATCTGGGGCGGCTACAGCTTCGAGTCGGAGATCCGCGGCAACCGCTTCATCCGGAACACGACCGGCATCGCGATCGAGCACGGCCAGAACAACCGGATCACCGGCAACGATTTCGAGGGCGACCGCACCGGGATCCGGCTCTGGTGGAACCGGCTCGAACCGTCCGACTGGGGGTATCCGAAGCATCGCGATACCCGAAGCCGTACTTACGTGATCCAGGCCAACCGCTTCCTCGGGAACGGGCTGGCGATGGCGCTCGACAACACGCAGCGGGTGACCCTGGGCCGCAATCAGTACTTTGCGGTCGATACCCTCTTTCGGGTCAGCGGCGACTCCGGCGTGTTCCGTCGCGACGCCCGGCGCACCGGGTCCGCCGCCCTGCCGCTCGCCCGCTGGCAACCGCCCCGGCGCGACCGGGCGGCGCCGGCCCCGATCGCCGGGGTGCCCGAGGCCTTTGCGCTCGACGATCCGCGGCGCGGCCGCGCCGGCATTCTCGTCGATGAGTGGGGCCCGTACGACTGGAAAGCGCCTCGGCTCTGGCCCCGGACGGCGGACAGTGCGGTGGTCCGGGGGCCCGTCTGGTATCGGGTGGTCGGTCCCGACGGCGAATGGCGACTTGCCGGCGCGCGCGGAGCGTCGCTCAACCGCCTGTCCGGCAAGGTGGGCGATTCGGTGCTGGTGACGCCCGCGAACGGGCCGGTCGTCGACTGGGAGGTCGAACTCGAGTACCTGGGGCAGGCCGTGGTCGCGCCCGACGGAGCTACCAGCCCGGCCGGGGTGCCGTTCCGGTTTGCGGCCCGCCGGTTCGTGGCGCCGATCGCCTGGAAACTCGGTGTCTTCGCCTGGGACAGTGTGACCGATCCGCGGTCGGCCGGCGACGCCTGGCGCCGGGCCCTGGCGGCGGCGCCGGTGGTGGAGCGGCGTGATTCGGTCCTCGACTGGGTCTGGGGCCGACCGCGCCTCCCGGCCATTCCCGCCGCCCGCTTTCTCGTCGTCGCCGAGGGCACCGTCGAGGTGCCGAAGTCGGGTGACTTCGAGTTCGTTGCCATCAGCGACGACGGGGTCCGCGTCTGGATCGACGACCGGCTGGTCATCGACCACTGGGCGCCCCACGAATCCGAGATCGACCGGGCCCCGCTGCGGTCCGGCAAGCGCCGGATCCGGCTCGAGTACTACCAGGTGGACGGGTGGGTCGAGTTGCGTGGCGAGGTCCGCCGGAAATGAAAGCGGGGCACCCGGCCGGGTGCCCCGCTTCGCGTTGCGGATCTCGGGTCGAGACTACTTCCGGCGTCCCTCCCAGCCGGCGATGCCTTCCTCGAGCCAGACGTGCTTCCGGGCCAAGACGTCCTGAGCCAGCCGGTAGGCCGTATCGTCCTCGTTCGCGAAGATTTCCTCGAACTTGACCAGCACCCGCCAGGCGGCCTGCCGGCAGAACAGATCGGCCAGCTCGACGGGTCCGCGATTCGCCGGATCCTTGGCGACCATCGCCTGAGCCCGCGACACGGCGGCGCTCATCGCGAACAGCTCCGCCCCGATTTCCACCATCCGGAAGAGGACCGACTGCTTCTTCTCGAGCCGGGGGCCGAACCGGATCATGGCATGGAAGAGATTCCGGGCCAGCCGTCGCGACGACCGGTTCACGAACCTGAGGTGCTTGGCCAGCGGCCCGAATTCCCGATACCGGGGCCAGAGGCTCCAGCCGAAGTACTGGCTCGGATACCACCAGGCGTAGAAGAGGCCCGCCTTGACCAGCGACCCGAGCTTCTCGCCGATCGAGGACCGCGGGTCGATCAGCTTGCCCGCCACCTTGAGGTGGGTGTCGACCGCTTCCCGGGCGATGAAGAGCCGCATGATCTCCGAGCTGCCCTCGAAGATCAGGTTGATCCGCCAGTCGCGCATGGCCCGTTCGACGGGATCCGGTCGTTCCCCTCGGCCGCGGAGCGAATCGGCGGTTTCGTAGCCGCGGCCGCCCTTGATCTGGACGGTGTCGTCCACGATCCGCCACCCGACCTCCGAGTTCCACATCTTGGCGATCGCCGCCTCGAGCCGGATGTCGGTCTTGGGCCGATCGGCGAGGAGGGAGCAGAGGTCGCTCACCGCCTCCATCGCGAAGGTGTCGGCGGCCATCCGCCCGATCTTCTGGGCAATGGCGTCATGCTTGCCGATCGGCTGGCCCCACTGGATCCGGTCGGCGGCCCACTTCCGCGAGATCTCCAGCATCCGCTTCGCGCCGGTCACGCAGGAGGCCGGGAGGGTCAGGCGCCCGGTGTTGAGCGTGATGAGGGCGAGTTTGAGGCCCTTGCCCTCGCCCCAGAGGACGTTCTCCTTCGGCACCTTGACGTCGTGGAACCGGAGCAGTCCGTTTTCGAGGGCCTTGAGGCCCATGAAGTGGAGCCGCTGGACCACTTCGACCCCGGGCCAGTCGGTCTCCACGATGAACGCGGTGATCGCCTTGGGGCCGGTCCGGGCCATGACGACCATCACGTCCGCCACGGTGCCGTTGGTGCACCAGAGCTTTTCGCCGGACAGGATCCAGTGGGTCCCGTCGTCGCTCAGTCGAGCCGTGGTCGTGAGGCCGGCGGGATCCGATCCGACCGTGTTCTCGGTCAGGGCAAACGCCGAAATCGCGCCCTGGGCGAGCCGCGGGAAATACTGCTTCTTCTGCTCGGGCGTGCCGAAGAGTTTGAGCGGCACCGGCACGCCGATCGACTGACTCGCCGACAGCAGGGCCGTCACGTTCCCGCAGACGCTCGCGGCCATGGCCACGGCGCGAGTGTACATCAGCTGGCTCAGCCCCTTGCCGCCGTACTCGTCGGGGATCTTGATCCCGAAGGCGCCCATCCGCTTGAGGCCCTCGACCACGTCCGCCGGCACCTTGCCGTCGGCGTCGATCCGGTCGCCGTCGACCTCCTCGAGGAGGAATTTCTCCAGCGCGTCCAGGAAGGGCCGGGCCCGCTCGAGGTCCGCCGCGGTCGGCTCGGGAAACGGGTGGATCAAGCCGAGGTCGATCTTCCCGCCAAAGAGTTCCTTGACGAAGCTCGGATTCCACTCGGTTTCCCGGGCGGCTTCGGCCACGTCGCGGGCTTCCTGCTCGGACACGTGGCCCGGCGGGGGGCCGGCGGGGCGGCGTTCGATCGGGGGCGGGGCGGTGGTCATGGGAATCCTCGCTCGGTGTGCCTAACGGGTGGACGCGGCGGCCCGGCGGGCGGCGAGCCAGCCAAGCAGCAGTTCGGTGATGTGACGCTTGCGGTCGGCCGGGAACGCGGGGCTCGCGGTGTCGAGACCCACCACCCGGCCGAGGGTATTGCCCTGGAGATGCGGGAACCAGGTCAGGGCGATGAGGCTGAAGACCATCTGGGCCACCTCGGCCGGATCCTCGTCCTCGAGCCCGAGTTCCTGGGTCAGGGCCGCCACCAGTTCCTGGCCCGTGACCAGACTGAGCGGCAGCCCATCGAGGGTCCGGCCCGGAGCCAGGGCCTCCCGCTGGATGATCCGGACGAAATTCGGCCGGGCGGCCACGAAATCGAGATAGTCCGACACCGCGCCCGCCAGGATGATCTCGGGCGTCTGGCCGCTGGCGAGCGCCCGCGCCCGGCCCTGGCGGACCGCGTCCCGGACCTGCTCGAAACAGCGGGCCAGGACCGCGCGTTGGAGTTCGGCTTTGGACCCGAAGAAGTAGCCCGGCGTGGCCCGGGACAGGCCGGCTAGACGCCCCACGTCACTCAGGCTGGTGGCCTCGTATCCCTGGTCCGCGAACAACTGCTCGGCGGCGTCCAGGATGAGTTCCCGGGAGCGAGCGGCGTTGCGCTCGCGATCCTTGGCGGCGGGGGAGGACGTCCGGATCATGGTCAGGCTGCTTGCTTGTCGGCTAGCAAGTTACAAGTCGTTGCATTGGTGCGCAATAGCACCTCGCCAACTATATATCGGGGTCGTCCACCCGAATCCCTGAGTCAGCGTGTCGCCAACCTCCTGCCCGCAGTGCAGCGCCGAGCGGCCGGCGGACGCCGCCTTCTGTCCCGGGTGCGGTTACCGCTTCCCCGGGGCCACGTCGTTGGCCGCGGCGGCCGGACCGCGGCCCACGGACCTGAGCCACCAGCTCGCCCTGGCCCTCGGCGAGGGGTACCAGGTCCGCGGGCTGGTCGGCAGCGGCGGCTTCGCCGATGTCTACGAGGTCTTCGACCGGGGACTCAACCGGCGGCTCGCGGTCAAGGTGCTGCGGCCGGACGTTGCCTGGTCGCCGGGGATGCTGCAGCGCTTCAAGGAGGAGTGCCGGGTCCTCGCCGCGCTCAACCATCCGAACATCCTCCCGATCCATTTCGTCGGTGAAGGGCAGGGGCTCGTCTACTACGTGATGCCCTACGTCGAGGGCCAATCGTTAGGCGACTACCTCCGGACCTTCGGCGCGCTCGATCCGGCCCGGGCCCTGGACCTCGCGGTTCCGGTGCTCGAGGCCCTGGGCCACGCCCACGGCGCCGGACTGCTCCACCGCGACATCAAGCCCGAGAACGTGATGATCGATCACGGGACCGGCCGGGCCCTCCTGGTGGACTTCGGGATCGCCAAACGTCTCGATCAGGCGGCCGGCCAGACCCAGACCGGCTTCGTGGTCGGGACGCCCCAGTACATGAGTCCCGAGCAGGCCCTCGGCCAGACGCAGCTGGACGCCCGGAGCGACATCTATTCGGCCGGCGCGATGCTGTTCCAGATGGTCACCGGCGCGCCGCCCTACGACGGCGACTCGTCCCAGGAAATCGTCGGCAAGCACATCGGTGCTCCGGTACCCCAGCCGGTCGACCGCGATGCCCGGATTCCCCTCTGGCTTTCCGACGTGATCGTCCGGTGCATGGCCAAGCGCCCGGTGGAGCGATACCAGTCGGTCGCCCAATTGCTCGACGCCATTCGCGACGGACGGGCCCGGGGCTCCGGCGCCACGGTCACCGCCGGCCAGGTCGCGCAACGGGTGAGCCAGACCCACGCCTCCGCCGTGGCGGTCGCCGACCCGGCGCCGGCGGAGGCGGCCTCGGCGCCTCCGGCTCGGGGAGCGTCGCCCCGGACCGGGGTGATCGCCGCCCTCGTCATCATCGCGATCGGCCTCGGGACGGGCTGGGTGCTGTTCGGCCGCCCGATCACCCTCGATTTGAAGAACGGGTTCGGCCGGCCCCTCGCCGTGGTCCTGCCGTCCGGCGACTCGATTCGGCTCGATCCCGGGGAAGCGCGGAACATCGGCCTGCCGAGTTCCGGCTTTGCCCGGCTGGTCTGGTCGGTCGCGCCCGACAGCGGCGAAGGCGGTCCTCAGGGGGTGCCGCTCGAGGGCGAGGTCACACTGCAGGTCGGCCGCGGCGGGGCCGGCCGCACCATCGGTCTCGGCGACAGCCACGCGCCGGCCTTCGAGCCGCTCATCACCAACGAGACCGGGGTGCCGATTCGACTGTTGGTGAACGTCGGACTGCAGGGCGCGGTCGAGTGCCACTGCGTCGTCGAACCGGGCGCGGTCCGCCGGTTCATCGGCTTCTATCCGCTCTTCGGCAACTCCACGGTGCGGGCGATCGGCCCCGACGGCCGGTCGGCCACGTTCCGGGACCTCGGCCCCAGCGTCGATCGGGCCACGGGCCAGGTCGGACTCCGCTTCGGGCCGGGAGATCTGCGCTGATGGTGGCCGGACCGCCGCGCATCCTGCTCGCCGACTGCGACCAGATGTTCGTGGCGGTGGCCCGGCTGGTCGATCCCGAGGGAGCCGGCAAGGCCCCGCTTCTCGTCGTCGGCGGTTCCGCCGCCAGCCGCGGCGTCGTCTGTTCGGCCTCCTACGAAGCCCGCACCTTCGGGGTCCGGAGCGGGATGCCGATTGCCCGGGCAGCCCGGCTCTGTCCCGGCGCCACGTTCGTGCCGGTGCCGCGCCACGAGTGCGGCCGGAAGAGCCGGGAGGTGGCCCGGGTGCTCGACCAGTGGTCCCCCACGGTCGAGGCGGCGAGCATCGACGAGTTCTACCTCGACTTGAGCGGCACGGAAGCGCTCTATCACCACGAGCCGCTCGAAACGACGGCGGCCCGGATTCGCGCAGCCGCCCTCGAGACGACCGGGCTCAGCATTTCTTTCGGCGGCGGGACGAATCGCCTGGTGGCGAAGCTCGCCGCCGAGCGCGCGAAGCCGAAACCCGGCACCGGCGGGACCGGCGTGCATATCGTGCCGCCCGGCCAGGAGGCCGCGTTTCTGGCCACCCACGACCTCGCCGACATTCCCGGCGTCGGCCCGAAGCTCCAGGCCCGCCTGGCGACCTACGGACTCACCACGGTCCAGCAGGCCCTCGCGGTGGAGCGGCGCTCGTTCGAGGACTGGCTGGGGCCGCGGTCGGGCGGCTGGCTCTTCGAGCGGATCCGGGGCCGCGGCAGCTCCCGGCTGGCGCCCCGGGAGCCTGCCAAGTCGATGAGTCGAGAAGAAACGTTTGCGGCCGATATTAGTGATGATGGGACCCTCGACCGGGAACTGGTCGCCCTGGTCAACCGGCTCACGGCCCAGGTCCGGGCCGAGGGGCTTCGGGCCCGCCATGTGGGCGTGAAGCTCCGGGACTTCGACTTCAAGACCCGGCAGGCGAGCCGAACCCTCGAGCGGCCGGTCGAGACCAATCGGGCCGTGCTCGCAGTGGCGCGCGAGCTGCTCGCCGGGCTTCGGCGCCGGCGGCGGGTCTCGGCGCGTCTGCTGGGTGTGGCGCTGTCGCGGTTCGAGGAGGAGGCCACCGTCGCGCAGCTCGACCTGCTGGTGGAAAAGCCGGTGGCGGCTCCTCGGGCGGAAGGGCGGCGCGATCGGGTGGTGGCCGGCGTGATGGACCGGATCAACGAGAAGTTCGGCCGGAACACGGTCGTGCCGGCCGTCCTGACCCGCGGGCCCGCGGAAGACCGGTCGTAGCGCACTGCCGCGGCGGATCCGGCCGAAGGCGAGCGTGCCGGGACCGGGGAAACGCGGCCGAGCAACGCGCGTGCGGTTTCGTTTTGCCGCAGCGTCGGAGATATTAGGGGTCTGACCGGTGTCGGCGCCGCCGGCACCAGCCCTCAAGGAGATCCCAGCCATGCGAATGTCGGCCGGAATGCAGAAGGCCCTCAACGAACAGGTGCGGCGCGAGTTCGGCGCCTCCTATCTCTATCTCTCGATGGCCGCCTATTTCGCCGAGAAGAATCTCAACGGCTTCGCGGCCTGGATGCGGATGCAGGCGCTCGAGGAGGCCAAGCACGCGATGAAGATCTTCGACTTCGTCGAGGACCGGGGGGGCCGCGTCACCCTCGAGGCGGTGGACCGGCCCCCGCCGGACTTTCCCTCGCCCCTGGCCGCGTTCGAGCATGCCCGGGATCACGAAGCCCACGTCTCGGCCGGCATCAACCAGCTCTACGAGATGGCCGCCGGCGAGAAGGACTGGGCCACGCAGGCGATGCTCCAGTGGTTCATTACGGAGCAGGTGGAGGAAGAGAAGACCTCCACTCAGATCGTCGACACCCTGAAGATGATCGGCGAAAACGCGTCCGGTCTCTACATGTTCGACAAGGAGCTCGGAGGCCGGAGGGCGGCCGATTGAGTTCCGTCGCCTTTCTCGGTCTGGGCGCCATCGGCCGCCCGATGGCGGCCCGGGTGGCGGCCCGGCACCCGCTCGCGGTCTGGAACCGGACGGCGGCCCGGACGGCGGAGTTCGCCGCCTCGGTGCCGTGCCGGGTCGGCCAAACCCCGGCGGACACGGTGCGCGGCGCCGCGGTGATCATGACCTGTCTCTCCACCTCGGCGGACGTCGAGGCGATTCTCGACGGGCCGGACGGGATTCTGGCGGGCATCGAGGCCGGCGCCCTGTTCCTCGACTGCACCTCCGGTGACCCGGCGGGATCGAACCGCATCGCCGCCCGCCTGGCCGAGCGAGATGTTGCTTTTGCCGACTGTCCGGTGAGCGGCGGCACCAACGGCGCCGAGGCGGGCACCCTGACCGTCATGGTCGGCGGGACGCCGGAGGTGTTCGACCGGGCCCGGCCCTATCTCGAGGCGTTCGGCAAGCTGATCGTCCATCTCGGGCCGGTCGGATCGGGCGACACGATCAAGGCCGTGAACCAGGCCTTGCTCGCGGCCAACATCCTGTCGCTCGGGGAGGCCCTGACGGCCATGGTCAAAGCCGGGGTGCCGGCCCGCGCCGGCCTCGACGTGATCAATGCC
Organism: Gemmatimonadales bacterium; assembly: GCA_050183815.1. Taxonomy (GTDB): domain Bacteria; phylum Gemmatimonadota; class Gemmatimonadetes; order Gemmatimonadales; family GWC2-71-9; genus SHZU01. The sequence goes on along the minus strand of JBFXAY010000005.1, from coordinate 116,331 downwards.
TCAAGCGGCCGGTCATTCGTGAGCGAGGCGCTGATTCCGGCCCGCGTCCTCACCGGGACCTGGCCCAACACGTTCCGCCTGGCGCTGATGGACAAGGACGTGGGCATTGCCATCGACCTGATTCGCCAACTCGGACTCGATGCTCCGGTGCTCGAGACCGTGCGGCAGCACACGGCGGCCGCGCGGGCCGCGCTCGGGGAAGACGCCGACTACCTCGAGCCGATCAAGCTCAACGAGCGGAAGGCCGGCGTGGAGGTCAGGGGATGAGCGACTGGCTGCCGACCCAGCGACAGAAAGTGGCCGTGCATCTCACCGATCGCCGGGTTCTCCGGGGGGATGTGCACCTGCAGGTGGCCCAGCACCACTCCGGTCAGGAAACGACGACCGATCTGTTCAACCGCGGGGAACCGTTCTTCGCGCTCGTGCTGGAGGACGCCGCCCCGGTCTTCATCGCGAAGGGCCAGGTGCTCTACGCCGAGATCGGGCCGACCGACGCCGACGAAGATGCCGACCGGATCTCGGCCGCCCGGCGCGTCGAACTCGAAGTCGAGATGGCGGACGGGTCGCTGCTCGAAGGCGTCGTGATGTTCGAACTGCCGCCGGACCGGCTCCGGGCGCTCGATTTTCTCAACGCCGCACCCGCCTTCTTCCCCTTGTGGCACGAGGAGGCGGTCCGGATCGTCAACCGCAACCATATCAGGGCGGCGAGTCCGCTGGTGGATATCAAGCGTGGCACGAGTTGACCGATTCCTGGGCGTGATGCGGTCGCAGGCGGCAGAGGCGGTCAAGCTGATGCCGGGCCAGCCCATCGCGCTGAAGAAAAACGGCATGACCCGGGCGATCACCAAGGACGCCCTGTCGCCTCAGCAGGTCATCGGCCTGCTCCGCGAAATCACTCCGCCGCAGCTCTCGGAGCGGCTCGGCGGCGGAGCCGACTTCGCGTTCACCTACGACGCGCCGGAAGGCGCCGTCGAGGTCCAGGTGACGCCGTCCGCGGGCAGCGTCGCCGCCACCCTGCGCTCCCTCTTCGCGCCGGCGCCGGTACGCGCCGAAGCAGCGGAACGGGTCCCGGACCTGACCGCCCCCAGGGAACGGATCGAAACGCTGTTCAAGACGCTGGCGGAGCGGGGTGGCAGCGACCTGCACCTCCGAGCCGGCAGCGCGCCGATCCTTCGGGTCTCCGGCCACCTCGAGACGCTCGAGGAGCCGCCCCTCTCCGGCGAGGAAATCGAGCTGATGCTGCGCTCGATCATGCGCCCCGAGGACTTCGCCACCTGGCGGAGCGACGGCGACTCCGACTTCGCCCACGAGATCGAGGGCTTCGGGCGGTTTCGGTGCAATGCGGCGGTGGATCGGCTCGGTCCGGTCGGCGTGTTCCGGGTGATTCCGGCCCAGATCCTCACGGTCGAGCAGTTGGGCCTGAGCAAGGAAGTCCAGGCCCTCTGCCAGCTCACCAAGGGCCTGGTGCTGGTCACCGGGCCTACCGGATCGGGCAAGTCGACCACCCTGGCCGCCCTGATCGATCTGGTGAACCGGAGCCGGCACGATCACGTGCTCACCATCGAGGACCCGATCGAGTTCGTCCACCAGCCGCAACAGTGCGTCATTACGCAGCGGCAGGTCGGGATCCACACCAAGACGTTCAAATCCGCGCTGCGGGCCGCCCTCCGGGAGGATCCCGACGTCATTCTCGTCGGCGAACTGCGGGACCTCGAGACGGTGGCGATCGCCCTCGAAACGGCGGAAACCGGCCATCTCGTCTTCGGGACGCTGCACACCACGACGGCGGCGTCCACCGTGGACCGGATCATCGACCAGTTTCCCACCGACCGGCAATCGCAGATCCGGGTCATGCTGGCGGAGTCGCTTCGGGGCGTGGTGGCCCAGACGCTCTGCCGGAAGGCCGGAGGCGGCCGGGTGGCGGCCTACGAAATCCTGCTGTCGAACCACGCGGTGGCGAACCTGATCCGGGAGGGGAAGACGTTCCAGATCCCGTCGATCATGCAGACCAACCGCCGGGCCGGGATGGTGACGCTCAACGACGCCCTGTTCGAATTGGTGGAGAAGAACCTCGTCGAGCCGAAGGAAGCCTACCTCAAGGCGGTCGACAAGGGTGGCCTCACCGCGATGTTCAAGGCCCGGAACATTCCCGTCGACTTCCTGGGAGACGGGTGAGCCGACCGCCGATCGTCGTCCTGGTCGAACCCCAGGACCTCGTCAACATCGCGGCTGCCGTCCGGATCGCGAAGAACTTCCGGGTCGATCACCTGCGGCTCGTCAATCCGCGGGTGTTCGACCCGTACCGGATCGAAGGTATCGCTCACAATACCGGCGAGGTGGTCGCCGCGATCCGGATGTTCGACTCCCTCGGGGCTGCGCTGGCCGATTGCGTCCACACGGTGGCCATGACCGCCCGGGAGCGAAGCGCCAAACGACAGCTGCTCCGCCCCCGGGTCGCCGCGGAGGACCTGACCGCCCGCAGCGAGGACGGCCCGGTCGCGATCGTCTTCGGCCGGGAGGACAGCGGGCTGACCAACGACGAGCTCGATCGCTGTCACTCGCTCTCCACCATCGCGACCAACCCCGACCATCGCTCGCTCAATCTCGGCCAGGCCGTGGCGATCATGGCCTACGAGTGCTGGAATGCGCGGGAAGGCATTGACCAGACCCGGAAACCGCCGCGCCGCCGGGCCACCCGGGCTCGCGCGGCCGAACTCGAGCACGCCTTCCACGATTGGCATCGGTCGCTCTGGGCCATCGACTTCTTCAAGAGCCGCAACGCCGAGAACGTGCTCCGTTCGTTCCGGGAAATCCTGTATCGGTCCGATCTCGATACCCGGGAGGCCAAATTACTGCGCGCCATAGCTTTGGAAACGGTGCACTATCTCCGTCGTCACGACGCCCTCGGGGCGTTGCCGCCGGCCCTGGAGCGACCGTCGGGCCAGCGGGGGGACGAGGGCTCGGAAGATGAGCCCGGGGCAGGGGCCGGCGACGAGAAATCCGACTGAGAGGGTCGCTTTTCAGGGCCTGGTGGAAGGCTTGTTTCCGGTAGTCATCCAAATATTATTCACGCGGCCTTGCGCCTTGGTGCGCTTGAACTTGCGGCGCCCCTTCCACGTTCGTGAAAAGATTCACAATTGTCTAACCACGTATCGGCGGATGCACACGCATGCGTAAGTTCCTGATTGCTGGGGTCACCGTCGCGGCGGCGGTCGGGCTCGGTGCCCTAACGTTGCCGAGCCGGACCACGGCGCAGCAGCCGGCGGCGCCGGCCCAGCCGGATTCCGTGGTCGCTCCGAAGCTCGCGGTGTCGGACAGCGGCCGGCTCAAAGGACCGAAGCAGCCGATCTTCTTCCGGCACGATATCCACGCGGGCCAGAACAAGATGCAGTGCCAGTACTGCCACTATTCGGTGGCGGACGGCTCGGAGCCCGGCATCCCGTCGATGCAGACCTGCATGGGGTGCCACCTCGTGATTCGCGGTACCGACAGCACGCACCGCGCCGAAATCAAGAAGCTCACGGACGCCTGGCGGGATCAACGCCCGATCGAGTGGGTCCGGATCCATACCCTCGCCAAGCATGCGCACTTCCCGCACATGCGGCACCTCAAGGCCCTGGGTCCGAACGCCTGCGGCACCTGTCACGGCGACGTGGCCCGGATGCCCCAGGTCTTCAAGGTGAACAACATCAACAACATGGGTTTCTGCATCAGCTGCCACGTGGAGCGGAAAGTCAATCGCGACTGCACCGCGTGCCACTACTGAGGGTGGACCGATTCGATCCCGGCCCCGGCCGGATGAATGGGGAGTTGCATGGCTGAACGGACAACGGAACAGATCGACCGGCGACGGTTTCTCAAGGTGGTCGGCGTGGCGGGGGCGGGTTCCGCCGCGCTGTCGGGCTGCTCGACCGACCGGGTCGAGAAGCTGATCCCGTACCTGATCCAGTCGGAGGATCAGGTTCCGGGGCTCGCCACCTTCTACGCGAGCACCTGTACCGAGTGCGCGGCGGGCTGCGGCGTGCACGTCCGGACCCGCGAGGCCCGCGCCGTGAAGCTCGAGGGGAATCCCGAGCACCCGGTGAACGCGGGGGCGATCTGCTCCCGGGGCCAGGCCTCGCTCCAGGGCCTCTACAATCCGGACCGGCTCAAAGCCGCCCTCGGCCGCAACACCGTGGGCCGGCCGACCGAGATCCTCCCGGCGGAAGGCATCGACCAGTTGGTGGCGGCGGTTCGCGCCGCGGGCAGCCGGGTTGCGGTCGTGAGCGGGCAGGGGCCGGGCACCTTCTCGGACCTCCTCAGCCAGTGGGTCGGGCAACTCGGCGGCAAGCTCGTTCGTTACCAGGCCTTCGATCACGAGCCGCTCCGGATCGCGTCGCGCCGGGTCTTCGGCATCGACGGGATTCCGGGGTACGACTTCGGGTCCGCCGAAATGATCGTGTCGTTCGGCGCCGACTTTCTGGAGACCTGGCTCGGACCGGTGGAAAACCATCGGGGCTTCGCGGCCTCGCACGGGTTCACTAACCGGTCGATGGCCAAGTTCGTCTACGTCGGGCCCCGGATGTCCCTGACCGGCATGAACGCCGATCAGTGGCTTGCCCCGCGGCCGGGTTCGGAAACGTCGTTGGCGCTGGGCCTGGCCAATGCGGTCGTGTCGACCCGGACCGACGTCCCGGCGGATGCTGCCGCGCTGCGGCCGGCGCTTGCGGCCTACACGGTTGACCGGGTTGCCCTGGATACCGGCCTCCCGGCCGTCCAGGTCAGGACCCTGTACGACGAATTCGTCGCCCTGACTCCGACGCTCGCCGTCGCGGGCGGCGTCGGTCTCCAGCACCGGGGCGCGGCCGATCTCTGTGCCGCGGTCAACATTTTGAACTACGTGGCCGGCAACGTCGGCCGCACCGTGCATCCCGGCGAGGGCTTCGCCTCGGGTGACGGCTACGGTGCCATGCTCGACCTCGAGCGCGCCATGGCCGCCGGCGAAGTCGATGTCGTCATCTTCCACGAGACCAACCCGCTTCACACCCTGCCGAAGTCGGGAGCCTTCCGGGCGGCGCTGGACCGGGTCAAGCTCAAAGTCTCGACCTCGATGTTCCTCGACGAGACTGCGGCCGCCTGCGATCTCGTCGTGCCGAATCTCCATGCGCTCGAGCGGTGGGACGATGCCCGGCCCCGCGCCGGCATCTGGGGGCTGATGCAGCCGGTCATGCAGCCGGTTTACCCCCATATCGCCACCGGCGACCTGCTCCTGCAGGTTGCCCGGAAGCTGGGGGGCGCCATGGCGGCGGCGTTCCCGGCGGCCACCTACGAGGCGCACCTCAAGGCGGCCTGGGCCCAGTTCGGCCGGAGCCGGGGCGCGGCGAATCCGGACGCGTTCTGGCGCGAATCGCTCGCGCGTGGCGGCTACTACAGCGGGCCGGCACCGGCGCCGGTCCGGCTCGCGGCGGCGGACCTTGGTGGCGCGCCGCCCACCCTCGAGGGCGAGGGCGAATTCGTCTTCGTGCCGTATCCGAGTTCGATGTACTTCGACGGCCGCGGCGCCAACCGCCCCTGGCTGCTCGAGAATCCCGATCCGGTGACCAAGATCACCTGGCAGAGCTGGGTCGAAATGCACCCCGAGACGGCGGCCGAGTTGGACGTCCGCGAGGGCGAAATCGTTCGGCTGACCACGCCGCAGGGCGCGGTCGAGGCCGCGGTGTATCCCTACCCGGGCATTCGTCGCGACACCCTGGCGATGCCGATCGGCCTCGGGCACACCGAGTACGGCCGCTACGCCAAGGACCGCGGGGTCAACCCGCTCGATCTCCTGTCGGCGGCGGACGGGCAGGGCTTCCTGCCGTACCTGTCGACCAAGGTGGCGCTCGAGAAGACCGGCCGGTACCACAAGGTGGCCAAGACCGAGGGGAATCCGCGGGAACTCGGCCGCGGCATCACCGAGTCGATGCCGCTGGCGATGGCCGCGCGCGGGCTGACGGTCGAGCAGGCCTACCGCGAGGAAGGCCACGAGGCGCACGAGATCAACACCGAACGGGAACTCGGTGCCATCGAAGGATTCCGCGAGTCCCAGCTCGAAGCCCGGCAATACGGGGCCTACGCGACCGAGCAGCCGATGTGGGGCATGGTCGTCGACCTGGCCCGGTGCACCGGCTGCTCCGCCTGTGTGACCGCCTGCTACGCGGAAAACAACCTCCCGCACGTCGGGGAGGAGGACATCTTCCGCGGCCGCGAAATGAGCTGGATGCGGATCGAGCGGTACTTCCACGGCGGCGAGGGCGAGGAACCGATCTCGGCCCGGATCATTCCGGTGATGTGCCAGCACTGCGACAATGCGCCCTGCGAGCCGGTCTGTCCCGTCTACGCGGCGTACCACACCGCCGACGGGCTCAACGGCCAGGTGTACAACCGGTGCGTCGGGACCCGCTACTGCGCCAACAACTGCCCCTACAAGGTGCGGTATTTCAACTGGTACGCCTACGCCAAGAAGGCGTTCCCCGAACCGCTCAACCTCCAGCTCAATCCGGACGTGACGGTGCGGGCCCGGGGCGTGATGGAGAAGTGCACCTTCTGCGTGCACCGGATCCGGGGCGCCCAGAACACGGCGCGGCTGCAGGACCGGCCGCTCGCCGACGGGGACGTGGTTACCGCGTGCGCCCAGGCCTGTCCGGCGCAGGCGATCACCTTCGGCAATCTCAAGGATCCCAGCAGCCGGGTCAGCCAGGCGGCCAGCAACCACCGCGGCTACCACATGCTCGAGGATCTCAATGTCCGACCGGCCGTGACGTACCTGGCCAAGGTCGTTCACTCCTCGGAGGCCTGACCCGATGACCTCGATGGCCCACGATCATCCGGATCCTCACACGTCGGGGCTGCACGATCATCCCCACCCGCCGCTGACGCACGCCCAGGTCACCCGGGACGTCGTCGCGACGCTCCAGACGCCGAGCCGGGGGTATTACCTGGCGCTGTTCGGGGCGGTGGGGCTTTTCCTGGTGGGGGCGGTCACCTTCCTGCTGCTGCTCAAGGAAGGCCTTGGCCTGGCGGGCTACACGCCGCCGGTCTTCTGGTCGGTCTACATCACCACCTTCGTGTTCTGGGTCGGCATCGGCCACGCCGGCACGCTCATCTCGGCGATTCTCTTTCTGTTCCGCTCGCCGTGGCGGACCGCGGTGTACCGCTCGACCGAGGCCATGACGGTCTTCGCCGTCATGACGGCGGGCCTGTTCCCGATCATCCACATCGGCCGCCAGTGGATCTTCTACTGGCTGCTGCCGTATCCGAACCAGCGCTGGCTCTGGCCCAACTTCAAGTCCCCGCTGATCTGGGACGTGTTCGCGATTTCGACCTACCTCACGGTGTCGACGACGTTCCTGGTCGTGGGTCTGGTGCCCGATATCGCGGCGGTCCGTGACAAGATGACCGGCTGGCGCCGGAAGCTCTACGGCGCCCTCTCGATCGGCTGGACCGGCGCCGACAGCCAGTGGCGCCACTACACCCGCGGCTACCTCTACCTCGCCGCCCTTGCCACCCCGCTCGTGCTGTCGGTGCACTCCGTGGTGTCCTGGGACTTCGCGATGTCGATCATCCCCGGCTGGCACGGGACGATCTTCGCCCCCTACTTCGTGGCCGGCGCGATCTACTCGGGCATCGGCATGGTGCTGACGCTGGTGATCCCGCTTCGCAAGGTGCTCAAGATCGAACACCTGATCACCGAGTACCATTTCGACAACCTGGCCAAGCTCACCCTGCTGACCGGCTCGATCCTGTTCTACGCCTACGCGATGGAATACTTCGTGGGCTGGTACAGCGGCAACACGTTCGAGCAGACCACCTTCTGGCGCCGGGCCTTCGGGCCCCAGTGGTGGGCGGGCTGGTCGATGATCATCTGCAATGCCTTCGTGTCGCAGTTGCTCTGGTTCAAGAAGATCCGGACCAACCTCACGTCGCTCTTCGTGATCTCGATCTTCATCAACATCGGCATGTGGTTCGAGCGCTACGTCATCATTGCGTCGTCGCTGTCGAACGACTTCGTCCCCTTTGCCTGGGGCCAGCTCAATCCGACCTGGGCCGACTGGGGTATTCTGGTGGGATCGTTCGGCTGGTTCGGGATGTACTTCCTGCTCTTCGCCCGGACCTTCCCGGTCGTGGCGATCCAGGAAATCAAGGAGATGATTCCGATGCCGCGCCGGAAGAAGGGAGCCCACTGATGGCCAAGGTCATGTCGGGGGTCCTCGGAGCGTTCAAGTACGAGGACGCCGCGGTCGACGCGATCAAGGGGCTCAAGGCCAAGGGCTTCAAGGACCTCACCGTCTACTCGGCCGCCCCGAACCACCACCTCGAGGCGGCCCTCGACCAGCCCGTCAGCTGGGTCCGGGCCTTCACCCTGATCGGCGGGCTCACCGGATGCGCCGCCGGATTCGGGATGACGCTCTGGATGTCGTACGACTGGCCCTTGCTCGTCGGTGGCAAGCCGATCGGCGCGATCCCGCCCTACGTCGTGCTCGCGTTCGAACTCACCATTCTCTACGGCGCCCTGAGCACCGTGGCGGGCGTGATCATTCTGTCGGCCATGAAGTCGCTCAAGGGTCGGCCGTTCAAGCCCGAGTTCAGCGACGACACCATCGGCATCTTCGTGCCGTGTCCGGCGGACCAGCGCGGCGGGGTGAAGCGGTTCCTCGAAGAGGTCGGGTCGGAGGAGGTATCGGAACATGGGGCGTAAGATCTTCGCCGCGGTCCTGGTGGCCGGGGCGCTCTCGGGGTGCAACTGGTACTACAACACCCTGCCGTCGCCCGACGACCTGATGAAGCTGGTGCCGTGGTTCGACCACATGGTCAAGTCGCCGGTGCCGTCGCCGTACCAGCGCGCCGACGTGCCCCGGCTCACTCCGAAGGGTGCCGTCCCGGTCACCGGCGGCGAGGCCGATTGGGGCACCGGGAATCCCGGGGGCAACCCGCCGACCTACGCCTTCGACACCCTGGCCGCCAACGCCCTGCGGAACCCCACCAACGACCGGGGTGCCACCCTGGCCCGGGGTGACACGCTCTACTCGAACTTCTGCGCGGTCTGCCACGGCATCAACGGGGACGGCAAGGGCCCGGTCGGGCCTCGGGTCGGGGCGCTGCCGCTGACCACCGACAAGGCCAAGGCCTACACCGACGGATATCTCTACAGCATCATCAAGTACGGCCGCGGCGTGATGCCTCAGTATGGCGACAAGATCTACCGGCCCGATGATCGCTGGGCGCTGGTGAATCATCTCCGCCAGATGCAGGGGCTGATCGGTTCCGCCGCGCTGGAAGGAGCCAATCGATGAACGTCGCTCGACTCCGCGCCCGGCTGATCGAGGGCGGCAACTCGGGGACCTTCGGCCCGTTTCTGACCGGCGGGATCGCGCTGATCGCAATCGGTGCGGCGCTCTTCGGCTATGCGCTGACGACGGACCACGCCGAGCGGGCCTGGCATCTCTTCCACGTCAACTGGCTGTTCTTCACCGGCATCGCCGGCGGGAGCGTGGCGCTGGCGGCGGTGCACAAGCTGGCCAACGCGAAATGGTCCGGCGTTCTCATCCGGATGGCCGAGGCCCACGTGTTCTTCGCGGTGGTGTCGATCCTCGGCTTGATCGTGATCTTCACCGTTGGCTACGAGCCGATCTACGGCCACATGCACGAGCAGCTGCACTCGCTCTCCCACGGGAAGGCGCTGTGGCTGTCCAAGCCGTTCATGTTCGGCCGGTTGCTGGTCGGGTTGGTCGCTCTGTTCTGGGTCGGCTGGCAGCTCGTCCGGGCCGACCTCGTGCCCGACATGCACGTGGCCCTCGGTTCGGTGCCGGGCGATCGGCAGAGCCGCTACCAGGCGCTCACCGCCGGGTTCGATACCTCGGATGCCGGCCGCCGGGCCCACCATGCCCGGATCAACCGCCTGGCCGCTGTCTACGTGGTCCTCTACGCCCTCGTCTTCACCCTGGTGGCGTTCGACGGCATCATGGCGCTCCAGCCCCACTGGTTCAGCAACCTGCTGGGTGGGTGGTACTTCATGGGGTCGTTCCTCGGCGCGCACACCTGCCTTGCGATCATCATGCTGTACGCCCGGGGCCATCTGGGGATCAGCGACCTGGTCAGCCCGAAGCAGCGGCACGACCTGGGCAAGTTGATGTTCGGGTTCACGGTTTTCTGGACCTACCTGATGTGGGCCCAGTTCCTGGTCATCTGGTACGGCAACCTGCCGGAGGAAACCGGGTTCGTCTTCGCGCGGCTCTGGGGTCCGTGGATGCCGGTCGGCCGGGCGGTCTTCGTCGGGATGTTCCTGGTCCCGTTCTGGGGCCTGCTGTTCGTCGTCGCCAAGAAGACCCCGCTCACCCTGGGCCTGTTCGCCCTGGTCAGCCTCGTCTCCCTGTGGCTCGAGCGCTACCTCCTGGTGCTGCCCTCCGTGACCCTCGAGGCCGGACCGGTCTTCGGCTTGCCGGAAATCGGGCCTACGCTCCTCATGCTCGGGCTCTTCCTGTTCTGCTACGCGAGCTTTGCCAGGCGGTTCCCGATGGTCTCGCCGCGGCTGGCGGAAATCACCCTTGGTCTCGAGGCCGAGCACGGCCACGGGCATGAGTTCGGCCACGAGGCGGACGCGGGAGACTTCGCTACGTCGAACGGCTGAGTCGGGCGGAGGTCCACCGCCGCCCTCGGGGCGGGGCAGCCCGCACCGGCGGCGTCGGACCGGAATCGCGGGAAAGGAAAAGGGGCCGCGGCTGCTATGCCGCGGCCCCTTTCGCAGGTGCTACCCCCGCGTCAATCCCGAACGTCGATGGCCTTGGCGATCAGGTTCAGGGAATCGGACCCGAACTGGCCCATGACGGCAAAGATCCGGATGCTGCGCCGGGCGTTCCCGGAGGCATCGCCCACGTAGTCGGGCGACGACAGCATCGGCGCACTGGCCTTCAAGCGGCCGGCCGATCCCTCGAGCAGATTGATGACCCGTTCCATCGGACCCTCGATGGTCCGGATGATTCGGCCGGACGGATGCGACTGGGAGACCACAACCACGGGCCGCTCGCCAGTGTTGCTTCGCTGGATCTGGACGTCGAGCACGGGCAGGCCGCCGATCCGGGGCAGGTTGCCACCGGTTTCCTGCATGGCCTGATCCCAGTCGACCGAGAGCCACATACCCTCGAGGGGCAGCCCGGCCTCGTCGTCGCTCACCACCGTGGACTGGACGAGCGCTCCGGCCGAACCGCTCGACTCGACCCGCCGGATGGCCGGCGCGGGAGTGGCGGTGGGGTCTCCCGGATTCATCCGAACGGGCCCGAGGGCGACGAGCGTCCGGCTGCTCATCAGCGGCTCCGGCTGGGGCGCCTCGGTGAGGGCGATCGCGGTCGTCGGCTCGGCCGGTACGGCTGGCGCCGCCGCTGCGGTTTCGATCGGCTGCGCCACCGGAGCGGCAACCCGGCCGGGCCGGAAGGCGGCCCAGCCGGCCCCTGCGGCCATCACCGCGGCCGCCGCCATCCCGGCCCGGCGGATCCGGGTTCGCCAGGCGGCCCGGGCGGACACCCGATCCTGATGCCGGCCCGCCAGCGACGCGAAGGGTGGGACGGTCACCCGGCGGGGTGCCGTGTCCGCCAGGAGTGCGGTTACCCGGTCGCGGGCGGCCGCAACTTCATCGCGAAGCGCCTGGCACGGAATGCACTCGGCCAGGTGGCACTCGATCTCGACGCACTGCGACCGGCTGAGGGCCTGGTCGAGGTAGGCGTGGAGTTCGTCTTCAGGAATGTGCCGCGCGTCGTTCACCATTTTCCATCCGGTCATACGCATCAAGCAGTCGCTTCCGAGCCCGGGCCAGCGTGGTGCCGATGGCACCCACGGCCAGTCCGGTCTGTTCCGCGATCTCCGGGTAGCTCAGGCCCGCGTCCCAAAGGAGCAGCACTTCCCGGTCGCGGGCCGACAACGTGGCAAGTGCTTCGTTGACCTGCGCCTTCCGCTCGTCCTGCTCGACGGTCTCGTCCGCGGTAAGCTCCGGGGTCGACATCGGCAGGGGATCGTTGGTCAGGAGCGTCAGGTGCTTCTTCCGGCGCACCGCCGCCCGGGCCTCGTCTCGGGCCAGGTTGGCAGCCACGGCAAAGACCCACGCCCGGGGCTTCTCGGGCCGATGTGCCATGGCCCGGATGAAGACCTCCTGCGCGAGATCCTCGGCGCGATCAGCATCCCAGACCTTTCGGTACAGGAAGCGGACCACGGCCGTGTACGTCGTCTTGTAGAGGCGCTCCAGATCGTCGGTCAAGGCTTACTCCTCTCCGGCGTGCGTCTCCGACACCCGACAAAACGCTAACAAAGACGCCTGGGCTCCCGGATCTTGCACACCGGGAAGTCCCAAGTCACTTGCCCACAACGTCTTGGGCTGCTTTTCGACGCCTGGGCGCCTGGCCCCCCCGGGGAAGTCAGGTCGGGGTTTGAACTGTAATGCGTTGTAAATTAACGAGTTACGATGTGAAGGCGCAACCTGGGTGGTAAACTTCGGCGCCGGCCGGCCATTCGAAACACAGGTCGGGCTTGGCGGAGGATCCATCGGGTCGCTTGCGGCCGTGAAGGGAGCAAAGCGGCGTCCCGGGTTCCAGATAGCGGCAGGCGGAGATGATCTCGGCGCCAAGGGAATCCGGGTGCTCCCGGGTGACCTTGCAGAGGTAGGGGCTCTTTCTGGTCCGGACGAGCGACTCGAGCCGCGCCGCGCGCGGCGGGCAGATGATCTCGATCTGGAGGTCCCGGCAGCAGGCAGCGCCGATGGTGTTGTCGGCAGTGCGGCACGGCGAGATCGCGCAGGGGTTCTCGCTGGCGAGCACCGCCAGGGCTCGCTTGGGTTCCGGCGGGGCCGGCAGGTTGGCCGGCTTGAGCGATCCGTTGCTTACGATGGCAAAGCGGTTGCCGCCCAGCTGCCGGGGTGCCGGCGGGCGGCGCGGCGCCCGTACGGTGCCCTGGAAACCGTGCGCCTGGCAGGACACCGCGTCGCCGGCGAACCGGGCGTAGCGGCAGGGCACGTGGATCGTGGCGTCGGCCTGGAGTTCGTCTCCAACCGCCGCGAGCGGCCCGAAATCGACCCGTTCGGTGTGTCCGAGGAGCCAGGTGGCCTCGGGGTCGCCCGACGCCGGGTCGCCCGGGGCCAGGCGGGCCACCCGCAGGCGGACCTGGAGACGCCGGCACTGGGGACCGACAGCGGCGCAATCGGGTGGTGGGGCCATTTGGCGCCCAAAACTAGGGTCTGGAAACCAAACGGCAAGCAGTCTATCTTTTGTGAACCTTTTCACAAGCAGCCACTATGTTGCGCTGGCTGCGGGTGATAAGGGACTCGCGACAACAACCCATGGGGAGGGAACGAAGGATGCGGATGGTTCGAATGATGGTTGGGGCTGGCCTCGTGCTCGCGGCATGCGGCGGCGGGGAAAAGGCTCCGGCGCCGGCGGCGGAGCCCGCGGCGGCTCCGGCGGTTGCGCCTGCGGGCGAGCCGATGGCGGGCGGCACGGTTCACGACGTGCAGATGGTGCTCGAGGGCACCAGCTACAAGTTCGTGCCGAACGACCTGACCATCAAAGCCGGTGACAAGGTCGTCTTCCACAACGTCAGCGGCGGCCCGCACAACGTGCAGTTCTGGGCGGACAGCATTCCGGCCGGGTCGGCCGCAGCGCTCGACGCGGCGATGACCGGCGACAAGCTGGGCGAACTCAACGGCCCGCTGCTCTCCGAGCCGAACCAGACGTACGAGATCAGCTTCGCTGGCCTGGCCGGCGGTGAGTACAAGTTCACCTGCACGCCGCACATGGCGATGGGGATGAACGGGAAGATCACCGTCACTCAGTAAGCGCCATCGGGCAGAACCGGGGGCCCCGTTACGCGACGGGGCCTTCGTGTTTCCACCCTGGCCGCTGTGGGCTGCGACGGGCGCGCGTCGTCGATCATCCTGTAGGGCACAGTCCAGGAGGAAGCCAACCGATGAAGTCTCGTACCCTCGCGGGCCTCGCCGTGCTCGCCGCGGCCGTGCCGGCCTCGGCTCAGAACATTTCGCTCACCCGACCCGCGGCGCGCCTCGCCCATCAGTTCAGTTCCATCACCGGCCTCCGGGAACTGCCGGACGGCCGGATCCTCGTGTCGGACGGGATCGACGGCGTGCTGGTCCGCGTGGACCTCGCCACCGCCCGGATGGATACCGTCGGCCGGAGCGGCCAGGGTCCGGGCGAGTATCGGTCGCCCGACGGGCTCTTCGGGCTGGCCGACGGCGGCACCTTGCTGGTGGATCTCGGCAACGGGCGGTTGTCGGTGTTCGATGCGCGGGCGGCCTACCGCGAGTCGCTCCCGATCGCGCAGGGGCAGCCGGGCGCCGGCCCCCTGTCGCTGATCCTGCCGCGGGGGACCGACGGCCGCGGGCGGATCTACTTCCAGCCGGCCGGTGGCGGCGCGGCGCGGGTGCCTCCGGACTCCGGCATGGTCGTGCGCTGGGACCGCGCGGCCGGGACCTTTGACAGCGTCGGGCGGGTCAAGCTGCCCAAGCTCGTGACGCGAACCAGCGGTGGCCCGAACAATCAGAACATTCGCCAGCGGCCCGCGCCGTTCCCGATTCAGGAAAGCTGGGCCGTGGCGCCTGACGGCCGGGTGGCCTTGATCCGCGTCCCCGAGTACCGGGTCGAGTGGATCCAGCCGAACGGGAGCCGCGTCGTGGGGCCTGTCAATCGGGCGACCCCGGTCAGGATTCGCGACGCCGAGAAGCGGGAATACCAGAGCGAATCAGCGGCCAACGGGCTGCAAGTTCGGATGGAGAACAACAACGGCCGGGTCTCGATGGCGTTCAGCCGAGGGCGTTCGGACGATGCGGAGGAGGACGACGCGATCGCGGCGACCGAGTGGCCGGACACCAAGCCACCGGTCACGGGGTTCGCCACCGTGGCGCCGGATGGGATGCTCTGGGTGGAGCGGTCGGTCGCGGCAGGGGCGCCCCGGGTCTACGACGTCTTCGACGGTGCGGGGAAATCCGTCCGGCAGGTCACCCTGCCGGCCGGCCGGCGGCTGATCGCCGTCGGCACGAAGGGCGCCTACGTTCGTCAGGTCGATGCGGACGGGATCAGTTATCTGGAGCGCTACGATCTGAAGTAGTGGTTCGGGGATGGAGCCGGTGCGCCAGCAGGACGCCGCCGGCTCCGACCGCGACACCGCCGAGGGCATCGACGCCGTAGTGCATCTGGCAGTACACCACCCCGACCGACAGCAGCAGCGCCGGCATCAGCAGGACCGTTCCAAGGCGCCGGTTGCCGAGCCAGGCGGCGCCCGCCGCCGCCCACGTTCCGGCAACGTGCGACGACGGGAACGCCGCCCCGTAGGAACTCCCGCCGGAGAGAATGCCGTAGCTGAGCTGCGCCGCCGGATTCGCGAGGAACCACGCCGCTGGGCGGGGGTACTCATAGTACGGGCCTGCCACCGGCAGCAGAATGAAGACGACGTAGCAGGCGGCGAATACCGCCAGCAAGGCGGTGGCGACTCGGTCGAGGTCTTGGCCCGACCGGCGGACCGCGAAGAAGACGATCGGGGCCGGCACCACGAGGTAGTACGCCAGGTAGGCTCCGTGGAACACCGTGGACCAGAACCGGCTTGGCGCCGTTTGCCACCAGGTCCGGGCGATTTCCCGGCCGAACAGCGCCACCTCCCAGCGCCGCACCGTAGTGTCGTGCGTCGGTGCCGCGCCGAATCCGCTCAGCAGGTCGAGACTGCCATAGACGGCCAGGAGAATCGCGATCGGCGCGAGCCCGCGAAGCAGGGGGCCCACTTGGCCCGGGACCGTCAGCAGGCCGACCAGCGCGAAAATCAGCAGGTAGGCTGCAACCACCCAGCCCATGTGTTCGAGCCCCGCCTGCCAGCGCCACAGAGCGATCGCCAGGACGAAGACGGAGTACCCGACGAGGATTCGCTCGGCGGGTCGGGTCGGTCCTAGAGCCATCCTCGGCGCCGATACCAGTCGACGGCGGCACGGGCGCCGGTGGCGAAGTCGTGAGCCGCCGTCCAGCCGACGGCTTCCGCGAGCGGGGCGGGGTCGGCCAGCCAGGCCGGGGCGAAGAACTCGTGGGCCTTGTCGGCGGACAGGACGGTGGCGCGGTTGGCCAGCCGGGCGGCGGCGTCGGTGATTCGCAGCGCGCCGCGCCCGATCCACGCCGGCACACCGATGATGCGGACTCGCTTGCCGACCGCCGCGCCGGCCAGCTCCACGATCCGGCGGGTCGTGAGGATTTCCGGGTGAGCGGCGTGGAAGATCCGGCCGGCCACCGGGGCCGGCCCGATGGCGGCGATCGCTTCGGCGAGGTCGGGGCCGTACACCAGCGACAGCTGCTGGGAACCGTCGCCGAACACCGGCCCAAGGCCCCGGGAGGCCGCCCGGAAGATTCGGAACATCTCCCGATCCCCCGGACCGTACACGGCGGGCGGCCGCACGATGGTCCAGTCGATCGGAGCGCCGATCACGACCCGTTCGGCCGCCAGCTTGCTGCGCCCGTATCGGGTAACCGGCTGGGGCGGCTCGTGGCCTGCGAGCGGGCTGCCCGTCGTCGCCGGACCGGCGGCCGCAAGGGACGACACCAGAACGAAACGGCTCGCCCCGGCGCGGACGGCGGCCTGCACCAGCGCCTCGGTGCCGTCGCGGTTCGTGGCGAGGAACTCGGCCTCGCTCCGGGCCGCGACGAGTCCGGCCAGATGGTAGACGACGTCCTGCCCCTCGAGGTGGGCTGCGAGGTCCGGGTGGGACAGATCGCCGACGGCCAGCCGGGCGCCCCGGCGGGCGATGTCCTGAGCCTTGCGCGGATCCCGTACCAGAGCCGTGACCTCGTCGCCGCGGGAGACCAACGTGTCGACCAGGTGGCCACCGATGAAACCGGTGCCCCCGGTCACGAACGCTTTCACAGCGCTCGCTCGTATACGCGGTAGGTCTTGTAGGGGGTCATGCCGAGTTTGAGGAGCCCCTGGTTCATGGCGGGGTTGTCCTCGAGGATCCAGCCGCCCTCGCCCCAGGAGATGTTGCGGGCGAATGCATGCTCCCAGATCCACTGGTAGAGGATCGCGTCGACGCCCTTGCTCCGGAACTCGGGCAGGACGCCGAGGAGGAGAATCCGGCACCGCTTCATCTTTTTCCGCTTGAGCGCCCAGAGCAGCTTGATGGCCGCCGGAAACATCCGGCCGCGCCGGTTGGTTCGCAGCACTTCGTTGAAGTCGGGCAGGGCGAGGCCGAATCCGACCGGCCGGCCATCCTTCTCGGCGAACGGAACCAGTTCGGGAATGACCACCGGTTTGAACTGCTCGGCCAGGTGATCGATCTCATGATCGGTCATCGGTACCGCGCCCCAGTTGTCTTCCCAGCACCGGTTGTAGAGCGCCTTGATGTGGTCGACCTCGTGTTTGAAATCGGCCATTCGCAGCGATCGCACGGTGATCCCGTACCGTTCCCGCGAGAGGGCCACGGCGCGGACGATGCGCTCAGGTTGCTTCCAGTACTCGTTCGGATCGCCGGCCTGATACACGATCAGGTTCTTCACCCCCGTGAAACCCGCCTGAACGACGAGGTCCGGATAGGAGGCGGGGTTGTGCGGCATCATGATCGTGTTGGGCGTGTCGAAGCCCTCGACCAGGAGGCCGTACTCGTCGTTGACGGAGAATGACGCCGGCCCGCGGATCCGATCGAAGCCGCGGGCCCGGAGCCAGTCGCCGGCTTCGCGAAACAGCTCGTCCGTCGCCTCCTGGTCCTCGGCTTCGAAGAAACCGAAGAAGCCGACGCGATCCTGGTGCCGCTCGTTGTGGAGCCGATTCGTGATGGCCGCGATCCGGCCGACGGCTCTCGCGCCGCGGTGGGCGAGGAAATATTCGGCCTCGCCGTGTTCGAAGAACGGGTTCTTGGTGCGGGAGAGCAGGAGACCGACGTCACGCCGGAACGGCGGGACCCAGTTCAGGTCCCGCGCGTGCATCCGGTAGGGCAGATCGATGAAGCTGTCGAGGTCGGACCGCGAGTGGACCGGCCGGATGGTGACCGGCGAGTTCAGATGACGCCCATCTCCCGACCCAGCTTGCCGAACGTCTCGAGGCAGTAGTCGATCTGCTCGGCCGTGTGGGTCGCCATGAGGCTGGTCCGGAGGCGGCACTGCGACGGCGGTACCGCCGGCGGGACCACCGGGTTGGTGAAGATGCCGGCGTCGAACACCTTCCGCCACATGACCAGGGTCTTGTCGAGCGGCCCGATCAGGATCGGAATGATCGGCGTTTCCGAGGGTCCGATGTCGAAGCCAAGGCTCTTGAAGCCCTCGGCCAGGCGCCGGGTGTTGGCCCAGAGATCGGCGCGGCGCTCCGCCTCCTGCTGCAGCACCTCGAGCGCGGCCAGCACACCCGCCGTGTTGGCCGGCGGCAGGGCCGCGGTGAAGATGAGCGGCCGGCTGTGGTGGCGGAGATAATTGATGACCGACTTGGAGCCCGCCACGAAGCCGCCGATCGAGGCCAGCGACTTGGAGAAGGTGCCGGCGATCAGATCGACTTCGTCCGAGAGGCCGAAGTGGGCCGCGGTGCCGTCGCCGTTGGGGCCGAGGACGCCGATCGAGTGGGCGTCGTCGATCGCGAGGGCGGCGCCGTGCCGGCGGCAGACCTTGAGCAGCTCGGGGATGTTGGCGACGTCGCCTTCCATCGAATAGACGCCGTCGACGATGACCATCTTGCCGCCGGGCTCTTCGGTCTTGGCGATCTTGCGCTCGAGGTTGTCGAGGTCCCCGTGGTTGAACCGCACGGTGGTCCCGTAGCTCATCTTGGCGCCGTCGACGATGGACGCGTGGTCGAGCTTGTCGAGATAGACCACGTCGCCCTTGGCGACGAGGCCCGAGATCAGACCGAGATTGGCGTTGTACCCGGTCGAAAAGACGATGCAGTCTTCCTTGCCGAGGAACCGGGCAAGGGCGTCCTCGAGCTGGAGGTGAAGATCCAGCGTTCCATTGAGGAAGCGGCTGCCGGTGCAGCCCGAACCGTAGATGTGGAGCGCCCGGCTGGCCGCCTCGAGGACCTTGGGATGATGGGTGAGCCCGAGGTAGTTGTTCGAGCCCAGCATGATCCGCTTCTGGCCTTCGATGACGACGACGGTGTCTTCCGACTCCGAAATCGGCTTGAAGTACGGATAGAGGCCGGTTGCCTTGACCTCTTCGACCTTCGTGTACTTGCGGCACTTGTCAAACAACGACACGTCGGTACCGATTGCCGGAATCGCCACGGGTCACCCCGGGTTAAGGATTTGAATCGCAAATGGAGCGCGATCCTGTTGCTCCACAAGTACTTAAGCTAATCGCGACCCGCTTCGCGCACAAGCATGGGACGTTTCCGGGTGCGACGTCTTGCACCGGTCCCGGGCCTGGCGGGCGGCGTCGGGGGGGTGGATCCCTATTATTGTTATCAACGGCAAGTCGATATCGGGGTCGGAGATGCGGATTTGGGGGGCGGCGCTCGCTGGGATCGCCATTGGGCTCCTGCCGGGACCGGCGGTGGCGCAGCGCGCCGGTGCCGAGCGCGGCCGATTCGAGGTGCCCGGGCTCGACTGGGCGCCCAACTCGGCCTGGCGGGCCCGGGCGGCCGCCGTGCGTCAGGCGCGGTGGGATGCCCTCCGGCGGGGGGATCTGGCCGCTTTGAACCGGCGTTTCGCGCTGCGGGCCCCCGGGTCCGCGGACGCCCTCGCGGTGACGGGCACCTTCTTCGTGCCGGTTGTCGCGATCGAGTTCAGTGATGCGGCGGCGCCCTACGCCCGGGCCCAGTACCAGGCGGTCCTGTTCGACGAGCCGCCACCCGACGCGCGCGCGTTCACCCTCAAGACGTACTACGAGCAGGTGTCGAACGGCAACATCCAGATGTTCGGATCGGTATTCCCGCCGGTCCGCACCGACACCACGCACGCCTTCTACGAGAACGGCTGCAACGGCATCGGTGTGGTAAACACCTGCCCGGACGGCGGAACCCGCTTCGGGTTGATGCTCATCGCCGCGCTCGACTCGATCTCGAACCGCCCTGGCTCCGACACGACGTGGTCCCGGTTCGACAATGACGGCCCCGACGGGATTCCCAACTCGGGCGACGACGACGGCGACGTCGATTTCGTGACGTTCCTGCAGCCCCTCAAGGACGGCGCCTGCTCCGGGTCGAGCGGCATCTGGGCCCACCGTTTCGTGATCAGCGCCTGGAACGGCGGGTCGAAGTACGTCACCAAGACGCCGCGGCGGAACGCCGCGGGCCAGCCGATCCCCGGCGAGTTCATCCGGGTCAACAACTACACGATCCAGAGTCAGGTCGGCGGCGGTTCCGGCTGCGACGACAGCGCGATCATGCCGATCGGCACGGTGGCCCACGAGACCGGCCATGCCTTCGGCCTGCCGGATCTCTACGACACCGACCGAAGCAGCGGCACCGAGGGCATCGGCGAGTGGGGGATCATGGGCAGCGGGAACTACGCCCAGGCCTACAGTCCCGCCGGGCACGACCCGTGGTCGCTCCACGAGTTGGGGTGGGTGACCGTGGACACCCTGGCCGGAACCCGGGTCGTGACCACGGGCGCCCGGCAGTTCACCGATACCGTCTTCTTCGCGAAGTTCGACGCCCCCGACGAGTACCTGCTGATCGAAAACCGGCAAGCAGTCGAGTCGGATTCGGCGGGGCTCGACCCGAACGGGAACAGCACGCTGCCGACCTGCCGGTCGCGCTGCCGGAAAATGCCCGGCCTGCTCCTCTGGCACATCGATCTCGGACGGATCGCCACCGGTCGGGGACTCAACCGGATCAACACCGGCGGGATTCAGGGCGTGGCACTCGAACAGGCGGATGGCCTCAACCAACTCCGGAGCTCCGCCTCGACCCGCAACCGCGGTGATGCGGGCGATCCGTATCCCGGCTCGACCGGCAACACCCGGTGGAGTCTGGCGTCGGCGCCCTCGGCCCGGTCGAACTTCGGCGAGTACGCCGGGTTCATCATCGATCGGATCGGCGCCGGCCCCGGCCCCCTCGACATGACGTTCCGGTTCCTCAGGCGGCAGCCGACCCTGGTGCGATCGTCGCTGGTCGGCGCCACGGTCCGGGTGAACGGCCAGTTCTTCGGCCGGTTCGAGGATGTCGTCCCGCAGGGGGAACCGATCGCGATTTCCGTGGACAGCCTTCAGGAGATCCTGACCGGCAGGACGCGCGCCCGATGGACCGGCTGGAACATCGGCGGGCCGCGCACGCAGACGATCGTGAGCGGGGCCGTGCCGGATACCGTTCTGGCGAGTTTCCAGGCCGATCATCGAGTGCTGGTGCAGCCGAGCGGCGCCGGCACCGGCACGGTGTCGAGCCCGGCCGGCGAGACGACGGCCGGCATCTTCGTGCCCGAAGGGCAACCGGTGACCGTGACGGCCACGGCCGGCCAGGGATCCATCTTCGGCGGGTGGCGCGGCGACACGACGTCCTCGAGCCCGACGCTGGTGCTGCCGATGGGCCGGCCCTACGACATCGAGGCGCTGTTCCTCGCCAACATCTCCGTCGCCGTCGATGCCGCCACGGCCGAGATTCTCGGGACGCCGACGCTGACCACCGACCAGCGCATGTTCCTCGACCAGCTCGGCAACAAGAACGGGCTGTTCGATCTGGGCGACTACCTCGCGCTGCTTGCCCGGAACGGCCAGGCGGTACCGGCGGCGGTGCTCGAGGTCATCGGCCGGAAGCCGAGGGGGACGAAATGATCCGGCGCGCGATCGGAGTGGCGATGGTCGTTGGCGGTTTGGCCGGTTGCGGCAAACCGAAGGTGATCGAGCCGGTCGCCGGTGACCTGACGGTGTCCTACACCGGTCCGGGCCAGGCGGACGGGGCGCTCCTCGTTCGGATCACCGGCGCCGTCACCTCGGTGTCGGGCACGGGCGGGTATCAGGTGTCGTCGGCAGCCGCCGGCACGAACTCGACCCGGGTGCTGGTCGTGGGCAGTCTCACCCCGGGGTCGATATTCAGGGTGCGGGTGCCGGACGTGGCCGAGGCCGCCACGTATTCCGCGTCGCTCGAGGCGGTGGCGGACAAGAACACCTACGCGTTGGGCGATCCGCTCAGCTATCAGCTGACCATTTCGAAGTAGCCGACGTTCGGCGGGGGCCGCGATGGAACGGCGCGAGTTCGTTCGGTTGACGGCTCAGGTCGGAGCGGGGCTGACTCTGGCCGTCATGCTCGACGGATGCCGTGGTGAACCGGCGCCGGCCGGGCCGGCCGGGGCCTTCGCCCCCGACGCCTGGATCCGGCTCGCGCCCGACGGCACGGTGACCGTCATGGTCGATCGGTCGGAGATGGGGCAGGGCATCAGCACGGCCCTCCCGATGCTCGTGGCCGAAGAACTCGACGCCGACTGGGACCGGGTTCGCTTCGAATTCGCCGGGGCGGGGAAGGCCTACTACAACCCCTTGCTTCAGGTGCAGGCGACCGGTGGCAGTACTTCGGTCCGGGCGGCGTGGGAGCCGCTGCGCCGGGCGGGGGCCACGGCGCGTGCCATGTTGATTGTCGCGGCGGCGGCCCGGTGGCAGGTCCCGGCCGCCGAGTGCGAAACGGAGCCGGGGCGTGTCGTCCATCGCGGATCGGGCCGCGAGGCCGGGTACGGTGACCTCGCCTCCGCCGCCTCGCTGCTGGCGATTCCGGCGGCGGTGCCGCTCAAGGAACCGGCGCGGTACCGCCTCATCGGGCGCCCCGTTCCCCGCCTCGACATTCCCTCGAAAGTGAACGGCTCGGCGGAGTTCGGGCTCGACGCCGGGCCGCGGGACGCGCTCGTGGCACTGGTGGCGCGGTGCCCGGTGTTCGGGGGCCGGATGGTGTCGTTCGACGCCGCTCCGGCGCTGGCGGTCGACGGCGTCCGGTTGGTGATCCCGATCGATGCGGGCGTGGCCGTCGTGGCCGACAATTTCTGGGCCGCCAAGCGCGGGCGGGACGCGCTGCAGGTCACGTGGGACGAGGGGGACGGCGCCCGGTGGTCGGACGCCACCGTCCGGCAGCACCTGACGGATGTGCTCGCTGGCGACCTTCGCCGAGCCCGTGAGGTCGGCACCCCGGCGGTGGGTAGGACGATCGAAGCAACCTACGACGTGCCGTTCCTCGCCCACGCGACGATGGAACCGATGAACTGCACCGCCGACGTCCGGGCCGACGGGGCGACGGTGTGGGTACCGACCCAGTTCCAGGCCGGGCCGGCCTACCTCGCGGGCGGCGGCGTGCGGTCCGTCGCCGCCAAGGTCGCGGGGGTGTCCGCCTCGGCGGTCGAGGTGCATACCACGCATCTGGGCGGCGGCTTCGGCCGCCGGTTCGAGCTGGACACCGTACGGGAGGCCGTCGCCGTCGCCAAGGCGGCCGGCCGCCCGGTCAGACTGGTATGGACCCGCGAGGACGACGTACGCCACGACTACTACCGCACGGCCGCGCGCCATCACGTCGTGGCGACGGTCGACGGCGCCGGCAACCCGCTCGGGTGGGACCACCGCATCGCCGCGCAGTCGATCCTGGCCCGGTTCGTTCCCGGGTTCGTGCCCGACTGGATGGCCCACCTGGCCGGTCCTCTGAAGGGCGGGATCGACCCCTCGGCGGTGGAGGGAGCGGTCGAGCTTCCCTATCAGGTCGGCTACCATCGGGTCGGCTACGCCGAAGCGCACACGCCGGTGCCGGTGGGCTACTGGCGGTCGGTCGGCCACAGCCATACGGCGTTCGTGGTCGAGAGCTTCGTGGACGAGCTGGCTGAGGCAGCCGGGCGGGATCCCGTGGAGTACCGGCGGGTGCTCCTGGCCGGATCGCCGCGCCACCGCACGGTGCTCGACCTGGCAGCCGAGCGGGCGGGCTGGGGACGACCACTGCCTGAGGGCCGTTTCCACGGCGTGGCGGTCCACGAGTCGTTCGGCAGTTGGGTCGCCCAGGTGGCCGAGGTGAGCGTCACCGACCGGCGGATCCGGGTCCATCGCGTCACCTGCGCCGTCGACTGCGGGCGGGTGATCAATCCCGACACGGTGCGGGCGCAGCTGGAGGGCGGCATCGTCTTCGGCCTGTCGGCCGCGCTCTCGGGTCGGATTTCGCTCGAGAACGGCCGGGTCCGGCAGAGCAACTTCCACGACTATCAGGTGCTCCGGATGGCCGACATGCCGGTCATCGAGGTGCATCTGGTCGAAAGCGGCTTCGAGCCCGGCGGCGTGGGCGAACCGGGAACGCCGCCGATCGCGGCGGCGGTGGCGAATGCGGTCGCTCGGGCCACCGGCAAACGACTGCGGAGTCTGCCGCTCGACCCGACCGCCTGAGCCTTCGCCGCTCAAGGCCGCTTGCAGGCGGCCGATACCTCCGAGCATGGCCCTTCGGATTCTTTCCTGGCTCCGGCGCGAGCGCCGCCAGCCGCCGGCTCCCGTTGCGTACGAGCCCGCCGTCGCCACACCGGCAGCGCCCCCGGCGCCGGTCGGGGCCGCGCCGGTGGTGGCGCCGCCCGTCGCGGAGCCGGTGACGCCGGTCTCGGCACCGGTCGCGAGTCCTGACGAGTCCCTTCGGGCCCGGCTCGACCGGGAAGTTGCCGCGGAGATTTCCAGGCTCGAGGGCGGGTTGGGTCCGGCCGATCGGCGGGGCGATCCCGGGGCGTTGCTCACCGACCTCCGTTCCGGGATTTCGGCCACGATCCGGCGGCCGCCGCTCGCCGCGCAACAGGGCCTGTCCGCCTGCCGCGATCCGAACTCCTCGCTGGATCAGATCCTCGTCACTTTCGAGCAGGACCCGGCGCTGACCCAGGCGCTGCTGCGGCACGCCAACTCGCCGTTCTACGCGACCGGAGGGCAGGTCACCTCGCTTCAGGACGCGGCGCAGCGAATCGGGATCACGGGTTTGCACGGCGTCCTGATGGGGTCGGTGGTGGAAGGACTTTTGTGCCGGCCCGGCGGGGAGTACGGCGTCATGGTGCAGCAGGTCTGGACCCACATGGTGCGGACGGCGCCCATTGCCCGGACGGTCGGCCGCGCGGTCGGTCTGCCGCCGGAGAACTGCTACACGCTCGGGCTGCTCCACGATCTCGGCAAGCTGATCGTCTTCGACCGCCTGAGCGCGATTCGCACGTCGGTGCGCCATACCATGCGGCTCTCGCGGCCGTTCATCCACGAGGTCCTGGCCCGGCTCCACGGTCCGCTGGGCGGACTCGCGGCGCTCGAGTGGAATCTCGATCCCGAAAGCGCCCGCGCCATCGCCGGCCATCCCCGGGATACCTACCGGCAGTACCACGACTCGTGGTATGGCGACATCGGGTTCACGCTCGAGGAGTCTGACGGCGAGGTCATGAGCCAGGTGCTCGCCGTGGCCGAGTGGTGGGATCTCACCGCGATCCGCCATTCGCCACGTGACTTCGAGGCCTTCTGGGCCCGGACCGGGTTGAGCCTGCCGCTCGACGACTGCCGGGCGGCGCTCCAACCCGATTAGCGGACGGGCCCGCGCGGCACTGCCACACGGGCCCGATCGGTTCCATCCAACGGCCGGCGCTCAGCCGACCCCGCCACCTCGCCCGGCGCTCGGTGTCAGCGGCGTGGTGAAGTCCTCGCCCGGGTTGATGAAGCGGTCCCGTTCGAGGCGATACTGCTTTTCGTAGAGTTGCCGGTAGCGGCCGTCCTGGGCCAGGAGCTCTTCATGGCTGCCGCGTTCGACGATCTGCCCCTCCTCCACCACCAGGATCTGGTCCGCGCTCATGATGGTGCTGAGGCGGTGGGCGATCACGAACGTCGTCCGGCCGCTGCGGAGCGCTTTGAGCCCGTCCTGGATCAGCGCCTCGCTCTCGCTGTCGAGGCTCGACGTGGCTTCGTCGAGCAGGAGAATCGAGGGCTCCGCCAGGATGGCCCGGGCGATCGCGACCCGCTGTCGCTGGCCGCCCGAGAGCCGGACGCCGCGTTCGCCCACGATCGTGTCGTACTTCTTCTCGAACGTGTCGATGAACTCGTCACAATGCGCGATCCGGCTCACTCGGATCACGTCCTCCATTGTGGCGTCGGGCCGGGAGAAACGGATGTTGTCCGCCACGGTCCCGTCGAACAGGAAATTGTCCTGCAGGACGATCCCGAGGTGATGTCGGTACTCGCCAAGACGGAGGTCGCCCAGGTCGCGGCCGTCGATCCGGATCGCGCCTTTGGTCGGCCGGTTGAAGGCCATCACCAGGCTCAGGATCGTGCTCTTGCCGGAGCCGCTCGAGCCCACCAGGGCGGTGGTGGTGCCGGATGGGGCGGTGAAGGAGATGCCCTTGATGACCGGCGTGCCGGCGTGGTATTCGAACCAGACCTGGTCGAACGCCACCTCGCCCTTGATCGGGCCGACGTGCTGGCGCGACTCGTCCTCCTGGTCCTCGGTGGGGACCTGCTTGATTTCCCGGATCCGGTCGAGTCCCGCGAAGGCCTCGCTGATCTGGGTGCCGATCGAGGCCAGCTGGATCAGCGGAAACGCCATCATGCCCGTGAACAGGGCGTAGGTGAAATAGTCGCCCATCGTCATCGACCCGCCGAGCACCCGGCCGCCGCCGACGACGATCATGACCGCACCGATCGATCCGACGATCAGCGACGAGAAGGCGCCGACGGCCGAAATCCCCGTCATGGTGGTCGCGACGTTCCGGAGGAGCCGGTGCGCCCCGCGGGCGAAGATCAGCTGCTCGCGGCGCTCGGCCACATAGGACTTCACCACCCGAATGCCGCCCAGGGTTTCGGTCAGGCGGCCGGTGACCTCGGCGTTGATTTTGGCCCGCTCCCGGAAAAGGGGCCGGAGCCGGGTGAAGGCGAGCGCCATGCCGCCGGCGAAGAGCAGCAGGACCACCAGGGTGATCGCGGTGAGCTGCCAGTTGAGGAAGAAGAGGATCCCGAGGACCACGATCGCCTGGAGGAGGCCGCCGGCGATCTGGGCGAGCCCGGTGCCGACCAGATTCCGGATCCCTTCGGCGTCGGTCATGATCCGGCTGACGAGCTGCCCGACCTGGGTGGCGTCGAAGGTGCGGATCGGGAGCCGGATCACGTGCTCCATGACGCTCCGGCGCATGTCGGTGATCGCCCGCTGGGCGGCGACGCCGAGGACCCGGGTGAGGGCGAACGACGTGACCGACTGGATGAGGGTGGCCAGGGCCGCCACGCCGGCGATCAGCCAGAGGCGGTCGCCGCGGTCGGGCGGCAGGATGTTGTCCCAGACGCTCGGCGTTCCCACCGGGACGAGTACATGGTCGATGAGGACCTTCGGGCTCGCGGGCAGAATCAGTCCGGCCATGCGGCTTACGACCATGAGGGACAGGCCGAAGCCGAGCCGCACGCGATGCCGCCAGATGAGCGCCCTGGCTTCCTGCCAGGCCGCCTTGAAGTTGGTCTTCCGCTTGGCCGGTTTCACCGACTCTCCTCCGCCACGCGGGCGGTCTCAGTCCGGAGGCCGCGGCGGGCCGACCGGAATCGGTTGAACAGCCGCTCCCGCGTTTCGTACATGATCTCGTAGAAGGTCGGGATCACGAGCAACGTGAGCAAGGTGGACGTGGCGACTCCGCCAATGACCGCCACGCCGAGGGGCGACCGGAACTGCGAGCCTTCCCCGGTGCCGAGGGCGATCGGGATCATGCCGGCGATCAGGGCCACGGTCGTCATCAGGATCGGCCGAAGCCGGATGCCGCCGGCCTCGATGAGCGCGTCTCGGATCGACAGGCCCCGCTCCTCCTGGGCCCACTTGGCGAAGTCGATCAGCAGGATCGCGTTCTTGGCCACGAGTCCCATCAGTAGAATAACCCCGATGAGGCTCATGATGTTGATCGTATAGTCCGCGAGCGAAAGCCCGAGGAGGACGCCGATCAGCGAGAGCGGCAGCGAGGCCATGATGGCGAGCGGGTCCATGAAGGACCCGAACTGCATGACCAGCACCAGGTACATCAGCATCACGGCGACGCCCAGCGAGAAGAAGATGCTGCCGAACGCTTCGTTCTGGCTCTCCTGATCGCCGCCGGTCGTGACCGACACGCCGCCGGTGAGGGGTGTGTTGAGCGCGATTCCCCGCGCCGCGAGGCGGGCCTGGACGTCGGCGAAGACCTCACCGGTCGACCGGCCGGCGACGTTCCATTCGACGACGACGTTCGGCTCGCGGTTGAGGTGGTTGATCGCCGCGGGCCCGAGGCCGTTGGAGATCTCGGCGACCTGGCCGAGGGGCAGGGTCGCGGGGGCGCCGGTGGGCCCGGGGACGACGAGGGGCAGCTGGGCCAGGTCGGTGGTCCGGGCGCGGTACTCCGGCGCGAGGCGGATCCGGACGTCGCGGGTTTCGCCGGACGGATCGATCCAGTCGCCGGCATCGATGCCCGCGAAGGCCGGCCGGATGGCCTGGGCCACCTGGCCGACGCTGACGCCAAGGGCGCCGGCGAGGCCCCGGTTGAGTTCGATGTTGAGTTCGGGCTTCTGGCCCTTGGTCGACAACCCGAGGTCCACCACGTTCGGTACCTGGGCGACTTCCGCCTTGATCTGCTCGGCCATTGCGGAGAGGGCCGCGGGGTCGTCGCCCTGGACGTTGAGCGCGAGCATCTTCCGCCCGCCGCTGAAGTCGTTCGTGAAGACCGACGGCGTGAAGCCGGTGAAGTTCGCTACCTTCGTCCGGACTTCCGTCGCGATGGCCTCGACGTCCCGCTCCCGTTCGGCCTTGGGCGTCACCTTGACGTAGATGTTCGCAACGTCCACCGTGCCGGACTGGCCACCGCCGAGCGTGGCATAGGTGTAGCGCAGCTCGGGGATGGTCTTGAGGACGCTTTCGACCTGGTCCACCTGACGGTGGGTGTAGTCGAGGCTCGAGCCCGGCGGCGTTTCCACTTTGACGAAGAACTCCGACCGGTCGTCGAGCGGAAAGAACCCGGCCCCGACCTTCTTCCAGACCGGTGCCGCCCGCTCGAGTGCCACGGCCAGCACCAGGCCGCCGAGAACCCCGAGGACCTTGACGGCGGTCCGGGTCTGGGCGGCGCCCCACGCCATGACCCCGAGCCCGATGAGCGCGCCGATCAGGGCGAGCAGGCCCTTGTTGGGCAGGACGAACGAGGCGAAGAAGGTCCCGACCGTCAGGATGACCATCGACAGGCGGTGGTCGAGCGCCCAGGCGATGACCTTCTTGTAGTTCTCGGCCTGGCGGGCGAACCACGCATTGAACTTGTCCAACGCCCGGGTGATCGGGCCCCGCTCGTGTGGCGGCTTGTGCGGATCGGGCCAGTAGGCCGACAGCATCGGGTCGAGGGAGAACGATACCAGGAGCGAGACCGCCACCGAACACGCGATGGTGAGCGCGAAGGGCTGCATCCACTGTTCGGTGAGGCCGCCCTGGAAGCCGACCGGGATGAACACAGCCAGAATGGAGAAGGTCGTGGCTGCCACGGCGAGGCCGATCTCGTCGGTGCCCTCGTGCGCCGCGCGGACGTGGTCTTTCCCCATCTCGACGTGGCGAACGATGTTTTCCCGGACCACGATCGCGTCGTCGATCAGCACGCCGATCGCGAGCGAGAGCCCGAGCAGTGACATCGTGTTCAGGGTGAACCCGAAGGCCCACACCGCAATGAACGAGGCCAGTACCGAGACCGGGAGCGCCAGGCCGGTGATCACGGTCGAGCGCCACGAGTTGAGGAAGATGAAGACCACGAGCACGGTCAGCAGCGCGCCCTCGATCAGCGCCTTGCCGACCTCCCAGACCGAGCGGTCGACGCGTTCGCCGGAATCCCGGATGATGTCGAGTGTGGTGCCTTCCGGCAGGCCGGCCCGGATCGCGTCGACCCGGGCCAGGATCCGGCCCGAGACGTCGGTGGTGCTGTACCCCTGGCTCTTCTTGATGTCGATGCCCACGGCCTCGTTGCCGTTGTAGAGCGCCAGCGTCCGCGCCTCGGCGTGGCCGTCCCGCACGGCGGCGAGCTCGCCGAGGCGGACGACCCGGCCGCCCCGCTCCACAACGGCGATCTGGGCGAACTCCGCCGGCGTCTGGAGCCGGCCCCGAAGCCGGATCGACCGTTCCTCGTTCGGGCCCTCGATCCGGCCTACCGGGCTCGAGAGGTTCTGGAGCTGCAGCGCCTGGACGATCTGGCTGACGCTCACGCCGGCGGCCTGCATGGCCTGTGGATTGATCTCGACCGTCAGCTCGCGCTCGAGCTTCCCGGCGATGGCGACTTCCGCCACCCCGCCGATGGCCCGCATTTCCCGGGTGATCGCGGGGTCGGCGAGCCGGGTGAGTTCGGCCGGCGAGAGCCGGGTCGACGAGAGCGCCAGCGAGACGATCGGCCGGTCGGTGTCGTTGAACTTCTTGATGATCGGCTCTTCGAGCTCCGGGGGCAGGTCGCCGCGGATCTCGGAGATCGCGTCGCGGACGTCCTGCGTCGCTTCGGCGAGCGGCTTCTCGAACTGGAACTCGACGAGCACCTGGCCGAAGCCGTCTTCGGCGGTGCTGATCACCCGCTTGACGCCCGAAATCCCCGCGATGGCTTCCTCCACCGGGTCGATCACGTCCTTCTCGACGCCGTCGGGTGCCGAGCCCGGGTAGATCAGAATCACGGAGACGAACGGCGGATTGATCTCCGGGAATTCGTCGGTCTTGAGCTTGAACAGGGAGAACACCCCGAACGTGACCAGCGCCAGCATGGCCACGATGGTGATGACGGGGCGGCGAATCGCGAAATCGGAAATGACCACGGGTCGTCCTCCCGCTAGTTGCTGGTCGCGGCCCGTTCGGCTTGCGCCGAGGGCCTGACCTTGGTGCCGGGCGGAACGCCCCGCGCGGCCCCGATGATGAGGGTGTCGCCGAGGGCGACGCCCGACGTGATCTCGACGCGGTCGGTGCTGGGGTCCTCGATGCCGAGGGCCACTTCGATGCGGCGCGCTACGCCGGCGTCGAGCCGGGTGACGACCGGCCGGAGGCCGCGGCGGTCGATCGCCGAGGACGGTACCACGATGCCTTCACGGGACTCGAGCGCCACGCGGCCCTGGGCAAAGAGCCCCGCCACCAGCCGCCCGCTTTGATTGGGCAGCCCGACGATCACGCGGACCTGACGGGTGGTCGGGTCGACGGCCGGGTTGATGCGGGTGACCCGACCCTCGAAGCGGCGATCGGCGATCCCGTCGATCGCGAACGGCACCGCCGTCCCGACCTTGAGGGCGCCGATCGCGGAGACCGGGACCTGCGCCTCGAGCCGGAGGCTCGACGGATCGACGATGCCGAAGAGCGGATTGCCCGCCGACACGTTGTCGCCGGCGCTCACCTGGCGCTCGCTCACGACGCCGTTGAGCGGCGATCGGATCTGGGTGTACCCGAGGGCCTTTTCCGCGCTGGCCAGCCGGGCCTCGGCGTCGGCCACGACGGCGTCGGCGTTCATCGCCTGCCAGCGGGCCTGTTCGAGGTCCCGATCCGACAGGGCACCGGCGCCGGCCAGTTTCTCGGAGCGTTCGGCGTTGCGCTTGGCCACCACGGCCGCCTCGGTGGCCGTGCGGAGGCCCGAACGGGCCGAGAGGACGACGTCGCGAACGGCGTCGTCGTTGAGCCGGGCGAGGATCTGGCCGCGGGTCACCGGCTGGCCGACCTCGACGAGCACCTGGGTCACCTGGCTCGCGACTTCGGCGCGGACGGTGGCCTTTCGTTCGGCGTCGAGGGCGCCGGAGATCACCGGACCATTCTGCAGCATGGCCTGCTCGGCCACGAACAGATTCTCCGGCCCGACGAGGGTCGGCGGCGCCTCGACCGCGGCGTCGGCACCGGCCTCCTTGGCGCCGCAGCCGGCACCGAGGACGGCGGAGAGAGAGAGAAGCAGGGCGGGGGCAAGCACACGAGCACGCATGAGTACGTCAGTCCTCAGTTGGAGGCCGGCGACGGCGAGCGTCCGGCCGTCGAAGTCGATGAGGTCGCGCCGAACGGCAGGTCCGCGATGAGACTCGCCCGGGCCCGGGCGATCTGGAGGTCGCGGGCGGCCTGCGCCTGGTTCACCTCGGCCTGCTGGAGGGCGATCCGGGCGTCGAGCAACTCGGTCTGCGTCGAGATCCCCTCCTGGAAGCGGATCTCGGCGATCTGGTAGGCCCGGGTCGCCTGCGCGGCGGTCCCCTCGCTCGCCTGCCAGTTCGCGATCGCCGCGTCCAGCTGGGCGAGGGCGCTGCGGGCGTCGAGCTCGGCCGCTTCCCGGGCCTGGGTCAGCCGGAGCTTCGCTTCGGCCACCGCGGCGGACGCGCGGATCCGGTCGCCCTTGATCCGGCCGCCGGTGAAGATCGGGATCTGGACGCCCAGCGCGAGGTTCCAGTCGGTCACGAATTCGTCGAGGCCCGGCAGGCCCTTCGTCGGGTAGGCCAGGCGGGTGTACTGCGACGTGAGCGACACCGACGGCAGCCGGCCGGCGCGGGAGGCCTGGTCGAGCCCCTCCTGGGCCGCAACGGCCAATGCCGCCTGACGGACCGGCGCCCGGCGCTCGACCGCCGTGTCCGGCGCCGTGGCCGCCAGCTGGGCCAGCGTCGGCGTCCGGATCAGGGACGTGTCCGCGAGGGCGGTGGTCAGCTCCAGGTCGGCGTCAGCCGGCAGGTTGAGGAGTTGCCGGAGCCGGACGTAGGCGAGATCCCGGGCCGTGTGCGCCTGGATCACCGCCGGCCGCTGGTTGTCGCGGGCGACCCGGGCCCGGAGCAGGTCGAACTCCGGGACAGTCCCGACCTCGCGCCGGAGCTGGGTCTGCCGCAGGGTGGTGTCCGTCTGGGCCAGCGTGGCCTCCGCAATGGCCACCAGGCGGTCGGTGAGTGCCGCGTCGTAGTAGGCCTGGACGACCTCGAGCACCACGGCGGCTTCCGCGCTGGTCAGGCCGATCGTGGCGCTGGTCCGGCCGGCGTTGGCGGCCCTGATCTGGCCGAAGGCGCGGCCGCCGTCGAAGAGGGTCTGGCTGGCGGAGAGGCCCCAGGTATAAGTGTTCTTCCGTCCGAACGGCAGCCGGCTGAATCCCGCGAACGGGTTGAGCCGGGTCGAGCAATCGACCGCCTGCTCGAGCGCGTCGATCCGGTCGGCGATCGGCAGGCTCGGGTCGGGGTTGTACGGCGGACAGCTCGTGGTCGGCGGCGGCGCGGTGGAGTCCACCGGGGTGCTGCCGAAGACGCCGTCGAATTGCGACTTGAGCTGGTGGGTGTAGCCGATCGACCCGCTCAGCTGCGGCAGCAACGGGCTTCGGGCCAGATACTGCTGCCCGCGGGCCTGATCGACGCCAAGCCGGGCCAGCGCGATGCCCTCGCTCGCCGGGCGGGCGAGCTGCAGCGCTTCCTCGAGCGAGAGCGACCGGGGCGCGGGCGCCTGGGCCGCGAGGGAGGATCCGGCAACCAGCGCCCCGGCCGCCATGCAAAGGGTCAATCGTTTCACCGCGCCTGCTCCTTGATTCCTAACGCCCTGGTGAAGAGGGTCACGTATTGCTCAATCGACGTCTCCGGCGCCGGACGATAGGCGGCCGGCACGAAATCCCGGGTGATCGCGTCGCTGAAGATGGTCCCCATGAACATCATGGCCGCCGCCCGGACATCCACGTCGGCGCCGATGACCCCGGTTTCCTGCAACCGGAGCAGGTACTGGGCGAGTGCCTGGCCGGCGCAGACCGCCGGGCTTCGGTCGGCGGGGAGGAGGTCCGGTCGTTCGTCCATCTCCCCCATCGCCGTCCGGATCAGCGAGCGCCGCTCATAGAGCCACTCGAAGGAGTTGCGAGCCCAGTCACGGAGGTCGGTGAACGGCTCCCCCGGACGATCGGGCAGCGGGCAAAGATTCGGTTCGAGGCCGGCGCATCGCACGGCCTCATGGAGCAGCATGGTCTTCGAGCCGAAGTGCCGGAACAGGGTGATTTCGTTCACCCCGGCTCGCTCGGCGATTCGCCGCGTGGTCGCGCCGCGGAAGCCGGTTTCGGCGTACACGGCGGCCGCCGCCTCGAGGATTCGTTCGCGTAGTTCCATAGGGTCGGCAAGGTTAATGGGGTCTTCCTCATGATGCAAGCAAGTACTTGCCCCGTTAGGGTTCCGCGCCTGTACCGGTAGGGTAACGCATTACCCCTTATCGACTTCTGCCTGGAAACTAAGAAGGGCCACTTACCGGCTGCTTACCGGTGTTAGGGCGGGGGCTGGCAAGGGGCCGAGCGGGGCCGGTTCGACCCCGCTCGGCTCGGTCAGGCGGCCCGGCGACGCCAGAAGTAGAAGATCGGGAGGCCGAGCAACGCACCCCCGACCCCGATCGCGCCCCGAACGGGATTGGCAATGACGGTGTTCAGCACGATCACCGCCGCCGACGCGACGAAGACGAGCGGCGTGACCGGATAGCCCGGGACCCGGAACGGCCGGGGTGCGTCCGGCTCCTTCCGGCGGAAGGCGATGACGCAGAGGCCGCCAAGGCCGTAGAAGATCCAGCCGACGAACACCACGTAGGTGAGGAGGATGGTGAACGTGCCGCTCAGCGCGAGGACCGCCGCCCAGACACTCATCGCGACGATCGAGTTCGCCGGCGTCTCGAATCGCGGATGAATCTCGCCGAGCCGCTTGAAGAAGACGCCATCGCGCGCCATCGCGAAGAACACCCGCGACGACGTCAGCATCAGGCCGTGGGCCCCGCTCACGATCGAGACGAGGACCGGGATCGCGATGATCTTCGCCGCCCCCGGCCCCACGCCGGCCCGGACCGCGTCGGACGCGACGGTCGTCGAGCCCGCCAGCGCGGTCGGACCGAGGCCGGCCACGTACCCGATGTTGGCGAGGACGTAGATGACGATCACCAGCCCGGTGCCAACGAGGAGGCCCCGCGGGAAGTTCCGCTGGGGATCGGTCACCTCGCCGCCCACGAAGGTCGCGTACTGCCAGCCTTCATAGGCCCAGAGCACGCTGATCATCGCGACGAGGCCGCCGGAGAGCATCGCGCCGTTCCAGTTCGTCGGCGGCGCCTGCTCCACCTCGGAGAAGCCGTGCCCCACCAACGGCAGGATCACGATGAGGAAGGCCAGCGCCAGCACCTTGAGTACCGTGGCCCCGGCCAGCACCCGGGTGCTCGCCTTCGTACCCCGGGCATTGATGAAGGCCAGGCCCGCGAGCATGATCAGCGCGACGGCCTTCTTCCCGGCCGGCGAGATGCCCGGGATCAGCGCCGCCATGTTGTCTCCGGCGGCCACGCCGAGGGTCGCGAGCGATCCGCTCGCGATGACCACGAACAGCGTCCAGCCGTAGACGAACGCGGCCACCGGCCCGAATGCGTCGCGGATGTACGCATAGAGGCCGCCGGTGCCCACCTTGAGGCAGCCGAGTTCCGCGTACGTCAGGGCGCCGAGCAGGCTCAGGATGCCCCCGATGGTCCAGACGCCGATTGCCAGGCCGACGGAGCCGCCGGAGCTGGCGAGGACACCGCCCGGCGTGAGGAAGATGCCGGACCCGATGACGGTGCCGGCGGTGATGAACGCAACGTCGCGGGCGTTGAGAGTGCGGGAGAGTTCGGCCATAGGTTACCAGTGGCCCCGGTCGCCGACCCGTTCGATGACCCGCCCCAGCCGTTCGGCGGCGTTGTGCCAGTTCTGCTCGACCGCACCCTTGGCCCGCGCCGCGTCGCCGGCGGCGATGGCGCCGATGATCTCCTCGTGTTCCGCCACCGAGGTCGCGATTTCGCCGGCCAGGTAGCTCACGTAGAGGCGCTCGTACCGCTCCGCCTGCGGCTTGACCGAGGCGTGCAGCAGCCGGAGCCGGGGCCCGCCGGCCACCTCAACGCAGCGCTCGTGAAAGGCCTCGTCGAGGTCCCAGAGCCGGTTGTGGTCGGGCCGGGGATTCTGCGCCGCCTTGCGAAAGTCGTTGTTGACGCTGGTCAACTCCTTCACCAGCGTCTGGCGCTGGGTCGGCGGCAGCTCGGCGGCGTTGGCCGCGGCGATGGCCTCGAGTTGGCCGACGATGTCGAACAATTCGCGCGCGTCGTTGCCCGTCAGCGGAGCGACAGTCGGGCGCGACTGCCGCATCGACGGTGAGTCGACGATGTACCCTTCCTGCTGGAGGCGCTGCAGCGCGCCGCGAACCGGGGTGCGGCTCACCCCGAACCGGTTCGCGATGTCGGTTTCGACCAGCCGGCTGCCCGGAGCGAGCCGGCCGGTGACGATCAGGCCCCTCAGTTGCTCGTAGACCTGTTTCGGCCGGTCGGGTCGGTTGGCCGCTTTGGTCGCTACCCGCCGCGCGCTCATCGGGAGCCTCCGGTCCAGCCCGGTCCCCGCACGACCCGTCCGGGCTTCTCCCCGGTGTGCTTGCCGTCGCTGATGACCAGGGTGCCGTTCACGAGCACCTGCTCGACGCCGACCGACAGCTGGTGGGGGTTCTCGAACGTCGCCCGGTCGATGATGGTCGCGGGGTCGAACACGATGACGTCCGCGTAGAACCCCTGGGCCAGCAGGCCGCGGTCCGGGATCGACAGCCGGCGCGCCACCGCCGACGTTCCCTTGCGGATCGCCTCCTCGATCGAGATCACACCCTGCTCCCGCACATAGCGCCCGAGGAGCCGCGGGTAGTTTCCGTAGGCCCGCGGGTGCGCCAGCGTTCCCGCCGCGCTGTCCGGATTGAGTCCGTCCGCATCGGTGCCCCACTTGATCCAGGGCTGCCGGATCTGGAGTGGGAGATTGGCCTCCGTCATCATGTGGAAGATGGCGCCGATCGCCCCCTTCTCCTCGAGTACGATGTCGAACAGGGCGTCGGTCCAGTCCTTGCCCATCTGGCTGGCGATGGCATCGAGTCGCTGGCCCTCATACTTGGTCAGGTTGGCGCTCCGGAACCCGACCACCTGCACCGCGCCGGGGCCGCCGAGCTCGCAGAGCCCTTCCGAGTCCGGGCGGGGCGCCAGCATCTCCGCCTTGATCTTCGCGCGCTGCGCCGGGTCCGCCAGGTTGGCGAGCAGCTTGCCGTCGGCGGCGGCCCAGGGCGGGACGCAGGCCGCGAGCCCGGTCCCACCCGCGGTGTAGAGGTACATGTCGGCGGTCACATCCTGGCCGGCCCGCCGCGCCGAGTCGATCTTGGCGATGGCGAGCGGCATCTTGGCCCAGTTGCGGGCCCCGCTGGCCTTCAGGTGATAGATCTCGACCGGCACGCCGCCTTCCCGCCCGATCGTGATGGCCTCGTCGATGGCTTCGAGAAGCCGGTCGGCTTCGGAACGCATGTGGGTGATGTAGATCCCGCCGAACGGAGCCGCCGCCTTGGCCTGTTCGATCAGCTCGGTGGTGCTCGCGAAGTTGGCCGGCGGATAGATGAGCGCCGTCGCGATGCCGAAGGCGCCGTCCTCCATCGCGTGCCGGACCACGGTCCGGATGGTGTCCATCTCTTCGGCGGTGGCTTCGCCCTGGGCCTCGCCCTTGGCGTAGACCCGCGGTGTTGCGGCGCCGAGGAAGGAGCCCACGTTCTGGGAGATGCCGTGCTTTTCCATGGCCTCGAGCCACGCGCCGAACCCGTGGGGGCCGCGGAACTGGTCGAGGACGGGCTTGAGCGACTCGTCGGCGAGACCCATGGCCGCGATCGTCCGGTCGTTCGCGGGTGCCGGCGTCGCGCCCTCGCCGAGGATCTCGGTGGTGATGCCCTGCGTCACGCTCGAAATGACGCGGCCGTCGCCCATGGTGAATTGCTGGACCGACTGGCCCTGAATATCGATGAAACCAGGCGCCACGATTTTGCCCGTGGCGTCGATCCGGCGAGTCGCCTGAGCGCCGGCCAGCATGCCGCGCGGCGTAATCCGCGAAATCCGGCTGCCGCGGATGCCGACGTCGCCATAGAACCAGGGATTGCCGGCGCCGTCGACGATCCGGCCGCCGGTGATGACGACGTCGTAGCTCGGGCCGGCTGACGAGGTGCCGGCGTCGGCCGGGGGCTGACAGGCCAGCAACGTCGCGGCACAGAGCGGCAACCACCGCACAGGTGAGCGCATCGGGTTTTCGGGGTCGAGGGTGGAGAAGCGGGTAGTCCGAGTGGCCCCGACGACGCCGGGTGCGCCACTGGAGAACAGATTTGTATACAACGCTACGGCGCCGGAGGGATGCCCGCAAGCCGGACTCAGGCGGCGCGCGCGTTCCGGGCCCCGAGGGCGAGGTAGGCCACCAGGAACAGGGCGCTGCCGACGCTGATCGACGCTTTGGGGAGAAGACCGAGGCCGCTGGCGGAGACCAGGCCTTCGACCAGTCCGGCGATGATCAGGAGGAGGGTCGCGGTGCCGACCATGCGAATCGCCCGCTGGCCGGCCCGGGCCAGCGCGTCACGGCGGCGGAAGCGGCCCGGATTGAGAATCGCGAAGCCGAGTTGGAACCCGGCGGCGCCCGCCACCCAGATCGCGAACAGTTCCAGGAAACCGTGGCCGATCACGAACGTCCAGAGGTAGCCGAACAGTCCCTTGTTGGCGAAGTGGCCGCTCGCGGCTCCAATGGAGAGGCCGTTCACGGCCAGCAGCACGAGCGAACCGACCCCGGCAAACACCCCGGAGGCGAAGCAGGCGAACGCGACCCGGACGTTGTTGAGAATGATGCTCGTGGCCACGAGCGGCCGGTCGCCCGGGTCGGCCTCGAAGTATCCCTTGCCTTCGGCTTGGCGCCGGGCGCCGGCGTCGGCCCGGTCCAGCATCGTCGCCGGGAGGACCTGAGGCGCCACGTCCGGCCGTTCCCGGAGCAAGGCAAACCCCATCAGCGCCGGGACGGCGAACGTGAGAAAGGCCAGGCCCACGGCCAGGCGGGCCTCGACGACCGCGGCGGGACAATCGGTCGTGAGAAAGCGCCAGAGGCGCTGCCACGACGCACTCTTCTCGCGGTAGAGGGCGTTGTGTCCTGCCGCCACCGCGCGCTCGAGCGCGCGAATGGTGCCCGGGGCGACGCCGTAGGTTCGGGCGCGAGCGTAGTCGGCGGCGACCTCGCGATAGCGGGTCGTGAAGTCGACGAGCCGGTCGGGCGGAAAGCGATCCAGTCCGCCCGCCGC
Source organism: Gemmatimonadales bacterium (assembly GCA_050183815.1). Taxonomy (GTDB): domain Bacteria; phylum Gemmatimonadota; class Gemmatimonadetes; order Gemmatimonadales; family GWC2-71-9; genus SHZU01. The sequence continues at coordinate 77,389 of JBFXAY010000005.1, read as the reverse complement.
AGCGGCTTCGGCCAGTGTCTGGAACTCGGCCCACCTGCCTTCCTTCTGCCGGACGAAACGGTCGGCCGGACCATGGCCCGGGCCGCCGCCGCCCGGGCGGCTCCGCCGGGCGGTTTCCTCGGTGTAGAGATCCAGGAGGGCCTCGGACCCGCCGGCTCCCGCCGGAATCCGGTCGGCGAACCGCTCGATGAGCCGGCCGGCGAACCGCTCCCGAACCGCCTTCTCGAACCCGGCCGCCCGCTCGAGGAAGGCACCGAGCACCCGGAACTCTTCGTCCGACAGTCGCGGGCCCTCGGCGCCGATGCGAGCGGCCGGTTCCGTTCCCGGCGGGGCGGGGGTCGGGCGGGCGAGGCCGCCTTCCTGGGGCCGATCCCGCACCACCACGGTGCCGGCGACGAGGTCGCCGAGGCGCTTGGCCCGGGGGTGAAAGGCGATCATGCCGAGGCCGAGGAGAAACGGGGGCGGGAGGAAGTCGGCGACCCTAACCAGGTTGCGGAGGGCCGCCTCGGCAAAGCCGATCGGCTGTCCCGAATCCCGAAGCACCCGGAGGCCGAGCGATTTCTTGCCCGGTGTCTGGCCCCGATAGAAGCCCTCGAACAGCGCGTAGTAGCCCCAGACCGCCACGAAGCTCAGGATCGAGCCGATCACCCCGGTCCAATTGCCCGTTCCGCCGAGCCACGCCGCGAGGAGGAACAGGGTGACGAGCGAGACGACCACGATGGCCGCATCGATCAGGGCCGCGAGGAGGCGCGAGCCGAAGCCGCCGAGCTCGTAGTCGAGGACGACGTTCTCGGGGGTCTCGACCTCGAGCCGCTGCCTGTGGTCCTGGGCGGTTTCGGGGCGGGTCGCCCGGCGGGGCCGGAGCGAAGGCGGAGCGGGCATTGTCCCCAATCTAGGAACCCCGGGGTGGCCTTCCCAAGTCGGGACCCGTGGGTGAGAATTCGGCCTACCGGCGGCGAACCCCAGCGGCGGAGATTCCCCATGACGGAAGCGCAACTCAGGCCCCTGGCGATCGGCGAAGTGCTCGACGTCGCCTTTTCCCTCTATCGCAAGCACTTCGTGGCGCTGGCCACAGTGGCGATGATCAGCCAGGCCGCCGCGATTCTGCTGTCCGTCTTCGTTGAGGCGAGCGGCGGGCTGCTCGAGCATCCGGCCCTGTGGGGGGCGTCGCTGGTCGTCGGGATGATCTGTACGGCGGTCGGCATGGGCGCCTCCACCAAGATCGTGGCGGACGCCTATCTGGGCCGGGAAGTGCAGGCCGCCGCGGCGATCGGCTGGGTGGTGCCGCACCTCGGCAAGATCATCGTCCTGTCCATGGTCTCCACCCTGATCGTCGGGATCGGTTTCCTGCTCCTGGTGATTCCGGGGATCGTGATCGGTACCGGCGTCGCGGTCTCCGCGTGTGCGCTGGTGGTCGAAGGTCTGTCGCCGATCGACTCGCTCAACCGGTCGTGGAACCTGACCAAGGGACATCGGTGGAAGGTGTTCGGCACGCTGCTGGTGGCGCTCCTGCTCGTCTATATGGTGAGCTTCGTCGCGGTGTTCATCGGAGGCGTGGCCGGGCTGGTGCTCGGGTTGGGGAGTTCGAGCGTGACGACCGGCGTGCTCGTCATCGCGGCGGTCTCCGCCGTCCTGTCGGTGCTGGTCTACCCGTTCATCTATTCGGCCGTTACCGTGCTGTACTACGACCTCCGGGTCCGCAAGGAAGGATTCGACCTCGAGATCCTCGAGTCGCAGCTCGAGGCGCTCTGAGTGCAGGGACCGGATGGCGTCGCCGCGGACTCGCTGCGGCGGGTCGTCGCGGACGTGTTCCAGGGCACTGCCTACCAGTGGCAGGACGAGTCGTCGGCCACGGTGACGTTGCGGCGCTGGCGGCGGGCCGTCGTGGACTGGTTCTACGATCTGGCGGAGCGCCACCCGGCCGCGTTCAAGGTCGTCGTCTACCTGCTGGTGGCGGTGCTCGCCGCTATCGCCCTGCACGCGGTCTGGCTCCTGATCCGGACGACCCGCGCTCGGGCGGTCCCGGCCGGGACCGGCACCGCGCGGGGCAGGGCCGAGGTTCGGGACGCCGGGTGGTTTGCCGCGCTGGCCGCCCGGCACCGGGCGGCCGGCCGGTTCGCGGCCGCGATGCAGGCCGAGTTCGTCCGGCTGGTGCTGGAACTCGATACCCGGGGACGCCTCCGCTTTCATCCGAGCCGGACGCCGCAGGAGTATCTCGCCGATTTCCCCGCCGCCGATCCTCAGCGCGGTCCGTTCGCCGATCTGGTGAAGGATCTCTATCGCTTTGCCTTCGGCGGTACGCCGTGCGGGCCCGCCGAACTCGACGACTGGACGGCCCGCGCCGCCGCGGAGCGCTATGTCCCCGGATCGTAGGTTCCTCATCGGGACCCTCGCGCTGATCGCGTTGCTGGCGTTGATCGTGGCCAACGCCGGGACCCGCCGCCGGCCGACGCCGGGCGCGGATGTCCGGCCCTCGACGCTGATCACTGAGCCGAACGGGGCCTCTGCCGTGGCGGAAGCGGCCCGCCGCCTCGGCGTGGACGTTCGGGAACTCCGCCAGGAGCGTTTCGCGACCATGATGGATTCCGGATCGGCCACTGCGGTGATCCTCCTGAATCCCTCCCGGCCGGTGTCCGGCTCCGATGTCGATGCGTTGCTCGAATTGCCGCGCCGCGGCGTCTCGCTGCTGTTCGCGGGATCGACCACCCGCGCGGTCCTCCGATGCCTCGGGTTCGACACGCTCCGCCTCGATCGCGGCAGCCGACCGGTGCCGGACGCCGTCACGCCCGTGGACCGTCCGGACGGCCGGCTGCCGGCACCGAGGGTGCGGCTCGCGCTTCGCGAAACGACCGAGAGCGAGGTCGTGGATTCGAGCCGCCTGAGTGACGCGCTCGTCTATCGTTGCGACGTCGTGCGCGGGGTGCCGGTGGACACGCTGCTGACGGCCGGAGGCTCCCCGGTGGCGGTTCGCCTGCGGCCGCCCGGCGGCTCCGGTACGGTCACCCTGGTCGGGGATGTCGGGCTGTTTCGCAATCAGACGCTCCGGGAAACCGACGCCGGCGCAGTCGTGCTGCCCTGGCTGCTCGACTATCAGGTCGTCTGGTTCGACGAGTTCCGCCATGGATTCTCCGAGGGCGGCTCGATGGTCGATTTCGTGATGGAGTGGGCCGCGCGGTCGCCGTGGGGCTGGCTCGTCTGGCATGCCATCGTGGTCGGCCTGCTGGCGCTCGCTGCCGGCGCCGTCCGGTTCGGCCCGCCGGTCGAGGCGTTCGACCGGCGGCGGCGCTCCGTGGCCGAGCACGTGCGGGCCCTCGCGGCCGCCCTCCGGGCGGCCGGCGGTCACGGCCTGGCGATCGGGCTCCTCGTCGGTGGCGTCCGGCGGCGGCTCGGCCGCCCGAGCAGCGGGCAGCGGGATTCCTGGCGGTCCTGGCTCGAACAGATCCGGCACCGGACCCGCAACCAGAAGGTGGTAGCACTCGGACAGCGGCTCGAGGCGCTCGATCGCCCGCAGCCGTCCGAAAGTGATGTACTCACGGCGGCAAACCTCGTGGAGGACATGTGGAACGAGATGAGTTCCTGAGCCCTGACGCGGCCCAGGATGCGGCCGAACGGATTGCCGCGCTCGCCGGCGCCCTCGAGCGGGTGGTGCTCGGACAGCGCGCCGTGGTCCGCGAGGTCGTCCTCGCGCTCCTGGCCCGGGGGCACGTGCTGCTGGAAGGCCCGCCCGGGACGGCCAAGACGCTGCTGGTCCGCACCCTGGCCCAGGCGCTGTCGCTCGACTTCCGGCGGATCCAGTTCACTCCGGACCTGATGCCCGCGGACCTCACCGGCGTCAACATCATGACCGGCGGCGCCCAGTTCACGTTCCGGCCCGGCCCTGTGTTCGCCGATCTCGTGCTGGCCGACGAGATCAACCGCGCCCCCGCCAAGACCCAGGCGGCTCTGCTCGAAGCGATGCAGGAGCGCACCGTCACGGTCGACGGCGAGGCGCACCGCCTCTCGGCCGCCTTCACGGTGTTCGCCACCCAGAACCCGATCGAGTTCGAGGGTACTTACCCGCTGCCCGAAGCCGAACTCGACCGCTTCCTGGTGAAGAGCATCATCGGTTACCCAGACGCCGAGGCGGAGCGTGGTCTCCTGGACCGGGTGCTGGGCGGGTTCGACCCGGCGGCCACCGAAACGTTCGGGGTGACGCCGGTCGCGGATCGGGACGGGATCGCCGCACTCCAGGCGGCGGTGGCCCGGGTTCGGGCCGAACCGCCGCTGGTCGAGTACATCACCGCGCTCGTTCGGGCGACCCGCGACGCGCCGGCCTTCACCCTCGGCGCCTCCCCGCGGGCGAGTGTGGCCCTGCTCAAACTCGCGCAAGCGGCGGCCGCCGCGGAGGGCCGGACCTTCGTCATTCCGGACGACGTGAAATCCCTCGCGCCCGCGGTGTTGCGGCACCGGGTGATGGTGGCGCCGGAACTGGAACTCGAGGGGGTGACCCCCGACGCGGCGCTCGCCTCGGTGCTCGATGCCATCGAGGCCCCGCGGCAGTGATCGTTCCCTCGCGGCGGTGGTTGCTCGGGGCGCTGCTCGCCGGCGCGATTGCCGTCGGGGCCGTCTGGTGGCCGGCCGCAGCGGTGGCCTGGGTAACGGCCTCGGTGCTCTGGGTCCTGATGCTGGCGGTCGATGGGTATCGGGTGAACCGCTTCGACGCGAGCCGTCTCTCCCTGATCCGCACCGCGGCCGGTGCCCTGTCGCTCGGGCGGCCGTTGCCGGTTCGATATCACTGGCACAGCCCGCGTTCGGCCCGCCTCTGGGTGCGCGAATCCGCCCCGCCCGAAATCGGTCTGCCGGACGGCAGTGACCGGATCATCGATCTGCGGGCGGACCGCGATTGGATCGAGGAGCGACGCCTCGACCCCCGGGCCCGGGGCCGGGCCCGCCGGTGGCGGTTCGACATCCGGGTGGCGGGGCCCTGGGGCCTCTGCTGGCGGCAGCTCGTGCTCCGTCCCGATTGGGAGATCACAGTGTACCCGGCGCTCCGTAACGCCGCGCTGGCCCAGTTGCCGACGCAGAGCCGGATTCGCCGGGAGGTCGGACTTCGTCAGGTCCGGCGGATCGGGGAGGGGCGCCTCTTCGAGAGTCTCCGCGAGTGGGTCCCCGGCGACGAGATGCGGGCGGTGGACTGGAAGGCCTCGGCCAAGCGCGGCAAGCTCATCGCCCGACAGTACGAAGCCGAGCGGCGGCAGCGGGTGATGATCGCGCTCGATGCCGGCCGGATGCTCACCGCGGAAACGGAGGGTCGGCCCCGCCTCGAGGATGCCGTGGAGGCGGTAGCGCAGCTCGCCTATCGGGCGGTCGGGCTCGACGACGACGTCGGGCTCATCGTCTTTTCGGACGACATCGATCATTTCGTGCCGCCAGTGCGCGGGCGGCGGGCGCTCCGCGCCATTCTCGACGCGCTGGCGCTGGTCGAGGGGCGGCTGGTGGAATCCGACTACCCGCGGGCGTTCGCTTTTCTGGCGGCCCAGGCACGGAAGCGGGCCCTGACCGTGCTCTTCACCGACGTCATCGACCGGTTCGCCAGCGATGCCCTCGTGCACCAGCTCGGCGGGCTCCGTCCGCGCCACGTGCCGGTGGCCGTGACCCTTCGCGACCTGGCGCTCGAGCGGCTCGCCGTGGCCTCGGCGAGCACGGTGGAATCCGCCTTCGAACGGGCGGCGGCCGAGCAGTTGCTCCTCGTTCGCAACGACGCGTTGGCCGATCTCCGCTCTCGCGGCGTGATCGTCGTGGATGCCCATCCGGAGGCGGCAGCGAAAGCCGTCGTAGACTGCTACGTTGGTCTCAAGCGGCGGGCACTGATCTAGCCGGCCGTTTCCATCACGACTCGGATCGTCATGTCGCCTCGCCGGCTTCTCACATTCGCGACCGGGCTGTCGTTGCTCGCGGGGGCCTTCGTGCTCCTCACCCGCCGGCTCGGCCCGCTGCCGCCCCTCGGCCCGCTCCTCGACCCCGGGGGCGGGGTCTGGGCTGCCGCCCGCGCGGCCGAGCGGCGCCCGTCGGAGTCCCTGTCGCTCCCGTCCCTCGACGCCGACGCCGAGGTCGTCTACGACGATCGCGGGGTCCCGCACGTCTACGCCGGGTCCGAACTGGACGCCTACCGGGCGCTCGGTTTCGTCGTGGCCCGCGACCGGCTCTTCCAACTCGAATTGCAGACCCGGGCGGCGGCGGGCCGGCTGACGGAATGGTTCGGCACCCAGGCGCTCGATCTCGACCGCGAGGCCCGCCGGCTGGGTCTGGGGCGCCTCGCGGACCAGCGGCTCGCACAGGCGGACTCGACGAGCTTCGCCTTCCGGGCCATCGAGGCCTACGCCGCCGGAGTCAACGCCTGGCTCGACCGGATGGGGCCCGGCGACGTGCCGCTGGAGTACCGGCTGATCGGCCGGCGGCCCGAACGCTGGGAACCGCGGAACAGCTACCTGCTATTCGGCCGGATGGCGCGGGATCTGGCCTGGAACGACCCGTCGCTCCTCAAGGCCCGGGCGGCTGCCCTGGTCGGTGCCCCGGCGGCGGACGCGCTCTTCCCGATCAACGAGCCCATTCAAGAACCGATTCAGCCGAATCCGGTCGATGGGCCGCGGTACTCCTTCGCGCCGTTGCCGCCGCCCGGCCCGCCGGACTCCGGCATGCTGGCGCTCGGGGCTACATTCGACGCCGCCCGCCGGCAATTGGGCAGCGTCCGCTGGGGCGAGGAAGAGGTGGTCCTCGGCAGCAACAACTGGGCGGTGGCACCGTCCCGCACGGCGGCGGGAGCTGCCCTCCTGGCCGGCGATCCGCACCTCGCGCTGACGCTGCCGTCAATCTGGTACCAGGCCCACCTTGTCGTCCCGGGGAAGCTGGACGTGGCGGGCGCCACCCTGCCCGGCGCGCCCGGTGTCATCATCGGGTTCAACCGGTCGATCGCCTGGTCGCTTACGAACACCGGGTCGGACGTCAACGATTTCTATCGGGAGCGGGTCGACGACCCGGCCCACCCGGCCCGGTATTGGCTCGACGGCGACTGGCGCCCCGTCGAACAGCGCACCGAGACCTTTCTCGGACCGGACGGCAACGTCCTGGCCATCGACACCACGCGATTCACCCACCGCGGACCGCTGCTGGCGGTCGATTCGACCTGGCTCTCGGTGGCCTGGACGGCCTATCTGCCCCACGCCGACGGCAAGGAATTTCTCGAAGCCAACCGGGCCCGCACCGCCGGCGAGTTTCTCGAGGCGATGGCCGGGTACGTAGCCCCCGCGCAGAACATGCTCGTGGCGGACCGCCGGGGTACCATCGCCATCCGCTCAACCGGGACCTATCCGGTCCGTCCGGGCGACGGTCGCGGCGACGTGGTGCGCGACGGCACCACCCGCGCGGCCGACTGGACCGGCGATCTGCCGCTCGACCTTTATCCGTTCGGCCTTAACCCGGGGCGGGGGTTCCTTTCGTCGGCCAATCAGCAGCCCGTCGATCCCGCGCGCAACGGCCGCTATCTCGGCGCCGACTGGCCGAGCCCCTGGCGGGCGCTGCGAATCAATCAACTGCTGCGGGAGGACTCGGCCGTCACCCCGGAAGCGATGCGCCGGATCCAGACCGACAACCGAAGCGGCTTCGCCGACGCCGTGTTGCCGATCCTGCTCGCGGTACCGACGGCGGGCGACTCGAGTGCCGAGCGCGCCCGCCGGCTGCTCGAGGACTGGGACCATCGGTACGGCCTCGACACCCGGGACGCAGTGCTGTTCGACGCCGTGACGCGGGAGCTGGGGCGGCGACTGTGGGACGAGCTGCAGACCCCGGGACGGGCCGGCGGATTGCGCCCGTCCGACGGGGTGCTCCTCGGCCTGCTCGCCGACGCCGAAAGCATCTGGTGGGACCGGCGTGACACCCCGGAACGCGAAGGACGCGACCAGATCATTCGATCGGCGCTCGCGGCCGGATTCGATTCCACCGTCAGTCGCTACGGTCCCCGAGGTCCGGCCTGGGAGTGGGGGACCGTTCACCAGGCCAACATCTACCACCCGATGCGCCTGCCGGCGTTGTCGGCCCTGCGGCTTCCCGTAGCGTGGGGTACCGGCACGGTGAGTCCCTCGTCCGGCGCGGGGACTCACGGGGCGAGCTGGCGGATGGTCGTCGAACTGAGCGACCCGGTGCGGGCCTGGGCGGTGTATCCCGGCGGGCAGTCAGGCAATCCGGTCAGCCGGCACTATCGCGACCTGGTCTCCCGGTGGCAGGCCGGCCACCTCGACTCGCTCGTGGTGCCGGCCGATCCGGCTGGGTTCCCGGCGGCGGCCGTGGAGAGTCGCCTCCGGTTGCAGGGCGGTGGCCGGTGATGGGTGCTCTGCTCGGGGTGACGGGCACCGCGGCGGTGGCGGCACTCCTGACGGCGATGCTGGGGTGGTGGATCCTGCCGGTGGTCGCCCTGGTCTCCGGGTGGCTGGTCCCCCCGGGGCGGCGACCGGTGGCGGTGGCCGTGGCGGGCGTCGTGGTGGGGTGGGGGCTGCTGCTGCTCCGGGCGGCGACCGCACCGCGGTTCGACACGCTCGTCGAACTCCTTCGCGGTGTGACCGGGCAGTCGGCGGGCGTGCTGGTGATCCTGACCCTCGCGATCGCCGGGGGCCTCGGTCTTGGCGGCGGTCTCGTCGGCGCGGCGCTCCGCCGCGAGCGCCGGCCGTAAAGCGTCGCTGGGCCCGCCCCGCTACTGCGTTCGCGTGAAGACCTGGATGGCGCCCCCACCGTAGTTGGTGCCGTACTGGGTACTCGCGTCGGCGGCGTTGAGGTAGCGGATCTCCTTCACCGTGGCGGCCGGAAGGTCCCGCAGCATCGACGTGTCGCCCCGCGGAACGCCGTCGACGATTACCCGGGCCGTCGGGGACGCGCCACCAGCGGCATTGCCGAAGCTGTTGGTGCCCCGGGGGCGGAGGTAGGACGGCCGAAGCCGTTGCACGATGTCGTAGGCCGACGTCACTTCGTGGCGAATGAGGTCGATCTCCTCGATCGAGATCAGATTGGGACGGCGGTCGATCTTCGGCTTGGTTTTGCCTTGCTCCTGAGCGGCGGCCGGCGCCACCACGAGGCCGGCCAGCATGACTGCGGCGATCCAGCGCATCGTTCCTGCTCCTCTGTTACGGGCTACCCTTTCATTATAGCGAGTCCGGGCGGCTCGTGGTCGAATCCCGGCTGTCTGCGTTCGGCCTGACCGCGGGAGCAACTTCGGTGGCCGGCCGCGGGGCAGGGCGGTCGTCCCGTCGGGCGGGGCCCGGCACCAGCATCGCCGCGGCGACGATGAGGGCGGCGAGCAGCAGATGGAGCATCAGGTGTCCTCGGACTTGAGGTCGGCATTCTCGGGGCGGGGCAGGCGACCCGCCTCGGCGAGGGCCCGCCGCAGCGCGTACTCGATCTGGGCGTTGAGGCTTCGAAATTCCGCCCCGGCCCAGCGCTGCAGGGCATCGTGCAGCGCCGGGTCGATGCGGATCAGGACCGCCTTCCGCTCAGCCATGCCGGTCCGGTTGGCGACGTCCCGGGGCCGGACCGCGGGCGCTCCAGCCAGGGCGGGCGGTTAGGCCGGCTCGGCTCACTGGTACAGCGTCCCCGTGTTGAGGACCGGCTGGGTGGCCCGCTCGCTGCAGAGCACCACGAGCAGGTTCGAAACCATCGTCGCCCGCCGCTCGTCATCGAGGTGCACGATGTTCCCCTCGGACAGCAAGGCCAGCGCATTCTCGACCATGCCCACCGCGCCCTCGACGATCTTCTGCCGGGCGGCGATGATGGCGGAGGCCTGCTGCCGCTGGAGCATTGCCTGGGCAATTTCCTGGGCGTAGGCGAGATGACTGATCCGTGCCTCGATCACGTGGACGCCGGCCTTGGCGAGCCGCTCCTGAACGTGGCCCTGGAGCATCGCGGACACCGCCGCGGGGCTGCCGCTGAGCGACTCCTGCCCCGACTCGTGGGCGTCGTACGGATAGGTCGAGGCGAGGGACCGGAGGGCTGCCTCGCTCTGAACCTTGACGAAGTTCTCGTAGTCGTCGACTTCGAACAGCGCCTCGGCGGTGTCCACGACCTGCCAGACTACCACGGCCCCGATCTCGATCGGGTTGGAATGCGCGTCGTTCACTTTGAGCTTGGCGGTCTCGAAGTTCCGAACCCGAAGCGAGAGCTTGTGCTTGGCGGCGAACGGATTGACGAACCAGATGCCCGGATCCTTGACCGACCCGACGTAGCGACCGAACAGGGTCAGGACCTTGGCCTCGTTCGGGTTGACGACGAAGAGCCCACCCAGTCCGATGAGGCAGGCCAACAGCACCAGGATCGCGGCCACGACCAGGAACGACGATCCGCCCAGCTGCTGGGCCAGCAGCCGGATGGTCCGCACCATCAGCACGACGGCGCCCGTGCCGACGACCAGCAGGCCGACCAGCATGACCAACCCAGGCATCGGCCGAACCACACGTTCGTTGATCATTTCCCCGCTCCGAAGGTGATATCTAGATGATATCACAAAGATATCGCCCGGGCAAGTGCCTCCGGACGGATTCCAACGTTTTTGTGCCTCCCTGGCTCAAACCCTTTCGAATCAATTCCTTAGGACTGGACCCTGGCCGCCGAAGCCTTGCGCCTGCAACCTGCCTTGCCGCTCGGACGAGCGAACGCTGAGATGGACGACGTCGCCCTCGCCGCCCGCGGGGATGCCGCCGCGTTCGAGCGTCTCTATCGTCAGCATCTGGCCCGGGTGAACTCTCTGGCCCGGTGGCTGGTTGGAGTGGACGATGCGGACGATGCGGTGCAGGAGGTCTTCATTCGGGTTTGGCAGAAGATCGGGACTTTCAGCGGGCAGAGTGCCTTCGGTACCTGGCTCCACCGGGTTGCGGTCAACGCGCTGTTGCGCCGCCGGGAGACGACGGTCCGGTTCTACGACCGGCATGGTTCGGACGAAATCGCCCTCGCCGGCGCCGCAGCGCCGAGCCATCATCCGGACCTCAAGGTGGCCATTGAACGGGCGGTGGGGGACCTTCCCGCCGGTGCCCGCGACGTCTTCGTGTTGCACGACATGGAAGGCTTCAAACACGACGAAATCGGCGAGTTGCTCGGGATCGACCCCGGGACCTCGCGCTCGCAGCTGCACCGGGCCCGGATGCTGCTCCGCCGGGTGCTGGGTGAGAAGGAGAGCGCCTGATGCATTCCGAATGGACCGACCTTCTGTCGGCATACCTCGACAACGAACTCGACGCCGTGACCCGGCGCCGGGTCGACGGTCACCTCCGCGAGTGCGCCGCGTGCCGCGGTGTCCTCGAGGATCTGCGCCGGATCGTGGCGGCGGCCCCGGGATATGCCGGGACCGAGCCGTCTCGCGATCTCTGGCCCGCGATTCGACGCCAGGTGGGTCCCTCCGTGCTGCCGTTCGCGCGGCCGGCAACACGGCCAGCTTCGCGGCCGGTGGCCCTCGCCGCGGCGGCGCTGCTGCTCGTCGGCATCGGAGCCGCGGGGGCCTGGCTCCTTCGCGGCGGCTCCGCCGGCCCAGTGCCGGCGCCAACCCTGGCCTCGGCGCCGCCGACCCTCGCCCCCGGGACCGACTCGACGCTCCTCGCGAACCGTCGGGAAGTCGCCTACGACGCCGCCGTCAGCGAGCTCGAAGCGACGCTCCGGGCCAACCGGTCGAAGCTCGACACGGCCACCGTCCGGGTCCTCGAAGAAAGTCTCGCCAAGATCGACGCCGCGATCGCGGAGGCCCGCGCGGCGATCCAACGAGATACGGCCAACGCGTATCTCAACGGTCAGATCACCGCGAGGATGCGGGCCAAGGTCAACCTGCTTCGGCTGGCCACCCGGGCCCTCGCCAGCGAAACCTGACGAACGGACGGACTCGATGATTCATACATTGCTGTTTCTCGCGGCGATTGGCGGGGTCGGGGACCAACGCGGTACCGACACCACCATCGCCGTCCGCCAGGGATCCCGGCTCCGGCTCCAGCAACAGGGTGGCGACATCACCATCCGCGCCTGGGATCAGGACCGGATGCGGATCCAGGCAGAGCACTCGTCCCGGACCGAGATCGAGGTGGACAACCGCGGCTCCGTGATCCAGCTCCGCGGCCGCCGGGGCTCCCTCGGACTCGGCGGCGTGGTCGACTACGAGCTGACGGTGCCGACCTGGATGGCGGTCGAACTTGGCGGCCTCGAGTCCGACATCGTCGTCGAGGGGACCCGGGCGCCGATCAAGGTGTCCACCATCGATGGCGAGATCCGGATCCGGGGCGGCACCGACGTCACCGTATCGACGGCCCAGGGCCGCATCGACGTCACCGGTGCCCGCGGCCGGGTCGAGCTCCACTCGGCCTCCGACGACATCCGGGTTGAGGACGTCCAGGGCGAAATCACCGTCGAAGCGGTGTCGGGCAGCATCATGCTTCGCCGGATCGCGGCGGCCTCCGTGGATGCCCAGACGGTGAGCGGCGATGTGACCTTCGAGGGCACGATCGCGGAGGCCGGCACCTACTCCTTCCTCTCGCACAGCGGTGACGTCGTCGTGGCCCTGCCCGACAACAGCAACGCCACGATCTCGGTCTCCTCGGCCAACGGCGATGTCGAGTCGAGTCTCGACCTCAAGACCGATCGGCGGTCGCGCCGCCGGGCCACGTACACGATGGGCAACGGCAGCGCCTCGATCGAGGTGGAAACCTTCAGCGGCGACGTCCGACTGATTCGCCCCTCCGAGCTCCGGCCGGAGCGCCGGCCGGAACGCGAGCGGGGGCGCGACCGCGACCGCGACCGCGAACGGGGCGAACGGGGTCGTGACTTCGACTTCGACCTCGACCTGTCTCTCGCCCTCGGCTTCGGCATCGACTTCGACTTCTCATTCGCGTTCCCGATCAATCTGGAGATCCGCCGATGAAGGCCCTTTCCCTCGTTCTCCTCGCCGGCGCGGCCGGCGCCGCCCCAATGGCGGCCCAGGACTTCGAACTCAACCGCCAGCTGGCGCCGGGATCGCGGTTCGCGCTCCGGAACATCATCGGCGACATCCGGGTCGAGGCGTCAGCGGGCCGCCGGCTCGAAGTCACCGCGGTCAAGCGCGAAGGGCGACAGGGCGATCCCCGCGACGTCGAGATCGAAGCGCGAGACCTTCCGGGAGGCGGCGTGGCGGTCTGCGTCTGGTACCCAGGGCAGTCCAACGACAGCCGGCGGGGCCGGGAGCGGGATCGTGATGACCGGGACGACCGAGCTGAGCGGGAGGACCGCGACGATCGCGATGACCGGAGCCGGCGCCGGGCCGACGATCCCTGCCGCCGGGAGGGCAACTGGGGCGGGAACAGCCGGAACGACACCCGCGTCGAGTTCACCGTTCGGGTGCCGGCGGGTCTCGATCTCGACATCCACAGCGTCGTCGGCGACGTCTTCGGCCGGGGGCTGCGGGGTCGGTCCCTCGATCTCGGGACCGTCTCCGGGGAACTGGAACTCACCGACGCCCAGGGGGAAACCCTCGACGCCCGGAGTGTCAGCGGCGACGTCCGGCTCGATCAGGTCGCCGTGCGGGAAATGTCCGCGCAAACCGTGAGCGGCGACGTGACGTTCGCCGGCCCGATCGACGGCCGCGGCGAGTACAACTTCGAGACGCTGAGCGGGGATGTGACGCTGACCGTGCCGCGGGAACCGGATGCCAAGGTGACGGCCTCGACCTTCAGCGGCCGCTTCGACTCCGACTTCCCGGTCAACCGGGACAGTCGCCGGCGCCGGAACCGGTTCAGCGGCTCCTGGGGCAACGGCTCGGCGGTAATCGACCTGCAGTCTTTCTCCGGCGACATCCGGGTCCGGTCGAGTCGTTAGGCCGGTACGATCAGGGCCTTCAGCACGGCCTGGCGCTCGACGGCTTCGAGTGCCAGGCCGGCGTCGTTCAGGGAGTAGCGGGCCGAGACCATCTCGCGCCACGGCACCCGGTCCTGGTGCCGGGCGGCCAGGGCCACCGCCCGGTGGAAGTGGGAGAAATCGGAACCCCAGCAGCCGCGGATCTCGACGTGCTTCCGGTTGATCTGGAAGTGCGGATGGATCGGCACCGCCCCGTGATCGGTGTACTGGCCGACCACCACCACCCGGCCGCCGTCCCGCACCAGATCGAGCGCCTGCGGTACCGCCTCGGGCCGTCCCGCCGCCTCGATCACCACGTCGACCCCCCGCCCGCGCGTGGCCGCCCGGACGGCGGCCGCGCGCTCCTCCGGCGGGATTTCGAGCCCGATGACGTCGGTGGCGCCCATTCGCTGCGCGAATGCCAGCCGATCGGCCGGCCCGCCGACCGCGAAGACCTGCCCGGCACCCGACAAGGCGGCGAGCGCGATCACCGACTGGCCGACGGGCCCCACGCCCAGCACGGCGACGCTCTGTTCCAGCTGGATCCCGGCCCGTTCGACCGCATGGACCGCGGTGGCCAGACCGCAACCGCCCCCGATGAAGGTCTCGGGTGTCAGGTCCGGCGGAATCCGGATCATCTTCACTCCGGGTTTCATCCAGATCCGGTCGGCCCAGCCGCCAAGGGGGCCGTCGTCCGCGCCGTAGGTGATGCCGTAGACCTTGCGGTGCGGACACCGCGTCGTCTGCTTGGCCACGAGACACTGGTAGCAGGCGTTGCAGGTCTCGTGGACGTCGAGGAACGTGACCAGATCCCCGGCGCGAAACGCCTCCCCTTCGATGTCCCGCGGCGTGCCGGCCAGGTCGACGATCCGGCCGATCGAGACGTGTCCCGGGATGAGCGGATACGGCACCCCGGTGAGCCGGCCGTGGTGGAGATGCACGTCGGTGCCGCACACCTCCGAGTACGTCGTTTCGAGCAACGCTGCACCGGGCTCGAGCTTCGGCACCGGGACCTGGCGCAGTTCGACGGGGGCGTGAGGGGCCGGGATGACCGCAGCCCGACAGGTCGTCGTCATCCGAGGGCCAGGAATTCGAGGTAGATGCCTGCGGTCCAGGTGGGACCGACGATAATCGAGTGGCTGCCGAAGGGCGCGAACGGAACGCCGCCCGCCGCGAGGGCGGCGCGGGCGGCCCCGAGAGAGAGGACCTCGACCGACAGACCGAGCGGTTGATTCGGTTCGCCGTCCGGGAAGGCGTGGCCCAGCCGGCGTCGCGCGTAGCCCGGTTCAACCAGCCAGAGACGCGTCGAGCCGAGGTCTACCGCCATGCCGCCCGGATGCGGATGAACCCGGGCACGGCCCAGGACTCGCTCGAATTCGAGTGCGGCCGCCGCTGGCCGGGTGGCCGCCACCGTGCAGCCGACGAGCCGGACCGCCGAGTTCGGGTGGAGCAGGTAGCCCCGCCGCCAGACGAGTTCCGGTGTGTGGTGCTGGCAGAGGAAGCCGGGCAGCACCGACATCGCGCGCTCGGGTAGATCGCTCAGGCTGAACCGGGCTTCGCCGCCGTCGGGACCGGGGACCGGGCGGGAAAAGTCCACGACCGGCCGGGCCTCGACGCCCCGGCTCACCAACGCCGCTCGGTCGGCGCGGGCGTCGCGGCTGCGGTAGGCCAGAGCCCGGAGACCCGGCCCCTTCCTGGTCAGGTGGGACCACCGCTCCCGGGCGGCTTCGGGGTCGAGGATGCCCAGGAGCTCGAGGTAGGTCTCCTTCAGCATGATCGTGTGGTTGGCCGAGCCGAGGCCCTGATGGTACCCGCGGGGTGTCAGGGAGAAGCCGAGGCGGCGATAGGCGAGCGCGGCCTGGTCGAGATCGGCGGCGAGGATCAGGGCATGGTCGACAGTGAGCATTGAACCTTGGGGTCGGCCGTCGAGAAGGGGCTCGCCGAATCTATCCCGGGGGGGCGCCTTGATACAGCGAGCCCGATGCGGCAACCTTCCGGGTCCCCACGACGGGAGTCTCCGGTGCCGACGCCGCTCGCCAATCCGAACAAGATCCAGCACCACTTGACCACGACCGCCCTGCAGCTCGACGGTTACCGGGTGGTCGAGAACTACGGCGTAGTTCTTGGCATCACGGTGCGCTCCCGCTCCATCCTCGGTTTCATCGGGGCCTCCCTCGAGACCCTGCGAGGCGGCCGGATCACCCGCTTCGTCGAGCTCTGCGAGCGGACCCGGTCGGAAGCATTCGAACTGATGCTGGAGCACGCCGAGCAGTTCGGCGCCAACGCCGTGATCGCCATCAAGTACGACGCGACCGAGGTCATGCAGGGCGTCACCGAGGTGCTCTGCTACGGCACGGCGGTCTTCGTCGAAGCGACCTCGTGATCGGCGGCCCGTTCCAGCCGGTCCAGATAGGCGTTCTTCCGGAAGCTGCACCCGCCGGCCGGGGCCCGCCCGGGCACCCGCGCTTGCCTTCCCGTCGCAATTCGGTCCGGTTCGCGTAGACTCGATGGCCCCGACCCGAGGCGATCCCGCTACCATGGTGCGGTCATCACCGGACGGACAGGATGCTGGCTCGGGTGCGGTCGGCGGCGGTACTCGGGATCGAAGCGTATCCGGTCGAGGTCGAAGTGGACCTGGCCAACGGATTGCCGTCCTTCACCACGGTCGGGCTCCCCCATGGGGCCGTTCGTGAGGGTCGGGAGCGGGTCACCGCGGCACTCGTCAACACAGGGTTCGAGCTCCCGCTTCGCCGGATCACCGCCAATCTTGCCCCCGCGGACGTGCCCAAGGCCGGCTCGGCGTTCGATCTCGCCATCGCCGTCGGCATCCTGATCGCAAGCGGCCAGCTTCCCCCGGTTCCCGATGACGGCTTCTACTTCGGCGAACTCGGCCTCGACGGCGGGCTCCGGCCACTGCGCGGCACGTTGCCGTTGGTGCGCTGCGCCCGGGTTGCCCGCGCTCGCTGGGCCATTGTCCCGGCGGCGGTCGCGGCCGAGGGATCGCTCGTCGAGGGCATCGAGGTGCTCGGGGCGGAGTCGCTTCGGGAAGTGGCGGCGCACCTGCGGGGTGGCGCCCCGATCCGCGCCGCCGCACCGGCGCCGCCGGGCTGCCGGAGCCGGGATCAGCCGGACTTCTCCGAAGTCCGCGGGCAGGCCATGGCGCGGCGCGCGCTCGAGATCGCGGCCGCCGGCGGTCACAACGTGCTCATGGTCGGACCGCCGGGCGTCGGGAAGACCATGCTGGCCCGCCGGGTCGCCGGCTTGCTCCCGGCGCTCGAGCCGGAGGAGGCGCTCGAAGTCACCGCCATTCACAGTGTCGCAGGGACGCTCGAGGCCGGCGGGGGCCTGGTCACGGAGCGGCCTTTTCGGGCGCCCCATCACACGGTGTCGGACGCCGGCATGGCGGGCGGCGGCTCGTCACCACGGCCGGGGGAAGTGAGCCTCGCGCACCGCGGGGTGCTGTTCCTCGACGAGTTTCCGGAGTTCCGCCGGAACGTGCTCGAGGCGCTGCGGCAGCCGCTCGAGGATGGGGTCGTCACAGTGTCCCGCGCGGCCATGACGCTGACGTTTCCCGCGCGGTTCATGCTCGTCGCGGCAATGAACCCGTGCCCATGTGGCTTCCTGGGAGACCCGCGGCGGGCATGCCTCTGCTCGCCGGAGCGGGTTCGCGCCTACCAGAGCCGTATCTCCGGTCCGCTCCTCGACCGGATCGATCTCCACCTGTCCGTTCCGCCCACGTCGCTGGCCGCCCTCGCCGACGACGGTCCGGCCGAAACCTCCGCCGCGATTCGGGCCCGGGTCGTCGTGGCCCGCGACCGCCAGCGGTTGCGGCCGGGTGCCCCGTGGCTCAACAGCATGCTCGGCGGAGCCGCGTTCGACCGGTGGTGCGCGCCCGACCGGGACGGGCGCCGGCTGCTGGAAGCCGCGGCGGCCCGGTCGGCCTGGTCGGCGCGGGCGCTGACGCGGGTGCTTCGGGTGGCCCGGACAATCGCCGATCTCGACCTGGAAACTCGGGTGCGCGCGGCCCACGTGGCCGAGGCCCTTCAGTATCGCCGCGCGGAACCGGTCAGCGGGGGAGGCGGTCCACCACCAGCCGCAGCCGGTACTCGTCCGGGCTGATCGGATGGTCGGCGGTCGGATGAGGCAGGAGGTCCACCAGACGCACCTGATAGCTGGCGTCGTGCCACGAATTGGGCAGCGGCGTGTTCACGAGGATCGGGCCCGAGTGATCCGTGCCGAAGACCTCGATCTCGATCCCGGCCTCGCCGTCCGCCACACAGGCGGCGTCGATCGGGCAGCGAAGATCCTCGGCCACACGCCGGAAACCGACCACCAACTGGGTGCCCGAAATCCGGGTGCTCTCGTTGGGGATGAGCTCGAACTCCTGCCCCAACGCCGCCTCCTGGGTGTCCGTCCCCAGGCAGCTCGTCGCGGCCAGGACTGCCGCCATCATCGTAGTTCGAAACAACCGCATAACGCTGCACGACCTCCCGACTTACGGCTTCGCAACCCCCATACCAGCTCCCGGGGTCCGGTAAGTCGAGTCCCCCCAACGGGGCCCCGATTTCCGGCGGTCCGGCCGTGTGGGTTCGACACGCGAAACCGACACGAATCGGCGCAAACCGCGAGTCCGGCCGGCGAACCGGCCCGACCGACGGTTAGGCTTCCGATGTCTGAAATGCGAAAAAAGTTGCGCCGGAGGCTCAGCCGGGCGGGGCGCCGCCGAAGGTCGCGGCGAGGCGGTTGACGAGTGCCATTTCGAGGCGGCCGGTCGAGGTGCACGGGAGGCGCTGGTTGCCGCCGTTGGGGACGTCGGCGGCCTGGGCGTTGAGCATCAGCGTCACACTGGATCCGGACCCCGCCGGCTCGACCTGGGCCCCGAAGTTCAGGTACACGTACCAGGTGTTCGCGTTGGGCCCCATCAGGCCGTCGCCGCAGTTGAGATAGGCGGACACGGCCGTCTTCCCGAGCTGGCGATAGGCCCGCTGCCGCTTGGCACCGAACTGACGGGTGCCTTCGTCCTCGACGTCGGCCTTGAGGCCGAGATCCTGCGCGAGGCGGCGCAGCACGCGGTAGACCGAATCGGGGGCGCCGGCCACGGTGCCGGTCGTCATGCCCCGGTCGCGGCGGAAGACGAAGCCCAGCCAGTCGCGGTACATCTCCTCCTGGGCCGCGAGCCGCGGGGCGGCGCCGGTCGCCAGCGCCAGTCCGATGAGCAGGGCTTTCTTCATGGTGCCTCCTTGGTGCGGCCGTCTCGCCTGATACCACCGATGCTGCCAGTTTTCCAGTGACCCGGTCCGGAACCCGCCTGTCATGGATCCAATCTGTCATACCCTCGTCGGCGCCACGCTCTCCCGCGCCGGCCTCGATCGGTTGACCCGCCGGGCCACCGCTACCCTGATTCTCGCCGCGAACGCCCCGGATGTCGACATCCTGGCGGCCCCGCTCGGGATGAGCCTTGCCTGGCGCCGGGGTGCGACCCATGGCGTCCCGGCGCTGGTCGCGTGGCCGTTCCTGATCGCGGTCGTGATGGTCGCCTGGGATCGGTGGCGGCGGCGGCCCGGGGAGGCCCCGGTGCGCTGGTGGCCGCTCGTGGGCATGTCGGCCCTGGGGGTCCTGACCCATCCGTTCCTGGACTACCTCAACAACTACGGGATGCGTTGGCTGATGCCGGTTCGGGACCGCTGGTTCTACGGCGACAGCCTCTTCATCGTCGATCCCTGGCTCTACCTGGCCTTGGGTGTCGGGCTCTGGCTCACGGGGTCGGCCCGTCGCCGCGGTGACGCCGGCGCGGCGCGCTGGGCCCGGGTCGGCCTCTGGCTGGCGACGGTGTACATCGGCCTGGCCATCGTCGGAACGCTCTTCGGACGGCAGCTGGTGCGGGGCCGGTACCCCGGGGAGCCGGCGCCGCGCTTCATGGTCACGGCCCGGCCGGTCACGCCGTTCGTGAAGCAGCTGATCGTCGACGCGGGTGACCACTACGAGACGGGCTTGGTCCGGTTGCTGCCGCCCGCGGTGGAACTCAGGGAATCGGTGCCCAGGGGTGACCGGTTCGACGAGGCGATGGCGGCCCTCGGCCGGGATGCCGAGGGGCGGGCCTTCCGGCACTGGGCCCGGTTTCCCGCCGTCGTTCCCCTGGGCGGCGACCGCTACCGGGTCTATGACCTCCGCTATTCCGACGGTGCGGCTTCGGGGTGGGCCGCCGTCGACGTCAGCCTCGCCCCCAGACCAGCTCGGCCAGCGCCGCCCGCTCCCGGTCCCGCGCCGCCCGACCGATCCGTTCGGCCTCGGTCACCGCGACCCAGTGGAACCGGACCGCGCTGCCTAACGGCAGCTGGGCGAACCGGCCGAGGTCGGCCGCGATCACGGCGCCGAGTTTGGGATACCCGCCGACGGTGGGCCCGTCGCCGAGGATCACGATCGGCCGGCCGTCGTCCGGGACCTGAATGGCGCCAAGGCAGGTCGGCTCCGAGGGCAGCGAGGCGGCCTGGCGAAGCGGCAAGGCGGGGCCGTCGAGTCTGGTTCCCATCCGGTCGCTCGCGGCGGCGACGCGGTACTCCGACGCTTCGAACCGGACCCCGGCTTCGGGCGGGAAGAGGCTGGACTGCGGTCCGGCGGTGACCCGGATGGCCGAATCGTTCCCGAGCAGGTCCGGCGCCCGCGCGGCCGCCGGTCGGTGTACCACCGGCCCCACGGGCAAATGGTCGCCGACCGCCAGGGGCCGACCCTCGAGCCCGCCGAAGCCCGTCGGCAGGTAGGTGGAACGGCTCCCGAGCCGCAGCGGCACCGCGATGCCGCCGGCCACGGCGACGTAGCGGAAGCGGCCCGATGTCGCCCGATGGACGAGGACCGTGGCCCCGGCCGCCACCGGGACGGCGGCGTTCGGTTCGGCCGCTTCGCCGTCGACGGTGACCGGCCCGCCCGCGCCCGTCACGGCAATCACCGCCGCCCGGTGGCAGGTCATCGAGAGCGCGCCGAGGGTCACCTCGATGCCCGCGTGGTCTTCCGGATTGCCGACCAGCGCGTTGCCGACCCGGAGCGCCACCGGATCGGCGGCGCCGCCGGGCGGCAGCCCGATCGATCGCCAGCCGCTCCAGCCCTGGTCCTGCACCGTGGCCAGGCCGCTCACCCGCTCGACCGCGAGCACCTAACGCTCCGCCACGAACCGGACCCGGTCGCCCACCGCCAGCGGACAGGGCGGTTCCCGGGTCGGGTCGAACATCGCGAGGCCGGTGGTGCCGAGGAGGTGCCACCCGCCCGGGGTCGCCGCCGGATAGATCCCGGTCTGCTCGCCGGCAATCGCCACCGAGCCGGCGGCAACCCGCGTGCGGGGCGGGGCCCGGCGGGGCAGCACCAGCGCCGGATCGAGCGGCCCGAGGTAGGCGAAGCCCGGCACGAATCCGAGCAGCGCCACCCGATATTCGCGCCCGGTGTGGCGTGCCACCACGTCCGCCTCCGCCAGCCCCGTCCGGGCGGCCACCTCGGCCAGGTCCGGTCCGTCGTAGCGCACCGGGATCTCCACCAGGCGGCCGCCGGTCTCGGGCGCCGGCGGTGCTGCCCCGGCCAGTGCCGTCGCCACCTGGTCCCGGATCGTCGCGAACCCGGTGAGCGACGGATCGAAGTGCACCGTGAGCGTGACATAGCCGCTGGTGACCTCGCGGACGCCCGGCAGCTCGGCACGGCGGAGAACGGCCGCATGATGCCGGGCCAGCGCGGCGACCTCGGCGTTCAGGGCGGTCGCATACGTCAGGGTAACGGCCTGGTCGCCGAGCGGCGCCAGGCGGGGCAGGGCAGCCGTCACCGGGTGAACGAGGCGATGTTGATGCCGGCGCCTTCGAAGCGCTCGCGAAGGGCCCGCACCATGGCGACCGCGTGCGGCCCGTCACCGTGGACGCAGAGCGAATCGGGCCGCACGATTCTCCGCGTCCCGTCGATGGCGATGACGTAGCGCTCGGTGACCATCCGGAACGCCCGTTCGACCACGGTCGCCACATCGTCGAGCACCGCACCCGGCTCGCTGCGGGATACCAGCTGTCCGTCCGGCCGGTACGCGCGGTCCACGAATGCCTCACGCGCCACCTCGAGCCCTTCGGCGCGGGCCTCGTCGATCATCACGGTGCCGTCGAGTCCGAGCAGCACCAACTCGGGGTCCACGGTCCGGATCGCCCGGGCGATGGCCCTCGCCGCGGTCTGATCCACGGCGGCCCGGTTGTACAGCGCCCCATGGGGTTTCACGTAGCGGACCCGCGCCCCATGCCCCGTGGCGAACGCTGCCAGGGCCCCGATCTGGTAGATCACGTCGGCTTCGATCTCATCCGGTGTCGCCGCGAGCTCGCGGCGGCCGAACCCGACCCGGTCCGGGTACGAGGGGTGGGCCCCGAGGACCACCCGGTTCGCGACGGCCCGGGAGACCGTCTCCCGGATCACGATCGGATCCCCGGCGTGGAAGCCGCAGGCGATGTTGGCGGAACTGACCAGCGACAGGAGGTCGGCGTCGGAGGGCAGCCGGTAGCGGCCGAACCCTTCGCCGAGGTCGGCGTTCAGGTCGATCGAGATGACGTCGTGTCGGGCCGCTGCTGGGCCGGACGAACGATCCGGAACGCGAAGTTCTGTTGAACCCATTGGCGCACCACTCGGGAAGCCTGGATCGCCGGGCGGAACTTCATCTGCGCCAGGGCGACCCTCACCGCCTCGGCGAACTCCGGCCGGGTGGTCGATACGATCCGGATCGTCGAGAGATCGACCTGGCCGGTGGTGTCGACCACGTAATTCACGAAAGTACTGCCCTCGATCTCCTTCGCCAGCAGCTCCGGCGGGTAGACCGGCGCCGCGCTGGTCGGGTCCCGGGCCACGACCGAGTCAACCTCGATCTCGGTGAGGGCGGTTTCGTCCACCGCGGGGGCGGACGGCACCTCCGGCTCGGCGGCCACGGTGTCCCCCGCCGTGCCAAGCGGGAGTTCCTCGACCGGCTCCGCCACCACGGGGAGTTCCTCCTCCGTGGCGCCGCCCGTGCCCTCGACGCTCGACCACTGCACGCCCTGGCTCTTCTCCGCCCGCCCGACCTCGCGGTTGGGCGGGACCAGGAACGTCACCAGCTGCTCCACGGGGTCGCCGCCGGCATCGGCGATCGGCGCACCGATCACGAGCGGCAGGACGAGCAGCGTGTGGATGACGAGGCTGGTGACCGCTCCCGGATCCCAGAAACGCGACCGGGGCGGGAGGATGTCGAATGGCACCTGGTCCAACTCCCTTCGATTCAACTCTACGGTACTGGTCCCGACGGAGGCAAGGGAGGCGCGGTTTCGACCCCAGCGAACGGCTTTGCTTTGTCGCTCAACGTGTTGGCGCGGCGGGATCTTCCCAATAATTTTATTTGACAAATAAAAATAATTGTGCTATCGTTGTTCATGCCTCGTGCCGACGCCGTCGCCCAGGTGCTCGCCGCCTACCCGGTCATCCATCACGCCCTCCGGCAGCGGGAAGTGCCCGCCGGGGAAGCGGTCGTGAGCGCCCACCAGGCCACCGTCCTGGGGCACCTCGACCAGCGGGACGGCCGCACCGTCGGCGATCTCGCCCAGACGCTCGGTCTCGCCATGCCCACGGTCTCCTTGCTGATCGACCGCCTCGGCCGCCTCGGGATGGTCCAGCGGGATCGGGATGCGGCGGACAAGCGGCGAGTGCTGGTGCGGCTGACGGCGGCCGGGGCGCAGGTGGCTCGGGACCGGTCGCTGCTCGATCCGGTCCGGGTGCGGTCGCTGCTTGAGGAACTCACGCCGGACGAGCGGGCCGCCGGCGTGGCGGGACTGACCACGTTGGCCCGCGCCATTCGTCGCTGGCGTCGAACGTCGGAGGAACCAACCGGATGAAACTCCCTGTGAGTCGTTCGCAGCGCCGCCGCCAGGCCCGGCTCCGGCGGCTGTCTCTGGCGGTGCCGGGTACGGTGCTGGTCGGCCTCTGGCTGGTCGGGCTCTTCCTGCCGCGGCACCACGCCGAGTCGGCTCGGCTCGAACTGGCGGCGTCGCCGGAAACGATCTGGCAGCTGCTCACCGACCTCGACGCGATGTCGGACTGGCGGCATGACCTGGCCGGGCTCGAACGCCTGCCCGGCGGGCCGGCCTCGGTGCGGTGGCGGGAGATTCGCGCCGACGGCCGCACGGCGGCCCTGGAGGCCGTCGAGGTGGTGCCGCCGGTCCGGCTGGTGGTCCGGTCCGCTGACGCCGCACCGGGGACCCGCTGGGTGTACCGTCTCGAACCGCACGCCGCCGGCACCCGCCTCGAAATCCGCGAGGAGCGGGACATCGGCAATCCGCTGGTGCGAGCGGTGGTCGGCCTGGTGGGCGCGGGC
Organism: Gemmatimonadales bacterium; assembly: GCA_050183815.1. GTDB lineage: Bacteria > Gemmatimonadota > Gemmatimonadetes > Gemmatimonadales > GWC2-71-9 > SHZU01. The sequence goes on along the minus strand of JBFXAY010000005.1, from coordinate 53,184 downwards.
CGGGACCGGATCGACGGCCTGGCCGGCGATCTCGAACGGCGGCTCGCCACCCGCCGGGACCAGGTCGCCGCTCGTTAGGCGCCGCCTCAGCCGCGGTAGAGCACCTCCGGCCCCACGCTGCAGCGCAGTAGCGCCCGGTGGAGATGGACCTCGACGAGGTCGAAATGCAGGGTGCGGGTTCGCTGAATCCACCACGGAGAGCAGCCCACCGAGATGGCCGCGGCCACCAGGGTCGTCTCGTCGACGGCCAGGAGGTGGCAGGTTCGGCGGCCCCGCGACTTGAAGATATTCTCATGGACCGCCACGCCGCCGTCCGCCGCCCAGGCGCGGGCCGCCCTGACCTCGCGGCTGGCGAAGTAGCGCCACGCGTCCACCGGCCGCTCAGTCATCCCGCTCCGGGCGGCGCCGCTGGGCTTTGAGCGCGCCGCGCTGGCGCTTGGCCTCCAGCCGTTTCTTCTTGGCGGCGCGAGGAACCTTCGTCGCCTTGCGAACGGCTCGCCGGACCAGGGCCCGGGCGACCAGCGCCTCCAGCCGCTCGCGGGCGAGCTCCCGATTCCGGAACTGGCTGCGGGTATCCGCCGCGACGACCCGGAGCCACCCCGCATCGTCGAGCCGGCCGGCCAGCCCTTCGAGCAGCCGGGTCCGCTGGGCCTCGGACACGGCCGTTGAGCCAGCCACGTTCCAGCGCAGTTCGACCCGCGTCGAACTGGTGTTGACGTGCTGGCCACCGGGGCCGCCCGCGCGGCTCGCCCGGAACTCGAGTTCCGCGTCGGGAATCGGAAATCGGGAGGCCGGCGGCATGGGTCGTGAATGTAGCGGCGGTGCCGAAAAATGCTTCCGGAAGCTGGCCTCAGCGTTACGTTTCCGGCATGTCATCACGGCACGAACTCGACGACTGGTACCGGGCGGCCGGCCGCACCCTGCTGGGGTATTCCGGCGGGGTGGACTCCGCGGTGCTCGCCGTGGTCGGGGCGGGGGTCCTCGGTCCCGACTTCCTGGCCGTCATCGGCCGGAGCGCGTCCTACCCGGCCGTTCAATGGGAGGCGGCACGTTCCGTGGCCCGCGATTTCGGCGTGCCCGTGCTCGAGGTGGCCACGGAGGAGCTCTCCGACGATCGGTACCGGGCCAACAATCCTGACCGGTGCTACTTCTGCAAGACGGAGCTCTGGAGCCGGCTCCGCGGGATTGCCGCGGAGCGGGGCTTCGGCACTATCGTCGACGGGACCAACACCGACGACCTTGGTGACCACCGGCCCGGCGCCGCCGCCGGACGGGAGCGGGGCATCCGATCGCCGTTTCTCGACCTTGGGTGGGACAAGGCCCGGGTACGCGACGTGGCCCGGGACCTCGGCCTGCCCGTGTGGGACGCCCCCGCGGCGCCGTGCTTGTCGAGCCGGATAGCCTACGGCCTGGAAGTCACCGCCGACCGCCTCCGGCAAGTGGAACTCGGCGAGGCGTTTCTCCGTACCCTCGGAATCCGGGGCGACCTGCGGGTCCGCCACCACGGCTCCCGGGCCCGGGTCGAAGTGGCCCGTGATCAGCTGGCCGAACTCGCCGCCCGGTGGCCTGAAGTCGAGGGCCGGTTCGCCGAGTTGGGCTTCCCGCACGTTGACCTCGACCCGGCCGGATACCGGCGCGGGAGTCTGTTGCCGATCGCCACATGAGACTGTTCATCGCGATTCCGTTGCCCGAGCCCGCCCGCGGCGAGACGGCGGAGGTCCTCCGCGCGTTGCGGCAGCTCGAGTGGCCGGTTCGCTGGATCCGGGAAGATGGTCCCCATCTCACCCTCAAGTTCTTCGGCGAGGTCACCTCGGACCGGGTCGACGCGATCGTCGAAATGCTGTCGTTCGCCGCCGGCGGCGTGAGCCCGATTGCGCTGTCGTTCTCCGGCGCCACGGTATGGCCGACGGCCCGGCGGCCGCGGGTGGTGGCGCTCGCGATCGATTCGGAGCCCAGTCTCGAGTTGTTGCAGGATCGAATCGAGCGGGGTGCCGAGAAGCTCGGGTTTCCCCCCGAGGGCCGTCCGTTCCGGCCGCACGTCACCCTCGGCCGGGTTCGCGAGGGTCATCGGCTGCCGGCGAGTTGGGAAACCGCCTTGGAGCGGATCCGCCCGGGTTCGGCCTTCCTGGCCGATCGGGTGGTGCTGTTCCTGAGCGAACTGGGTCCCTCGGGGCCGACCTACCAGGTTCGTCACGAGGTCCGGTTCCAGTGATCAAAGGCTGTCTCACCCTGCCGTTCCGGCTCCTTGGCCTCGCGATCATGATTGCCCTCGGGTACCTGGCCTGGACCCACCGGGCCGAGGTGAAACGATGGGTGCACGAGATGACGGCCGAACCCGGGTCGCTCCCGGCCGAGGCGGAATCGCCGGCGCAACTGATCCGGGTCGCGGAAGCCCGCCTCGACTCGGTGGTGCGGCGCCGCGCCGATTCGGTGTTGCTCTCCCCGCGGGAAACCGAAGCCCTCGTGGTCGAGGAAGTGGCCCGGCGCCTTGGCACGCTGGCCGACAGTGTGAGCGTTCAGCTGGGTGACGGCTCCGTGAGCCTTCGGGGGCGGATCGATCCGGCCCGGCTGCCGGCGAATTCGCTGGGCCCGCTGCGCGACTGGCTCGAGGGGCCCCGGATGGTGGAAGTCGGCGGGCCGATCGGGCTGCTCCGGGTCGGCACCGGCGAGTGGCGGATCAGCAGCGTGTCGGTGAGCCGGGTCCCGCTGCCCCGGCCGCTCTGGGAGCCGCTGCTCGCGGCGGTGCTGCCGGGGGCGCGCACTTCGCTCACGTTCCCCGTCGACCAGCGCGTGACCGGCGTACGGGTCACGCCGCGGGGGACCGTGCTCTATGGGGTACCTCGATGAAGGCGAAGGTGCTGATCGTCGACGATGAAGCGGCCATCCGGGACGCGGTCCGCCAGGTGCTCGAGTACGAGGGCTGGGACGTGCGTACGGCCGGTTCCGGCGGCGAGGGCCTCACGCTGTTCGAAAGTTTCCGTCCGGACGTGGTCCTGCTCGACGTGAAGATGGCCGGACTCGACGGACTCGAAGTGTTGTCTCGCCTCAAGGCCCTCGATCCCGGTGCGGTCGTGGTCATGATTTCCGGCCATGGCACCATTGCCACGGCGGTGCAGGCCACGCAGCGCGGGGCGTTCGACTTTCTCGAAAAGCCGCTCGACGCCGACCGTCTCCTGGTCACGCTGCGAAACGCCACGTCCCACGCCTCGCTGTCGGGCGAATTCGAGCGGCTGAAGGGGCACGTCGATACCCGCTACCCGATGGTGGGTTCCAGTGACGGGCTCAAGGAAGTCCGCGAGGTCATCGCCCGAGTCGGTCCGACCGACGCCCGGGTGCTGATCCTCGGGGAGAACGGCACCGGCAAGGAACTCGTTGCCCGGGCCATCCACGAGGCGTCCCCGCGGGCCGAGCGGGCCTTCATCGAGGTCAACTGCGCGGCGATCCCCACCGAGTTGATCGAGAGCGAGCTCTTTGGCCACATGAAGGGCAGCTTCACCGGCGCAGTGGGTGATCGGCCCGGCAAGTTCGAGCTCGCGGACGGCGGCACGCTCTTTCTCGACGAAATCGGCGACATGTCGCTGTCCGCCCAGGCCAAGGTGCTCCGGGCGCTGCAGGAAGGGATCGTGACGCGGATCGGTTCGGGGCGGGCGCAGGAGGTCGACGTCCGGGTGCTGGCGGCCACCAACAAGAACCTGGAGGCGGAAATCGGCGCGGGCCGGTTCCGGGAAGATCTCTTCTACCGGCTCAACGTGGTGCCGATCGTGGTGCCGCCGCTGCGCGACCGCCGGTCGGACGTATCCGAGCTGGTGGCGCACTTCGTCGAGCAGTTGAGCGGCCGGGCGGGCATCGTGGCGAAGCCGTTCGCGCCGGACGCCATGAGCCGGCTCGAGTCCAGGCCCTGGCCGGGCAACGTCCGGGAGCTCCGCAATGCGGTCGAACGCCTGCTGATCCTGTCGAAGGGCCGGACCGTCAGTCGGGCCGATGTGGAACGCCTCCTCCCGTCCTCGACGATCACGCTGGCGGAACCGGTGTCGGCCGGCGGCAGTCTCGAAGAGTTCCGCCTGGAATCGGAGCGTTCCTTCCTGCTGCAGAAACTCCAGGAGGCGGACTGGAACATCGCCGAGGCCGCCCGAGCGGCCGGCATTCCCCGATCCGCCCTGTACAAGAAGATGGAGCGCTTCCAGCTCTCCAAGGAGTCCCAATGAGCGCCGAACAGCCCCGCGACTGGGACAAGGAACTCGCGGAAATCGACAAGATCATGGCGAAATCGCCGGCCCCGGCGCCGGGCGGCGGTTCCAAGGCGGTGGCTCCGGCGGCGGGCGGGGGCAAGGCGCCGGCGGCTGCCGCTCCGCGGGCGGCCGTGCCCCGGGGCAGCGCGCTGGGCACCTGGCTTCGGGTCGGGCTCGGCGTGGTGCTCGCGGCGGCCATGACGCAATGGCCCTACTTCCACGCCTGCGGAACGGCACTGTTTGTCTACCTCGGTGCCGTCGGCGTCGTGGGGCTGAGCGGTGTCTGGGGGATGGTGACGAGCTGGCGGCAGCGCATCGGCGTGGCGCATGTCGTGTCGCTGCTGGTGTTCCTCTGGGGCCTCGGCCTTGCGGCGGCGGTGGTCCTGCCGCGAATCGGATACGCCAGGGGCGTCGCGGCCTGGGTCTGTCCCTGAGCCGCTTGGCTCCCGCGTCCGTGTCGGGGCGGCTACCTTGCCCGGGCCGGTATCATGTCGAGCCGGCTGACCCGACACCACTGCGCATCTCATGGCCAAGAACTTCAAGAACTTCATTGCCGGTCGCTGGGTGGCTCCGTCGACCGCGACCTATGTCGAGAATCGGAATCCCGCCAATCCGCGCGACTTGATCGGGCGGTTCCCCGAATCCGCCGAGGCGGATCTCGATCGGGCGGTCGCGGCGGCGCAGCGCGGCTTCGAGCGGTGGTCGAAGGTGCCCGCGCCGGCCCGGGGCGACGTGCTGCGGCGGATCGGTGATCTCCTGGTCGATCGCAAGGAAGCGCTCGCCAACGCCATGACCCGGGAAATGGGCAAGGTGCTCGCGGAAACCCGGGGTGACGTCCAGGAGGCGATCGACACGGCGTACTACGCCGCCTCGGAGGGACGGCGCCTTTTCGGGCACGTGGTGCCGTCGGAACTCCGGAAGAAGTGGGCGATGAGCTACCGCCGGCCGATCGGCGTCGTCGGCCTCATCACGCCGTTCAACTTTCCACTCGCGATTCCGACCTGGAAGATGTTTCCGGCTCTGCTGTGCGGGAACTCGGTGGTGCTCAAGCCGTCCGAAGACGTCCCCCATACATCGCATCTGCTGGTCGAGATTCTCCTGGAGGCCGGGCTCCCGCCGGAGGTGATCCAGCTCGTCCATGGCCGGGGCGAGGTTGTCGGGAAGGCCCTGGTCGAGCATCCCGGCGTGCCGGTGATTTCCTTCACCGGATCGACGATCACCGGGGCCTTCGTCGGCGAGACGTGCGGCCGGATGCACAAGCGGGTGTCGCTCGAGATGGGCGGCAAGAACGCCATGATCGTGATGGACGATGCCGACCTCGACCTGGCGCTCGACGGGGTGCTCTGGGGCGCGTTCGGGACGACCGGACAACGGTGCACGGCCACCAGTCGGCTCCTGCTGCACCGGAAGGTGCACGACCGGTTCCTCCGGCGGCTCGTCGATGCGGCGTCCGGCCTGGTGCTGGGGGACGGCCGGGAGTCGCGCACCCAGGTCGGCCCGCTGATCCACGAAGCCGCGCGGGAGAAGGTGGAGTACTACGTGGGTGTCGGGGAAGAGCAGGGTGCCGAGATCGTGTTGGGCGGCAAGCGGGCCGGCGGGCAGAAGTATCGGGGCGGCTGGTTCTACCGGCCGACGATTCTGGCCGGCGTGAAACCGTCGCACCGGGTGGCGAGGGAAGAGATCTTCGGCCCCGTGCTGAGCGTCATCCGGTTCTCCACCTTTGACGAGGCGGTCCGGATCAACAACGGCGTGAAGTACGGGCTTTCCAGTTCGCTCTACACCCGGAACGTCAATCTCGGCTTCCGGGCGCTCGAGGAGCTCGACAACGGCATCACCTACGTGAACGCGCCGACCATCGGTGCCGAGGCCCATTTGCCGTTCGGCGGGATCAAACAGACCGGAAACGGTCACCGGGAAGTCGGCTGGGAGGGTTACCACTTCTTCTCGGAGACCAAGGTCTGCTACGTGGACTACTCGGGCACCCTGCAGCGGGCCCAGATCGACAACTACGACTGACCGGCGCGGGAGGCGGCGGGTGCCCGGTTCGCCGGGCGGGCCGCCGCCAGCGCGTCGGCTGTTGCGCCGCCCCGGCGGCGGTGGCTAGGTTCGAGGCGAATTCGTGTTGACCGGCAGAGGCGAACATTAGCATGCGTCCGATTCGGGTCGGCCCCGGCAGGGGCGGGTCGGCCTCCGACGACGGCTCCCTCGATCTCTACCTGCGCGAGATCAGCAGATATCCGCTGATCAACCAGGAGGAGGAGGTGACGCTCGCCCGGCGCATCCACGTCGGCGAAGAGGAAGCGCTCGACAAGCTGGTCCGCAGCAACCTTCGCTTCGTGGTTTCGGTCGCGAAGAAGTATCAGAACCAGGGCGTGTCGCTCTCGGACCTGATCAACGAGGGCAACCTCGGGCTCATTCGCGCCGCCCACAAGTTCGACGAAACCAAAGGCATCAAGTTCATCTCCTACGCCGTGTGGTGGATCCGGCAGGCCATCCTCCAGGCGCTCGCGGAGCAGAGCCGGATCGTGCGGGTTCCGCTCAACCGGGCCGGAACGCTCCACCGGATCACCCGCCGGAGTTCCGCCCTCCAGCAGGAGCTTGGCCGGGAACCCACGGCCGCCGAAGTGGCGGAAGGGATGGATATCGAGGTCGAGGAGGTCGAAAAGACCCTGTCGATTTCCCAGAATCACGTCTCGCTCGACGCCCCACTGGCCCCGGGCGAGGACAACCGGTTGCTGGACTACCTGCCGGACACCCAGAATCCCGGGCCGGACGCCGAGACCTTCGAACGGGCCCTCACCCAGTCGATCGAGGAAGTGCTGTCGAGCCTCCGGGAGCGGGAGGCCAAAATCCTCCGTCTCTATTTCGGGCTCGACAGCCCGGAACCGATGACCCTCGAGGAAATCGGGGCCCAACTCGGGATTACCCGCGAGCGGGTCCGCCAAATCAAGGAGAAGGCCTTGAGCCGGCTCCGCCACGTGAGCCGCTCCAAGGCTCTCGAAAGTTTTCTTTCCTAGACCATGGCTTCGAACAGCTCCTTCGACATCTCGACGGGTGCCGATCTCCAGGAAGTCGACAACGCGGTCAACCAGACGCTCAAGGAGATCGGGCAGCGGTACGACTTCAAGGGCACCAACTGCACCATCGAATACGATCGAGCCACGGCCGTCCTCAAGCTCATGGCCGATGACGAGTTCCGGATGAAGCAGTTGATCGACGTCCTCGAGGCCAAGTGTGCCAAGCGGAACGTCCCGGCCAAGAACCTCAGCAAGAGCGAGTTCGAGCCGGGAACCGGCACCACCGTTCGTTGCACCATCACCCTCAAGCAGGGCATCGATCAGGACACCGCCAAGAAGATCACCAAGGCGATCAAGGACCAGGGCTTCAAGAAGATCCAGACCCAGATCCAGGGGGACGAGGTGAGGGTCATCAGCCCTTCCCGCGACGACCTCCAGACCGTCATCGCCTTCCTCCGCGCTCAGGATTTTGGCATCGAGCTCAAGTTCGGCAACTACCGCGGCTAGCCGGGCGGGCGCCGCCGCCCTCCTCGGTCTGCTGCTGGCGGCAGCCTGCCCCCGCTACGAAGTCGGTGTCCTGCCCGGGGCCGAAACCGCCGAGCCGCAGGTCCGAGTCGGACTGGGCGGGCCGGTGCCCGCCCTGTCCATCGGGGGCGGCGAGCCCCTCCTGATTTCCGGACCGGATGGCGGGGGCATCACCCTGCTGCCGGAGGGGACCACGGCCACGGTGGCGGGCGACGGGGCGTCCGTGGAAGCCCGGATCGGCGGCGCCGGCACCCAGCCCGCCACGGCGCTCACCGTGCGGCCGGCCAGTCCAACCGGGTACGTCCGGGTCAACGGCCGCGACTACCGGGGCGAACTGCTCGTCACCTCGACGCCAACCGGCGTCCTCGCGGTGAACCTGGTGTCGCTCGAGGGCTACGTGGCCGGCGTGGTCAACGCCGAGATGGGGCGCCGGCCGCCCGGAGACAGCCAGGCGGTGTTCGCCCAGGCCGTGATCTCCCGGACCGTGGCCATGCGGGCCCTTGGCCGGTACCGGGTGCGCGGGTACGACCTCGTCAGCACCGTGTCGGACCAGGCCTATGGCGGTGTGGCGTCGGAAACCGACGCCGGCTGGAACGCGGTCCGGGTGACCCGCGGGGAAGTGCTCACCTACGGCGGGGCCGTCATCGAGGCGTTCTTCCACTCGACCTGCGGTGGCCGGACGGAAGCCGTCGATGCCGTCTTCAGCGGGGCGGCCCAGCCATACCTCCAGTCCATCAACGACCGAGCCCCCTCCGGCGAGGCGTACTGCTCGATCTCACCCAGGTTCCGCTGGCAGGAGGAGTGGTCCGGCGAAGAACTCAGCCGGACACTCCGCGGCAATGCCGCCCTGGCCGGCCTCCGGCCGGAGGCGGTGGCCAGCCCGAGCGATCTCCAGGTCACGAGCCGGTCGGCCACCGGCCGCGCCGAGGAGCTGGTTCTCGTGGCGGGGCGGGAACCGGTCACGATCTCGCGTCAGCAGATCATCCGGCAGGTCCTGCGGACCCCGGACGGAGCCTGGCTCCGCAGCGCCCAATTCACCCTCCAGACGACCCGGAGCGGGAGCCGGATCGTCCGGGTCGTGGCCGTCGGTGCCGGGGCGGGTCACGGGGTCGGGATGTGCCAGTGGGGTGCGGTCGGGCGGGCCCGCGCGGGCGCGGACTACCGTGAGATCCTGGATGCTTATTTTCCGGGAACCGAAATCCGCCGCCTTTTCTGAGGATCCGAACCGATGAGCACACGCCGCTCCGGCCCGCATTCCCGCCCGACGCCCCGCCCGCGCGGGGTGGAAATCGACGGCCTGCAGGCCCCGACCCGGGTCGGCATCATCGGCGGGGGCGCCATCGTGCAGGTGGCCCATCTGCCCGTGCTCCGGAAGAGCAAGGCCGTCGAACTCGTGGCGCTCTGCGATTCCGATATCAACAAGGCCCGAGCCCTCGCCGAGCGGTCCGGGATTTCGAGCTTCTACGACGACTTCGAAGACCTGCTTCGGCATGAGGAACTCGACGCGGTGCTCATCGCCACGCCGAATCACCTCCACGAGTCGCATATCCTGGCGGCGCTCTCCGCCGGTCTCAACGTCCTGGTCGAGAAGCCGCTGGCCCTGACCTCCGCGGCCGCCCAGAAGGTGCTCCGCGCCGCCGACCGACGGGGCAAGGTCGTCATGACCGGGATGACCCACCGGTACCGGCCCGACGTCCAGGCGGTCCGGAGCTTCGTTCAGGCCGGCGAACTTGGGGAAATTTCCTCGGTCCGGGCCAGCTGGCACCTGGCCCGGCCCGCCCGGGCGCCGATGGGCTGGCGCGAAAAGCGGACGGAATCGGGCGGCGGCGCCATGCTGGACCTCGGCCTGACGATGCTGGACCTCGGCCTCTTCCTGGCCAACAACCCCGTGCCGGCCCGGGTCTGCGCCACCCTGAGCCGGGCCGGCAGTGAACGGACTGTCGAGCAGTCCGGAAGCGCGTTCGTGGTCTGCGAAAACGGGGCGGCGATCTTCGTCGACGTCACCTGGCGGCACATCGGGGCGGGGGAGCGCTTCGGTGCGGGGATTCGGGGGTCGAAGGGATCCGCGGGGATCAACCCGCTGCATGTCTGGAAGGAAATCCACGGCCTGCCGCACGACGTCTCGCCGACGGGCTCCGGCAGCCGGGACACGGCCTTCGTCGCTTCCTTCAAGGCTCAATGGGCTCACTTTCTCGCGGCCGCGGCAGGGCGGGTGGCGGCGCCGCCCCTCGAGGAACAGGTCCAGGTACTCAAGGTTCTCGAAGCGATCTACAAGTCAGACGCTGACGCCCGCGAAGCCATCCTGTGATCACTCTCGCCGGACTGGCGGCCGCGTTGCTGACGGCCCAGGCCCCGGCCGAGATCCGGATGCTCCCTGCCGAGCCGACGGACTCGGCGCTGGGGGCGGACCTGACCGTCTATCTCCTTACTTTCGATCCAGGTGAGATCGTCTGGGAGCGGTTCGGTCACAATGCTTTGTTGATTCGTGACAATCGCTCGGGCCGGGACGTCGCCTTCGACTACGGCCGGTTCGACTTCGGCCGCACCTTCGGCGATCAGCTCCGATTCGTCGGCCGCTTTGCCCGGGGTCTGATGGACTATTCGATGGGGGCCGGATCGGGTGACGCCTATTTCCGGGCCTACACGGCGGCGGACCGTTCCATCTGGTCTCAGGAACTCGACCTCCCGGCGGCCGCCCGGGGCCGACTCCAGCGGTTCCTCCTCTGGAACATGCGCGAGGAGAACCGGGTCTACCGATACAACTACTACACCGACAACTGTTCGACCCGGATCCGCGACGCGCTCGACGCGGTGATCGGCGGCCAACTCCAGGCCTGGGCCGACACGATCCGCACCGACATGAGTTACCGGGATCACACCCGGCGCACCACCGAGAACGACCCATTCATGTACACGGCCCTGATGCTGGGCCTGGGCCGGCCGACCGACCGGCCGATCACGGCGTGGAAGGCCATGTTCCTGCCGATCGAGCTCCGGCCGTATCTCGATCGCCTGGTGGTGACCGACCCGGACGGCCGGGTTCACCCGCTGGTACGGGAAAGCCGGCACGTCGTGGAGAACGACCGCTTCTCGGTGGCGGAGCGTCCTCACGACTGGACCGGCGGATACCTCGCGGTGGGCGGGCTGCTTGGAATGGCGCTCGGTCTGTTGGGCGTTCTGGGGCGGCGGGGCAGCGGTTGGCGGCTGGCATTCGGCTCGGCGGCCGCGGCGTGGGCCTTTTTCGCCGGGGTGGGAGGACTGCTCCTCGCGTTTCTCTGGGCCCTGACCGACCATCGGTTCAGCTATGGGAACGAGAATGTCCTCCAACTCAACGTGATATCGCTGCTGCTGGCGTTCGTCCTGCCCTCGGCGCTGTGGCGGAGCCGGACCCGCCTTCCCCTCGCCACCCGGCTGGCGGCCGCCGTGGTGATCGTGAGCGCCGCCGGGCTGCTCCTCAATCTGATCGGCGGGGTGCAATCCAACCGCGACATGATCGCCTTCCTGCTCCCGATCCACACCGGCTTGCTCCTCGGCCTGAAAGCGATCGGGGCCGGCACCGTTTCCGGTCCCGGCCCCGTTGCGGAGGCGGATCGGCTCAGCCGCCGCCGAGTCGCTTGAGTCCTTCCTGGGCTTCGGTGAAGGCCGGGAACGCCTTGATCGCGGCGCTGTAGTACTCGATCGCCTTCTTGGTATCGCCGCGATCCTTGTAGAGCAGGGCCCGGCTGTAAAGTGCCAGGGCCTCGGTCGGAACGTTCCGGGACCGGGCCTGGGTGGCGGCGGCCGGGAGGGGCGGCAGTTTCGTGCCCTCCATGACCCGATCCGCCACCGACTGAATGATCCGGAACATCTGCTTCCGGTCGGACAGCTTGGGATCGCTCCGAACGACCTTGATGATCTCGCTCGTCTCGACGTCGATGATCCGCGCGTCGATCCGGAAATCGCCGTACAGGTCGATGAACGTGCCCGCGATCATGTAGCGGGCGCCCACCAGCTTGCCGACCTTGGCCGCCGTTTGCGCGTCCACCCGCTCGGCCGTCGCGAGCCCCTGCTCGTCGAGGAGCTGCTGTACCCGCTCGCGGTCCACCAGCCGGACCGCTGGGTTCTGGCTCAGTTCGGACATCATCATCGCCGCGATGCCGCGCCGCAGCGCATCGAAGTCTTCCTTGTCCTTGCCGTAGCTGCCGCCGTTCTCGAACGGCAACACGGCCAGGCCGGGCCGGCTGTCCTGGGCCCGGACGACGGCTGGCGCGGCCAGCGCCGAGAGCACCATCAAGAACGTTGCCCGTTTCATCATGCTCCTCCCTGGCAGTGGACCGTGGCGCCTTCCACCGCGATGGTGACGTCGAGCGTGCCGCCTTGGCGCACCCGACAGGCATCCGCTTCCTCGCGGAGCCGCTCGAGGGCGGCGTCGTCGTGGCCGGGATCGTGGTGAAACAGCACCAGCCGCTCGGCCTCCGCCTCGAGGGCGAGCAGGACCGCATCGCTCGCCGTGCTATGGCCCCAACCGGCCCGGTGGCCGATTTCCGACTCGAAGTACATCGCGTCGTGGACCAGCAGTTCGACGCCACGCAAGAAACGTACGAAATCGGTCCGGCGACGCACCGCATCGTCGCAGCGGAGTTCGTTGTCGGTAAGGTAACCGAGCGGGGGCTTCCCGCCGCCGGTGCGCACGGCGTAGCCCAAGGTCGGGCCGGGATGACAGTTGCGGATAACGTCGATCTCGAAGCCGTCGACGGCGAATGCCTCGGCGTCGATTTCCCGCACCGCGAGCGTGGCGCCGACCGCGGATGCCGGGACCGGGAACACGGTCTCGGTCATCTGGGCGTGGAGGATCGCTTCGAGCGTCGTGCCCGACTGCCGGGGGCCGACCACCGAGATCGCGGCGCCCGGGCGGTAGAGCGGCGCGAAGAACGGAAGCCCCTGGATGTGGTCCCAGTGGGTGTGAGTGAGCAGGATCGTGACGCGGTCCTTCGTGTGCGCCGCGGCGAGGCCGCAGGCCCGGAGGCCCGTTCCGGCGTCGAGGATGAGCTGTCGCCCGCCGGCGGACACCGCGAGGCAGGGCGTGTTGCCGCCGTAGCGGACGGTGCCAGGGCCCGGCGTGGGGATGGATCCGCGGGTGCCCCAGAAGGTGACGGAGAGCCCGGCCATCAGGTGCGCTGGGCCGCGATCCGGAGCTGGTCAGGGTTGCGGAGGACGATCTCCCGGCGGGACACGTCGATGACCCCCTGGACCGCCAGGCTGCGCATCGTCCGGCTCACCGTTTCGCGGCTGGCACCCACCATCTGGGCAATGGTGGCGTGGGTCAGTTTCCGGGTGATCCGGCTGCCGCCCTCTTCCCGGGCCATCTCCAGCAGCAGGTGGGCGATCCGGCCGTTGACGTCGAGGAGTGCCATGCTGGCGATGGTTTCGTCGGCGCGGCGGAGCCGGCGCGACAGCTCGCGCAGCAGCGCCACGCCAAGGTCGGGCGATGCCCGCAGCCGGTTCCGGAAGTCCTCCCGCCGAAGCTGCAACAACCGGGCGTCGGTCATCGCGATCACGTGGGCCGAACGAGGCTCGTCGTCGAGCAGGGCCATCTCGCCGAAGAAGCCCCGGTTGGAGTGGACGGCGAGAATCACTTCCCGGCCGTCCTCGCCGAAGACCGCCACCTTGACCTGCCCGTCGGCGATCAGGAACATCGCGTCGCCGGGGTCTCCCTGGGACACGATGATGCTCCCGCGGGCGAAGCTCCGTTCCCGGAACAGCGCGGCCAGGGCTTCGACCTCGGCCTGGTCGAGATGCTGGAACAGCGGGATGGTCCGGAGCACCGGGGCGATCGCAACGGGCATGGTTCAGCATAGGGACCCGCCGCCCGGGCGGCAAGACGGCCGAAATGACCGGTGATGCAGGTCACACAACGAGTTACGGGCTTTCGAGGGGTGGCTGGGCGCCTCCGGTGGCCCGGGGGGCCTCTCTTGCCACAACGGGGGTCGGCCGCTAGCTTTAGAGGCTTGGCTTTCGGGCCTAGAAGTTGTTCGTGCTCAACGATTTACCGTGCGGAGTCCGCCGTGAAGCCGAATCTCCATCCTCTCTACCACAAGATCATGGCGAAGTGCGCCTGCGGGAACGAGTTCGAAACCCGTTCCACGGCCGCCTCGATCCACGTCGAAGTCTGTGCGGTGTGCCATCCGTACTTCACCGGCAAGCAGCGGTTGGTCGATACGGCCGGCCGCGTTGATCGGTTCCGCCGGAAGTACGGCTCCAGGGAGGCCGCGCCGGCCGCCAAGGAGTAGCTAGTGGAGGCCAAACTCCGCCAGGCCATGGCCCGGGCGGAGGAGGTCTCGCGCGAGCTCGGGGATCCCGCGCTCGCGAAAGATCCCGCCCGCCGTCAGGCCCTTGGGCGCGAGCACTCGAGGCTCGCGCCCATCGTGCGTTTGGGTGGCCAGTATCTCCGGATGACCGAGGAACTGGCCGGCGCTCGCGAACTGGCGGACGCGGACGACGACGAACTCGCCGGGATGGCCCGCGCCGACGTCGAGCGGCTCACCGGCGAGCTCGAAGGGATGACGGCCGAACTCGACGAGCTGCTGCTGCCCAGAGACCCGCTCGAGGACCGCAATGCCATCGTCGAGATTCGGGCCGGCACCGGCGGTGACGAGGCCGCCCTGTTCGCCGCCGAACTCCTGCGGATGTATACGCGGTTCGCGGAGCGGCACGGGCTCAAGGTGGAGCACCTGTCGCTGAGCGACGGGGTCCTCGGCGGCATCCGCGAGGCGATCATCGCCATCAAGGGCGAGGATGCCTACGGCCTCTTCCGCCGGGAATCCGGCGTCCACCGCGTCCAGCGGGTCCCCGCCACCGAGGCCCAGGGACGGATCCACACCTCCGCGGCCACGATCGCCGTGCTGCCCGAGGCGGAAGAGGTGGACGTCAAGATCGATCCGCAGGATCTCCGGATCGATGTCTACCGGTCCTCGGGGCCGGGCGGGCAGAGCGTCAACACCACCGACAGCGCCGTGCGAATCACCCACCTGCCGTCCGGTATCGTGGTCTCACAGCAGGATCAGAAATCCCAGCTCCAGAACAAGATCAAGGCGATGGAGGTGCTCCGCGCCCGCCTGCTCGACAAGATGATTTCCGAACAGGAGTCCGCCCGGGCCCGCGAACGGAAGTCGATGGTGGGCACCGGCGACCGTTCGGCCAAGATCCGGACCTACAACTTTCCCCAGAGCCGGGTCACGGATCACCGGATCAACGTCTCGCTGTATAACCTGAGTGAAATCATGGACGGCCGTCTCGACGAACTCGTCAAGGCCCTCCGACACGCCAGCCGCGAAGAGGCGGGCGGTGATTGACGTGAGCGGCGAGCGTCGGCTCACGGTGCTCGGCGCGCTGGACGCGGCGACCGCCACCCTAGCCCGGGCCGGGATCGACGCGCCGAGGCGGGAGGCCACGCGGTTGCTGGCCGACCTGCTTGGCTGGACGCCCGCGGAAGTGACGCTCGGACGGGAGACCGTCATCGAACCGGACCGGCGCCGGTGGATCGACCGGGCCGTGGCTCGGCGGGCGCAGGGCGAGCCGCTGTCGTACGTCACCGGCCTCGCCGGCTTCCGGCGGTTGCTGCTCCGGAGCGATCGGCGGGCGCTCATCCCGCGGCCGGAGACGGAGGGGTTGATCGATCACGCGCTGGCGCTGTGTCCGACCGGGGTGGCCGTCGATGTCGGAACCGGAACGGGCTGCCTGGCCCTGAGCCTCGCCGACGAGGGCCGGTACCGGCGGGTGGTTGCGATCGACCGGTCCGCCGCCGCTCTCGAACTCGCCGCGCAGAACCGACGGGCCACGGGCCTGGCGGTGGATCTGGTCCGCGGCGACTTGAGCGCGGCCGTCGGGACCGCGGCGGCCGACCTGATCGTCTCGAACCCGCCGTATCTCAGCGAAAGCGAGTATCTTGCGCTCGACACTGCGGTTCGGGACTACGAGCCGCGGGCGGCGCTGGCCAGCGGTGCGGACGGTCTCGACGCGACGACCCGGTTGCTGGCCGACGCGCGCCGGGTTCTGCGGCCCGCCGGAGTCGCGATCCTCGAGATCGCCGAGATGCGGGCCGCGGAGTCGCTCACGGCCGCCCGGGAAGCCGGCTGGGCCAACGCCACGGTGGCCGACGATCTCTTCGGACGCCCGCGCTATCTGATCGCCAAGGGAGAGGGACGATGATCGACGATAAAGCGATGGAACTCGGCCGCCTGATCGGCCAGTCCAGCGAGTATCAGGCCCTCCGCCGCGCCGAACAGGCGCTCAAGGACGACGCCGACACGGTCGCCAAGCTGGATCAGATCCAGACCCTCGCCCGCCAGATCGACCAGCTGGTCTCCCAGGGACAGATGCCCGATGAGGCCATGACCCAGCAGTACGAAGAGTCGGTTCGGGCCCTCGAACTGTCCGGCGTGGGCCAGACGTACGTTGTGGCGCGCACCAACTTCGACAAGCTCATGGCCAAGGTGAACCAGCTGATGAGCCAGGGGATCGAACGCGGCGCCACCAGCAACATCATCACGCTGGGGTAATGGCCGGGTTCTTCCTCGTGGTCGAAGGCCCTGAAGGGGCCGGCAAGAGCACCTTGACCAAGGGCCTCGCGGCCCGGCTGCGCGCGGCCGGCATCGAGCCGGTCACCGTGCGCGAGCCGGGTGGCACCCCGGCGGCCGAGGCGCTTCGGGCCGAGTTGCTGCATGACGACCGGACCTGGACCCCCGAGGCCGAGTTGCTCTATGTGACCGCCGCCCGGGCCGACCTCGTGGCCAAGGTGATCCGTCCGGCCCTGGACGCCGACCGGGTGGTGGTGTCCGACCGCTACGACCTGTCGACCCGCGCCTACCAGATCGGCGGGCGCGGGCTCCCGGCCGAGCAGGTCGAGTGGGTCAACCACGCGGCGACTGGCGGGCTGGCGCCCGATCTCACCCTGGTACTCGACATCAAGCCGGAGACCGGGCGGGAGCGGCAGATCGGTGCCGGGAAGCGGCAGGATCGCCTCGACCAGGAAGACGGCGATTTCCACGCCCGGGTGGCCGCCGTCTACCGGGCCGCGACCGGTCCGGGCATCGTCCACCTCGATGCGTCGCTGGGCGTCGAGGCGGTCGGTCAGGCGGCCGGGGCCGCGCTGCGCGAGGCCCGTCCGGATCTTTTTGGAGCGATCGACTGATGCGAGTTCGGGTTGTCGCCGCCTTCATCGTGGTCGTGGCGGCTTTCTTCGCGGGTGGCTGGCTGCTCCGGCGCGGCATGACCAATGTGGCGCGGCCCGAAACGACCGTGCGGACCGCCGAAGAGGGCACCAAGCTCTTCAATTCCGTCGTGGAAACCGTCCGCAACTACGCGGTGGACTCCCTCGACGACAGCCGGATCTACCAACTGGCGACATCCGGCGTGCTGGGCGAACTCACCGATCCCTACGCGGCCCTGATTCCGGCCGCGGACACCCTCCGCCCGCGCACGGTGCTCGGTCCCGACGCAGTGCAGGGGATGTATCTCGACTGGTCGGATGGGCTGGTCACCGTGGTGGCGGTCGTCCCGGGGTCGCCCGCCGCCCGCGCGGGCGCCCGCGCCGGCGATGCGATTCTCCGGATCGGGAACACCACCTTGGGCCACCAGACGCCGGAGGAAGCCGCCCGGCTGCTGGGTGGTGCGGATGGGTCGACGGTTCGGGTCCGGGTCGGTCGGGAAGCCGGCACGCCGGCCCTCTGGCTATCCCTGGTCCGGGGTCCGGCCGTGGCCCCGCCTGCGCCCTCAGTGGAGACGCTCGACGGCGATCTGGCGATGGTCCGGGCGTTCACGGTCGATTCCCAGGCCGCCGCCTCGCTGCGGTCCGCCTTGGACGGCCTTGGCCAGCGGGGTGGACGAGGGCTGGTTCTCGACCTCCGCGGTGCCGTGGGCGGCACCCTGGACGGTGTTGTGGCCATGGGCGACGCGCTGCTGGGGCGCGATCAGTCGGTCGTGGTGGCGGTGGGACGCGGTCCGGGCGATTCGACCGTGGTCACCACCAGGGGAGTCGCCTCGCAGCCGGATCTCGCGGTGGTGGTACTCGTCGATCAGGGCACGGCGGGGCCGGCCGAAGCGCTCGCCGGCGCGCTCCAGGACCATGACCGCGCGGTGGTGATCGGTGCCACGACCTTCGGGCGGGCGGGGGCGGTGTCGTACTATCCGGTGGGCAACGGGCTTGCCCTGAGGTTGCTGACGGAACTCTGGCGGACGCCGAGCGGCCGGACGATCCAGCGACTGCCGCCGGTCGAGGATGGTTCATCCGCGCCGGCCGACACCGTCGAGACCCGTCCGACGTTTACCACCGACGGCGGCCGGACGGTGTTCGGGGGCGGTGGCATCGTCCCGGACCGCCTCATTCCGCTCGGTCCGGAGGGCAGCGGCGCCGACGATGCCCTGGCGGTGGCCCGCGACCTCCTCCTCAAGCATCCGAACCGCCGCGCCCTCGTCGCGGCGATCGCCAAAACTTCCAGCTGACCGGGGCCGGCTCGGCCCGGTCGTTGGGTTCAGAAACCAGGATCAGCGATGATCCGAACCCCCGAGGGCACCTCGAACTTGAAGGTGCCACGGGGGATCGTCGCATTCGGGCGGAGCGAGGTGAGATCGATGGTCCGGCGCGATCCAGGCCCTTCGTCGAGGATGATCCGGCGCGGCAGGGCATCATCGGTTCCGAGCCAGAGGCGGGCTCGGGCGAAGCTGACGCTTTGGGTCAGCGGGACCAACTCCACGACGTCGACCGGCCGGCCGCGGACGGTATCGCGGGCCAGATAAGTGGTCTGGTACCGGTCCTGAGGCCGGTCGAGCAGCTGGGCCAGGAGGTTGACGCCGTACACCGGGTCGGTGGGGAGGTTGCGGCGATACACCACGTCAGGCGCGGTGCTGGGCGTGTAGGTCCAGATGTACTTGCCGTCGACCACGACCGCTTCGCCGTCGGGGTCGGAGAACCGCATCGCGAAGAGATTGTTGCCGGACTGGTAGACGATGCCGCGACTCGTGAGCGTGTCGCCCTGGGACCGGTCTTCGATGATCTGGGTGAAGTCCGCCCGGAGCGATGACAGTCCGCGGTATACCCGGCCGGCGCGGCCCACGATGGCCACCGGATCCTGGGCCGCAGCGGCGCCCGGCAGCAGCGCGAGGGCCGGGAGGAGAGCAAGAGCAAACCGGCTCATCCTCCGAAAGATGCGCCTGACCCCCGGAGCGACGCGATTGCCGCGCGCTCCGGGGGCTGGCCCGGGAAGGAGGACCCGCCGGCTCAGGCCGCCCGCTCCGTCTCCCCGAGCCGGACGCCGACGATCGTGGACACGCCGGGCTCCTGCATCGTGACGCCGAAGACCGCGTCGGCCGCCTGCATGGTGCGGGGGTTGTGGGTGATGACCACGAACTGGGTCGAGCCCTTGAACTCGTGCAGGAGGTTGGTGAACCGGCCGACGTTGGAGTCGTCGAGCGGCGCGTCCACTTCGTCCATGAGGCAGAAGGGGCTCGGCTTGGTGAGGTAGATGCTGAAAAGCAGCGAGACCGCCACCAGGGTGCGCTCGCCCGAGCTGAGCAGGTGGATCCGCTGGGTCTTCTTGCCGCGCGGTGCGGCGTGGATCTCGATCTCGGCTTCGAGCGGGTCCTCCTGGTTGGAGAGCCGGAGGTCGCACTCGCCGCCGCCGAAGAGCGTCTGGAACACCTTCTGGAAGTTCGCCTGGACCGCGGCGAAGGTTTCCAGGAACAGCGTCTTGGCGGTGCCATCGATTTCCCGGATGGCCTGCAGGAGACTCTGCCGGGCCGCGACGAGATCGTCGCGCTGGGCGGTGAGGAACTCGTGGCGCTTGGTTTCCTCGGCGTGTTCCTCCACGGCCAGCGGGTTGACCGGACCGATCGATTCGAGCGACTGGACGATCCGCGTCATTTCGGCTTCGAGCGTCTCGCGGTCGAGGTCGAGGGGCTGGAGCCGGCCCATGAGGTCGTCGAACGGCGAGCGCCATTCGGTCTCGACCCGCTCGATGACGCTGCGGCGGACGCCGGCCACCTCGGTCAGTTCGACTTCGAGATGGTGGAACTCCTCGTTGGCGCCCTCGAGTTCCTGGCGGAGTTCGGCCACCGTCTGCTCGGCCTCCTGCAGGCCGGCGTTGGCGGCGGTGAGGCCGGCTTCCGCGTTGGCGACCGCCGCCTCCAGTTCCGTCAGGGCGACGATCCGGTCCTGTCGCTGCTCGAGCCACCCCTGGTGCTGGGTTTCCAGTTCGCCGGTTTCCACCGCGAGCTGGGCGATCTCGGAGGCCAGCGCC
This sequence comes from Gemmatimonadales bacterium, assembly GCA_050183815.1. Lineage (GTDB taxonomy): Bacteria > Gemmatimonadota > Gemmatimonadetes > Gemmatimonadales > GWC2-71-9 > SHZU01. The sequence goes on along the minus strand of JBFXAY010000005.1, from coordinate 33,141 downwards.
TCGCTGGCCTGACGGGCCAACTCGATCGTCTGCGTTGCGCGGTCGAGCCGTTCCGTCGTGGCCCGAAGGCGGGCGCCGACGTGGGCTTCCTGGACCTGCCAGTGGACCCGCTCCTCGCGGGCGGTTTCCTGCTCGCCCTCGAGGCTGGCCAGCGTGGCCCGGGCGGTGGTGAGCGCCTCTTCCTGCCGGAGCCGGGCCAGTTCGCCGTCCTTGAGGGCAGCGCCGACTTCCGTCTGGCGGGCCGTGGCCCGGTCGATGCGGTCCCCGAGGCGATTGAGCTGCGTTTCGGCGTCCGCCTTTTCGCGGCCGAGGGAGAGGAGCAGGCGGTTCGCATCGTCGCGTGCCACCACGGCGTGGCGTTCCCGCTCCCGCGCCTGTTCCAGGACCTGTTGCGCCTCGTTGGCCACCCGCTCGGCCTCGACGAGGCGTTCGCGGGTGGCGGTGAGCCGAGAGACGATGGCCGCGAGCTGGCTGCTCTGGGAATCGATGTCGCTCGTGAGCGCGGCGAGGTCGGCCCGCCGCCGGATCGGACCCGACGGGGCCGCCGCGCCGGTGAGGAGCACCGCGCCGCTCCGGCGCTTGAGGACCCGGCCCGACGGGTGGAGTACCTCAGATCCCCGGAGCAGAGCATCGATCCAGGCAGCCGCCGGTCCTTCCGCCGAGAGGCGGTTGGTGAGCGGGTGGGTCCCCTGGCCGTCTTCGGCCGGTCCCGGCTCCACCGGCAGCAGCACGAGCGATCCCGGCTGTTCGGACTCGTACCAGGTATGGATCGCGTTGACGGTGTTCCAGTCACGCACCAGGATCGCGTGCATCCACTCGCCGAGGAGCCGTTCGGCCAACTCGGCGTCTTCGCGATTGGTGCTGATGAAGTCGGACAGCGGGCCCAGGACCGCGTCTCCGAACCGCTCCCGGGCGCCGAGCAGCGCCTGGGCGGCCGGGGCCAGGCCGACCCGGTCGCGCTCCAATTCCTCCAGTGCCTGGCGCCGCGCGGTGAGTTGGGCGAGGCTCTCCTCGGCGAGGCGCCGTTCGTCCCGCTCGACGGCTTCGCGTTCGCGGGTTTCGGACACCAGGTGCCGGGCCCGGTCGGAGGCCGCCGTGGCCATCAGGGTGTCCCGGTTACGGTCGAGCGCCTCCTGCTCGGCGGTCTGCGCGCGGGTCTCCACCTCCGAGAAATCTTGCGCCAGGCCGGCGACATGGGCCTGCTGCTGAGCCAGCGACTCGCGCTGCGAGGCGAGATCGCCTTCCAGCGCCAAGCGCTCGCCCTCGAGGGTCCGGAGCGATTGGGTCTGGGCGTGGAGCGCCTGTTCCAACTGGCGCACTTCGTCGCGGTGGGTCGAGAGGCGCTGGCGGACGGCCTCCTCGACCGTGGCCCGGGCGGCGAGGGTCTCGTGGATCCGCTGGTGCTCCGCTTCGGCCTCCGTGCGATCCGCATCCGCCTGGTCGCGCTCGAGCGATGCCTGCTGGGTGCGGACCTCGACCTGCTGCCGTTCTTCCTCGTCCCGCTGGCGGCGGGCCCGGGTGTGGGCGAGCCGCTCGGCGGCCACGGCGAGGTCGCCGTCCAGCTTGCCGAGGGCCACCTGGATCTGGGCCAGTTCCCGGGCCACGATGGCGCGGTGCTCCTCGGCCTTGCCGCGTTCCCGGGCGCGGGTGTCCTGCAGGGTGCTGGCCTCGGCGAGCTGCTCGCGGAGCCGGGGGAGCGCTTCCTTGAGCTCCTCGTGCCGCGCCGACATCCCGCTCGCGCGCTCGGCCAGCTCGTCGAGGACCCGGCGGGCGAGGGTCAGCTGCACGGAGAACTTCTCCTCCATCAGCTTGCCGTGCCGCTCGGCTTTCCCCTTCTGCCGGGCCAGGCTCCGGATCTGCGACTGCACTTCAGTGAGGAGATCCTCCAGCCGCTGGAGATCGGCCGCGGTTTCCTCGAGTCGCCGCTCGGTCGAGTGCTTCCGGTCGCGGTAGAGGCCGATGCCGGCGGCTTCCTCGAACAGCGACCGGCGCTCGTCGGCCCGGTCGGAGAGGAGGAGGTCGATCATCTTCGCTTCCATCACGACGCCGGCGTCGCTGCCGAGGCCGGTGCCGCGGAGCAGGTCGTTGACGTCGCGGAGCCGCACGGGGCTCTTGTTGATGAAGTACTCGCTGGTGCCGGCGCGGCTCAGCCGCCGGGTAATGACCACTTCGTTGTAGGCGATCGGCAGATCGCCGTCGGCGTTGTCGAGGTAGAGAGAAACTTCGGTGACGTTCACGGGGCGCCGGTTGACCGACCCCTGGAAGATGACGTCCTCCATCTTGCCGCCGCGCAGCAACCGCGCCGACGTTTCGCCCAGCACCCAGCGGACGGCGTCGGAGACATTCGACTTGCCGCAGCCGTTGGGACCCACGATGGCGGTGACGCCATGATCGAATTCGAGAGTGACGGTATCAGCGAACGACTTGAAGCCGGAGAGCTCCAGCTTGAGCAGTTTCATGGGCGATCCGGTGGGCGGTTCTCTGGCTCGGCCGCGGGGGCCGCGAATCACGAAAAATAGTCGGGAGGAAGGCGCCGGGGCTACTCTCGGAACGGCGGGTTCGTGAGGACGAAATACGGCCTGTCAAGCTTGCGGCCGGCCTCCTCCGCGGCGTCCCGGCTCGGGTAGGGACCGATCACCACCCGGTACCCGTCGTCGGGGTTGGTCGGCTCGATGACCCGGGCCGGATAGCCCCCGGCGGTGAGTTGTTTCGCGAAATCGCGGGACCACACCGCGTTCTGGGAGTGGCTGACCTGAAGGTAGAGGCGGTCGACCGAGGCGGCGAGGTCCGGCGTATCGCCGACGAGGGCACTGTCCTGGGCCACCAGGACCGATTCCGCGGCGGCGGCGGCGAGCGATTTCCGCTCCCGCGGGAGCCAGGTGGTCACCAGCCAGAAATCGTCGGCGGCGCCCGAGATCCGGCCCCGCTCGGGGAGGCCCGACCGGGTGAGGTCGATGGCGGCCAGATCGCCGTCGCGGCTGGCCAGCAGGGTGCCGGCCCCGGCCACGGTCGGCAGATCGACGGTCCAGTCGCTGCCGACGGTCCCGACCAGCCGGTTGGTCGCCAGGTCGACGACCCAGGTGCTGTCGCCGAGGTCGGCGCGGGCCAGGAGCCAGCGGCCGGTGGCGTCGAGGCGGAGGGCCGCCGGGGCGCCGGGCAGCCGAATGGCGGTGATCCGGGTGAGCGAGTATCGGTCCACGACCTCGAGGACCGGGTCGTCGTGGGCCACGTAGAGCCGGTGTCCGGACGGGCTGAACGCCACCCGGGTGGGGACCGCCTCAGCCCGGTACTGCCGGCTCCCGAAGGGCTCCTCGGTCTGGTAGAGGTCGACGTCGCCGCCACGGGCCACCGCCACCAGGTCGGCCCATTCGGTCGCGGCGAGCGGACCGTCGCCGATGTCCGTCTTGGAGAGTACCTCGTCCGGACCGAGAATCAGCAGCTGCCGTGGTTTGGTGCCGACCACGGCGATATAGCGATTGCCGAGGGTGGCCGTCTGGAAGACCGGCGGGACCGGCAGCGGGGTGCGGTACACCGAGGGCAGCCCGGCCTGGAAGCGGCTGACCCGCCGGTCTGCGTTGAAGGAGTAGACCGAGCCATCGGCGGCCATGGCGGCTCCATCCACCCGCTGGCCGAGTTGCCGGAGGCCGCGGGCCTCGAGATCGATGGCGAAGAGGTTCTTCGACTCGTCGACCGCCATGAGGAGGCGGGAGTCGGGATTGATGCCGAGGACTTCCCGGACGGCGGGGACGTCCGAGCGGCTCGTCCAGATCGGGGTGGCCAGGCTGTCGGGGTCGTAGGCCGCCACCGGGCCGCCGCCGGCCGGGACCCGGACGATGGCGACCTGGCCCCCGATGGCGGGGAGGTCGGGGGGCACCTGATCCTCGCCGCCGCCGCACCCGGCGGCAAGCAGAAGGCCCGCGACCAACGAGCCGATCGTGGTCGCGGGCCCCGCTGCCGTCCGGCGGATCAGAACGTCGGTCCGAGGCTGATCGTCCACACTCCCCCTATGCCCGTGCGCTGCAGCGGCCTGGCGTAGTCCAGGCGCAGGATCACGAAATTAAGGAGATTGGCCCGGAGCGAAAGTCCGAAGCTCGTGAGCGGTGTCCGGGTGCAGCCGCCAAGGGACTGGCCGGTCGATGAATCGAAGCTGCAGGGCGTCGACTCGCCGCTGAGGGCGACCGACATGCCCTTCTCCCAGAACACGCCGGCGTCGAAGAACGCGGCACCCTCGAGGGCCCCGGGGAAGCCGCGCAACGGGATTACGCCGATGCCGGGTGCGATCAGGGGCAGCCGCAGTTCGGCATTGAAGACCGCCGCCCGGGTTCCGATCAACTCGTCGAATTTCGAGCAGCCGCTGAACGAGCCGGCGGTGCCGGAGTCGTCGTAGCACTCGTTCCGGCTGATCGACCCGGCGGTGTAGCCCCGGATGAGTTCGGTGTTGCCGCCGAAAAACCGGAACCGACTCTCGTCGCGTCCCATCCGCCCGATGAACAACTGGCGGGTGGCGAGCGTCAGGTTGCCGGCGATCCGGTCGTAGCGCCGGTTGTCGGCCGTGATCGACGTGAACTTCCAGCCGGTGCCGAAGACCTCGAGGTTCTGCGCCACCTCGAACCGCGACCGCCGCCCCATGAACGGACCGACGTAGGCCGACAGGGAGTTGTCGTAGACGTACGCCAGCGACGGCTGGAGATAGGTGATGTTCTCCAGGTTCACGGTTTCGATCGTCGGTTCCCGGCTCGGGACGCCGTTCACGATGAAGTACGGCTCCCGGATCTGAAGGAGATCGTTGCTGACGTTGGCGAGGCTGAGCGAACCCTCCACCCGCGAGAAACGGCTGAACGGATAGTAGGCGATGCCGTTGATGTCCCGGAGGACGAGCCGCTGGATGTTGGTGATGTACGTGTTCTCCTGCGACGACGGCCCGGCCTCGATCGACGAGTAGTCGTAGAAGAAGTACGGCTGCTGCTGGATTCCGATGCCCCAGTTGAGCCGCCGTTTGAGATTGATGTACTGGGCCAGGAACTGGGTTTCGGGTAGCCGGCCGTTGAGCGAGGCGCCGAAGACCATCTGCTGGTTGGACAGCATGTCGCCGAGCACGATCGTGGCCGAGCCGGTGACCCCCCGGCCGAAATTGTCGCGGACGTAGCCGATCGTCGGCCGGGCGACGTACTCCGGTTCGAACTTCGCCTTGTACGGCTTGTGGACGAAGTCGATCGTGTCGGGAGCCGGGATGTCGACCGAGTCGAGCAGCTTGGCGATCGTGACCGGCGCCGGCGCCCGGAGGGAATCGGGGATCGCGCCCAGGGAGTCGGTCCGCCGGAACCCGGTCGGGCCGCGGTAGATCGAGGCGGAACTCAGGACCTGGGGCGGCTTGGGCGCGGTGTCCTGGACCGGCGGCGGGACGAACTGTACCGGCTGGCTCTGGACCAGCACCTGCTGCCGGGTGGCCATCGACGGGCGCCACGGCTCTTTCTTCGCGGCGCGCGGATTGGCGAGCGAATAGACGTCGTACTTGCCCTGCTCGAAGTAGACGAACGCGATCCGGTCGGCGCCCCGGGCCCAGGAGATCACCGGCGAGAGCGGGGTGATGCCCTGAATGCCGGTGTAGAAGTCGGTGAGGCGGTAGACCTCCCGATCGGCGAAATCGTAGAGATAGAGGTTCGCGACGTTGTCGCGGTCGGATACGAACGCGATGGAGCGGCCGTCCGGCGCCCACTGCGGATTCGAGTTCCGCCCCTGGTCGGTGCCCGGCAGCAGTTCAACCCGGCCGTCCGCCACGTGGTAGAGGGCCAGCCGCAGATCGCCCCACTTGAGGGTCTCGAAGTCCGTTTCCGGGCCGCGGTCGGTGGCGAACGCGATCGTCGAACCGTCCGGCGACCAGGTCGGATGCAGTTCGGCGAACTTGTCGGTCGTGAGCCGGGTCAGCCCGGTCCCGTCGATGTTGACCGTGAACAGGTCGGACAGGCCGCCGTCGAGCCCGGTAAACACCAGTTTGGTGCCGTCGGGGCTGAACGTCGGCGTGGTCACGCCGGAGAGCGGGACCGAGATCCGGCGGATTTCCCGGTTGCGGGCCGGGTCGACGATCACGATGTCGTCCTTGCCGCTGCGCTTGGCGGCGAAGGCCAGCATCGAGCCGTCCTCTGACCAGGCCGCGGACGAGGTGATGTAGCGGAACGATTCGTAGCTGCCGCTCACGCTCGTCTTGAGCAGCCGGCGGATCGGCTTGCCGGTGTTGCCATCGGCGAGCCAGAGGTCGATGAAGAAGAAGTCCTTCTCGCTGAAATACGCCACCCGCGACCCGTCCGGCGACAGCGCCGGGGCGAGGTGCCAGGTGCCTTCCGAGATCTTCTCGGTCAGGAGTGGCTGGGCCACGGCCCGGGCCTTCACCCGGTTGCCGATCTCGGGGAGGTACTGCCGGGTCACGGCGTCCTGCCACTGACTCACCAGCTGTTCGAAACTCATCCCGAGGACCCGACGGAGCGAGAGTTCGAGGCCGCCGCCCACCGCGTTCTTGGTGATGGTCCCGATGGCCTCGTCGCCCCACCGCTGGCCGATGTAGCTCACCAGTGCATGGCCGAACTGGTAGGGGAAGACCTGATAGAAGTCCCGGGCGCTGGGCAGCTTGCCTTCGAGGGCGCCGTCCCGGAGCCACATTGCCGTCTTGGTGTCCATCGGTCCGAGCGAGAAGTACTCGGACATACCCTCACCGAACCAGAGCGGGGCGTTGGCGGACAGAATGCCCTGGATGCCGGCCCCGCCGCGTCCCCGCGACCAGATATCGAACTGGAACTGGTGGACCATTTCATGGGTCAGGACGTGGTCGTTGTCCGCGTACGACCCCGAGAGCGGAAAGGTGTTGCGGTGGCGGAGGAAGTCGGTGAAGCCGCCGGTCCCTTCGTCGATGTCCCCGCCGCCGAGGTTGGTCTGCTGGAAATCCGAGTGGGAGGCGTAGACGATGATCGGCTTCCGGTCCTCGAACTCGTGGTTCAGTACCCGCGACAGCCGGGCATAGGACCGCTCGGCCATCCGGGCAATGTCCATCGCCGCGTCCCGCTCGGCCGGATAGAAGTAGACGTCGAAGTGCTCGGTCTGGACGATCTGAAAGTCGAACCGGCCGTACTGCACCCGGTTCCGCCCGAAATACTGGGCGGCCAGGGAGCCCGGCAACAGGATCGTGGCGACCACCAACAACAAGAGCCGACGCATGGATCAGACCTTTCGTTCAGGTGCCGGCGCGAAGGCGACGGCGGGCGCGTCGTTCCAGAGCCGTTCGAGCTGATAAAACGCCCGGGCCTCGGGATGGAACACGTGGACGACGAAATCGACGAAATCGAGCAGCGCCCATCGTCCGGTGGGCAGGCCTTCGACATGGTGCGGATGGAGGCCGAGCCTGCCGAGCCGCTCGAGGACCGAGTCGGCGATGCCTCGGACGTGCGCGTCGGAGGTGCCGGACGCCACGATGAAGAAGTCGGCCGCGTCGGACAGACCGCGGAGGTCCAGGGCCAGGATCTCGCGGGCCTTGAGCGCGTCGGCCGCCTCGAGGGCCGCCGTGACTTCCTTCGGAATCGCTCCGGTCTTCTTTCCGCTCGCCACGCTACTCCTCGTTGGGGGTTGGAGCCGGGTCCTCGATCTGATAGACCACGGCCCAGGCGCCGGGGCCGGCGTGGGCCCCAAGGACCCCGGTTGCCAGGGACACGAAGCAATCCCGGGGCCGGTAGGCGGCCACGAGCGCCGTCCGGAGCCGCTCGGCCGCTTCGGGGGCCTCGGCGTGGACCACGCCGAACCGGACGGCCTTGGGGCGGGGCGTAAGGGCCCGGTCCACCAGCTGGAGGACCCGGGCAACCAGTTGGTCCCGGCCGCGGACCCGGTCGACCGGGACGACCCGACCCCCTGAATCGAGGCCCAGGATCGGCCTGACGTCAAGCATGCCGGCCAGCCAGGCCTTCCCCCGTGATACGCGCCCCGATCGTAAAAGGTTCTCATAGGTGTCGACCGTCAGAAACAAGCCGGACTGCGTCCTGATCCTATCAAGTTCTCTGACAATCGCTTTCGCCGTCCACCCTGACTCGGCGAGCTCCGCCCCCCGGAGGGCCAGCAACCCGAGTCCCAGGGAGGCGGTCCGGCTGTCGCAGAGGTGCACCTGGGACAGCCCGGAGGCTCGGGCCGCGGCCTGCGCCGCCTGGAAGGTGCCCGACAGGCCACTGGACAGCAGCACGGCCACCACTTCGTCCGCCTCGGCTGCGGCGGATCGGAACGCCTTCACGAATTCGCCCGGCGCCGGCTGAGAGGTCGTCGGCAACTGCCGGGCTTCTCGAAGCCGGCGGTAGAAATCGGCCGGCCGGAGGCCGATCCGGTCCTGGAAGCTCTCGTCGCCGAAGGTGATCTGGAGGGGCACCATGGCAATCTGGTGGCGGTCGAGCACCGCGTCCGGCAGGTCGGCCGACGAGTCGGTCACCACCGCCACCGACCGCCGCTGCTCGTGTTCGGCCAGGGCCCGGTGCTGGGCCCGCATGTCATCGGCTTTCCGAAGCGTCACCGTGCCCCACTGCTCGGCGAGAGCGAAGACCGCCTCCGGGTTGTCCGTGTGGACGTGCACCTTCAGGATGTCGCCGATCTGGGCCACCACGACCGAGCCCCCGAATCGGTGCATCGCAGCCCGGACTTCGTTGGAGGGCGGCAGCTGCTCGCCCCGGGCGATGAACTCGGTGCAGAACTGGAAGTCCCGCTCGGCGGTAACCTCGAACGCCGCGGCCGCGTTGAAACCGGTGTCCGCGGTGGAGGCGACGGCCAGGATCGGGTCGCCCTCGATCAGGCGGACCACGCCTTCGATCATCCGGACGAAGCCTTTGCCGCCGGCGTCGACGACCCCGGCTTCGCGCAGCACCGCCAGGAGGTCGGGCGTGGCGGCGAGGGACCGCTCGCCCTCGGCGAGCATCCGGCGCATGAAATCCGCGAGGTCCCGGCTCTCCCGCGCCGCGATCTCGGCGGCGGCGGCCGCCTCGCGGGCCACGGTGAGGATCGTGCCCTCGCGGGGCTCGTCCAGCGACTGGTAGAGGGTGTCTGCCCCGTGACGGATTGCCCCGGCGATCTCGGGAGCCGACGCCTGGTGACGGTCGCCGATCGACTCGGCGAAGCCAAGGAGGAAATGGGCCAGCATCATGCCCGAGTTGCCCCGGGCGCCCAGCACCGCCGCCCGGGCCGCGGCCTGGGCGGTCGCACCCAGGGGGGCGTTGCCGAGCGCGTGGAGGGCGTCGGCGACGGCGCGCAGCGTCAGGCTGAAATTCGTGCCGGTGTCGCCGTCCGGGACCGGGAAGACATTGAGCCGATTGATTTCGTCCCGGCCGGCCTGGACCCAGTCGGCGGCCGCGTACATGGACCGCGCCAGCCGGGCACCGTCCAGGTACGCGATGCCGATGGTCATCGGCTTATTCCTGCTCCACCGTGACCTTGAAGGCGGCCGGGACCTCGGCGTGGAGCCGGACGGCCACCGTGTGGGTTCCGAGCTGTTTGATCGGGTGTTCGAGCTCGAGCTTCCGCTTGTCGACCGCATAGCCGGCCTTGCCGAGAGCGGCCGCCAGGTCGGCGGTGGTAATCGAGCCGAAGAGCTTGTCGCCCTCGCCCGCCTTGGCCTTGAGCCTGAGGTGGACGGCGCCCAGCTTGGCCGCCATCGCCTCGGCCTCCGACCGGTCGGCGGCTGCGCGGGCGAGCCGGGCCTTCTGCTCGGCCGCAATCCGCTGCTTGTTCCCGGCGCTCGCCTCGTAGGCGAGCCCGCGGGGGAGCAGGAAGTTCCGGGCGTAGCCCGGCTTGACCCTCACCAGGGCGCCGGCCTTGCCGAGCCCTTTGACGTCCTCACGGAGAATTACTTCCATCTGCATCGGAGCCTCCAGCAGCCGAAACCCGGCGGGTTCGGAAGTCGAGCCACGTATCGGCCAGCCCGAGCGCAACCGTCCCGCCGGCCGCGAAGGGGAGAGCCAGGAATGACAGGGTGACCAGCAGGATCTTGCCCGGAAACGGCCAGCCCGCAACCGCCGTCACCACCACCGCCGCGCCGCGCCCGGCATAGATCCCGAGCCAGAACACCAGGAGATTGTGCGCTCCGCGGGCGATGCTGCCGGGAACCGGCAGGAGGGCGAGAGCCAAGGTAAAGATAGCACCCCAGATGAGGTGGTCATTGAAGCGAAAGTCCCGAAACCGTCCGGCCGCCGGCCCGAACGGTCGGCGGGCGATCCGCCCGTACCAGGCCCAGGCCAGCATCAGGCCGGCGAGGCCCTGGATGGCCAGGAAGCCGGGAAACAGGTAGACGGTGATCTCGGCGAAACGACGGGCGGCGGCGAGCTGGTCCGGCGCGGCCTGCAGGAACATCCGATCCACCATTGAGGCGAGGTCGGCCGTCAGGACCGCGTCGAGTTGCCCGGCCGTCATCCCGCTCGTGAGCGACCACCCCAGCACCGCGAGCGCCGCCACGCCGAGGGCGATGAGGGCCCGGGAAAATGCCCGCCCGGAGATGCCCAGGAGCGCCTGCACCGCGAACAGAGCCCCGGCGGTGACCGCGCCGGCCGCGGTCAGTCGTTCGGGAAGCCGTTCCGGCGGGAGGCCCACGACGGTCAGGGCCGTTCCGAGGCCGGCCAGCACGAGCCAGGCCCACTCCCAGAGTGAGGCCGGTCGCGAGAACAGCAACAGCAGGCAAAGCGGGAGCAGCAGGAACGGCGATGGGGCGAACAGCAGGTAGGCGGCCACCAACAGGGCCGTCGAAAAATCGGGGCGGCGCCCCCGATCCGGGAGCGCCGCACTCGCTGGCATCAGCCCGAGTATCCCTTGATGTAGGGCAGCAGGGCGAGGTAGCGGGCCCGCTTGATGGCAACGGCGAGCTGCCGCTGATGCCGGGCCGTGACGCCGCTCAGCCGGCGGGGCAGGATCTTGCCTCGCTCGGTGAGGAAGCGGGACAGCAGCTTCTCGTCCTTGTAATCGACGACCCGGATCCGGAGTTCCGCGAGCGGGTCACCCTTCTTGTGGCGGCTCATTCTTCCTCCTCCTCTTCACCCTCGGCCGATTTGACCGCCGTGTAGTTGGGCGGCGTGGGCGGCACGTCGTTCAGCACCACCAGGTGGCGCAGGACGCCTTCGTCCAGCTTGAGCGCCCGCTCGAACTCCGGGAGCAGCTGGGTTTCGGTTTCGAAATTGGCCACCACGTAGTAGCCGGTGTCGCGGCGCTTGATCTGGTAGGCGAGCGTCCGCCGGCCCCAGTGGTTCAACTGGGCCGTCTCGGCGACCTTCAACAGGCCGTGAAACGTGGTGAGCTTGCCGTTGATGGTCTCTTCGTCCAGCGTGGGATCGAAGATGTAGACCACCTCGTAGGGTCGGGCCATGCACTCCATCCTTTGGTCGTGAGCCCCGGTCCCGGGTGCGCGAGGGCCGAGGAGGGTGGGTTTTGACAGCCCTCAAAGGTAGCCCACCGCTCCCTGGTCTTCAAGCCGACCCCGGGAGGCGGCTACTTTCCGGTCATGCGCGTCGAATCGATCCAAACCGGCCAGGCCAGGACGACCACTACGGAAGGGGGGGAGCCCTGGACGAGCGCCATCTGGAAGGAGCCGGTCCAGGGCGGCGTCTGGGTGGGTACCGAGGGCCTGGCGGGGGACTCCCAGGCCAACCGACGGGTCCATGGCGGCCCGGAACGGGCGGTGCTGTTGTACCCAATGGAGCACTACCCGAAATGGCGGTCCGAATGGGGAGACCGGACCGTCGGCCCCGGGGCCTTCGGGGAGAACCTGACGGTGTCCGGCCTCGACGAAAGCACCGTCTGTGTGGGGGACGTGTTCCAGATCGGGGAGATCCGGATCGAGGTTTCCGGTCCGCGGCAGCCCTGTCTGACCCTCGAGCACCGTCATGGTCGCCCGGGGCTGGTGGACCGGGTCCTGGCCACGGCCCGGGGCGGCTGGTACGCCAGGGTAGGGAATGAAGGCTGGCTCGAGGCGGGCGCCACCCTGGAACTGCTGGACCGGCCCTATCCGCAGTGGCCGATCGCGCGCGCGCTCGGAGTCCGGATGGATCGTTCCCGCGCCGAAGAGGGAACGCTGCTGGCGTCCTGCCCGGCGTTGCGGGCGGACTGGCGGGAAAAGCTCCGGCCCCAGCGGGGTGCCGCGGCCCGCTGAGCGGCTGGGGCGGGCGGGCCCGCCGTCAGACGTTGAAGCGGAACAGCAGGACGTCGCCGTCCTGGACCACGTACTCCTTGCCCTCGGACCGGACGAGCCCCTGCTCCCGCGCCGGCTTCCAGCCCCCCACCCGAACGAAATCGTCGTAGGCCACCGTCTCGGCGCGAATGAACCCGCGCTCGAAATCGGTGTGAATGACCGCGGCCGCCTGGGGCGCCCGGTCGCCCGTGTGGATGGTCCAGGCCCGGACTTCCTTTTCGCCGGCGGTGAAGTAGCTCCTCAGGCCGAGCAGGTGATACGCGGCCCGGGCCAGGCGGTCGAGGCCCGACTCGGTCAGACCGAGAGAGTCCAGGAAATCCTTCCGATCGGCGGCCTCGAGTTCGGCGAGCTCGGCTTCCACCTTCGCGGAAAACAGGACGATCTCGGCTTCTTCGCCGGCCGCCGTGATGGCCGCCTGGAGGGCCCCGACGTGCGCGTTGCCGGTGTTCACCTCGGCCTCGCCGACGTTGGCAGCGTAGAGCACCGGCTTCGCGGTGAGGAGGTTGAACTGCCGGAAGACCGCCTCGTCCTCGGCCGACGGCACGACCGTCCGGGCGGGCCTGCCCTCGGAGAGCGCCGCCTTGAGCGCCTCGAGGAGACGGGCCTCGACCTTGGCCTGGGCGTCCCCCGACCGGGCGGTCCGGACGCTCTTGTCGAGCCGCTTCTCGACCGACGCGAGGTCGGCGAGGCCCAGTTCGAGGTTGATGATCTCCCGATCCCGGACCGGATCGACCGAGCCCATGACGTGCTGGATGTCGTCGTCCTCGAAACACCGCACCACCTGGACGATCGCGTCGACCTCGCGGATGTTGGCCAGAAACTGGTTGCCGAGGCCTTCGCCCTGGCTCGCACCTTTGACGAGCCCGGCGATGTCCACGAATTCCACCGTGGCGGGGACGATCCGCTCCGGTTTGACGAACTCCGCGATACGGCCGAGCCGGTGGTCGGGGACTTCGACGACGCCGGTGTTCGGATCGATGGTCGCAAACGGGTAGTTGGCGACCAGGGCCTTGGCCGAGGTCAGGGCATTGAAGAGAGTAGACTTCCCGACGTTCGGAAGTCCGACGATCCCGAGTCGCAGCATGATTCCATCCAAACGAAGGGGCCGGACCAGGTCCGGCCCCGCCGAGTCGTAGCTCCAGTTATCCGATCAGCGGCCGAGGCTCGCGAACCAGGGGGCCAGCACCAGCGAGACGACGCTCATGAGCTTGATGAGGATGTTCATGGCCGGGCCCGACGTGTCCTTGAACGGATCGCCGACCGTGTCGCCGACGACGGCCGCCTTGTGGGGATCGGAGCCCTTGCCGCCGTGGGCGCCGCCCTCGATGTACTTCTTGGCGTTGTCCCAGGCGCCGCCGGCGTTGGCCATGAACAGCGCCATCATCACCCCGGTGACGGTCGCGCCGGCCAGGACGCCGCCGAGGGCGCGGACGCCGAGAATGCTGCCCACCAGGACCGGCAGCAGGATGGCCGAGACGCCCGGGAGGATCATCTCGCGGAGCGCCGCCCGGGTCGAGATGTCGACGCAGCGGGCGCTGTCCGGCTTGACGCCTTCCTTGCCTTCGAGCAGCCCGGGGATCTCGCGGAACTGGCGGCGGACTTCCTCCACCATGCCCTGGGCGGCGCGGCCGACCGCCGTCATCGTGGACGCGCCCACGAAGAACGGCATCACGCCGCCGATGAAGAGGCCGATGACGACCATCGGGTCGATCAGGTTGAGCCCCTCGGTGCTGAGGCCGACGGCCGAGGCGTAGGCGCTGAACAGGGCCAGCGCGGTGAGCGCCGCCGAGCCGATGGCGAAGCCCTTGCCGATGGCGGCGGTCGTGTTGCCCAGGGCATCGAGTCCGTCGGTGATCTTCCGGACGTCCTTGCCGAGGTGGCTCATCTCGGCGATGCCGCCCGCGTTGTCCGCGATCGGGCCGTAGGCGTCGACGGTCATGGTGACACCGACCGTGGCGAGCATGCCGACCGCCGCGATCGAGATCCCGTAGAGACCGGCCATGTGGAACGACACGAACGTGGCGCCGGCGATCAGAAGGACCGCGATGATGCACGACTCCATCCCGACCGCGAGGCCCGCGATGATGTTCGTGGCCGGACCGGTTTCCGACGCGGCGGCGATCCGGTGGACCGGCTTCGACGCGGTGTAGTACTCGGTCGCCAAACCGATCAGGATGCCGGACACGGTGCCGGCCACGACCGCGAAGAACGGCCCGAGGACCGGGTAGGCCACGCCGTTCTCGGTCATGCCAAGGGGCATCATGCCGGTCAGGACGTAGGCGAACGCGAGGAACAATCCGGCGGCGATGAAGGTGACGTAGCGGAGCGCGTTCGCCGGGTTGCCGGCGGCGAGCACGCGCATCATCAGGATGCCGAGGAGCGAGGCCACCAGGCCGGCCGCCGTGTAGGCGATCGGCAGGAGCATGGCGGCAAGCCGGTTCTCGTCCGGAATCCGGAACGAGGTGGCCGCCAGCGCCACGGTGGCGATGGTGGCGCCGACGTAGGACTCGAAGATGTCGGCGCCGAGGCCCGCCACGTCACCGACGTTGTCGCCCACGTTGTCGGCGATGGTGGCGGGGTTGCGGGGGTCGTCCTCCGGGATCCCGGCCTCGACCTTGCCCACCAGGTCGGCGCCGACGTCGGCCGCCTTGGTGTAGATGCCGCCGCCGACGCGGGCGAAGAGCGCGATCGACGAGGCGCCCATCGCGAAACCGGAGATGATCTCCGAAAACGCCTTGGCATTGCTGACCAGTTCCTCGTGGCCGAGGAACCGGAAGACCACGGACACACCGAGCAGGCCGAGGGAAGCGACCGCGAGCCCCATGACCGCGCCGCCGGAGAAGGCGGTCCGGAGGGCCTGGGCCTGACCGCTTGACCGGGCGGCTTCCGCCGTCCGGACGTTGGCCGCCGTGGCGCCCTGCATTCCGATCCAGCCGCTGGCGATCGAGCAGAGGCCGCCGAAGACGTAGGCGATGCCGGTCTTGACGTCGATGGCGTAGCTCAGGAGCCCCGCCACGACGACGATGAACGGAATCAGGACGACGTATTCCCGCTTGAGGAAGGCCATCGCGCCGAGATGGATCTGCTCGGCGAGGCCCTGCATCGCGGCGTTGCCGGGGGCCTGGCGCTTGATGCCGGTGAAGGTCAGGAACACCGCGATCAAGCCGAGGAGGCCGATCCCGATCGAGTAGAGGGTGAGATTGTCGGTCATGGTACCCTGTCGAGTTGTCGGCAGCCGGTCAGTCGGCCGGTTTTGGGGTCCGATTGTGGCGGTTCATCGCGGTCTCGATCCCTTCGGCGAGCCAGGTTTCCACGGCTTCGGCCATCGGGTCGAGCAACTCCTCTATCACCTCAGATTCGGCGGCCTCGAACGGGTCGAGTACGTAGTCCGCCATGTCGATATCGCCGGGCATGGGGCCGACGCCGATCCGGAGCCGGGCGTATTCCTGCGTCCGAAGCGAAGCCTCGATGCTCTTGAGGCCGTTATGCCCCCCGGCCGACCCTCGGGCCCGGAGCCGGAATCGGCCCACCGGCAGGGCCGCCTCGTCCACGACCACCAGCAGGTCGGCCGCGGGGTCGAACCCTTCCTCGGCTCGAGCCACCCCGAGGGCGGCCCCGCTCCGATTCATGTAGGTGTGCGGCTTGACCAGCTGAACCGCGACCCGCCCGACCATGCCGCGGCAGACCCGCGCCGGGCCCTCGCGGCGCCAGGGCCCGAAACCCCAGCGCTCCGCGAGGTGATCTGCCAGGATGAACCCGGCGTTGTGTCGCGTCCCCTCGTATTCCGGCCCGGGATTGCCGAGCCCCACGACGGTCCGCAGGTGCTACTCCTTCGCCTCGCCCTCTTCCTCGTCCGAGGCCTTGGGCTTGCGGATGAGTTCCGGCTCCGCCGTGGGCGCCCCTTCGGCGCCGGGCACCGCGGCCTCCTCGACCTTCGGCGCCACGACGGTGCAGACCGTGACCCCGCCATCGGTGAGGATCTCACCGTCGGCGAATGTCAGGTCCCGGACGTGGAGCGAGTGGCCAACCGCGAGGTTGGTCACGTCGATGTCGAGGTGGTCGGGGATGTTTGCCGGGAGCACCCGGACGGTCACGTCATGGATGACCGCCTCGAAGACGCCGCCGCCGTTTCGGACGCCATCGGCCGTGCCGACGAACTTGACCGGGACCTGGACGGAGATCTTCTCGTTCGCATGGACCTCGTACAGGTCCATGTGCAGGATGTCGACCGGACGCACCGGGCTGCGCTGGATTTCTCGGATCAGCGCCTTGAACGGTTCGCGGCCGTCGACGGTGACGTCGAGCAGCGCCGTGCCGGAGCGGATCTTGGTGAGCATCCGCTCGACCGCCACGGCGTCGAGTTCGATGGATTCCGGATCCCGGCCCCGGCCGTAGACGACCGCGGGGATCTTGCCGGCGCGGCGGAGCGACCGGGCGGCGCCTTTGCCCGCCTGCTGGCGCGAGTTTGCGGAGAGTGATGCAGTTGCCATGATGATTCGTCCTCTACCTGATCAATCGAACAGCGAACTGACCGACTGGTCGCTGTGGGTGTATCCGATCGCCTTGGCCAGGAGGCCGGAGATCGACAGAACTTTGAGTTTCTCGAACTGCTTGGACTCCGGCAGCGCGATCGAATTCGTGACCGCAATTTCCTTGACCGGGGCGTTGGTCAAGCGCTCCACGGCCGGACCGCTCAGCAGGGCATGGGTGGCGCAGATGTAGATGTCCCGGGCCCCGAGCCGCTTGAGCGCGGTGGCCGCCTCGGCCATGGTGCCCCCGGTGTCGATCATGTCGTCCGGGATGAGGCAGTCCTTGCCGTCCACATCGCCCACCACGTTGACCGCCTCGGCCACGTTGGCCGCGGTCCGGCGCTTGTCGATGATGGCGAAGGTGGCGTTGAGCCGCTTGGCGAACCCGCGGGCCATCTTGGCACCGCCGGCGTCCGAGGCCACGACGACCAGATCCTTGAGTTCCTTCTGGCGGAAGTGGTTGACGAAGACGGGCGCGGCGTACAGGTGGTCGACCGGCAGGTCGAAGAAACCCTGCATCTGATGCTGATGGAAGTCGATCGCGAGGACCCGGTCGGCGCCGGCGGTGGACACCATGTTCGCCATGAGCTTGGCGCTGATGGCCACCCGGGGCTGGTCCTTCCGGTCCTGCCGGGCGTAGCCGAAGTAGGGAATGACCGCCGTGATTCGGGCGGCACTGGCCCGGCGGGCCGCATCCATCAGGAGCAGCAACTCGAGGAGGTTGTCGCCCGGCGGATTGGTCGGCTGGATGATGTAGACGTCGCGGCCGCGTACGTTCTCGTCGATCTTGACGAAGATCTCGCCGTCGGCAAAGCGGCGGATCGTCGCCTTGCAGAGCGGTTGATCGAGTTCCCCGGCCACTTCTTCGGACAGCGCCCGGTTGGCGGTGCCCGAGAGCAGCATCATGGGGCTCAGAACGAGCGACTGGTTCGGCAGAGCCATAGCCCCTAAGTTTAACGCCTCAAACCGCTTAGGGCAACCGGGGCGGTTTGGGTGCGCCGAGGCGGGGAACTGAGGTAGAATTGGCCCCGGTGGATTCGAACCACCATTCTCAGATCCAAAGTCTGATGTCCTGCCATTGGACGAGGGGCCATCGCGATGCGAGACTGTAATATAGCCGCAGGTAGTGCTAGAATGGTGACGAAACCAACACTTGTTGGGGGCCGCAACCCGTGAAAATCCCTCCCAGGCATGGCTCGCGTCATGGCTCGGCGAAACTGAACGAAGATTTCGTGATCGAGATTCGGCGGTCGGCGCACCGCCTAGGCTATTACCCGATTGCCCGGATCGCCCGGGCGAACGGGGTCACGTACCGCACCCTGAAGGATGCCCTCACCGGGAAGACCTACCGCCACTGCGACAAGGTGGCGGCGCCGTTTCATGGCCCGACGAGCACCGGTCCGAAGGGGTCGGTGGTCCGGCTCGACCATGGGTCGACCAAAGGCTGGCAGGCACGGTATCGCGGCGCGAGCAAGTTTTTCGCGGACCGGCGCAACGGCGGCACGGCCAAGGCCAAGGCGGCGGCCACCCAGTGGCTGCAACTGACCCGGAATCAGGCCGCCGGCGTGTAAGGCAGGGTAGTCAGGCGGTCGCGGTCGCGACCGTCTTTCCGTATTTCTTGCCCAACATCATCTTCGCGTCGTCGCGCTCCCGATCCGAGCGATAGGCCGCGACCAGCGTGGAGCCGGAGCCGCTCATTCGGCAGAAGGTCGGTGCCGTCCGCGCCAGGGCTTCGAATGCCTCACGGATCCGCGGTTCCCGGCCGAACACCGCGGATTCGAAGTCGTTTCCGGCCATCCTCGCCACGTCGCTCCAGCGGCTCAAGCTGTCGAGGTCGAGGGCCAGGCTGCCCCGGCCGACGGCGGCGGTGCGGGCCTCGTCGACCCAGCGATAGGCGGCCGCAGTGTTGACCCCCACCGGTGGGATCAGCAACAGCAGCGGGGCCGGTGGGAGCGGCGGCAGCCGCAGCATCCGGTCACCGTGACTCCAGGCCAGCGCCAGCGGCGCGCCGCTCAGGAAGAACGGCACGTCGGCGCCGAGGCGGCCGGCGAAGTTGAGGAGTTCGGCCCGCGGCACGGCCCCGCCCGACAGCTGGTTCACGAGATCGAGCGTCGTCGCCGCATCGGACGACCCGCCGCCCAGTCCCGCGGCGACGGGAATTCGCTTGACGAGCCGGATCCGGACGCCGAACCGGTTCCGGGTCGCCTCGAGGACCCGCCGTGCGGCCCGGGTCACGAGGTTGTCCTCCGCCGGACCAGTGTCGGCACCGGTCACCTCGAGTTCCACGGCACCCGGTCGGTCGACTCGTTCGACTTCGAGGTCGTCGGCGAGGCCGATCCGGCAAAACAGGGTCTCGAGGGCGTGGTACCCGTTCTGCTCGACCGCGAGGATCCGGAGGAACAGGTTGAGCTTGGCAGGGGCGGCCGCCCGGAGAACCTCGGTCATGGCGCCGTGGCCTCCGGCACCGGTCCGCCCGGAGGCCGCAGAGTCAGGGTCGTTCGCGAGAGCGACCAGAGGCCGAGGAGCGTGATCGGCACGTAGGTCGTGAAATGATAGGCCAGCGCATAGGTCACCGCCGTCGTCGGTTCGACCGCCAGCACGACGAGGACGGACTTGATGGCCGCCTCGAAGACGCCGAAGTAGCCCGGCGTCGACGGGGTGGCGATCAGGACGACGAGAACGCTCTGAAGCAGCAGCGCCCCGCCCAATCCGATCGGGATCCCGAACGCCTTGAACCCGAGGTAGAACGACAGCCCGTTGTTGAACCAGTGGATCAGCGACCAGCCGGCGGCGGCAAGGACCCGGCGGGGCGACTTGAGTGCCGCGAGACCGTCGTGGATCCCGTCGATGAAGCCGCAGAAGGTCTCCGCCAGGCGCGGCCACGGGATGATGGCCCGGGTGATCCGCTTGGCCAGGTGGGGCAGGGCAATGGCGAACACACAGGCGACCAGCAGTGCCAGAGGTGCCAGCGAGAGCCGGCCGGCGATAGCCGTCACCGAAAACCCCATGATCTGCGCATCAGCGGGGATGCCCGCCGTCACGAGCCCGATGAACAGGAAGGCGACGATCGTCAACGCGTCGAACAACCGCTCGGCCACGAGCGACGAGAGGGCGGCGGGGATCCCGACCGGCGCCAGCCGGTTGATGGCGAGGGCCCGAAGCACCTCGCCGGCCCGGAACGGGATCAGGTTGTTGGCCATGAACCCGATCGCGATGCCGTGCCAGAGGGGCCGGCTCGGGAGGACCGCGCCCTCGTCGGAGCGGAGCAGCACCCGCCAGCGCGGGACCCGGATCACGAAACTGAAGGTGGCGAGACCGGTGGCGCCGAGGAGGTAGGGCCAGCGGGCCGAGCGGATGCCCTGCCAGACGTCGGTGAAGGAAACCCCTTTGAGGACCCAGGCGAGCAGGCCGACCGTGATGAGCAGGCCGGCCAGCCCGGCGAGGATCTTATTCCGCAAGGGCCAGCGGTACGAGGTCGATCAGTTCGCCGACGAGCGGTTCGACTTCCGCGAAGGGCCGTTTCGCCGCGAGGGCATCGGAGAGTTCCCGGCGCACCCGGTCGGCCTGTTCGAGGGCGCGGCGGCCCCGGAACAGGAGCGACTCGATCGGCACGACGTCCGTTTCGTCGTCGGTGGTCGGGGCTGCGGCGGGTGGGGCGGCGTCGGCCGCCGCTGGATTCGACTCCGCCGCAGGGGGCGCCGTCGGGCCGGCGGCCGAGACGAGTTCGTGATAGGTCGAGAAGCTCTGCTCGAATGAGTTCAGGCCCGCCGGCAGCTTTCCGGCGGCCGGTGCTGGAACGACGGCCACCGCCGGCGGGAGCGGCTCGGCGGGCGCGAGCGCTTCGATCGGAACAACGGTCTCGTCCCGTTCCGGCTCGGCGGCGCTTCGGCCGAGGGACTGGAGGCGGGAGACCGTGGGCGCCAACTCCTCCTCGAGGAAGATCGCATTCCGGTTCGACGCGGCGACGGCGAGGGTCTCGGCGCCATCGCGCAGCAGGGCGGCGAAGGCGATCGGGTCGCGACCGGCACGTCCCTGGCCGATCGCCCCGGCGATCGCGCCGAGAAGACTGGAGAGGTAAGGCCGCTCTTCGGGTGCCGACTGACTGAGCGGCCGCAGCTGGACCAGCAGGCCGTAGAGATAGAGGGTCCGCCCGGTCGCCGAGCCCGGGGCGGCCACCTGTTCGGCGGCCTGCCGGAGCCGGTCGCCGAGGCTGACCAACTCGATCATACCGTCGCCGGCCGCGTCCCGGCCGGTGCGCTCGCCCGGCTTCACGATCGGATTGGGATCGCCGGTGCGGAAGAGCGTGGCCACGTCCACCACGTCGTCTTCATTGCCGAACGTCTCGAGCAGGCTCACTGCGCCGAGGACGACCTCCGGCGCGTCGAATCCCGGCGTGCCGCCCTCGGCGATTTCGCGGGCCAGTCGGGTCACCGCGGCCGCCACCCGGCGCAGCGCGGCGGGGCCGCTCGGAGGCGGAGCCTGATCCCGGAACGACCGGATCGTGAGCTCGATGGCGTCGAGGAACTCCGGCAGGGGCGACAGCGACGGCAGGGCCGCCAGGCCGCGCAGCGGCTGGAGCCGGCCCAGGACCAGGGTCGCGGCTTCCGCGGGCTGGCCGAGTTCGAGGGTCTGGGCCGCGTGTTCGAGGGTGCCGCCGATGAGGGCGCCTTCTCGGCCGACGAAGGCCCGGACGCTCGGCTTGAGTTCGTCCGACGGCTCGCCGCCGGCGGGCCGGGGGCTCACCTGTTCGCTGCCGACCGCCGAGGCCAGCTCCCGGGCAAGGCGGCCGGCCCGTTCGGCATCCTGCTCGTTCCAGTCAGCGGCCCGGCGGGTGAGTCCCTGGAGGGATTCGACCGCGTCGGCCAGCAGCGAAGCCCGCGCGGGGCCCCAGGCCGACGGGTCATCGCGGTGCGCCTTGGCGACCTGCTCGAGGCCGGCCGCCGCCTGCGCGTAGCCGGTGAGCCCCGCCATGAGGGCGGCCCCGCGAAGGGCCCGGGTGAGCCGGACGAGTTCCTCGCCGTCCGGACCGTCCCGGCGGTCGGCGAGAATGGCGAGGCGCTCGAGATAGTCGGAGGCCTCGAGCACGAAGAACTGGATGCGGCCTGAGGGGACGCCCATGGCCGAAGAGTAGGCCGGTGGCTACGCCGCGGTCAACGCGGCCGCCGGGCTGCTTGGACCAGGCGCTGCATCTCGGAGACGGCGCCGTAGAATCCGGTCATCAGCGCCCGGCTCACGATGCTGTGGCCGATGTTGAGTTCCTCGATCTCCTCGATCGCGGCCACGGGATCGACGTTGTCATAGGTGAGTCCGTGGCCGGCATGGACCGCGAGTCCGATCGCGGCCGCGTGTCGGGCGGCATCGGCGAGCGCGTCGAGTGCCTGGCGGCCGCGCCGCCACTGATGGGCGTACTGCCCGGTGTGGAGTTCGATCGCGGGGACGCCGAGGGCCCGGGCCTGATCGATGACCCGGCGATCGGGGTCGATGAAGAGACTCACCCGGCTGCCGGCCTCGGTCAGCTGGGCGATCACCTCGGCGAGGCGTTCCGGATCCCGGGTGAGATCGAGCCCGCCCTCCGTGGTGACTTCTTCCCGCCGTTCGGGGACGAGGGTCGCCTGATAGGGCTCGAGGCGGGCGACCAGGGCCACCACGTCGGGCGCTGTGGCCAGTTCGCAATTGAGGACCGTGCCCGGCCGGGCGGCCAGGCGCTCGATGTCATGATCCTGAATGTGGCGCCGGTCTTCCCGGAGATGGACGGTGATGCCCTGGGCGCCGGCCGCCTCGGCGAGCCGGGCGGCTTCGACCGGATCGGGCTCGTCGGTTTTCCGGGCTTCCCGCACCGTTGCCACATGATCGATATTCACATACAGTCGCATCGCCCGCATTGCTCAGTGCCTCCGGCTCGATTTACTTTCGCGCGGTTCCGACTCTTTGGAGTTCCCCGTGCGCCATCTCGTTATCGGTGCAGTGGTTCTGACGGCCTGCACCACGACCGTCCAGCAGGCCTCGCCGGCGCCTGGCGGCGGCTCGATGGCGGCGCCGGCCGCAGTGGCCGCGGCGTTCATGCAGGCCGTGGCCGACAGCAATCTCACCCAGATGGGCGAGTTGTGGGGTACCGCGAAAGGGTCTGCGGCGACCACCGGCGAGCCGTCGGACTGGCTCAAGCGGATGGCGGTCACCCAGGCGTATCTCCGCGGCTGGACCGCGAGGGTGGCCGGCGAGAATCCGGGGGCGGCGAAGCGGGACGAGCGGCAGCTCATGGTCGAACTCACCAAGCCCGGCTGCACGAAATCGATGCCGGTGACGATGGTCGTCACCAAGCAGGGCGCCTGGTTGGTACGCACGCTCGACCTCGAGGCGGCCGGGGTACCCGGCGCTCCCTGCAACCGGATTTCGGGAACCTGAGGCGTCACCGGGGACTTATTCCGTCAGTTCGATGAGGATGCCGTTGGTGGCCTTCGGGTGGACGAAGGCGATCCGTTTGCCGCCAGCCCCGAGCCGGGGCGTCTCGTCGACCAGGCGGTAGCCGGCGTCCCGGCACCGCTGGAGGGCAAGATCGAGATTGTCCACCCGATAACAGACGTGGTGGATACCCGGGCCACGGCGGGCCAGGAACCGGGCAATGGGCCCATCGGGAGTGACCGGTTCGAGCAGTTCGACGTCCGCCTCGCCGAAGGGCAACGATACGATGGTGGCGCCGTCCTTGATCTCCGGCCCGTGATGGGGCGTGAGTCCGAGGACGTCGCGATAGAAGGCGAGGCTTTCGTCGATTCGTTCGACCGCCACACCGATGTGGGCGATTCGGGCGTTGAGCATCACGAGACCTCCCGAGAGACCGGCACCGGAAACGGTGAGAAACTAATCACGTACGAAACGAGGGACAGTTCGCATGGGAGCCAACATCCGGCACGTGACCGACGACACGTTCGCGGCCGACGTCGAGCAGGCGAAGGGACTGGTGGTGGTCGACTTCTGGGCGGAGTGGTGCGGCCCGTGCCGCGCGATCGCCCCGATTCTCGAGGACCTGGCCCAGTCCAATCCGGACACCGTCCAGATCGCCAAGCTGGACGTCGACGCGAACCAGCGGACCGGCATGCGGTTCAACGTCCGGTCGATTCCCACGCTGCTCTTCTTCAAGGACGGGCGCCATGTCGACACGGTGGTGGGCCTCGTCCAGAAGTCGGTGCTGCAGGACCGGATCAACAAGCACGCGGCCAACGCAGCCTGAGTTCGGTCCCGCCCGCATGAACGTCGGACCCGCGCCGTCCCCGGCGGCGGGTCCGACGTTGTCGTTTCCATGAGCGGCACGCTGTTCGTTCTCGCCACGCCGATCGGCAACCTGGGGGATCTCTCCCCCCGGGCGGCGGACGTGCTCCGGAGGGTCCCGGCGGTCGCGGCCGAAGACACCCGCCAGACCCGAAAGCTTCTCGACCATGTCGGCAGCCGGGCGGAGCTGGTGAGTTGTCACGCGCACAGCCCGCCGGAACGGCTGGCCGAGCTGGTGGCCAGAGTCGAATCCGGCCAGGACCTGGCCGTCTGCACCGACGCCGGGACGCCGGGGGTGAGCGATCCGGGCCCGGCCCTGGTCGCCCGGGCCCGGGCGGCGGGGCTGTCGGTCATTCCCGTTCCCGGCCCATCGGCGGTTGCCACGGTCCTGATGGCCTCGGGCCTGCCGGCCGACCGGTTCGTGTTCCTCGGGTTCCCGCCCCGAAAGGGCCGGGACCGAGGGGTCTGGATCGAACGCATCAAAGGGGAGACCTTACCCGTAGTGTGCTTTGAGGCGCCGGGCCGGGTCGGCGACCTGCTGGCGGACCTGGCCGAGGCGTGCGGTCCCGACCGATGGGCGCTGGTGGGCCGGGAAATGACCAAGAAGTTCGAGGAGTACCGGGGCGGGTCGCTCGGAGAACTCCAGGCCTGGGCGGCGGCCGAGGTGCGGGGCGAGGTGACGCTGGTAGTGGCCGGGGCGGCTGAGGCGCCGCCGGCGGTAGACCGGGAGGGCGCCGCGTCGCTGGCGGCGGCGCTGGTCGACGCCGGCGTGGAGCGGAGTACGGCGGCGCGGGTCGTGGCCCAGGTGCATGGCTTGCGGCGAAACGAGAGCTATCGGTTGTTCGCGGAGGACTGAATTGGCGGGTTTGCGGCGGTGGCAGGCGGGGCGGGACCTGGCCAGGTGGGCCGTTTCGGCAGGGGCCGGAGCGGCCCTGTTGGCCTTGCCGTGTGGCCTGTCCGCCCAGGAGGCCATGACGATCGGGCGGTTGCACTACGACGGCGGGGGCGACTGGTACGCCAACCCGTCGAGCCTGCCCAATCTGCTCAAGGCCATCGATGCCCGCACGACGCTTCGGGTCACGACTCGCGAGAAGGTCGTCCGACTCACCGACGACGATCTCTGGGACGTACCGTACCTCTACATGACCGGCCATGGCAACGTGAAATGGAGCGGGGCGGAAGTCGAACAGCTCCGGAGCTATCTGGCCCAGGGCGGCTTCCTCCATATCGACGACAACTACGGCATGGACGAGTCGATCCGGAAGGAAATCGGCCGGCTCTTTCCGGAGCAGCCGCTGGTCGAAGTGCCGTGGGACCATCCGATCTACCATCTTGTCTACGAATTCCCGAAGGGGCTGCCCAAGATCCATGAGCACGACGGGAAGCCGGCGCAGGGTTTCGGCGTCTATCAGGGCGGCCGACTGGTCCTGTTCTACAGCTACGAGTCGGATCTCGGGGATGGCTGGGAGGACCCGGAAGTGCATCGCGATCCGCCGGAGCGGCACGAGGCGGCGCTCCGGATGGGGGTCAACCTGTTCACCTACGCGGTGGGAGGGCGTTAGGCCGTGAGTCCCCGGGCCACCCCTGAGGCGCTGGCGCGGCTGGCGGCGCCGCTTCGCCGGGCCGGCGTCACCCTGGCTGCCGGGACCACGGTGGGCGGGCTCCTCGGCGCGCTGGCCGTCGGCGCCTGGCTCGTGCGCCTCGGGGTGGTGCGGTCGCCCCTGTGGGTACCGGCGGCGTGGCTCGTGGCGCTGGCCGGGGTCGTGGCGGCCGCCTGGCTTACCCGGCGGCGGTTCCGGCGCCTCACGATGGGATCGTTGGCCGCCACGCTCGACTCGAGCCCCGGATGGCGGCAGGGCGGTGTGGCGTCGGTTCTGGAGGGCGCCTCCGCGGGGACCAGTGCGGATCTCTACCAGGCCGCGGACCGGGCCTGCGCCGACGCCCTCGCCGCGCGCGGCCCGGCGGCGCTGGAGGGGCTGACGGACGACTGGCGGCGGCGGGGCCGCATCGGCCTGGCCGTGGCGGGCTTTGCGGCCGTGGCGCTTCTCGGCGCGCGGCCGGGATCCGGTCCGGTGGCATTGCTGTGGTCGCCGGCCGAGGCGTGGGGCCTGTTCGTGGCACCGGTGCAGATCCGGGTCGATCGGGAGGTGGTGGATCGGGGCGAGTCGGTCGAAGTCGACCTGCGGGCCGCGGGCCGGCGGACCGCTGAGCTGTGGCTCCGCGGGAAAGGAGAGGCCTGGCGGTCCGAGGTCGTCTCGCTGGACTCGGCCGGCCGGGCCAACCGGACCCTGTCCGGCCTCGAAGGCGATCTCTTCGCCTTCGTGCGGAGCGGCGGGCGGACCTCGGACACCGTGGCGGTACACGTTCGCCTGCCGGCGTTCCTCGGCCGGCTTACCCTGACTGCCAACTATCCCGCCTATCTCAAGCTGGACGACGAAGCGCTGCCCGCCACCGGCGATACGCTGCTCCTGCCCGAAGGCACCCGGCTGGTGTCCGCGGGCGAAACCACGGCGTCCCTGCGCCGGGCCTGGTGGACGTTAGGCGGCACCGAAACCGGCCTCGAGGTCGAGGGCGAGTCGTTCCGGGGCCGGCTCACGCCGCGGGCTTCCGGGGTGCTCCGGCTCGGGCTCGAGACGGTGGACGGGGCCCCGATCGGCGGCGACACGGTCATGATCCCGCTGGTGATCGTGCCCGATCTCGCCCCCGAGGTCGAGGTGCCGGTCCCCGGTCAGGATACCATGCCGGTTCTCGGCAAGGAGGTCGGGCTCGTGGTGGACGCGCGGGACGATCACGGGCTGACGGCCGTGACGGTCGTGGCCACCCGGCGCCGGGGCGGGGGGCCGCCCTCGCGAACCCCGGTACCGTTGCCGGGCGGCCTGTCGGACCGGGCGCTCCTGTCGCTCAAGCTCGACCTGACCGAGTTCGCGCTGGTGCCGGGCGACACGGTCACCTATTGGGTCGAGGCCCGGGACAACGCACCAGCCGCCCAGGTCGGCCGCTCCGGCACCTTCGTGCTGGTCGTGCCGACCGCCACCGAGGCCCGCTCCGAGCAGCGATCGGCCACCCGCGAGGTGGCCCGGACGATCGACTCGCTGGTGGCCGAGAGCCGCCAGCTGCAGCGCCAGACGGAGGACTTGAGCCGGGAGCGGCAGCGAGGAACCTCGGAGAAGGGCGAGCCGTCGCTCTCGTTCGAAGACGCCAAGCGAGCCGAACAGATCGCGCGGGATCAGCAGGAGATGCTCGATCAGGCGGAACGGCTCGACGAGCAGCTGGAACAGCTGGAGCGGGCGAGCGACCGGA
This sequence comes from Gemmatimonadales bacterium, assembly GCA_050183815.1. GTDB lineage: Bacteria > Gemmatimonadota > Gemmatimonadetes > Gemmatimonadales > GWC2-71-9 > SHZU01. Next base: position 5,862 of record JBFXAY010000005.1, on the reverse strand, counting down.
GCGGGATCGTCGATTCCGCCTTCCGCCGCCAGCTCGAGGAGATCCGGGCCCAGCTCGACAAGGCGATTTCGCCGGAGATGCGCCGCCGGCTCGAGGAGTTGCGGGAGGCTCTCAAGAACCTCGACCCGCAGGCCGCGCGCGAAGCGCTCGAGAAGCTGGCCGACGCGCAGCAGAAGCTCAAAGAGGCAATGGAGCGGACCCGGGAGCTGTTCAAGCGGGCCGCCCTCGAAGGCGAGCTGAGCAGCCTGGAGCAGGAAAGCAAGGAACTGGCCGAGCAGCAGGAGGCCTGGAACGACAAGGTCGAGCAGGCCGACAGCTCGCTGGCGGCGGCCCAGGAAGAGGGCATGTCGCAGCGGGCCGACTCCCTGGCAAAGGGCCTCGAAGAAGCCGCGAAACAGCTCGACGACCAGGGGCGCAAGGACGAGCTGCAGCAGAACGCGAAGGAGGCTCGCCAGGCCTCGCAGCAGATGCAGAACGCGGCCCAGTCCGCCAAGAACGGCAAGCGGCAGCAGGCGAAGCAGCAGGGGCAGCAGGCCGCCCAGCAGATGCAGCAGATCCAGAAGGACGTGCAGGAGCAGCGCGAGGCCCAGCAGAATGAATGGAAGCAGGAGGTCATCGACGCGATCGACCGGGCGCTCGCCGAGACCGCGCGGCTGAGCCAGCGCCAATTGGCGCTGAGCGGGTTGATCGGGCGGGGCCTCACGATCGCCCAGGCGCGGCAGGAACAGGGCGTCATTGAAGAGGGCGTCCAGAAGCTGCTCGAGCAGGTGCTCGCGGTGAGCGGCAAGAACGCGCTGATCTCCCCGCAGATCGGCGCGGCGCTGGTGCAGGCCCGCCTCCAAATGGGCCGGGCCCGGGAGGCGGTGTCCTCGGCGTCGGCGAACATCCGCGAAGCCACCGAGCAGGCCGGCGAAGCCGTGGACGCGCTCAACGTGGCCGCCTTCCAGATGCTCCGGTCCCGGGACGATGTGTCGGGCGCGTCGTCGGCGTCGGGGGTGAGCGAGGCGGTGCAGCGGATGCAGCAGATGGCCGGCCAGCAGGGCAGCATGAGCCAGGAGGGGCAGAATCTCCTCTCGATGCTCGCGGGCCAGCAGCTCCAGGCGCGGATGCAGGCCCTCGCCCAGCAGCAGCGCCAGATGGCCGAGGAACTCGACCGGCTCCGGGCCGAAACCCAGATGGAGGGTACCCGCGACATGGCCGAAGAGGCCCGGGAACTGGCCCGGAAGCTCGAGGCCGGCCGGCTCGACCGCGAGACGGTGGAGCGGCAGGAGCGTCTCTTCAAGAAGATGCTCGACGCCGGGCGGACCCTGCAGGGGGAAGAGAAAGACGAGAAGAAAGAGCGCCAGAGCGAGGTCGCGAAGGGCGACTCGGTGAGCGTCCCGGCACCGCTTCGGCGGTTGCTCGACGAGTCCGGCCGGATCCGGTTCCCGAGCTGGGAGGAACTGCAGCGGCTCTCCCCCGAGGAACGGCGGCTCGTGACGGACTACTTCCGGCGGCTTACGGCCGGCAGCGGGCGGTGACCATGCCGTGGTGGCGGCCGTTTCTTTCGGCGGCCGCGGCAGCGCTCCTGGCGGCGCCGTTGGCCGCCCAGGGGCGGGTGGCGGGTCAGGATCCGGCCACCCGGGCGTTCGACCTCGAACGGCGGGGCCAGCACGCGGCGGCCGCCGAAGCCTACCGGGCGATACTCGCCGGACAGCCGAACGATATCGGCGCGCTCCTCGGCCTGGAGCGGTCGTTGATGCCCAACGGCAAACTCGCGGACATGGTACCCCAGTTCACCAGGGCGCTCGAGATCGGGCAACCCTCGGCCGCACTCTACGGCCTGGGTGTCCGGGTCTATGTCGCGGCCGGACAGAGCGACAGCGCCCGGCGGATGGTGGAGCGCTGGGCGGTGATCGAGCCCAAGTCCGAGGCACCGTACCAGGAACTGGGCGCGGCGGCGCTGGCCGCCCGGGACCGCGCCGGTGCCCGCGCGGCCTACCGGATGGGCCGCGAGGCGCTCGGCGGCGGGGCGTTGGCGGGCGAGTTGGCCCAGTTGGCGACGATCGAGGGCGACTACGACACGGCGGTGACCGAGTGGCTCCTGGCAGTGGCCGGGACGCCGGGCTACCGGGCGGCCGCGGTTTCGATCCTGGCGCAGGTCGGGGTGCCGGGGCGGCCGGCGGTGCTGCGGCTCCTCGACCGGGCGCAGACGCCGATTGCGGAGCGGATCGCCGCGGCCCTCACGGTCCGGTGGGGTGACCCCGTCGGCGGCATCCGGCGGCTCGAGCGGGCGAGCAATCTCCTGGGGGATCAGCTGGTCGAGGCGCTTCAGGACGGGCTCGACGAGGTGCGCGGCCTCCGCGGCCGCGAAGCGGCGATGGCCAAGGCGATCGGGCTCGAGATTCTCGGCGGCAAGGTGCCGGCCCAGGCGACCCGCTACTGGCTCGAGAGTGCCCAGTCGTACACCGAGGCCGGCGATCAGTCGTCGGCGCGGCGGATGCTGTCCCGGCTCGCGGCGGACCCCAAGTCGTCGCCGACGATGGCGGCGTCGGCCGCCTCGACGCTGGTGGCGGTGCTGGTGGGTGAAGGCAAGATGGACGAGGCCACCAAGCAGTTTGCCCAGCTCAAGGGGGTCCTGTCCGAAGACGAGCGGGCCGGGCTTCAGGTCAAGGTCGCCGAAGGGTGGATCGCCGTCGGGAAGCTCGACCGGGCCGACGAGCTGGTGGCCCAGGACAGTACGGTCGACGGGCTCGCGGTGCGGGGACGGATCAAGCTCTATCAGGGCGCGCTGATCGAGGCCTCCAATCTGCTGCGCTACGCCGGTCCGTTCGCGGGAACCCGGGACGCGGCGGTGTCGCGCACGACGGCGCTGGCGCTGATGCAGGTGATCGAAACGGACAGCCTGCCGGCGCTGGGCGGTGCCTTGCTCGCCCTCGAACGGCGGGACAGTGCCGCCGCGGTGCGGGGGCTCGAACAGGTGTCCGGCACGCTGCCGGCCGAAAAGGGCGGCGCCGAGGTGCTTTTGCTCGTGGCGCGGGTGCAGGACGGCCTGGGTCACGCGGCGGACGCTGAGCGGGGGTATCGTCAGGTCTCGGAGTTGAAGGTGCCCGCGAGTGCGGCGGCCGCGGGTTTCGAGCTGGGGCGGCTCCTCGTGCGGGGCGACCGCAAGGACGAGGCGATTGCCGTGCTGGAACAGGTGCTGGTCAGCTATCCGTCGAGCGCCGTCGCGCCCCAGGCGCGGCGGCTGCTCGACCAGGCGAAGGGAGCGATACCTCCGGCATGAAGCGGCGGCGATTTCTCGAGGTGAGCGGGGCGGCCGCCGCGGCCGCCGTCTGGCCGGGCCGGTTCGGCGGGCGGCGGCTGGCGGACTATTTCCTGATTCCGATGGACGAGGGGCAATCCGATCACCTGAAGGCCTACGGGCTCGCGTTCCGCCTGCTGGAACGGGGTGGGAAGGCCGAGTGGTTCCTCAACTACCGGGGCGGCGCCTTCCTGCTGCCGGGCGAAACGGCGGTGGCTCGGGACGCGGCCCTGTCGGGCGTCACCGTCGAGGCCGTGGACAACGCCGCGGTCTTCCAGGCCAAGGGGGAGATCCGCGAGTCGAACGCGGACGCGGTCCCGCTCGAGAAAGCCCCGAAGGTGGCCGTGTACGCGCCGCAGAATGCCGCGCCGTGGGACGACGCGGTGACGATGGCGCTCAACTATGCCGGGATCAAGTTCGACAAGGTCTGGGACGAGGAGGTGGCGGCCGAGGGTCTCAAGAGCTACGACTGGCTCCATCTCCATCACGAGGACTTCACCGGCCAGTACTCGAAGTTCTTTCTGAACTACAACGGGGCGCCCTGGCTCCAGGAGATGGTGGACCGGAACGAGCGGGTGGCCCGCAAACTCGGTTTCCGGGACGTTCCCGCTGCCAAGCGGGCGGTGGCGTACGCCATCTACCGGTTCGTCGAGCGGGGCGGTTTTTTGTTCGCGATGTGCACGGCCACCGAGACGCTCGATCTGGCCCTCGCCAGCGACGGCGTGGACATCGCCGCGAGTTTCGCGGACGGGACGCCGATGGACTCCGGCGCCACCGGCAAGATGGACTGGGACCGGGCGCTGGCCTTCCAGGGCGCCCGCCTCGAGCAGAGCCCGTCGCTGGCGCTCTATTCGGACATCGACGGCCATCAGGTCAATTCGCCCGACCGGCGCCAGCCGCTGGGCAGTTTCACTCTGTTCAACTTCAGCGCCAAGATCGATCCGGTGGCGACGATGCTGGTCCAGAACCACCGGCAGGTAATTCCCGATTTCTACGGCCTCACGACGTCCTTCATGAAGAACCGGCTCAAGCCGGGCGTCACGGTCCTGGCCGACGAACCGGGCGCGCCGTGGGCCAAGTACATCCACGGCGACCGGGGGCAGGGAACCTGGACGTTCTTCGGCGGCCACGACCCCGAAGACCCGCAACACCAGATCGGCGACGCCCCGACCGACCTGTCGCTGCATTCGCATTCGCCGGGGTACCGGCTGATCCTCAACAACGTGCTGTTCCCGGCGGCGAAGAAGAAGGAACTCAAGACCTGACCGGGACCGGTATTTTGCGTTGATCGGATCCTCGGCCCCAGGGGCCCCGCCACTATCTTTCCGCGCATGACCCCGCCGGATTCCAGGATTCTTTCCGAGGTGCAGGAGTACCTCGCCCACGAGATCGCCCAGGCCGGTGGCCGGGAGGTCTGCTTCGTGGCGGCCGTCCGCGCCGACGGCGTGGTCACCGAGGCCCGCGCCGTGGCCCGGGGCACGGCGGAGATGGTGTTGGCGCTGCCGGGGGTCGCCCGCCGGGGCGAGATGATCCTCCACAACCATCCGAGCGGGGAACTCGAACCGTCCCACGCCGATCTCAACGTCGCGGCCCGGTTCCATGACGCCGGCATCGGCTTCGGAATCATCGACAACGCGGCGGACGCCCTCTATGTCGTCGTCGAGGTGCCGCGGGCGCGAGTCGAACTGGCGCTCGACACCCTGAACACGGTCGGCCACCTCCTCGAGGGTGGTGCCGTGGCCCGGCTGATGGGCCAGTACGAGGATCGGCCGAGCCAGCGGGACATGGCCGCGTTCATCAGCGATGGGTACAACGACGGCGGGGTACTGCTCCTCGAGGCCGGCACCGGGGTCGGCAAGTCGTTCGCCTACCTGGTGCCGGCGCTGGAATGGGCCCGCCAGAACGACGAGCGGACGATCATCTCGACCAACACGATCAATCTCCAGGAGCAGCTCGTCGGCAAGGACCTGCCCCTGCTGCAGGAAGCGCTCGGTACCGAGGAACGCCGCCCCACGTTCGCCCTGCTCAAGGGTTGGCGGAACTATCTCTGTCTCGCCCGGCTCGAGACGGCGGGCCACGGCCAGCAGTCGCTCCTCGACGAAGGCCGGCTCGAGGAACTGCTCACCATTACCGAGTGGGCCACCCGAACGGCGGACGGGACCATCGGCGACCTCGCCACGCCGCCCTCCGGCGAAGTCTGGGACGAAGTATCGGCGGAGCCCGATCTCTGTCCCCGGCTCAAGTGCCCCAAGTTCGACAAGTGCTTTCTGTTCCGGGCCCGGCGCCGGGCGGCGGAAGCGGACGTGGTGGTGGTCAATCACCACCTTCTGGCCGCCGATCTGGCCGTGCGCCAGGCCTCCGAGAACTGGGAAGACGCGGCCGTGCTGCCGCCCTACCAGCGGCTGATTCTCGACGAGGCGCATCATCTCGAGGACGTCGCCGCGTCGCACCTCGGCAAGCAGTTGTCGAGCGCGGGCGTCCGGCGGATCCTCGGCCGGATGGAGCGGAGCGGCCGCGGACTGGTGCCGACGCTCGTGCGGGAACTGATGCGGGACGGTGACGTGATGTCCCGGGCCAGT